>JAIDRT010000031.1 GCA_029061605.1 Clostridia bacterium | reverse complement strand
GCTTCGTCAAGTGTAAGTCTTGGAGCCCTTTCTGCCTTTGGTTTTGCAGGAGCGGTTACTTTGACTTTAACCTCTTTCTCAACTACCTTTTCCACGACTTTTTCTACAGGTACTTCGACTATCTTCTCTACCGGCACTTCCTTGACAACTTCCTTTTCAACGATCTTCTCAACTTCGACAGGAACTTCTACCTTGACTTCTTTCTCTACTATCTTTTCTACTTCGACTGGCACCTCGACGACTTTTTCTATTACTTGCGGTGAATTGTCCCTTTCAAGCAACTTAGCAATAAGCGCCTCTTGATTTTTCATCATCTGCTCTATACGCTCGTCGTTTTTGTCTATCAACTGTCTTACCACATCTTCGTTGACTGCGCTTGTGACGGCAACTTCTTTCTCAACGACACGCTCTGACGGTTGCTCTGCAAGTTTTCTTATCAAATCTTGCATTGCTTCTTCATTCTTCTGAGACTTTGCCATCATCTTTTGCATAGTCTCTTCGTTCTTTTCGCTCTTCTCAAGAAGTTTTTGCACAAGTTCGTCATTAGTCGACGCTTGTTGCGGCAAAAGTTGTTGCATACCAGGCAACAATGCAGTGACCGTATCAGAGATTATTCCCCTTATGTCCTCTGCTCCTATGCCATAGCCTCCGCCCATATACGCGCCTTGCGGTTGTGCGCCCATACTTGCGCCTTGTCCGCCCATCATACGCATAAACATCATTTGCATATCGTCGTCGCGACGCTTTCTATCTTCTTCCGCTTTGTTGGCAAGATACTCTTCCTTAGCGTCTTCCATTACTCTCTCGGCTTTCTTACATCTGCTCTTGGCTATTAGCATTATCACGAGACTTGCCACCGCCAACCCCATCAGCACGCACGCAATAGCCGTCCAGCCAGTCATTGCCAAGCCAAGGAATGCGCCTGCATAATAGGTAGTATATTTATCCTTCGTAAGTCTTTTTGCCTCTCTTCGTCTGCTCTCATATCCAGCCGTCTTGGATAGGAATATAAGTATCAATATTATGGATATTACTCCGACTATTATCTGCCACAGCGGTATCTCTTTGAGTTTTTGCAGTATCTCGTCTAGCGTTCCGCCACTGTTATCTCCGCTACCTGGGTCATTGCCGCTTGGTCTCTGGTTGGGGTCTGTTGGGTCGTAGTCAGGAGCATTACCATTCTCGTCTACTATCTTAAACGTACATATTGCTCCAGAGCGGATAAAGTAATTCTCCGTATCGTTCAACGTCACCTTGACCGTATACGTACCTTTCTCCGTCTTTGTCTTGTATCCTTCTGTAAACTTCAATTGAGACAGTATCTCATTGTCCGTCACTTCGTCTCCGTTTCTATCCTTTACTACGTACGTCGGATAATGCGCCTCGCCGTCATATAAGAACTGTGTCTCGCCCCACTCTATCGTCAAGATACTCATTCCTGACTTTGGCACGACTACAAAGTACCATTCCTTGCTCACGTCGTCCAACTTGTAGTTGTTTCCCAAATCTCCGTTTATCGTCGCTACTATTCTGTATGAGCCTACTTCAGATACTTGGCTTGCGTCCACCGCATTGCCCTCTTCGTCATATATCTTATACGTAAAGTCATTGGCGTAATCTATCTCGTCTCCGCTCGCTAGTCCGTCTGCCATTCCTGAGATTACCGGCGCATATCCACTCTCTCCGTCTGTGACGAACTCCCATTTGTCCCAGTTGGGGATAAGCGTCGACTTGTCTATCGTCCAAGTTATCGTCACGTTATCCGTCGTGCCGTCTGCCCAACTTCCTTCCTTTAATTTAACGTATACGGTGTATCTTCCTGCATCAGTCGCCGTTGCTCCTTCGCCTATTATCTCCATAAAGTCGCTATCGAAACCGTCTAGATAATCCTCTACATTCTTCTCCGTTCCGTCGTATACCGCTCCGCCCTTGAAAACCGGCTTCTCCAATTCAGTCGGTCTTACTATCTTCAGCGTCGCTGTCATTGGTGCCGCATAGAAATCCGCCGATCTCATTGTGAATACTGCCTGTACTATGAAGTCGCCTATTCCCTTGACATCTTCTTCGGGTATCTCCACTCCGTCTAGCATATATACGTACGCTACGCTCTTTATCTGGCTTGGCAACGTGCCCTTGATGGGGTCTATTGTCTCATTCTTCTCTTCGTCAGTACATATTACTACCTTATCCGCAAACGTTAGTTTATCCGTACTAATAGTGATTGGCAACACGTTTATCTTGACGCTCGCTTCTTTTGACGTTGATCCAAATTGGTAACTCACCGTCACTTCATATCCGCCTTCCGTAACGTGCAATAGACTATCGCTTGTCGCGTACTTTATTCCATTGTTGTATTGCTCCCACGTCAACACCACGTCTTGCGTCACAGTCACGCCGTCCAACGTTCCGCTATAGTATGCCGTCACTACCAAATCGTCCTCAACTATCTTGGTTTGCGCTACAAACTTCTTCGACGAATCCACCTCTACTGTGATCTTATCCAACGTGTTGGCTTTGAGCCATTTTGCCGTCAACTCCAATTCTCCGGATACTCTGTCCTGCGGGATATCTCCCACCGAATTAAATCTCCACGCTCTTGGCGTCCTTACTTCGTTTCCGTCGTCGTCAATAGATATTTCGTCAAAATACCAGCCTACAAACAACAAATCTTTATACGTAGGATTTGGCGTAGGCTTCTTCAAATACTGTCCGTAACCGTACGTCTCCACCTTGTTCGGCGTAGCGCCTTCGTCGTCGTAATTAAACGTCACTTTATATGTCACGCTTTCAAACGTTACCTTTATCCTCTCTATCTTGTTTATTCCGTTAAATTCTCCGCTATACGTCGGCTTTCCGCTTGCGTCTGGAGTGATTGGCGCTTCTTCTAAATACGGCGCTTTATTCTTTACTAGTTCATACGCCCTGTCTCCGCTCTCCAGCGCCTTCATAAACGCCGTCTGGAATAAGTATATTATCTCCGCCGACCCATAGTTCTGTCCATACGTCACGTCTACTGCCAATTCTCTGCTTATTGCATCTTGCATATCAAATACAAGCGTCAACGCCTTGGATTCAAACTCTACTTCAAACGTATACGACTTCTCGTAATTATCCTTATCCGCAGGTACTATTACTATCGTCGTCTTGTTTGTTCCCTTTGCTACCTCTTCTGCTTCTTGGAACTCCCACTTGTGCGACTCTTGCAATACCTCTTTGCCTGCTTTGTTCTTCACTACGCAAGAGAACTCTATCAACTTCAACGGCTTGCCGTAATAAGGTATTGACTCGCTATCTAACTTGAAGTTCTCAAGCGTCATACTCGTCAACTTGCCTTTTTCTATTGTTATTTCTTTATTCGTAGAACAACTTCCGTCGTGATACCACAACGGCTCGCTTCCGTCTGTTATTCTGTAATCAAAAGTGTATTCTCCGCTGTCCGCGACAGTATTTACCTCCAGTTCTCCTGATTTCTTTACGCTCTCAGTCGTCGTTCTTTCTTTTCCGTCTTGCTTGAAATAATATCTTATTGACGGATTTTTCATTGCTCCGCTTGAAGGCTCAGTATGTTGTACTTTTGCCGTTAGAGTTATGCTCTCCACGCTGTCGTATTCTATCTTGTCTTTATCCGACGTGATACTAGTCTTTATATTGTTTGTTACGTAACTATCCGGCAAGCCCCATACTGCGTACATTGTTACGTCGCCAAATACTCCGCTTGGCAACTTTGTATAAGGCTCCGTATCTCCGCTCTTATCTGTTGTCCATCCCAAAAATACGTGATTTGCCTTTGCGTCAGCATACGTCTTGAAATTAGGATATTCGCTACTCGGAGTAGGCAAAGGGTCGTCTTTCATATAGTCGTCGACAGGCAATCCAACGTTTTCTTCGCTGTCTCCGCTCAATAAATTTTTAAAAGTGATAGTAGCCACTAAATAATTGCGGACAGGTGAATTGTCTGGCGAATAGTCTCCGTCAATTTTATCTTTGTCCCAAATTTGAGATAACAGTCCTGTGCCCACGTTATTTTTTGCAGCATTTAATAAAAGCGCTCTATTAGCGTACTCAGTTGGCACTCCTGAAAAATTAGAAAGTCCGTTAAATGAGCCAGAGTACAGTGTTGTATAAGATGATGTACTTTTAACATTGTTTACATTTTGTATAACCCGATTCGTCGCTACCTTAACATTTCCGCAGACCGCTTGCATAGAAAGTTTTGTCCCGCCATCAGGGCCGTTAACTCCATCAACATAGCAATTTTTAAGTGATACAGTTGAAGCACCGGTACCTGTTAAGGCACCGCTATAATTTTTTGCATTAGCGTTATTATTATCCACGATACCAATAATATTTTCAAATAATACTTCTGAACGAGACCAGCCTAAAGTGGCAACGTGATCATACAATATATTAGTCATATTAGATTTCATATTAAAGACACAATCATAGACTTTTGTCTCAGTTGTGCTACCATCAGAATCCCCTAACATTCCTCCAGCAAATGCAACTCTGTTTGACGATACAGTCGTTAATTCGGTTTTAGCAGAACATCTATAAAACATTATCGATCCTAAATTATGCCAGCCAACTAAACTACCTTTGACAGTAGTATAAGAGCCATATGTAGTTTCATTGATAATAGCCCCCTCAACGTGACAGTTCAAAACGTCCACATTGCCCTTAGCCGTTCCCAATATACCGCCGACGAATGTTGAGTATCCACCTCTATATGTATTTGCAAACGGCGCATTCTTTAGGTAAAAATTTTCTAATATCAAATCCGTAAATATTGCATTATCAGTTGAACAAAAAATACCAAAGCCGTCATAAGTGATGCCTCCTGTTATATTAGTATACGTACTTGTACTGTCATTCCAATATTGCCAAGTATCTATTGTAATATTTTTAAGAGAATAACCCAAACCGTAAAAAGTACCGTTAAATCGCGCTACAGGTCTAAAAGGTGTCACTGAAGAAAAGTCCAGATCTGAGCCCAAAACATAGTATTGTCCGGTGCCGTGAGTTCCATCAGTAGCGACCTTCTTTACAAATATTTCCCATTCTGTCGTTGAAGTTATGACATATGGATTTTCTTGAGTGCCTATAGGCTGAGATGTATCAACTATAACTGTATTAGTATCGTAATCTTCCGTACCAGATCTAAAGCCGTCAACTTTACTTTTGTCCGTAAAGACGTATTTTACGCCATTTTCAAAATGACTTAAATCCCCTGCAGTTGATACCGTAGGTCTGCCCAACTGCGTTGCCAAATTATTGTTATTTTCTTTGACATATAATTTAAAATTCGCAAAATTGCCAAATACGGCAAATACACACGACAACGCTATAATCAAAATAAGCGCTATCGTCAAGATTGCCAAACTTTTTTTTCTGTAATTTTTCTTATCCATAGAATACACCTATCAAAAGATATACTTAAATAGGATTGAGATGTATTTTGTCACCTCGACCGTAGTGGAGAGGTCTCTATCCATTTGAGATTTCTCGACTTCGCTCAAAATGACATTAGATGCGTCAATGACCTTTTTTATTTTGCCAAACGAACTCTATACTCTCTTTCCAAAAAAAGTATACTTTTCCTGACCCAAAGATATTGCAAAATAATTATTCGTGAAGTATAATGTAATCGAAAAAATATGCCTTTTCACAGGCAGTCAGGAAAAGTATACTTTTTTTGGAAAAGTGAAAAATCAGCATTAAATTAGACTTTTAGTTGAATAAAAAATCGCAACGCCTTTATTTTTGCGTTGCGATTTTGCACCTTTTAAAAGTATTTATTAATAAGTTGAGATTTCTCCATTCCACTTTGTTCCAGTCGTAAGGAGCGGAGCGACGGCATAGCGAGCAAGCAGATGCGAGGATGTAGCGAGCGTCAATGACAAAATATTGTCACAGTGATGCCGCCAAAAAAGATCTGTCGACTTTTTTTGAAGGATCAGTATCGTCTTGCATAAGGTCTCTTATCGTAATACCGTCAAAATATTCGTCGATCAAATTATGCAAGCCCTTCCACATTTCTAAGGTGCGACAATGCTCCATATTTTCGCAAGGCGTTGCTCCACATTCGAGACAGGCTACCGGCGCGAGGTCGCCCTCAACAAGTCGCAAGATTTCGCCGACTGTATACTCCTCGGGTTTTCTCGTAAGTTTATATCCTCCGCCTTTGCCGTGAAGTCCCTCAACGATATTGTTTTGCTTGAGTATGGACAAAATATGCTCCAAATATTTTAGTGACAGTCTTTGCCTTTGCGCAACCTGTTTCATAGGGATATAACTGCCGTTGTCATTTTCGGCAAGGTCTATTATTATTCGCAATGCGTATCTTCCTTTTGTTGATATAGTCATATTAATATCCGTCCTTATTTCATTTGTCACCTTGACCAATTTTTAATGTCATTTCGACTGGAGCGAAGCGCAATGGAGAAATCTCATCCATATTCTTGCCGTCCCTTTTGAGGGAAGGTGTCACGCAGTGACAGAAGGGGTGTATTCTCAATCCGCAAACAATGCCGTTGAAAGATATCTGTCTCCAGTGTCAGGCAAAAGTACGACTATTGTCTTTCCTGCATTCTCAGGACGCTTTGCAAGTTGAATTGCAGCATATGCGGCTGCGCCTGAAGATATTCCCACGAGTATACCCTCGCTCTTGCCTATCAACTTGCCTATAGCAAACGCGTCCTCGTTGGACACAGCGATTATTTCGTCATAAATCTTCGTATTGAGTACTTCAGGTACGAAGCCTGCGCCAATGCCCTGTATCTTATGCGCGCCTGCAACGCCTGTGGAAAGCACTGCAGAAGTGGCAGGCTCGACTGCGACTACTTTGACTGCGGGATTTTTGGACTTAAGGTATTCGCCTACGCCTGTGATCGTACCGCCAGTGCCTACGCCCGCGACGAATATATCCACTTTGCCATCGGTATCTTCAAAAATCTCCGGACCGGTGCTCTCTCTGTGCGCCTGTGGGTTGGCAGGATTGACGAACTGTCCGGGAAGAAAACTATTGGGGATCTCCTTGGCAAGTTCTTCCGCCTTTTCAATTGCTCCTTTCATACCCTTTGCGCCGTCAGTGAGCACCAATTGAGCGCCGTAAGCCTTCATTATCTGTCTGCGCTCTATGGACATAGTCTCAGGCATAACAATAATAATTTTATATCCTCTTGCCGCCGCAACGGACGCAAGTCCTATGCCGGTATTGCCTGAAGTAGGCTCAATTATTACGGAATTGGGTTTGAGCCTTCCCGACTTTTCCGCCTCGTCGATCATTGCCTTAGCAACTCTGTCTTTAACAGAGCCTGCCGGATTGAAATATTCTAACTTTGCGACTACTTTTGCCTTGAGGTCAAATTGCTTTTCTATATGAGTCAACTCCAAAAGCGGAGTTCTTCCTATTAATTGATCTGATGAAGTAAAAATCTTTGACATTGTTATATCCTCCAAAATTATCTTACAGCCGCAAAGCCTTTTTCTAGGTCTGCGATAATGTCGTCAATATGCTCCGTACCGATAGATAGACGAATAGTATTTTGCTTGATACCTTGATCGGCAAGTTCTTCGTCTGTGAGTTGGCTGTGCGTGGTGGTCGCAGGGTGAATTACAAGGCTCTTAACGTCTGCGACGTTGGCTAGCAATGAGAATATCTCAAGATTGTCTATGAATTTGTGCGCTTCCGCCGCTCCGCCTTTTATCTCAAAGGTGAATATTGAGCCGCCGCCATTGGGGAAATATTTTTGATAAAGACCGTGATCGGGATGATCCTTAAGGGACGGATGATTGACTTTTTCTACCTTAGGATGCTTAGAGAGATATTCTATAACTTTCTTGGTATTCTCTGCGTGGCGCTCAAGTCTCAAAGACAGCGTCTCCACTCCTTGCAAAAGCAGGAATGCCGCAAACGGCGAAATAGTTGCGCCGGTATCGCGTAGAAGCACCGCTCTGATATACGTAACGAACGCAGCAGGTCCAACGGCTTTTGCAAAAGAAATGTTGTGATAAGACGGATTGGGATCCGCGATTGCGGGATACTTACCTGAAGCCGTCCAGTCAAATTTACCGCTGTCTACGATTATACCGCCCAACGTAGTTCCGTGACCGCCGATAAACTTAGTCGCCGAATGTACGACTATATCTGCGCCGTGTTCGATAGGACGGAAGAGATACGGCGTGCCAAACGTATTGTCTACGACAAGTGGCAATCCGTACTTATGCGCAAGTTGAGCAAGCGCGTCAATGTCAGGAATGTCGCTGTTGGGATTGCCGAGCGTCTCAATATAGATTGCTCTCGTGTTGTCTTGAATTGCATCCTCTACCTCTTTTAGATTATGAATATCTACAAACGTCGTAGTGATACCAAAGTTGGTAAGCGTATGCGCAAGAAGATTGTAACTTCCGCCGTATATAGTCTTTTGCGATACGAAGTGACCGCCGTTTTGCCCCAAAGCCTGCAAAGCGTAAGTGATAGCCGCCGCGCCTGAAGCGAGAGCCAAAGCCGCTATGCCTCCCTCAAGAGCGGCAATTCTTTGCTCGAATACGTCTTGAGTAGAATTGGTCAAACGACCGTATATATTGCCCGCGTCAGCAAGTCCGAAGCGAGCAGCCGCGTGAGCGGAATTTTTGAATACGTAAGAAGTCGTCGCATATATCGGCACCGCTCTGGCGTCAGTTGCGGGATCGGGTTGCTCTTGACCTACGTGAAGTTGAAGTGTTTCAAATTTATATTGTTTAGACATTGTTATATCTCCTTTTATGCTAATTTATTTATATTATTGAATATATATATTATATTTATATATGTTAAGTGATTTCTGAACTCTTGGTTTGCCGCTTGCGTTACCTTATTTCAACATCGACGCATTCGTCCAAAACGAAAATTTGCTCTGACAAGTTTTTCAAAATAGTTTTGCATTTTCGAGTATCTCCCGACTTGTTTTATTCCTACCTACTAGGTTAATATGATTATAAACCTATTTACCTACCTTGTCAATAGGTTGAAAGCACTTTTTTTAATTTTTTTTTGCAAGTACGCATCATTAAATTAAGAGAAGTGAATCTTGTCATTTCGACGCAGTGAAGATATCTCAACAGTATATATAGATAAAACCTCGCCACTTCACTTCATTTAGGTAGGATAAAGTATGCTTTTCTGTCATTTCGAGCGCAGTCGAGAAATCTCAACAGCATATATAGATAAAGACCTCGCCTCTTCGCTTCATTTAGGTAGGATAAAGTATACTATTCTGTCATTTCGAGCGCAGTCGAGAAATCTAACAGCATATATAGATAAAGACCTCGCCTCATCGCTTGAGGTGACAAAATATTTATGCATATTTACTGACAAATTGCAAAGTCTATATTTGGAGGAAAAACAATGAAAAAGAAAATAACAATTACAACTTGCATTATATTGGTATGTATTCTCGCAGTTGCGCTATGCGCCTGCAATAAAGACGGCGAGGGCTTTGACCTTGAGTATTACGACTTAAAGGACTTCACTTCCCTAAAGAACTTTACGGTAGTCAATTCACAAGAGCCTAACACTGTCGCAAAGTACGTCAATGACGGCACAAGAATACTATTTGAAACAACCACGATTGGTGATAGCGGAGAGGCAAACAACGTCATTTATCAATTTTCGACAGACGAAAACAAGGCGTATATTTCAGGCGCTTGGCAAGATATCGACATCAAAGACGCCGACGACTATCTATCCTCTATTGCAGACAGAACTGGACTTGCCTACGTCGGAGTTAAAGAGCCTTACGTCAAAGAGATAGCCGAACACAAATATTCGCTTGATCCTGACAATTTCTTCAAAGAAGCATTTAGAGTAAAGTACGAAACTTTCTTTGGCAAGGAATATGAAGAAAGCGAATTCACCACCGAATACGAAAGTCAAAAAGAAGACCTTTTTGGCAACGTTGACGATTATATGATCACGCTTGATTGCACAACTAAAAAGCAAATGACGCTCTCTATCGAGAATGCAACCGATAAAAAGTTGTTGACTTATAGATACAGCGACATTGAAGATACAAGTATTACGCTGCCAAAAGACTAAATTAGTCAACTCAACAATCTCTTTGTCACCTCAAGCGTAGTCGAGAGATTTAATCAGTACTTGGCTTCCCCTTGAGGGGAGGCTCCGCCTTTGGCGGTGGTGAGGTGTCTTATATGACTAGGAAAGATATTTCGACTTCGCTGTGCTCCGCTCAATATGACGCGTTGAATGCGTAAGTTCCGCTTTAAACGTGTCACCCTGAGCGGAGCGTAAGCGTAGTCGAATGGGTCTCTAATAGATAAGTGGAACGCTTTTGCGTTCCACTTATCTTTACTTCTTGTTTCTCAAAGCGCGCTGCTCTTTAAGAAGATCCTGATACCTCTCAATTTGGTCTTCCCTTAGGTCTATCATATTCTTTGCTATCTTGCAAGCCTGCGCGTCGCTGACTATTACTTCTGTCTCTTTTACCTTGACTTTGGTGCCGTCGCTCGTAGCGTCCCTCTTGATATCTTTGAGATACTCGTCTTCCATCTTGAACAATGCCACCGTCGTGTCTTTCTTTATCGTCAACTTCAACAATGGATTGGTAGAAGTCTGTCCGTATACTACGAAGTATGTCGACTTCTTCTCCTTGCACTTATACTTTGTCAATGCGTATTCTCTTAGACTGTCAAAGTACTTTTGCTGTGTCTTAGTGAGTTTTGCGTACGCCTCGTCAAGCGTAAGTCTAGGCGCTTTCTCCTTTTTAGGCTTTGCAGGAGCGGTAACTTTGATTTCTTTTTCCACTACCTTCTCTACTACTTTTTCTACCTCAATAGGAACTTCCTTGACGACTTCTTTTTCGACGATTTTCTCGACCTCTACTGGCACTTCTTTCTCAACGACTTTTTCCACTATCTTCTCAACTTCTACAGGCACTTCAACTATTTTCTCTACAGGTACCTCTACTATTTTCTCAACCACTTTTTCGACAGGTACTTCAACAATCTTTTCCGTAGGTTGAACTACCTTTTCAACAACTTGAGTTTCCACTTTTTGATTGGCAGACAACTCCAAGATCTTTTCCATAAGTTTTTCTTGATTGTGCATCAAGTTTTCTTGCGTCTTCATCATCTGCTTGATAGTCTCGTCGTTTGCAGTAGTTGCGACAACTTCCTTTTCGACAACTCTTTCAAGAGGTTGTTCAGAGAGTTTTTGCATAATTACTCTTTGTCCGTCGACAAGGCTCTTGATCACTTCGTCATTTGTAGACGCCTGTTGCGGCAACATCTGTTGCATACCGGGCAGTAATGCCGTCATTGTCTCTGATACTATTCCTCTTATCTCGTCTGCGCCAAGCCCTTGTTGAACAACGTAACCGCCGCCCATATTACCGCCTTGACCTCCTGCCATACCCATAAACATCATACGCATTTCTTCTTTGCGCTGATTTTTTTCGTATTCTTCCTTGACTTCGTCAAGTTCGTCTTCGGCATTGCTTTGTCTGCGCGTCGCAATAATCATACCTATTAAGCATACCACTGCGCCACCTGCAAGCGAGCAGGCAATGACAGTCCAATTTGCAAAACTCAATCCCAAGAAAGCGCCTGCAAAATAATTACTGTATTTTTCTATCTTTTTATTGGCTTTTTTGCGTTTGCTTTCGCTACTTGCAATCTTTGCAAGAAACGCTATTATTAATATAATACTGATCACGCTCACTATGATTTGCCACAAAGGTATGTCACCTAATTTGCCAAGCAATTCGTCAATAGAACCAATTCCGCCTACTCCGTTTCCGCCTCCGTTGTTTTTATCTTTGACAGTAAACTCCTCTTCGCCGGTGCTAGTGGGGTCTTCAAGTACCGTCTCTCCGTCTTCCGCTACGAATTGGTAATTCTCTCCATACTCTCCCTTGAGTATCGCTTTGACGCTGTAAGTCTTGCCTACCTCGAGTTCCGCTCCGTCTTCAAGTTGGTTGCCGTCGGCGTCATAGTAGATATATCCCACTATCTCTTTGAGCGTATCGTCCAAATTGGATATTACTGGGATCTGTCCGCTCGTATTCCATACCGCCGTTATCTTGACTTTGTTTATCTTAAAACTTATCTGCTCTGCTCCAAGGTATTTTGTTTGCGCGTCACTCTCGCTCAACGACATTACCAAAATATATTCGCCTGCGTTTGTCGGCGCTCCGCTCAATTTGTTGTCTTCGTTTACACTGTCTTTGTAATACGTCTTTATGACGTTGGCTATATTCATAGTCCCCGACGTCACGCTCAATTCGCCGTCAATTCCGTGCGCATTGCCGTCATAGGTAAATTCTTTGACAGGCATCTCTATCATTATTTCATTCTTGTTGGAGCCCACTGTCATAGGCTGGGCCTCTCCGCTGGCTATCTCATAGTTGCCCAAAAAGTTGCTCTTGAGTATTGCCTTGACCCAATAATACGTCTCCTGACCGGGTATTACCTCTATCTTTGACTTGTCTATCAACTCGCCTAGCGCGCCGTTGTCGTCGGTATAGTATTCGTATCTCTCTATCTTATCGCTGTCAGTAGCGTTTACCGCATAATCCGTATACGTCCTGCCGTTGCTGTCGGTTACGCTCTTGCTTTCCCATACCAAGTTAAGTCTAGCCTTGTCTATGCTCCATACCAACTCCCAAGGAAAGTCTTGCCCCGCCGTGTATATATACGTGCTGTCGTCTCCCTTGACAGGCGTAATAAAGTTGCTGTCTGAATTATTAAAAGACAGTATGGTCGCCTTATAATCGCTCTTGACTTCAGTGCCTGTGTTGCCTCTTACGTTTGCCGTCAACGTGCTATACGGATTGACAAGTTCTACTCTCTGCAAATCTCCAGTATACTCCAAAGTGCCTGCTACGTAGTCCCAATATACCTTGCTCAAATCATACTTGCCTTGACTAATCTTCCACTTGATTGTGAAGGTCACGCTTGTTCCGCCGTTGAGCGTACTGCCCGCCCCCAACGGCACCAACGTCACGCTGGTTGAATAATTGAGTCCGCAATCCCTGTAAGTTTGATGTTCGTACTTGTCCAATTTGACGCCAAGTCCGCTCAACACAGTCTCGTCAATACTGAACGTATAATCCGACGCAACGTAGAATACTTCCACCACCGTAGTATTATCCCAAGCGCCAACTTGCTTGACTGCTCCGCCGTCCAAATTGATACTGCTGTATTGCCACAATATATCCGCTTCTGTGAGAACTATTGCCTTGTCAGTCACACTAAACGCCTTAGTATCCGTGCCTGTTATCTCATAATTTTTGCCGTCTGCATTGTCCGTCAACTCCACTTTGAATGTATAATTGCCGTTGTTGAGTGCAGGGATCGTCACGTTGGTTTGCTTTTTGACTGTGTCGTCAGGCGCGCCTGTCAAGACAGTTGGCGTTCCGCCGCTGCTACCTACGTACGAAAACGTAAATATAAGGCTCTCATTTTCGTCGCATCTGTTATCTCCTATGCTTACGTTGCTCTCCTCGCCGTTTGCCCACGACCACGCAGAAGTGGGCACAAATGTTATTGTAAGCGGTCGTCTTGTTATCTCAATACTCAACGTCTTGTCATCATTTCCGCCAGTACTCCACTCCATAAGATCTTTGTCGTATAGCGTTGCCTTAGCGTTATACGTTGCTACAGGCTTGGCTTTTAGCACAGCGTAAGTTCCGCTGTCGTCAAACGTAAGCCCGCTTGAAGTCGGCGTAACAGTGATCTTTGTCTTATCAAAATTTGCTCCAAGCCTAAACTCCTGCTCCGTTCCGTCATAAGGTCTGCTTGTCTGCCCAACAAACGATACTTCGCTCACTTGATAGACTATCTTGTATTTATACTCCTTAGTAGTTGTGCTACCGTCCGTCCATATATTACTTCCTATTGGTCTGCACTTGACAGTATACTCTCCTGGTACGCTAGCCGTAAGCGTAGTTACGCCGTTTGTCGTACTGTACGTCATATCAGAGGTCGTATTCTCTCCCTTGACAGGCTTGAAGTCTATGGAAGATATCTCCATCTTTTCCGTATCAATATTAAGCAACTTAAAATCTATACTTGCGCCGTTTGCATAATAATCTTTTGTCTTTGTGTCTTGCTCGGGTATTCCTGCCGCAGCCGCTTCTTGAGCCATTGTAAGATTGAGATGGAATGCAGGACGAATGCCTGCCGTATCTGTAACATAAATAGTAGTATAATCATTATCTATACGCCAAGTACTGCCTTGTGCGGCACCTCTTGACCAATAGTGATTCATATTATCATTTTTTAAATCTGTATTCACTCCAAACAAATTGTGTGTGACTTCAACCGTACTAGGCAGCCAAATATAATCGTATTGCCAATCATTATAAGCATATTTCCCTATAATTGCCGACTCCGTCCTAAAATAAAATCCATTTACTGGAGTTCCATAACATTCATTTGCTCCGCTTCTATTAGATGACTCCGCCGCATATCTGTCTTGCGTTTCTTGATAAGCAATTTTTGTAGGCTTTACTATAAAATTAGTCAAATTATTGGGATATCTTGTGTTGGTAAACAAATCATATTCATAATTTTCGGTTTGCTCTGTTGAATACGATGTAAAAATAGTCTTTGAATTTGCATCTGTAGAGTGTTCAACTATGACAGGGTTGCCTGCGCTCCCTTCCCCATCAGTCATTGCGTAACCGTTAAGCAACAATGATCTAACATAACTAGTAGAATATACGCTTGCAGGGTATGTATAACTTGCGCTTGGATCGTTTCCATTTTTCCATTCAGAAAATTGACAAATATGCGCAGCGTCATCAGGAGTATTCTCTCGCCAAAGCGTCAATACGACGTCGCCATTGGATTTATCCACAGTCAGTACCGTGGCTATCCAATTTATACCGCCCATCTTGACTACCACGTTGTTGGCAAAGTCGCTTGCGTTTTTGCCTACCGTCAGTCCGCCCACACCGCCTGCGGGAGTGCTTCTAGTTGTACTTGCAGCGGTTACTATATCAGCGTAAGTTGCGCTATCGCCAAGAAGAAGTCTGTACAATTCGTTGAGTTTACCGCCGTCAAAGACCTTTCCGCCTGCGCCCTTAGCGTCACCAGTGATTGTCAACTCGTCGACGTATTTTGCCTTAGTACTGTCTATCAAAGCGTCAGCGTTTTTATCTTTTAATAAGAAAGTAGATAAAACGCATATAAATAACATACAAATAAGTAATGTCAAAGTTATCGCAAATGTAATTTTTCTTTTTTTCTCTATAGGTTTATTTTTTATCCTCAACATATCGTATTCCTTTATTCCAAAAAAAGTATACTTTTCCTGATTGCCTGTGAAAAGGCGTATTTTTTCGATTACATTATACTTCACGATTAAT
>JAIDRT010000030.1 GCA_029061605.1 Clostridia bacterium | reverse complement strand
TACTGTCCCCTCCACCTCTGTTAGTGCCGTCAGCGGCGTGCTTGGCGGCTCGTTAGCGGTTCGGCCTGCGCTTCACTCACTTGCCTTTCAGCAAGTTTCCTGCTTCCGACCTATCCAAGGATTGTCGGACTGATGTATTGAGTATGAAGGGGCTTGCGTCCTGCCGTAATCCTATGCGGCGAATCTAGTCCGACTGTATTGCAACAGCTCTTCGCTTTTGCAGTACTCGCCTTTTGGCAGTCGGATTTTTTATTTTACCTGTCATCACACGCAACAATTTTGATGTCACCTCGAGCGCAGTCGAGAGGTCTCTATCCGATTGAGATATTTCGACTTCACTGCGTTTCGCTCAATATGACATTATTCTATGTCATTTCGCTTTGCTCCAGTCAAAATGACAAAAAAGACTGCCACATTTCTTCCAGAAAACTTTTTTCAATTAGTATAATTTTGCTTGATACAAAAACTTCTATATGATATAATACTTCTAATAGGGCGTAAGTTTTCTGGTAGATCAGCAGTTACTATCTTTCCTGGCTGCGTTCCGGCAATAATAATAACTCCACTAACGCTTAATACCTGGACGCTGCCGGTACTAACAATAATACCACCGTCCCCTCTACGACTGCTACTGCCGGCAGCGGCGTGCTTGGCGGCTCGTTAGCGGTTCGGCCTGCGCTTCACTCACTTGCACTTTGTGGCAAGTTTCCTGTTTCCGATTTATCCAAGGATTGTCGGACTGATGTATTGAGTATGAAGGGGCTTGCGTCCTGCCGTAATCCTATACGGCGAATCTAGTCCGACTGTATTGCAACGGCTTCACGCTTTTGCAGTACTCGCCTTTCGGCAGTCGGATTTTTTTACTGTAGAGATTTCTCCACTCCGCTTCGCTTCGGTCGAAATGACAAAAAAAGACCGCCACATTTATTCCAGAAAACTTTTTTCATTTAGCACAATTTCGCTTGATACAAAAACTTCTATATGATATAATACTTCTAATAGGGCGTAAGTTTACTGGTTGAGCGGCCGTTACAAATCTTTCCTGGCTGCGTTCCGGCAATAACAATAATGCTCAGAACGCTAATTACCTGGACGCCGCTGGCAGTTAATATAATGCGACTGTCCCCTCTACGACTGGCGCCACCGGCGTTTCGGGCGTGCTTCCTGGCGGCTCGTTAGCGGTTCGGCCTGCGCTTCACTCACTTGCACTTTGTGGCAAGTTTCCTGTTTCCGATTTATCCAAGGATTGTCGGACTGATGTATTGAGTATGAAGGGACTTGCGTCCTGCCGTAGTCCTATACGGCGAATCTAGTCCGACTGTATTGCAACGGCTTCACGCTTTTGCAGTATTCGCCTTTCGGCAGTCGGATTTTTTTTACTGTTGAGATTTCTCCATTCCGCTTCGCTTCAGTCGAAATGACAAAAGTTCTATGTCATACACACATTTTTAATATCACTGCTTGCTTGCAATCAATATACCTTAATAACTTTGCTATAGGCAAACACTAAATTACTTTTTTGACCGCATCCAACCGCTTAGCATCTTTTTGATTTCATAAAGTTGTCTGGCTATGATACCTGTCTGTCTTATGGTAATTGCCTGCATACATCTAGACGTTTCGCTGTAAAAATCTATAAGCGAAAGACTTACCACTGCTTGTTTTTGATAATCACTGCGTTTTTCGCCCTGCTCCTGGTTTGCTCTATACAAATTCTCTATCAATTCTACGGAAGAATTCTGCAATCTCGCAATAATGCTCCAACGCAATTTTTTGGGAGACTTTTCCGTAATGACAAAAATATATTCGGATAACTTTTTAGCGGCGGTAAAGACTGCCATTTCTCTGTCTTTGAGCGGGTCAAAGTCGTGTATGACGTAAGGCTTGCGCGCTGCTTTGTTTGCAGTCGCGTAAATCTGACTGCTGTCGTCAGGTTGATTGAGTTCCTTTCGGATCTCTTCGTCCATAAAATCCTTGTTGTTTTGTTCTTCCATTGTGTTTCCTCTTTTGTAAATGTATTTTGTTTTTTATTGTTTGAGATTTTTTGACTAACCATATCTGTGACAAATAATTCTATGTCACCTTGACATACCTTTTCTGTTACCTCTCATACCATTCCTGTCACCTCGAGCGTAGTCGAGAGGTCTCTTCCGTTTATAGTCCGACCAAAATCGAGTGCAACCGAGATTTTGCGCTTGGTCGGTATTAGTTAGGGCGAAGTCCAACCGTATTCTTAGCAATTACTTTTTTTATACTGTTGAGATCTCTCCACTTCGGTCGAGATGACATCTAAAAAGTTATTGCGTATTTACAGGTTGTGACGCACGCCCTCACCTGAGGGGAAGGTGTCGCGGTACGCGACGGAAGGGGTGTACTATATTACTTCACTGCGTATTAGTTTGTATGACGTCAATATTTGTATTTTCCGCTTGCTCTTTTACTGCAAAGTCAAGTTTGTCTCTCAACTCTTTTTCCAACTTTCTACTTCTTGAATACTTCAAATGACCGTGGAATGCCGACAAAGACATCTTCACTCTTTCGCTGTCAATAACTTTGTCGTAATACGCCTTTTTGAGAAGTTTAGCGCGCCATCTAAAGCGGCGTTTCGTCATTTTTTTGACGGTCTTGACAATTTCTCCGTTGGGGCCTACGCAAAAGCGAAAGCCAAGATAGGTCACGCCGTTTTTCATAGGAAATATCTGCGTCTTGGAATTGAGCGAAAGTTTTAGTTTGTCCGCAGCCTTTTCTATCTCCGCCTTGACGTGGCGCAAATACTGCAAATCTTCGTGCACCAATACAAAGTCGTCCATATATCTTGAGTATACTTTGACTCTTAATTTCTCTTTGACCAATCTGTCTATCGGGTCAAGATAATACATCCCAAAAAGTTGACTAGTCTGATTGCCAATGGGTATGCCCCTGCAAGTCGTTTCGCCATCTCCAAGCGACCTAATACCATATCTGTCAAGAAAATCTTTTTTGGTGTGATAGCCGTCTATTACCCTTTCAAGCATTGCTTTGAGCCTCTGATCGGCGACTACGGAACATATCTTTTGCTTAAGCACGTCGTGCGGCACGCTGGGAAAATATTTGAGAATATCGCATTTGAGAAAATACCCCTCCGAGCCGTAATCCGCTATATGCTCTCTCAACATCTTTTCAAATCTTCGCAATGCAAACAATGCGCCTTTGCCCTTCTGACATACGCAATTGTCATAAATCACTTTGTTTTTAAAATATGGCATCAATAAATCGTCGCACAGCACACGCTGTACAAGTCTGTCAGAATAAAATAGGTTTTGTATCTCCCTGCACTTGGGCTCGTATACCAAAAAGGTGTTGTATCTGCCAAATTTATACGTGCCGTCATTGAGCCTCTTGTGCATATCGTAAAGGTGCTCCAACATTGCCGTCTCAAATTTGACGATTGGCTTTTTGCTTCTGCGCGACGCGCGACTTTTTCTGTGCGCCGCATACAACGCCTCAAAAGTGAATAGTTCTTCAAAGGTGGTCTCTATCATCTCTTCTCCGCAAAGTTTAATACTTTGTCAACTTGCCCGCCTCGCTAAGCCCTTTGTAGCCGTGTTGGCGGTGATACTCATATATTATTATCGCCACGCTGTTGGCAAGATTAAGCGAGCGAGCCTCGGCGCGCATTGGTATGCGAATACAATCGTCGTAGTTTTCGTGCAAAAGTTCTTCGTCAAGACCTTTGGTCTCTCTACCGAAAAATACCCAACAATCTTCGTCATACTTTACGTCGGTGTGGTTGTGATCAGACTTGGTGGATGCAAAGAAAAACTGCGCTCCGCTGACCTCTTTGGTATCTTTGACCGCCAACGCAATATTGTCGTTCAAATTCGCCTTATCGGCAAAGTTGGCAGACAAAAATGCCTGCATATTTTCATAGCGGTTGACATCGGATATCTCCCAGTAGTCAAGTCCGCTACGCTTGAGATATTTATCTTCCCAACTGAATCCGCACGGCTCGATTATATGTAATTTAGCGCCGGTTACTGCGCAGGTGCGAACTATGTTGCCGGTGTTGTTGGGAATTTCGGGGTTTACTAATACAATGTTTATCATTTCTTACTCCATTAAGACAGCGTATATCAGCGCGCCTTCCGCTTGATCTGCGAGTCGACTCTCGGGGTCACGTACGGCAAGTACGTTCACCACTCGGTCGCTCTGGCTAAAACGAAAATCGCACCAATCTCCGCTGTCTTTGCTTTGCAAAATCAATGTTTTTTACTAAATGAAATACTTTTCTATCACTTGCCTAATATCTTCGATAGACTTGCAAGCGTACGCATCAAGTTTTATTTGCTTTTGCCCGCGCATACCGCGACAGTAATACGCAAGATGTTTTTTAAAATTGCACGCCACAAAATTTTTGTGGTGAAACTCAAGCATTGTATTGAGATGCGTCAATATATCTTGCTTGAGAGAATAATTTGTCAACTCGATACCTTTCAAGTCGCTGAATAATTTGGGATAGCCCAGCGCGCCTCTCGCTATCATTGCGCCATCGCAACCGGTCGTCTCCATTGCCTCTATATAACTCGCCCTATCTACAATATCGCCGTTGACAAATACCGGAATATCCACTGCCTGTTTGACCTTGGATATCTCCTGCCAATCCGCCTTGCCGGCGTACATCTGCTCTCTCGTGCGACCGTGCACCGTAATCGCGCTTGCGCCTGCGTCCTGCATTGCCTTGCCGAAGTCTACGGCAATTATTTTATCCGCGCTCACGCCTATGCGGTATTTGACGGTTACAGGCTTGCCTGCCACCCTCGCCGCCTTGACGACTTCTTGCGCCAGAGGGATATTTTCAAGCAATGCGCTTCCCTCGCCGTTCTTTACGATTTTTGGCACAGGACAACCCATATTGATATCTATTACGTCAAATTTCTCAAGCGCTTTGTGCTCGACAGCCTTGGATATGTAATACGGCTCGCTGCCAAAAATCTGTACGCACTTGACTTTCTCGCTGTCTGTGGTACGCAATAAGTCCTCTGTCTTTTCGCTACCGTATACCAAGCCCTTTGCGCTCACCATCTCAGTATAAGTCATATCCGCTCCGCGCATTGCGCTTACCTTGCGCGCGCCTACGTCGCTGTAGCCTGCAATGGGCGCAAATACTACGCCCCTGAACTCAACGCTTTGTGACAATTTTTGCTTCCTCCCAAAGTTTGTTGAGTTCGTCTAGGCTCTTGCTCTGCATATCTCCGCCGCACTTGTCCTCGACGTATTTAAATCTTTTGACAAACTTGTCAATTGCTTTTGACAACGCGATTTCCGGCTCGACGTTTTTCCATCTCAAGGCATTGACTGTGGCAATGAGAATATCTCCGCCTTCGTCTTCCAACTCGTCTGCCGTCTTTGCCTTGCAAAACTCGTCGACTTCTTCTCTTATCTTGCCCACGACTTGCTCAAAGTCGTCAAATTCAAATCCGACTTTGCTCACCGCCTTTTGCACTTTGTATGCTCTCATCAGCGCAGGCAAAGCCCCTGCAATCTTGGATATCTTGTCGCTTGCAGACGAGTAATGTTTTTCTTTGGCTTTTGCGTTATCCCAAGCCTTAAGCGCCTCTTCCGGAGTGTTGGCTACTACGTCGCCAAATATGTGCGTATGTCTGTCAATTAGTTTTCTGCATATACCGCTCAGGCAGTCTTCCAAACTAAACTCGCCGCAATCCTCCGCTATCACGCAATGGAAGATGCTCTGCAAAAAGAGGTCCCCGCTCTCTTCGATAATGTTGTCTATATCGTCGTTGTTTATCGCTTCCACAAGTTCATACGCCTCTTCTACGGCGTTTTGTCTTATACTCTCGTGTGTCTGCGCTTTGTCCCACTGACAGCCATTTTCTCCGCGCAGAATACGCATAATCTGATAAAGGTCTGCAAAGTTGAATCTGCTCTTGTCAACAAGACTTTTTGGCGGAATATACAATGTCGTCGCATAGTCGTACGCGCCCTGTCTGTCAAGTTCGTATATTTCTATTTGTCTGCCGTTGAAATAAGCCTTCTCTTCGTCGCCCAATATATTTTGCAAAATGAGTTTGACTTCGCTTGCAATAAAAGCGTTGTCAATATCGCTCACGCAAAGCGACATTCTCGTGTCGTAATTAAAGCCTTTCATACTGACGAGTTCATACGCGCTGATGAGGACGCTTGCCACGCTAGGCTTACCGCCCGCTACGCCGAAGGAGGCAGACGGAAGTATCTTGACGTCGCATTTTTGCGCAAGCAACGCCACGGATCTGTCCTCATATCCGCTGCCGTTGACACAATAGACCATATCTCTGCCTTGCGACAAAAGATAATGGGCAATCTCGCTGTCAAGTTCGTCAAAATTTTGGGATTTTTCATAGATAAAATCAAGGGTCACGCAATCTACGCCCTTGTCTTTAAAATACTCGTATGTATCAGTCAGCGCAGTCTTAACAAAGACCTTGTCCGCCTTGTCGATTGCCTCCGCGCCGGCAAGAGTAAGTTGCCCTTTTGCGCACCCCAACGCAACTACAGTGATCATAATGTTTTCTCCTTTTTTCTCAAGAGCATTTAATTAAGTCCAAACGGCAAACTTGCCATTGATTTTTGCGCTAAGTTTGCGCATTCCGCACGTAACTCCGATACGCCTACAAGGCATATCCCGCTTATCGCAAAATCTCTCACAATCCTGCAAAACTTAATCAAACGCTCTTATAGTATCCTGTCTTTTTTAAAAGTCGAGTGAGTTTGTTGCCAAGCGGTAGCATTTGCATCTCGTTTTGCTCCACGGCTCTCATCACAAGCAACGATATGATATAAGCCGTTGCTCCTGCCAATACCGCATAGACGAGCGACCATATATTGTTGTTTATGAATATTCCTGGCAACATTACTACTGACATTATAGCACCCGACAGCGATATTTTACTAATACTTTTGAAGAGTTTTGCATTTTTGCCTACAAGTTTGTTGTAATATACGCCGTTGAGCGTAAACGCCGTCAAATAAAAGACAATAGAAGATACTCCGCTTGCCGCTATGCCCCATCTCGGCACCAATATAAGTTCAATGAGTATCTTCAACGCGCCGCCTACGGATATATTGATAAGCACTGGGCGAAGTCTGCCCAATCCCTGCAATATAGCGTCAAGCGCCTCGAGCATTGAGAGCAAAAGCACGTTGACTGCCGTCAGCGAGAGAAGATACGCCGTCAAATCCCTGTGCGCCTGACTTAAAGAGGGATACAGTATTCCCACGACTTGCTTTGACATTATCGCTCCGCCGAGAAAGAAAGGCATTGCTATCATAAGACACATCTTCAACGTCGTCGCAGTCTTTTGTTTGACGGACACAACGTCGTATCCCGCCATTGCGCTTGCCACGGAAGGCACAATCGCTACCGATATGGACATAGCAAGTACGATAGGCATATTTATCACAGATGCAACCGGTCCGGTGAGTATACCGTATTGACTTACGGCGTCGCTTACGCCCCCCTTGATAAGCAAGTTGACGACCATAACGCTGTCTATAAATGCTATCAGCGGAAATATAAACCCGCTCGCTGTAATCGGCAGAAAGGTTGAAAAAAACTTATATTCTGTGGCAAGCGGCGGCAATCTTCTCTCAACTTTTGCTGATACCGCGTACCATATAAACACCGTCAAAAGCGAAATAAATTCACTTATGCTTACGGCAATCAACGCGCCTGCCACGGCTTGCATAAGCCCCTTTGGCATCAATAGATATGCAAATAGCAATCCAAGCCCAAACTTGACAAATACTTCTACTATTTGGCTTACGCCTGACGGAGTCGTGTTGCCGTGTCCTAAAAACCAGCCTTTAAAGACGCCCGCCAAGGCTACGAAGACGATTGCCGGCGCTATGGCAATATAGCATATATATACTCCCGACTGAGACTGCGCGCTTGCCATAAGCCTGGAGAGCAACACCGTAACGGTTGCTCCCACTGCTCCTGCAAAGACGGCATACAACACCGCCTTCCTGACGATCGCCTTTACTGCGCCGCCTCTGTCACGCGACAATTCCGCCGATATCTGCCTCGACAGCGTAAGGGGTATCGCATTGCTGGTAATGGCGAGCAAAAGCGCAAAAAACGGAAATACCAACTGATAATATCCTATGCCTTCTGCGCCCATAACGTAGGTAAGCGCTATGCGGTACGCTCCGCCCAGCAACTTTGCCACTATTGAGCATACCGCAAGCAATATTGCGCCTTGCGCTATCGTACGTCTTTTCATATTACCCGATATTGTACGTCAGATAACCAGCCATTGCGTCGCAAAGCGCCATATCTACCGCACCGAGTTTTTCTGCCGAAAGGATAATACCTCCGTACAAGTCGCCGCTGCTGATGAGCGGAACAATATACTGTTCGCCGTTTTTGTTGACTTGCATATCGTCGACAAGTCGCACGCTTCTGTCCTTGATAAGTCGAGACTTTCTGTCGTCAAGCACGCCGTAAAGTTCGTCGCTTATATCTTCGCCCTGCAAGCCTTCTTTACCGCCAACGTGCGCAAGTATACTGCTGGTGTCGCAAATTGCGACTTCCTTGCCTGTATTCTTGTAAAGCACCTTGCTTATGGCGTCAAGTTGTTCAGGCGTAGCGCCGACTTCGTTGTATTTCTTGAACACCAATTCACCGCTTTCGTTTGTGAATATTTCGAGAAGTTCGCCCTCTTTCAACTTGAGCACCTTTCTCAATTCTTTTGGGATGACCACTCTTCCCAATTCGTCAATTCTTCTTACTATACCTGTCTCTTTCATATTGACCTCCGAGCATAGTATAAGCAAAGCAAACCGTTTTATCCACAGCCGTTAAAATATCATTGATATGCAAAAATGCGCCCTTTATCCAAAGGCGCATTAAAGTTATTTTTGCATATGGGTATTACTGCAAAGTGCCGCTATACGTTCTTGCCTCAATACCGTATTCTCCAAGCGTACGCATAAAGTCTTCTACGCCTGCGGTATTTTTGAGGAGCAATACCTCGATTTCCGGATCTCCGTCAACGGTCTTGCTGAATGAAAACTTAGTCAATTCCCAAGGTACTGCCGAAGTATAGCACGCGGTGATCTTGCTTCCAAAGAAGATATAGTCGCCCACATCCTTTATGGTCGTAGGAAGTTGGATATACTCAAAATCCACTCCTGCAAAAGCGTACGCCTTTATTGACGTTATGCTCGTCAAGAAGTTGCCCTCTACGTCCAAGAATCTGAACGTTCTGCCCATAGTATTCGTCGACGACGAGTCGTAAGAGCCGTAATAAGCGTATACCGTCGCGCCGTCTGCGTCAGTGAGCAAACCTTGCTGATACGTCGAAGTGGTATTGCCGTCTCTTCTGTTGTCTTCAAGTCTTGTGATAACAAAGTTTTCGTTTTCCTCGTCGACTTTTAATACGTGTGTTGAATAAGTCGTGACGTTTACGTTGGTACCTCTGCCTGTGTAGATCGCAAACGCGCCTTCGCCGATACTCTCAACGCTCTTGCCTATCACAAAGTCGTTGTTATACAAAAGTCTATAGCAACCCATAAAGGTTTTTGCTGGTATCTCTTTGATTTCCGTAGGCAAAGTTACGCTAGTCAACTGCGTACAGCCCTCAAATACGCCCTCGCCCATAGTCTCGAGTTGGGCGTCCTCTGCTATTGCAAACTTGCTCATAGAAGTACATTCTGCAAATGCGTTTGCGCCTATGCTCTTTATTGACTTAGGCAAAGCAAAATATGAGAAGTTGGTCTTGACGCTCTTAAATGCGTTTTCGCCTATTGAAACGAGATTTGGGAAAGAAAGTTTATTTGACTCGGTCGAACTAAGCATAGTGTTGTAAAAAGCCCACTCGCCTATGCTAGTCACTTCTATGTCTGCTTCGACTTCAAGATCGCTAAGTCTTGTGCAAGCGTTAAAAGCATAACTGCCTATCTTTTCCAAGTCTTTTGCCAAATGCATTTCTACTATTGCAATACAACCGTCAAATGCATAAGAGCCTATTTCTAGCAATGATTGAGGTAAATATACTGCGTCGCTCTTGATTGCGCCGTCTCCCTCGGTGGAATAATTCTCGCTGTTGTAAATAAAGTTCAATGACGTACAGCCTTTGAATGCATTGTTGCCTATATACGTAACTCCGCTTGGCATAATTACACTCTTGAGCGAAGTGCAACCTCTAAACGCGCCGTCGGAAATCTCTTTTATATTGGCTGGCAATACGACTTTTTCAAGCGCGGTCATATCCTTAAACGCCTCGCTTGCTATTTCAAAAGAAGAGTAGGTACAGTTGAATTTAATAGATTTGATTGAGCCTGCCAAATCCTTGAAAGCGTCTCTTTCAATTCCAACAACTCTGTTACCTTTAACTCTGTCCGGCACTACTACGTCCGTATCGCTACCCTCATAACCAACGATAGTTGCTCTTGAACCGTTGAGATCGTATCTAAAACCGTCTGAATATTCTGACATCTGTCCGGTGTTGACCAATAGTCCGATCACCGTACCCAGCGATGCAAGCGCAATTGCGAATACCGCGACCACAACGATTATTTGTCTTGTCTTGTTTGTCATATTAACCTCATAACAAATTACTCTGTTTATAACGAAGAATGGCGTATAATGATTATTCCCATATCTCCGTTTTTATATTATAACATACCAAAAAGCAAATTACAATTATTTAAATATATTATATATTATAACAAAAGCCAAAAATATCTATGATTTTCATTGCTTTTCGACTTAAAAATCATTGACTGTATATCTTGCTTATATATTTGAGTGCAATATTGATGCCGTCTACGCTGGCAGAAGTAATGCCTCCGGCATACCCTGCGCCCTCGCCGCAAGGCATAAGTCCCTCTATAGAACTGTCCCCCATCTCATTGCGAATTATTCTTATTGGACTTGAAGAGCGGCTCTCCACACCGGTCAACAGCGCGTCGCCGTCAGCAAAACCTTTGAGTTTTCTGTCAAAGACTTTTACCGCTTCCACTATACTGTCCGTCACGTAATTTGGCAGACACGCCCTCAAGTCGGCTTGCGATACTCCTATTGGATATGTCGGCAATACCTGTCCGAAGCCTTTACTTTCTCTGCCTTTTGCCAAGTCTTCGTATCTTTGGCAAGGCGCCTTATATGTACCCGACAGCGAATAAGCAAGTCTTTCGTATTTGCGTTGAAATTCCACTCCTGCCAAAGGGTGGGCAGAAGCAAAGTCCTGAGGTTGCACTCCAACTAGCAAAGCGCTGTTGGCGTTGACGCCGTCGCGAGCGTAATAACTCATACCGTTGGTAACGACGGCATTCTCCTCCGAAGTCGCAGGCATCACGTAACCCCCTGGACACATACAGAAAGTATAGCACGACCTACCGTTGTCAAGATGACAGGAGAGAGAATAGTTTGCCGGCGGAAGCCCCTTTTGCTCGCCGTATTGTCCCCTATCTATCGCGCTTTGAAGGTGTTCTATACGCACGCCGACAGAAAAAGGCTTTTGTTCTATCGCCACCTTTGAGACAAGCATCTCAAAAGTATCTCTTGCGCTATGTCCTATCGCAAGTATGCAACAGTCGCAATCCACACTCCAACGTCCTTTATCTTTTGTATCAACAACCGCCGCAACGAGTTTGTTACCATTTGTCTTGACGTCAACTAGCCGGCTGTCAAAATAAACTTCTCCACCGAGGGAAAGTATCTCATTGCGCATATTTTTGATGACGTTCCTCAATTTGTCCGTACCCACGTGCGGTTTTGCGTCGTATAGTATTTGCTGAGGCGCGCCAAACTTGACAAATTCGCCAAAAACTACGCTTATAAGCGCAGAACCTGTCCCTGTGTTGAGTTTTCCGTCTGAAAACGTACCTGCTCCGCCCTCTCCAAACTGCAAATTGCTTTGCGTATCAAGTACGCAAGTCTCTAAAAAATCACTGACGCTCTTTTCTCTTTCGTCAACGCTTTTGCCTCTCTCAATGATTATAGGCTTTAGACCTGCCTTTGCAAGCGTCAATCCGGCAAAAAGCCCTGCGGGTCCCAATCCCACGATCACCGGTCTTTTTGAAGGCGCAGGTATATCCTTTGGCAGTATGCTCTCGATTTGCCGCGCAGGCGGAGTATACGCCTTTGCGTTGGGATGTCTTTCCAGATATCTCTTTTCACAATCCAACGCAGCCGCAACGCTGAGAACGTACCTGATACGGCTCTTATCTCTGCTGTCGATTGACTTTTTGATTATCTCAAAACTTTTGATATCTCCGCCGCTTACGCCAAGCGCCTTGGCGACGCCTTTTTTGACGTCGCTGTCGCAGTGATCTATAGGAAGTTTTATCTGATCTACTCTAATCATATCAAGTCCTTGCTCACCGCCATTGCGCTTGCCCAAGCCCAATGAAGATTGCAACCTCCGCAAAGTCCGTCCACGTCGACGCTTTCGCCTACGCAATAAAGTCCGCCGTGCAATCTAGACTGCAAAGTACGCGCGTCAAGTTCCTCAAGCGCAACTCCTCCGCACGCGACTTGCGCGTTGGCTCTTGAGCCAACTCCAAGAATAGTTACGTCATATGCCTTGCACGCTTTTGCAATATCGTTGGCTTTTTTGCGCGACATTATCCACGACCTGTCCATAGGTGTACGCGATACGACGTTTTGCGCAATAGCCTTGTGAAGTATTCCTTCGAGAGGCGAATAAACGCTGCAATTTGAGTATATAAATTCTGCAAGTTGATCCTGTTGCATATCGGGCACAAAGTCCACCGTCACTTTGCAACTCTCAACCTTATCGCCATATCTTGCAAGCGCAGAAGAAAGCCTAAAGGCAAGTATTCCTGACAGCGCGTCATCCTTGAATAAAAATTCTCCGCGCTCGCCCATTGTCTCTTTGCCGTTGATAAACAAAGTTGCGTATACTTTTGCGCGAACGCCGTTAGCGCCTTTGACGCCGTTGCACGTAAGCGGAGCGATAGCGTATTTAAAAGGTATTATGCAATGTCCGAGACTGCTCATCAAGCCGAGGCTGTCAAGCCCGCTCGTTGCGTTGCTGCCGCAGGCAAATATTACTTTATCGCCTGTATATTCGTCTTTTGAAGTAACCGCCTTCCATTTTCCGTCAACTGGTATTATCTTGTCAACGCGAGCGTCGCAAACGATTTTAACGCCAAATTCGTCAAGTCTGCGCAACAGTACGTTGAGCACTGTAGTGGCGCTTTCGCTGTAAGGATAAACTCTGCCCTCAGCGTCGGCTTTTGTCAAGAGCCCCATTTGAGCAAACTCCTCAATAACTCTTTGGGGCGTAAACTCGTCTAATATATCTTTGATAAGAGTTGTATTATAATCTTGAAGCGTGACGTTTGTATTTGTCAAATTGCACTTTCCGTTACCGGTGGCAAGCAACTTTTTACCAACGCGGTCGTTCTTTTCCAATACCGTAACGCTTTTTCCATTCTTAGCAAGTAGATATGCGCACATAAGTCCGCTTGCTCCGCCGCCGATTATTAATATATCGTCCATACCGCTCTCCTTTCTTATCAAAGGTAAATATATATTCATTATAGATTATAGGTCATCAATTTGCAAGTGAAGAAGCCACTTTGCCTCTCAACGATCCGTCTTGCATATAAAAAAGACCGGCGCGATCAAATTTGCGTCGGTCCATTTATATATTGGACACCTCTCATATCCAAAACTTTAAAATCAATTAACCTTGACGGATATTGACACGTTATACGTAATACCCGCATTGACTACGTCGTAACTGACGTCAATGGTATTGAGACTCTTCTTTTCGACGTTGACTGTTACGGATACCTTGCCGTTAACGGCGTTATTTACTCCCAAAAATACGAGAGTTTCTCTGATATCCGCATCAAACGTTGCAAGTCCGTCTTCGACTTTAAATTGAGCATTCTCAAAATACAAGTCGTCAAACTCAAATCCTATGCCGTCTGCTCCAAACGTGATATTTGACACGTCAAGTCTATCGTCGACAGTCTCTTTGCCATTTGCGTACTTATACAATTGTATACCGCTGGACGAAACTTCGATAGTCAAATCGCGATTACCGGTCTGTCCGTCTGACTGATAGGAAGCGATCTTATACAAATCTGCCTTAGAAAATTCGCCGTTGTCACCGCTAGGCGTACAACCAACAAATACCGTCAAGCATACGAGAACGACTGCTACTACCATTACCAAGATTTTGCTTGCTTTCTTGACGTTGACGCGCTTTGCCTTCTTGGCTGCCACTTCTTTCTCGTCGTCTTTCTTTTTCTTTGCGAAGAACATAAGTCCTGCCATCAACAAACTTGCTCCGCTCATTGAAAGCGCAACCGTCTTAGCCGTAGCGCTAGTCTTACCGGACTTACCCACAGCCGTTGCGCCTGCCTTTTGAGCGCCTGCTATTACGTTATTTGCTCCGCGGAGAAGTTGCTCGTAAGAAGCCTGCAACTTAGCCAACTTCGCTTGGTCTATGAGCGCCATATCTTCTTGAGATACCGAATCTATAAACGCAAGAACTTTGCTCTCAAATTCCTCAATATTAGAGAAGTCTATCTTGTCAAATTTTGCAAGCGTGCTCTTTATAGCAGATATATCTATACCTGTGCGCAGATTGAGCGTAATCTCTTGAGATTGCTTATAGTTTGCAGTTTCGGCAAATCTCACTTTGACTACGTACGAAGTATTTGCGCTAAGGTCAACAAATGTATTTCTGTTGACGTAGCCTGCGCCGTTGAAACTTACTTCCATTCCCTCAATACTGCTTGAGAGCCTGATCTGATTGTAGTTGACAGACACTTTGATATCGTCAGCCGAGACTACTCTCTCTGCCTTGTTTATCGTGAAGGATATCGTATCGGACACGCCTTCAAAAATTCCTGCTTCTTCGTCTGCCGGAGCGATATACACGAAGTATTGACCTGCGTCGGCTATCTTATCGCTGACAGAGTCGCCGTTCTCCACTCTACGGAAGAACTTACGCACGTACGTTCCCGCTTCGTCGTCTCTCACGTAAGCAATCTCGCCGTCATCTTCAGTCTGAGTATACTTGCCGTAAGCGCTTGCCAAAGCGTCTGCTTCTGTCTTAGAAAGACTTGAGATCGCAACGTACTTGAATATGCTGAACTTAAGCGCATTTGCGATATTCTCATTGGACGTGAGAACTCTAAAGTCGTCGTATCTATCCTGTCCGTTGTAAACCTGCTCATAACTGCGCAAACTTACGTATCTCTCGACGTCTGACAAGTCTCCGCCAAGCACGTGCAAGTCTCCAAAATTAACGATAATATTATAATTGCGATATCCGTGGAGAATTACCGCTCCGTCCTTCTCCTCTTCGCCAATGATCCACTCGCCGTCGGCGTCCACGCAAGTCTCGTCTTTTACAAGACCGTCAAATCTCAACTTGACGACGCCGTTCTTTACGCCGAGTTCTTTGTAGTACTCGTCGATATACATAGTGGCTTTGAGATCTTCTTCGTTCTGCACGAATTGATCTACTGTGTCTTCTGCATACTTATAAGGCTTATAGAAGTCTTCGCCGTAAATGGCTTCCGCTTCTTCCTTAGAATAATAGTGCCAGCCCGGCTCTTCGTGAATTTCTCCTCTCATAATAGGCGTCAACGAGCCGGTGACTGAATAGATTCTGTATGCCGGCAATACGTCGATTTTTACGTCTCTCTTGGTGATATTCATCACGACGTTGCCACGCACGTAATCTTCACCAAACACGACTGTATAATTCGGGTTGGACGCGTCTGCAATAAATACTCTATAAGAGCCTACGTATTGCGGATTTTCAGTCGCCTCTGTGGACATAACTCCGTCGACTATCTCAAAGTAGTTGTAATTAAACTCTATCTTATCGTCGCCGACCACTTCTTCTGCAAACGTAGGAATGACACTTGGCTTGTGGATTTCACCGTCAAACTTAAAGTCACTATCTCCCACTACTTCCGCATCAATTATCGTAAGCGTTTTTGGAGTTATTTCAAACTCTGCCTCTTCAATATCGAGTTCATAATTCGAATGCATACCGTTAGGCATTTCTTTTATTCTTACAGAAACTAAATAATTTCCGACAGGGCTACCCTCTTTAACGCCGTCCCACAATTCTATAAGTTGAATACCGTCGTTGTCAAAGAATCCCTTATCGCCGACGACATCCGCGCTGACAAATCCGGGCAAAGCGTCACCGTAAACTACGCTGTTGGTATTGAGATATACCTTGATCTTGACCTTTCTTGGAGTGATTGTATATTTACCTTCTGAATTGACGCGGATATCATAATTGTCTACCTTGTTATAGGTATCTAAGTCTGGATCATTAAGGTGATCGATATCAGACATATGAGCCTTGTCATAATCAGTCTTTACGGTATACACGCCTCCTGCAAACGCGAATATATCGGTATTGCTCAAGTACGGCAAAATTACGATATTATCTCCAGGGAAGAAATAGTTGTCATCTCCAATATCTTTTGAATACTGCCAAGCCCTTACTTTATCCGCCGCATTAGCGTTGCCTATCAATTCCGGCAAAGCGCTGCCGTACTCTCTGCTATAGTCGCTTATATCAATATATACGGTCTTCTTTTCAATTGTGACCATATAATAATCGTATAAGACTGTATAGTTATCTTTAGTATGCTCGTTTATTTGCCAGCCGGTAGAAGTTGTACCAACTCTGAAGTCAACGCCGACTTTGATCCAATAACTTCCTGCGTCAACTGCCTTGTCCACCCAAATATCCGTAGGACGCCAAGTTCCGGGACTAACCTCTTCCAATCTATTAAAACTGAAAGTAGCAAAACTTGAACTATACTCATATGCAATAATACCGCCCTCACCTATCTGTCTGTCCAACTTGACTGCAACTTCTTCTACAGATGTTCCGTACGGAACTACCAAATTTTGGTTGTTTCCGTCAATATACGTTGCAAACACTTCTCTCTTTCGAATAGTCACGTCAACTGTGATAGAAGCGTCGTTATAGTTGGTATACGACGAATTGAGGAAGTCGTATTTTATTCTATATTTTCCTGCGTCGAACGGCTCGTTGGGAGTCTCTTCATATACGCCATCTTCTATCTCCTTGTAATAAGTAAAGCCGTCAAATGTCAATTCCATTCCGTCCACGCCAGTAACAGTTACGGACGGCTCTACTCTGTCCTTAACAAGGAAACCGTATGGATACGAAAAACTTGTCTGCGTACTCAACGTTGCTTCTGCCGGAATGATTTCCACCAAGAATTTTGTCACTTCAGGCAAAACGTAATTGCTTGAGTTGATACCGCTTAGCAAACTCATTTCCATTTCGAATTGACCCACGTTGCGCATATTCAATTCTCCGTCGCCGTGAGCAATGTAGTCAAATTTGATGATGTTTTTATCTTTATTAAGCACGTTGTAAAGAACCAATCTTGCGCCGGAAGCGTTTGCTTGCGACTGGTTGGGGTATATCTCTACTTCATTTGCCAAATCTATATCGCGCGCCTGATATGCAACTTTGACATAGTATTTATCATCTTGCAATTCGTCAGTTATTTTATTGATAAAGCCGATTTGACGTCGTTCGATCTCAAAGTCAATGCAGTATTCAACCTTTCCTGCTCCTGCAAGCGCATAATTACTGTTGGACAGACTTGTCACAACGACTTTATACGTACCTGCATTGACACAACTGTCAACTTTATAGTACTCCTTCGTATACTCGTCCAACATCCTGTATTCGTAATTTGCCGTGCACGTATCATTATTGATAAGCGTGCCGTCAGGAATGGAGATACTAAACACGACCGGATCGCCGTCATACATTGTCTTATATTTGCCGTAAGATATTATTTCGCCAGTAGCAGGATCGCTTTCGAGGTCTCCTGTTTTGTTAATATCGCTGGCATATCCCCAATCTATAGAAGTCAACTTAGGCTCTACAGTCTGAATAACTCTTTGTTGCCAATCTATTTGCTTTTCGCCATTTTTAACAGGCTCATAATCGGGATGCGTCTTTTTATATTCCAAGAAGACAGGATCGTCATTTATATAAGATACGTATCTATACGTCGTGTCAACAAATTGGATATAACTGTAATTACGTCCCTCAGTGCTTTCAAGATATAGGAATGACTCGTAAGTATCAGGAGATACGATAGCGTCAGACATTCTCACAAGCACGTTGCTTTTGCTGCTTCTTGATACCCAATAACTCTTTTCTGTAAGCGTTCTGATACGTTGAGTATGTTCTTTGTCATAGAATAGATTCAAACTTGGAGCCGTCAGTCCCGCGCCGTATCTTACTGGAGACAGCACAACTCTGTTAGGATTGGACTGGTCTTGCGCGTTAACGTAAGACTTTGTGAAATAAACTGCCTTTCCGTGCGTATATCTTATCAAGTAATTTTGATTTTGACCTCGCGGTATTTCCGTATGCGTAACGTCGAACTTCTTAGCGTCTTCTATAGAAGTGGCTTGATCGTAATAATACTCAAGATCCGTTCTGCCTGTAAACGTATTTGCCACAGACTTCGACCAGAGAATACCATTATCGTTCTTGATATCATATACCGCCCATAACGGAGAACTTGTTTCAGTACCCGCAAATGCCAAATATGCGTGCGCATCTGATGCCTGAGTATAATTCTCAGAGCCGTCGGCTTGAGAAAGCACGTCTTGCATCAATATATTTGTTGAATAATATCTACCTTTATTTATTCCGTTAGTTCCCTTTGCCACCGAATAGTCAAATGCAATCGAGAACGTAGTTCCGGAGTATACTTCTTGCGTCATATAAATGTCTTGCACGTTGGAATTCGTATTATTATTCATACCTGCAAGTCCCACGACAAGGCGCGGAATTGAATTTTCATTTACACCGGTAGGGGAATATTGCGTGTCATCCGTATAGTACTTTGCAGATCCTGTCCATTTGTTTATAACACCGTTGATAGTTCCGTACGTAGTGACCTTTCCTGTAAGAGAATCCAGAGCCTCTACTCCGTCTCCGCCTGAAACGCCTGCGACTATACCTGAGAAAGAACGAGTCTGACTTTTTTGCGGATTGACCACTCTTGCATCAAGATTTCCGCTACCTTCCGTCACGATATTGAATACAGACGCACCGTTTGCCATCCAGCCTACGATTCCGCCAGTCCACGCTCTTGCGTAGTTACTTCTAAACTCGCTTTGTCCAATACCGTTATTTTGATTGATACCCTGAACTTGTAAAGCAAGATCTTTGTTGAGCACCAATTTGCTGTTGGAAACTCTGGCGTTGAGCGTCAACGTGCCTACGTAGCCACCCATTGCAAAAGAGTGCTTAGACATCGTCTCCTGATGATAAGTCGTTACTGAACCTGTCCACGTAGTGTCGCTAAAAAATTTTACGTTTCCGTTTACCGTCAAACTGCAATTGTCTATATCACCCAAAGAAAAACCTACGATCAATCCCAGTGTACCCGGATTTGCAGTCTGAGTTGTGTCGTCTATGCTACCCGAAAATACGAATTTGCAGTTCTTTATAGTTTGATTTTGACGAAGAAAGCCTATCAAACCTCCGTGAATATCTATATAATCAGTACCTTTCCACGTTCCTGCGTACGTATCTGCAAAAAAACTAGTATTGCCAAAATCACTAAAGGGCAAGTCTGGCGACGTTGCGGCTTTGGTTGCGGTCAAAGTGATTGTGTGTCCGTTGCCGTTGAGTTCTGTCATATTTGCCGACGCAAGAGTGTTCGTAAGGCGTCTGTCGTCCCAATAAAAATCATTGATATCAGTTGTGAGATATCCCTTGCCGTTTCCTGACTTCAAGAAATTCCTCAATTGTTCTGCGGTGGCAATCGGCGTACCGTCATTGCTTATATTTCCGTGAACTTCGCCATTGGACATAATACTGCCCAATTTATCTTGCGTGGCATTGAGCGCGGAAGTCGAATCTGCGCTTGCAATCTCTGCGTTCTGTCCTGCAAACGATATGATAAAGACCAGAAGCAATATTAAAGTTATTCCCAAAACCGTTAAAGTTTTCTTTTTTGTCTGCGTCATAATTCTTCCTCCATATTAGACAATGCCTGCTTTCTTTCTCTTCTTGACAACGACTACTGCCGTAATCGCCGCAGCCGCCATAAGTACTACGACAGCGCCTATTGCGACCCAACCGACGGTAGAGATTTCTGCGCTGTTGATCTCGCCGACGTCAACCGTCCAATATCTGTCGATATAGAAGTTGTCGTTAGGAATTACTATCCACACGGTGTATCTTCCGTCAGCAATAACTCCATTCTCGTCAGGCGTAACGATTTCGCCTTTGTCTTCATTGCCCTTGAGATACTTGCGGTACTGCAAAGTACACTCAACTGATCTTCCGCTAGTGTCTACAAAATATCCTTTGTATCCGCTGAGGCTCATACCGCTTGGCACCTTATTAGGCAACGTCTTGCTGATCTCTTGATATGGCAAGAGCGCTTGTCTTATAGTTATTTGAGTCTTGAGTACCAAATCTTCATAGTTGGCAGATCTCAACGTAACCTCGCCTGTATAGTAGGACGGACCCACGCCCGGCTCGATATATACGTTGGTGGCATAAGCGTTTCCTTCTGAGTTACCGCTGCTGATAATGACTGATTCGCCATTATAGGTCATACTGCCATTGTCTTCATATTTAAGCCCCAAGAAAGTAACGTCGTGTCTATTTCCGTCATAAACTACGTCCAGAAGACTTGCCGTTACGCCTTCCATTTGAGCCTTCTTGATTACAACCTTAGTTTGGTATTCCTTAGTCGCATATCCTTCTTTAGAAATGACCATTGTCACTGTATATTCTCTTGCATCCACAAGATTTAATTCTTTGATTGCCTCGTTGGCGTTAGTTCCGTCGCAATAAATTTGGGTGACGCCGTGTCTGAATGTAATCTCCAGACCTGTGTAATTGAACAATCCGTTGACCGTAGGCACGTGACTTTTTCCGTCATAAACTGCTTCGACAGAGTTAAAAGTAATGCCTTTGAGTTCCGCCTCGTTGATAATCATAACAACGTCTATAGAACTTTCGTTGTAATCGTCGTTACCGTTATAACTTACTCTATACTCGTATCTACCTGTCTCCGAATACCAGCCGCCGCCTTCATTTGGACTTGAAGCAACGTCTACAAAACTTCCGTCAGTATCTTTATACTGCACTTTGACGATTCCGTCCGCAGCCATACTTGCAGACCAAAGTTGTTTGTTGCTTGACGATCTGACTTCTGCAACTGCGTCAACAAGATCATACGTAAACTTTTCTGCCGTATAACTGTATTCCAACACGACTTTTTCTACGTTTACAGTCGTCTCTGCGCTTACAATGACGAGATACCCCTCAGCGTAGTCGCTCTTTGGGAAGAAGTTGGGATTGTCTTTTGTGACAAACTCAACTCTCACAAGATACAATCCTCTGTCCGTAGGATATTCCGACATAGGATAATCGCTTACTTTACCCTCAATTTTTTGCGTTACCGAGTTATACACAGCGCCTTCAAGATACTCATAATACGTTACCTTCAAATCGCTGTCAGAATATAATCCCTGATCTTTTGCCTCTTTGTCAATAACCAAGTCATACTCCACTTGTTCCTCAGTATAATCCTTTATCCTCACGCCTGTCTCAATATCCAACTGTCCTCTTGCAATACTAAACTTAAAGGACTTCTGTCCGTCAATGACGTAGTTGTTGTTGGACAAAGTAATATTTATCGTATACAAACCAACTATGCTCAAAGAATTGACAGGCTTATTGTTGAGAACGTACTCAATGTTTGCCTTTTGTTCCTCACCGTTGACGTCTTGATACGTACCTGTGATAGAATGTACCTTGCCTGCCTTGATACCGGTAGGTATATTGCCGATAGATCCGCCGTCAAATCTCAAATCAACGGCAACAGGTCTAGGATTGATAACTATCGTCGTAGGATTGATAATGTATTCTATATTTCCGTAGCCACTTGGCGATATGCCTTTGACGTCATACTCGTCTATGTTTGCCGTCGAAGACGCCTTAGTCTCAATCTTGACAGAAATGTATTCTCCGGTAGACTCAACGTATACGTCTATTGCGTTAGGCACGTCATCTCCGTAATAATATTGCTTTGCGCTACTGAACGCCTCTTGGCTGTCGAGGTCTATTACGACTTCGCGCTTTGTGATTTTGACGTCTATTTCTATAGACTCCCAATACGTTCCTTCCTCAACTTCGACGTCCTCTTCAAAGTCAATACCCGACAGATCTGTGAAATAAACTATGTAATTATAGCCGTCCACACCAGTCAAAACAACTTGGAAAGACAGTTTTGAATCTCCCACTTCAGTTGACGTATATCTCATTTCAACAGGAACGATACCGTTCTCGCCCAAGTCAATAGGACTTCTTAAGAAAATTCCTGATGGAGAGTATATTACGCCCAACTTTTCGTTGAAGTAGAATCCGTATTTATTTAGAGCAGACAAATCTGTGTAGAATTGATAATTCTTTTTACCTGCATACTCGTCAGTACCGTCGTATTGCTTGTCAAAATACTTTGCTTTATCTTCTTCGCTCTTGAGTATCTCCTCAACGCTCAAGACGTTGCCGCCGTCATTGACAAAGATATTGTTGAGATTGGTGTCAAGATAAATATTTGCTACTCTCAACCAAATTATATAATTGCCGATGACGTCATTTGGAAGCCTATCGCCTCTTGCGTCAGTTGGGAAAACTTCCTCTTCGTACAAGCCCGCTTCGTTGACCATCTTTATTTTAAAGTCGTCGCCGAGCCCAGTGTTGATGTTGCCCATATTCCAGTCAATAGTAAATGTCTTTACTGCTCCGCTGTCCGTCAAAAGATCTGGACTTGCTATCCAAATATCTTCGCCCTGCGCGTCTCTTTGATAACTGTAATACATTCTCCAACCCGACATACCGAAGTTGGCAACGTAGCGCACTGATACGTTTTTGGTACTGTAGTTAAATCTACCTTCTGTTCTATAGGACGAGCCTGAGAATGATAGTCTGCCTTCTACTCTATCTATATTGACTTGCAATTTTACAGGCGTTGTATGACCTCTTGCGTCAGTGTACTCCAATATCAACGGCTTGCTGTCGTTGATAGTAACCACGACCTCTCTGTCTCCATTGTTATTAAGCACAGTTTCTTCTATATTGTTGCCTGTAGCCGCAATGGCAATACCTGACTTTCCGTTGTCGCTTACGGAGAACTTTGCCAAAATCTGATTTTTTGTCCAGTGCTCTTGAATATATTCTAAGTCCTCGTCGGACAAAAGTCTCTCTCCGCCGTCTTCGACCATATAGTACTCTATTTCGCTTACTTCAGGCGCCTCTCTGTCTATACGCACAGTTCTGCTCTCGCTTATTGCTACCACGACGTTTTCTTCAGTGACAGCGTCTCTCTTGTAAGCATAGAATGTATAAGCCGTACCGTTTTTACCTGTAGTCTCAGTTACAGTATAGAATGCGCTTGCTCCGCTTCGTGTAAAGCCCTCTGTTGAATTACTTGGGAATTCTCCGTTGCGTTGGAATTCAATACTGTCAAAGTCGCTTGCGCTATTCATAGTGAGTTCGAACGTAACTTGATCCTGCCAGCCGTCCGCAGTCGTTGTTCTATTACCAAAACTAAGCACGCCTTGCAATATCGTAAACACGTAATCCGCACTAGGTTGCCAAGCAAGCATCCTTTCCGTCTCATTATAATATCCGTACGAACGCTCGCCAAGTTTAGTCTCAACTCTCATACTGTACGTACCGGGCATATAAGTCTGAGAGAGACTTACATTTTTGCCGCTACGCGAAATATTCCAAAGATTCTCATTTGTAAATACGCTCGTATCAAACGCAGGATAATTCGTCATTGAGACAGATGGAAGTTTAAGCGGATCTGCCGTACCGTTATACGGCTTTACTCCGTTGTTTCCGTTGGTATCGCTGTACTCAAGTATTCCCATACGTCCGAACTCATAATTATAACTACCGGTATTTGTCGAAGAAATCATATAGATCTCTGCGTAGATAGGATCATCAAGAGCAAGACTTATGTGATTGGATGAGTCGTTAGCGTTTGAAAAAGTACCCGACCAAATGAAGCCTCCGCCGTCGCCCTCGCGCATTTTGTATTGATAATAACGCGCTGAGCCGCTCATATCGACATTGTTCATAACTCCGCTGTTTTTGAATTCGTCGTGTCCGTCCGCAATTATATGTATTCTTATATCATAATTAGAATTGTCTGTGTCAAACATTACACCCATTGTTCCGCCTTCGGAAGCAGGATGTATCTCCAGCCAATTTCTTAAATTACCCGAAGAGTCCAACACAAGTTTTCCATCAGTTGACGTCGGTTTGTGCGCAGTGGGGTTATTGTCCATCAAAGTCTCAAGATTAAATAGAATTGCAAGACTCTCTATTTCGTCATCGCTTCCCACAGCGTCAAAAAGCGACCCCATAGATTCTTTCGGATTATTATTGAAGTTGGTGAATCTGCTTCCTGTCCAGGACGAAATAATACCTTTTATTTGTCCTGACTTAACCCGCACGTTGGTGTCGCTATTGCAGTCGACTACGATTGCCGTACCTTTGGTTGATGTACCCGTAAATCTAATACAACCGCCTGCTATTCCTCCCGAATAAGCCCTAAACTTTGAGTCGTTTGATCCTCTGTTGGCAAATGCTTTGACTTGTCCGCTGCCTGACAAAGCGCAGTAAGTAAGTTGAGCAGTACCTGTGTCAATATTGCCGACGATTCCGCCTGCAACCGCAAAGGTATTGTTATTATCCGTCGCTGGAAATTGAGATACTCTACCTTCAGCGCCGGCAGATACACCTGCGCCGTAAGCCAAGTCTACCCAACAGTTGTTAATTTTGCTGTTGTCCTCTATTCTGCCGGCAATACCGCCCGCATAACCTGCACTCTTATTAGGTACTCCGCCATCTTTATCAGCACTGTTCTGCTTAACTACTGTAAAAGCATTTTTAACATTGATCTTCAAGTTGTCAATGACTCCGCCGTATCCGTTGAGTCCTGCGACTATTCCCGCAACAAAGACGCCCTCTCTTTTTGAGAGCAATCTATTCGCTGTAGTAATTTTCAAATCTCCGACTTTGACCGCCTCGATTACGTTGTGAGGAGAAGTATAGTCAATAGTAAAGTTGGCAATAGTACCGTAGTTTTGAGCAACTAAAAATCCTGTATATTCGTACCAAACTTGATAATTGCCGTTGTTGTCGTATTTTGGATTGCCATCTCTATACGTCAATCTATAATCGTAATCATCTTCGATCTCTACGGTAGAATTGGCCTCGCCTGCTCCGCCATAGATTTTTACAGTATAACCGTTACCGTCGAATATGTCGTCAAAGATAGCAGCCGAACTGTTTTCAGATATAGTATCATATCCGTCTACGCTGGCGTTATAAGCAATAGCCACGTCACGAGTAAGAAAACCTACTTTATAACTGCTGTACTCTCCATTGAGAAATTTATACAATTCCAAGCCAGAAGCGATGGAAAAAACTTGGCTTGTAGAAACGCCGTATTTTGCGGCTATAAAATTTCTATCGTAATGTTGTCCGTCCAAGGTGCCGTTGTCACCTTGATACTCCGCCGTATAAAGCGTACCCGCAGCAGCCTGCGCCTTAGGTTGAGTATCCGTCAAAAACGTCACTGCAACCAAAGACACAACAAGCGCTGCTATTATTAAAATTGATATTAGACTTATTCTCTTTAAAGTTTTTACTCTCATCTAATTCTCCCCCAATTATCCCATCTGATTGTCCAATACGTGGACTTTCATTGTACACGTCTGAGCAATATCTCCGCTACATACCGTGACTTCGATATCCATTGCGCAATCTGCGACTTGGTCAGACTTGATTTCTGTATTAGTTCTCAAGTCAGTAATTATCATATTACCTGCCGAGTCTCTGCTCCATCTGAGAGTTGCGGATATTGCGTTGCTGTACTGTATCTTCGTGAGGTCAAGCGTAACTTCATATACTCCCGACGTACCGTCGTCGAAGACAACGGTCTTGGTCATCGTAAGTTTTTGAGTCAACTTAGCAGTCTCGCTCAAGTTGGTGCCGCCAACCATAATGTACTGAACGTCGCCCGAGATAGTCACAGCCTTCTTTGCTCTCACTTCAACGTTGACTTTGTATTCTTTGTTGAAAGCGGGATCTGCAGCCTGCACTATCGTCTTGACAGTGTAGGTATCTGCGATGCTGTAGTTGATTTCATTCAGATTCCATACGACAGGTACGTTAAAATATTCCCATACCTCTGCCGATATGATTGTGACAGTATCTTTGTTGTTTGCAATGAAGTCCTTAATATAGTCGATATCAGTCTCCGCTATGCTCTTTTGCTCGCCGTTCAACTCATAAGTGAGCACGTATTTCAAGAAAGTCTTGCTTGCCTTGGATATATCGCCTGAGAATTGTTTTCTTCCCAATACGGCAAACGTCTCAAGGTCAAACGTACCCACGCATTGATACAAGTTGATGTTGTCAGCGTAGACGTTGTAGACTCTATTGCCTCTCTCGTCCGTTGTGTATACGTACGGATCAATCGACATATCCGTCAATTCAGACTTAAGGTTGCTTCTGTCTATGATCTCCACGTCAATATCAAACGAATACTTATCGTTGAGCGCAAGCGTTGCTTTGAGATTCTTTCTGCCCTTCAACGTTATCGCGAAGTTTCTATCCCAATGGCTGTCAGACACTTCAAGCACAGAAGTCTTGCCGCTCATATATCTCACCGTCACGTTCTCTGGGAACGGATTTGCTCCGTAATAGAGTACCTGAACAGGATCAATGTAATACGTACCGCCGATAAGCGCGCTTCCGTCGACCTCTATACCCACAGGTACGCGGTCTTCTACTTGCACGTTGACGTACTTCTCTTGCAAGAGAGTTCCGTTGATACCGCTGTAATCAACGATTTGTCCAGTGCTCTTATATACGTTCGGATCAAAGCCTATTACCACGTCAAACTGTATGAATTGAGCAGGTCTATCCGGATTGATATTGAAGTCGTCAAGTCCTTTCCAAGCGATTGGCATATAGTACACCGCGCCGTTTGTGAACTGAACGTATGCGTGATCCGGGAAGTTGTTGATTCCCTTTCCGTTGATGAGATATTGGAATGGATCTATGAATAACGCAGACTGCGTCAACGCTTCGTCAAAGTAGATTGCCTCAACCTCGTTTCTCATTACGGCAACTTCCGTCTTCTTGAACGTCCAAGTGAATGAACCGTTTGGATATGCGCCGTTGTCCAAAGCCACGTCTACTTTGTTAACCGTGTCATTGTTGTTGTTCCAATCGAACACGACGTTCTCAAGATTCTTCCATACGACGTTGACGTCTTCGTCATACTCGTCTCTGATAATCTTAGAATTGCTTTCGCTCTCAGCAATATCAGGATTGTAATTCGGATTAGCATACTCTTCAAAGTAATTTGCCTCTACCACGCTTGGGAACGGATTTTCGTCGCTCTCGCCTATCATATACATATAATACTTATACGGATCTATATTGATGGTATTTATAGCGTCGTTTATAGTCAAAGAATATACGTTCTTAGATCTAACTACGAAGGTCAACTCCACCGTCTGCGGAGCGCTACCGTCAAATGCGGCAATTCTCGTTGAGATCGTAAATCTACCGCCGCTGACGTCTGAAGAATACTTGCCGTCTACGTCAATAGGTCTGCCAAAGAGATTAGCAGTTGCCGCCGAGGTTTCCCAACCGCTGAGTACGTCAAGTCCCACTGCCTTGCCGTCGGGATACTTGAAGTACAGCGTCGACGGAGTAAAGTCGTCTATCTTAGACGTATTAATGTCAAACTGATAGAGATCGATATTGACGTTGATACCTTCCGTACCGTCGATAATTATCTTAGTTACCGTGCTATCAAGGTAATGTATAGTCATTGGCAACGTAGTGCCGTTCTTGAACGCAACTGTAGCCTGCACGTCGTGCGCCTTGTAATCAGTCGGTCTCCAATTTGACACAGACAAGTACTCTGTATTTATCTTTCTCGACTTGCCGTCTTTTGTGTATATCGTCAAGAAATCAGGCAACGTATCGTCATAAGCGTGCATCTCAATATCTTCTACGTAATCTAGACCGCCGCCGGTATCTCTTGACTCCACGTCTATCATCAACGTGCTAGTAATTCCGCCTGAGAAGTTGGCAATGGCTTTGATTTGGAAGTGTCCTGCCACGCTTAACCTAGCCAAAAGGTTTTCAGGTCCGACATCCTCTTCACTACCGTTGGCGTTAACTATTTTGAACTTAACGTTGGATCTCATTATAGTGGTACCCTTTTGGTAAATTGCCACTTTGTTTTTAAAGTGTGCCTCAATCAATTCATCTACGCCATCTTTGACCGTGGTATATATATATGGCATAAAGGTTATGCTGGTCGGAATGTCAGCCCACGTCACGATACCGTTGTTTGTACCGTCCGCAGTAGATCCGCCTACGCTCTTTGAAGAGTTGTAGATAAATATCTCTGTGAAATAACCTTTGACTCTCGCATCCTTATCCTTGCTGTAGGCTACGCCCTTGCTAGGATCATTGTCATAATAGATATCCTCGTCAGTGTCCTCACCTATGAAGTGGATATTGGATATGGTTGCGTCCACAACGTTGACTTCGAGCGTCGCAGTATTCCATACCGCAAACGGCAACAAGCCTGACAGTATCTGTCTTACTTGGTAGAATATGTCTCCCAATAAGAAGCCTGCGCCTCCCAATAATGGCGCTGCTTCTTTATATCCCAAACCTTTCACAAGGCTTTGAAGCATAGGCACTATAATCTCTCTGAAATCGCCCCAGAAAGTATTGCTCTTTCCTTGCGCGCCAAACGTCTCTCTCGTCCAGGTGACCATACCGAGATAGTCTTTGTCAAACATATCAGGCGCCATAACGCTCAAATCAACTATCGAAGCGTGTCCTGTATTCTTTGCAAACACGTGGCTCAAAATATCGTCAATAAGTTTGTTGATAAGATAGGTATCAAAATTGATCGTTACGTTGAAGGTGCCGTTGGCTCTCAAATTGATCATTATACCTTTCTCGCCAAGCAACTTGATTAAATCGAGTTCTGCAAATACTTTGTTAAGTCCGGTCGGCTCTTCTTCCTGCGCTGAAATGCCGTCGTCCAACGCCATCGCTGCAACAGTCTGGTTATTCATACCGTCCAACGCGCCGTCTATGGACGAGAATAGATTGTCTATTACAGGTCCCAACATACCCACGATATCCAAATTTATGTATTGCGTTCCCACCATATTTCCTATGTTAAACGCTCCAAACGTAAGAATATTAGAGGTAAGAGCCAACATCAACTGTCCTGAAGTCTTTCTGTGGTCGAGCACTACATATACGAGAGGAGTTGCGCTTGCCGATGCAGACTGATTATCGTCGTACATAGCCTTGTTGATATGCGCGAGCGTAACTACAAAGGTGCCTTGCGGAGCCACTGGCGTTCCTTGCACTCCGGTCAGTTTTTTACCGCTTGACGTAGTAACCTTCTCAATAATAATTCTCGTATACATCCTATTGTTGTCCGTAACGCTATCGCCGCTGTTGGAATTCTCAAGGTTGACCGTGTCGCCGGTATAGTTGGCAAGGTCAATAGTAAATCCTATATCAAGGTTGTTGAGCAAAGTGGTAACAAATCTCTCTCCGCTCGTTGCATCCCAGTCAGGCACGTCGTCGAAGTTGATAGGTATAATAACTTCCTTACCAAGTGACAAACTGAGAGACAAGTCCATAGTGATGTCTTCTACGGTAAAGCCCATATCAAAACTGTCTCCGAACAAGTCGAATACGCCGTCCAGTCCAAGATTAAGTCCCAGATTGATGCCAACAAGGTCGTTAAGCATTCCATTGATGATCGAAGAAGTAAAGTCTATGACGATAGCCGTATTCTCCAAATGGATGGCTTGCGTCAAGTACTTAATGAAATCTTTGACTTCCAATCCCTCGCCAAGCGTAGCCACGCTGCCGTCTGCGGCAACTTCTTCGCCCAAAGCAAGTTTGTCAGTATCTTCGGGTTTTGTTCCCACCGTCGGTAAACCGTTGTTCTTCAACAAATCGTTGATTATATCGTTGAGGTCAAGATTGCCTATATTCTTGATAACTCCGTCTATCATTGCGAATACTTTGGAGACGATAGTAGAATTGACAATTTCACCGCTGAACAAGCCCAAACCTGTAAGGTCGACGATAATGCTATTACGGTGAATATACACACCCATAATAATTTTTTGTTCATATCTCAATTCAAGCATTATCTTGCTATTGGAGGATCTATTCAAGTCAAGGTCCCAAGCCAATGCAAGTTGAACGTGCGTGTTCCAATCGTCAAGGTCAAGATATATCGGCAATTCGAGTTTTTTACCTACGTTTGCCAAGATACTGTTGATGAGACGTGTGACGTTCATCTCATTGTCAAGAGTATGGAGGTCTATATCCAGTTGTACCGAAGCCTTACCCACAGTATTGACGATAGCCTCAATGAGATCAGACTTATAATCTACAAATTCTTGCGCTTTCTGCTCAATTGGATACTTATGCTCTCCAAGATTACCCACGATAACGCGGTGGTCGGGAGTTCCCGCCGAGAATACCAGTTTCATATCGCTGCCGTAATTATACTTCTTAGTCGTATAGTAAACTACGTTGGGATTTACGTTTTCGTTGCTTGTAGGCTTATCTTTGATATTTCTGTATATCTTGCCCTCTTCTTTTGCGATAGGATTACCTTTGTCGTCAAAGTAATATACGCTTTCGCCGTTTTCGTCAAGTTTAGGTATAAATTCACCGCTAAAGGAGAAGATAAATCCGTCGTTTCTTCCCAACTCAATTGACAGATCCAATTCCATAAGGCTGAGAGCCTCTGCCAAGGTATTGCCTATATCGGTATTGGTTGCGCTGAGCACCGCGAGAATTGCGGCAAGCGAGATCGACGGAACGAACTTATCCGCATTGAATGCAAATATTATTGCCGCAGTCGGATCAATTTCTTGTGTTTGAGCGTAAGTTGCAAGGCGCGAAGTTGAATTTTGCGTTTCGCCTGCTTGCGCTACGACGCTAGACGTAAGTCCAAGCAATTCCTTGAAGTCAAGTTCAAACTTGAGATCTCCGCCTTGCACGTTAATATTTTTAAGCAAGTCGCTTATTACGTTGTCAAGAAGCGTGTATACCAAGTCTGTGAAGTTGAGCGAGAAACTCAATTTTGGCAATACGATACCCGCAATATTGAAGTTGGATATATCTATATAAATATTATTATTATATCCGTATATACCCAGCAAGACTTGATCCTTTTCTATGATCTGGTGGTCGCCGACTTTGATTCCGCTCTCAGTCTTCATCTCCAAAACTATCATAGATCTTGCCGTATCCGTTCTATTGAGCGCAATTTGCAAGTTGAGTGACGCGTCTAATGTGAAGTCGTTGTCAAACGTCCACAAGATTTGCGAAGACTCTACTTCCGACACCCCGAATCCTGCGATAAACGGCGCAAGATCATACGTGCCTGCCGCAAAGTCAAGAGAGAATCCGCTGCTAAATCTAATACCGCCAAGCATATGTTCTATCACGCCGTTGAGCGACGAGAGATAGTCGGTATTTTCAACATCCACTCTGCTGTCTATGTAATCCGAGAAAGTATCGTCCTTTAAGCCAATAACAAATCCTCCAAGTCCTAGACGTATTGCAAACGCTGGATCGGTAATTGTAACCGTACTGTTGTTTGGACCGGGTACTTGCGACGTATTGTTGAGCACAGTCTCTACCGTGACGCTGTCAAGTCCCACTTGAGAGGTGTTGACGGACAATACTATATCACCTATTTCCTTTGGCAAGGACACGCCTTTCAATTGCGGTATAAGACCGCTAAGCACTTCAAAGAAATTGTCGTTTACGACGACTTTTATGCTTGTATCGTCGGTATATATATTAGGCTCTACTACCACGACGCCGTCTTTAATCTGTCCGCCGAGTCCCAAAAGACTTGCCAACATATCAACAAAACTTCCGATACCCGCCGAAAGTTTATAACTGCCGTCGCTTTCAGTAGAAAGCGCGACTACGCTTGCGCTTGTAGACGCCATTACCTTCTGCACCGCAGACATACTTGAGAGCGTCAAAGAGCCGTTGTCGTTTACTTGTATTTCATTCTTGCGAAGTCCCGCAAAATCAAGACCGAATACGCCGTCAATAGCGTCAGTAATGAGATCGACGAGTTTGGATACCAAATCGTTGAGACTTGCGTCAAGTTTTATATTGAGTCCGTTGAGATATTGAGGCAACATATTGTCCGTATTGAGATAAAAACTACCTTCTTTATAGTAAATTCCCATTTGAGGCTTGAAGTTTTTATCTACGAGAGTGCCGTCAGGATTGATTAGATACAGTTCAATCGCAACTTTGTTGTTATCCTGCGGCAACTTGTCATAGTTGAGATCCAAGTCCAACTTAAACGTAAGTCTCACGCCTGTGCCGCCGTTGAGAAGCAATAAGCCCTCAGGTATTCTTATCGTCGTAGACGTTCCAAGGAAACTGTTGAGCATCTTTCCAAGGTCAAAGTTCTTATTGTGACCGCTCTCGTCTTTTACAGAGTCTACTATGAAATCAATAGAGAATTGCAAATTTGTAAAACTAAATTCAGATATAGCCCTATCTGCCAAGTCTCCCGGCAAACCTATATCAGTCTCTGCCTCGTCGCGTATGTCTATCGTTACGCTCAAATCGAAGACGTCTTTATTGTTAGCGGTCTTATCGACGCCGCTGACGCCTACGGTTTCCAAATTGCTATCGCTGTCAAATTTTGCATTTATATATAAAGTATGATCGGGAATTAAATTTGATAAGTAGTCTAAGAGAGGCTTGAGATCTACAGGAATATCAAACGGCAACAAACCGATCAAAGAACTGGCGCCGCTCAAGAGTCCCTTTAATTTCAACTCCATTGCAAGCGATTGAGAATTATCTTCGTTGACAGTTACTTGAGGAGTAGCGAATAAAAAATTGAACACAAGATCTATGAGACCCTTATACTGGTCAAGAGAGCCCATCAAGTCTGACACCATACCGCCTGCGCCTTCAATGATTTGAACTAAATAATTGAAGTCAAAATCAGACAGATAAATAAGCGGCGTACCGTCTGCCATATCTATATAAATCTTGTCGTTGACTATGTAAATTGCAAAGACCAACTGCCTTTGCGAGTCAGCCTCGCCCTTTTGTTGTTGGTAAACGGCAAAACAAAGTTCGTTGCGGACTTCGTTATAGAAGTTACCTTTCAAGTTTATAGTCGTCACTTGATCTTCGGTATCAACTTTTGCGTTTATGTCAATATTGAGAGCCTGTTCAGGCACCTCCACTGATTCAATGATCTTAGTGAGCATCTCCTTGGCTGTATAGGTTGGCGGCTTTGGCTTGTTATTACCACCGCCGTTATCTGGAGGCGTCCAAGGCGGCTGCTCATCTGGCGGGATTTCGCCACTATTGCCGCTTTGTTGATTATCGTCTTTAACGTCTGGCTTAGGCTCGCAGGCAACAAACGCTACGAGAAGCACACTTGCCAATACCGCTAACAGCAAAAGTACGGTAATAAACTTAGTCTTTTTCATAATTCCCTCTCTTATGATTGCTATTTTATTTCACGTTTATTTTAAAATATATACCTTAAACAAACCTTAAACATTTTTATCGCATATATATACGCGTACGATAACAAATAACTTTTAGATATTTTTATAGCGCTGAATACACAATATCTAGTGCTAAAAGCGTCGTTTGACACAAGAAATATATTAAAATGCTTTTTAAGAATTTACAAAAATTTTACATTGGTTTTCTTAAAAGTTTCTTAAAACAGAATTATAAAGTCTTTAATTTTACTACTCTTCAGTTGCCGGCTGCTTTGTATCCGACCACATATACCCCAAGTTTTTTATAGTCTTAAGGTAGCCTCCGCAACCGTGATTTTCAAGTAATTTTCTCAATTTAGAGACATAGACTTCAACAACTGTAATCACTGTCTCGCTATCAAGTCCCCATATTTTGTTGAAAAGTTGATCTTTGGAGATTATTATATTGCGACTGCGTATCAGGCACTCCAATATATCGTAGATTTTGCCGGACAGTCTGACGTAAACGCCCTTAATTCTCAACATTTTGTTGTTGTAATCTAATTCTATATCTTTGTTGACGTACTTGCTATGAAAATTATTGTTATAACGGCGCAATATTGCTTCTGCCCTCGCCAATAATTCTTCATTATTGAAGGGCTTGCTCAAATAGTCGTCCGCGCCCAAACGCAACCCTTCAATCCTCTTTTCAACAGAATTTATCGCAGAAACTGTCAAAATAGGGCAATTGCTCTTTTTTCTCAGATCTCTTATTATCTCAAACCCGCTCTTTTTAGGCAATATCAGTTCTGTGACGACCAAATCATACGACTTAGCCTCAGCCATATAAAGACCTTCGACACCGTCGTAGGCGCTGTCACAACTTCCAAGTTTGCCGAGAGTGTCGACGATACTCTGATTCATTCTGCTGTCGTCGTCTATAACTAAAAATTTCATTTCTCACCTTGACGCATTTCATAATCGCGTCGACTTAGTTATTATAGCACGGCATAACCCAATAAATCAATACTTATTTTATACAGCGCGAGTTAAGCGTTTATTTTTGCAACTTTTGAAAAAATCCTTTTTGCGACGAACACAACGGACACATTTGAGGCGCGTCTGCTCCGTGAGACAAATATCCGCATTTGATGCACTGCCATTTAACAATCTTGCTGTCTTTATACAATTTGCCTACCTTTAGGTCTGACATAACTCCCTTCAACTCTTCTTCTGTCGCGCTATCCACCTTGGCGACTTCTTCTATGACACCGGCGATATATTCAAAACCTTCCTGTCTTGCCGTCGTCGCAAAAGCCTCCTTTAGTCTCTTGGCAGAAGCGTGCAACTGTCCTGCGCAATATATTAGATTGGCGAGAGTATCCACCTCGTCGCCTTCCTGCATAATCCTATACAATACTTTGCAATGCTCGCTCTCCTGTCGAGCGATATTATCCAATCTATCTGCAACTGTAAAATAACCTTGCTCTCTCGCCCTGTCAGAAAAGACGCTCAGCACCGCCATATTCTTACCTCTACTCTCTATCTCCTTAATGATATTTTCATAGGTATTGCTCTTGTCCATTACTTTCATAAAAAATCCTCCCTGTATCAATCATACCCATCTAAAGGCACGTTTATACAGGAAGGATATCTCTCAACAACGATAGTAAATAATTTGGAGGCAGTTTTACTGTTTATTATGGCAATTTTAGTTGTCGAGAGCAAACTTTAGCATACTATTTTGTCCATACACTTTACTTTTATTGCGACGTTTTTCTAAAACGTGCGTAGCGATATATTTGAAGTGACGTATTGCTTTATTTTTTGACGCAGTCTAGGCAAAACAAAAATCAATTCTGCTATTTTTCCCTACTTCGTCCATATTTATATAAAGCGTTTTGCCACTATGAAATAACTCCATCTCTTGGCGCTTATCTCCTCTATTACGGCGTGATCGGAAGCCGTATGGAGTATGTAATTATCGCCTAGATACAAAGCCACGTGTCCCACTCTCTCCACACCGGTATTATTATATCTACTGTCGTTGGTGAAGAACATTACGTCGCCTCTTTGCAGGTCAGAAAGCGGCACTTCCTTGCCCTGCAAAACTTGCGAGCGAGTATTGAGATCCATCAACACTCCGGCGCCCTTGTAGAATATATATTGCATAAGCGCAGAGCAGTCAAACTGACCGGGAATAAAGTTAGCGTTGAGCGTTCCGTTGCCCCAGTGATAGCGTTGACTTCCCCAAACGTAGGGATAGCCCAACAGTTCTTCGCCTACGGATATTACGCTTTCTACCTTCTCACTGCCTTGCTTCATATACACCACGCTGGCGTAGTTGTTACCTGCATATATATAAGCCGTCTTTTGCTTATATACAGTCTTATACCAGCCGTTTTGCAGTCCTTCGTATCGCACCATATCCCCCTTGTCAAGCGTGCCAAGCACCTGTCCGCTTGTTGACGGCGCAGAGCGCACGTTGAGGCTGTTGGTAGCGCTCTTTATCATAGCCGTATACGTAGCAGGCTTTGTAGCGGGCGTCAATTCGCTTGGAGGCGTCACCGTCACTCCCCCTTCATTATCATCTGGGGTGTTATCGTCAGGCGGCTGCGGATCGCTTACTTGAGGCGGTTTTACACTTGGACGGTATCCATTCCAATCCACGCTCCAATCGCCAAACTCACCCTCTTCTTGCGGGGCTTGACTTTGGCACGCAACCGCGCTGCCCACCAAGAGCGATCCCAATAGAAGCATTATCATTGTCAATTTTGATATTTTCTTAATCATTTTCTCCTCCTACCCTAAGCGATTATCTCGCTTTTATCAGACAATATGTCTTTCTGTAACTTAATTTTAACATTCAATATGCGTCTATTCAACACACAAAATTTGGCAATGGGAAAACAATCATTACTCAATAAGGATTTATTTCTTGCATAGCAAGCGCTTTATAGTATATAATCATAACTATAACTGACTGTGAGAGACGCATTATGATAAAAAACATAAAAGACTTAAGACTATACGACCTTAAAGGCTCGCTTTTAAAAGATTTTGCAGAATTTCCGCAAAACAATTTGCAAGCCTTCAACTTGATTGGAAAGTTAATTGCTTTTGCTGAAAAACACGCAGTGCAAGGCAACGCTTGGCATTATTATATCGCTTATTTCATAGCAAGCAACGAAAACGTCTTTTCTTTGGCTTGCGAACGAAAGCAAAGCGTAAGCGGAACTCTTCTAGAATTTGCCTACGACGACTGCCGTATTCTTATGGACGTTTTTAATACGTCCCCATCTATTCTGCCGACGGTAGAAAAAAGTTTAAAACCAATAACGAATTTTAAAAGCACTGTGACGCAGTCGACGTTGCCGTACGCCAATCTAATTGAAAAACTTGCCTTTGATCTTTCAAAGTGCAAGACAACACAATCGTTTTTAGATACGACAGTGGGATTTTACCGCGCATACGGAGTGGGCGAATTGGGGCTCAACAAAGCCTTTAGAGTTGTTGACGAAAATAACCGCGCAAGACTTCTGCCCATAACGTGTATGGACAACAAGCGTCTCGACGATCTCGTGGGCTACGATTTGCAAAAGCAAAAAGTTTTGCAAAATACCAAGGCTTTTCTTGAGGGGAAAAAGGCAAACAACGTACTTCTTTACGGAGATATGGGCACAGGCAAATCTTCGACGATAAAAGCGCTTATCAACGAGTTTTATGACGAGGGATTGCGAGTAATAGAATTGTACAAACATCAATTTATGCATATCAGTGACCTAATAAGCAAAATCTCAGGTAGGAATTACAAATATATACTTTATCTCGACGACCTCTCTTTTGACGACTTTGAGGTCGAATACAAATATTTTAAGGCAATAATCGACGGCGGACTGGAAGTCAAACCCGACAATGTGCTTATCTACGCAACTTCCAACCGTAGACACCTGATAAAAGAACATTACAGCGACGGCAACGACATAGATCCTATGGACGAACTTCACAAGTCCGATACGAAGAATGAAAAACTGTCTCTCGTAGCGCGCTTTGGTCTTTCTATATACTATCCTTCGCCCGACCAACAGGAGTTTCTCAATATCGTACGCCAACTTGCCAGAAGATACGACGTTGATATAGACGATAGCGCTCTTGAAAAAAAGGCGTTGACCTGGGCAATACGCAACGGAATAAGGTCTGGACGTATGGCAGAGCAATTCGTGCTCTCTTTATTGCATTGATGGAAATCATTTGATTTTATTTACATATAATAAAGACAGTATATATTGCTTAAGTCCGCGTAATATGATATAATATATAAGACAATTAAATACTCCGCCTCTGCAAATTTAAGCGCTTTGGCGGGGCGTATAATATAAAAATAGTTGAGAGGTGTAAAATGACCACGTTAATGCAACAAGAAATTTTCAGCGAGCCTTCTATGATGAAACGCACTATAAACGCCTGCAAGCCCATATTGCCGGCAATTTATAAGGCGTTTAAAGACAAAGGCATTACCAATATCATAACTATGGCTAGAGGTACTTCCGACAACGCCGCAACGGTATTTTCATTCGTATGTCCCCTTATCACAGGCATTAAAGTAGGAAAATATCATCCGTCGTTGACGACCGTATACGACGCCGACGTCGATATGAAAAATACCTGTATGGTAATAATATCCCAAAGCGGGATGTCCAAAGATACGGTAGCCGTAATGGAAAAGGCTATCAAAAACGGCGCTATGACGATTGCCGTAACCAACAATCAAGACAGCCCCATTGCAAAAGCGTGCGATTTCCATCTGTTTATGGACGTTGAAGAAGAAAAGAGCGTCGCTGCGACAAAGACCTATATAGGCGAACTTTTTGCTCTGTATATGCTTACCAGCGCCCTTAAAGGCGACTTTAACGCAAGTTATGCAGAACTCGCTGACAGAATACAGGAAATTCTCAATCTCAATCCTACTATCGAAGGCGTGGCAAAGAATCTGCATACGCTCAACAACTTTATAGTACTTTCGCGCGGAACAATGCTTGGCACAGGCGACGAGTGCGCTTTGAAATTGACAGAGTGCTGTTACCTCTTCAATCGTTCTTATTCTTCCGCCAACTTTATGCACGGTCCGCTTTCCCTTCTTGACGAAAACGCCAACGTAATTATGCTTGCGCCAAAGGGCAACTTTGACGCCGAATTCGCAGCAATGGCGCAAAGAATAAAAGGTCTCGGAGCGAATTTGACTGCGTTTAGCAATATTCCTGAAGTACTTGCTTGCGCAACCAACGCTATAGTTATGCCCGACGCGGACGTCTTTGAAGCCCCTGTGCTTTACGGCACTGCCGTAAGCCTATTGGCGCTCAATATAGGTCTTGCAAAAGGTCTCAACGTCGACACTCCGAGAAACCTTAATAAGGTAACTATTACGCTTTAAAAATCAACGTAAAATATATGCGCTCCCAATTCGGGAGCGTATTTTTTTAATAACTTTGTTATTTAAGTTTTCAACGATTATTTATCGTCTTCATCTTCGTAAATGGCTTCGGCATATTTTTGAGCGTCGTCAGAAGTCATAAACTTAGGAATTTGATAATACTTCACGCCCTCTTCGTTTGCGTCGTCAGCAACGTAATTGATGACTATTTTATCGTCGTCATCTTTGGTCAAAGTCGCCTTGCGAGTGCCGCTGACAATAGCGCCCTCCGCATATTCGAAGTTGTTGTTTTCACCTTTAAACGCCGTGAGGTCAACTCTATACATATAGTTATAGGTATTGTCAATAAAATACAAGTAGTTGCCTATTACTGAACGCGTGAGCCAAGAAGTATGAATTGCGTCTTCGCTCAACTTCTGAGTTATGGCATTCTTATCAGTATAATCGATCTTATAAAGCGTATTGCTCAAAATATAGTACATATCGTTGCCGTCTATCTTGACGATTTCTGCGCCTGTAGCCAAAAGCGTAGCGCCCTTTTGCGTATCGTTTTCACTTGCAGTCTCAGATATGGCTTTATAGATTTGCAATTCAGCCGCTGCCGTATAAAGTATCTTACTCTCTCCAAGATTTATTATAGACGATCCTGTAAGAGCGGAAGTAGCATATCTTACTTCCTTTGCCGTATCAAACGAATAACTCTCGTCAAATTTATAAGCGTAAGTCGAAGTCTTCTTAGAAGCGTCGGCGTCGTTGCTTACCTTGCTGTAGAAAAGCGTATTTTCCTTCGCGTCAAAAGTCAGGAGAGTAAAAGTATATTGCTTCTTCAAGTTATCGTCGCTCAAATTGCCTTCCGTATCATAAGTCGCGTCGTTGGTGATTGCCTTTACTTCACCGTTGACGTAAGCGTAGATATTGTTGTTGAGACGCACTTTAGAGTCGGTAGACTTCAAAAAGAATACCACGTTTGACTTTGCTGTAAACAAAGCGGATGTTACGTCCTCTTGAATATTTTCCGTCTTTTTATTGATTTTGTCGTTGTCATAACTGACTTTCTTCAAAACGCTGTCTTCAAAATATATGAATTCTTTGTCAGTAAAGGTATATTGCGTAGAATTTGACGTCAGCGTGGCAATCTCTTGAGTTTTTGTTCCGTCGATCTTAGTACGGAATGCAACGGACTGCGACGACAATACGTTTGACTTATTGTCAGCCTTAGTGTTGGGCGAGAGATAATATATCCACTCTCCGTAGATATAAAAACCGCCGTTTGATGCCGCAGTATAGAACATCTTTGGCACTACGACTGCCGTATCGCTCAAATTTCCGTCGGCGTCGATTTTGCTCTTCATAATGCTTCCCTTGACAGAAGCCTTGCCAAAAGCGTTGTCTTCAGGCTTGACGATATTAGACGTAGAGTCCATTCCGTTGACGTAATAGAGATATCCGCCCTGCTGTACGACGAGCCCGCCGTTGTTGACGACTGGACTGTCCTTGTATTCCATTGTGCCCACCGGACCGAATGAAGGATTACAACCTGTAAAAATCGCAATTCCCATACAAGCCACCAGGCAAATTATCAAAATTATTGATATTTTTTTCATTCTTAAACTCCTATTTAGCGAACGAAGTAATATAATAGCAAGTATAATTATAATATAATATTAATTATATTGCAATAAGATTTTGAATAATTTTTCATTTTGTTTGAACAAATGATACGCTTCCGCAAATAAAATTATACTCTCTTTGCAAAAATACCTCAAAATTTTTTAAAATAGTTTACGCCGCAACTCTCTCACTTGCTTTTTCAAGTTGAGAAGTATTGATAAGACCGTCGTTTGCTTCTTGCAACTTTTTATACTTATCTTCTCTGACGCACGGTTTTTGCATACTCAACGCCAAAAATATGAGAAGGTAGGGATACGTATACGTAAACGAATTGCCAAATACCGCAGAAATCAAATAAGCAAATGTTGTGGCAAGCAACGTAAGATCGCATACCGTGAGTATTTTTCTCGCTTTTACGGCTCTGATAAACCACCATATCACCGTACCAAGATACATCACAAGACCCGGTATGCCTATATTGCTTGCCATTGTAATATATTCGTTGTGCGACACGTCAAGAGACGTGTCATAGATATTGTTTGCGTGATACAAATCAAGTCCTTTGCCAAACCAAGGCACTTGCTTTATTACGGCAATAGTGCGTACCCAAAGACCAAATCTGCCAGTACCTGCAGAACTGTTATCGTCTCCGCCCTCGCTGCCCGATCCCGGCGAAATTACCCTTTTGATATCTTTAAATAACTGAACGTAGGATTCCCACATATTCGTCCTGCCGGAAACCTCTATTATCAAGTTGACGACGCCTGACAAAACGCAAGCGATAACAAGTCTTTTCCAGTCAAGTTTTTTGGTTATCAAGCCACTGCATAATATAAAAAATATTCCGCATATATACGCTATATTCGCGCCCAAAGTGTTGCACGCCAAAAGGTTAAAAATATTTAAAGGTAGCAAAATTGCTGATAAAAATATCTGCCACTTCCTCTTGGAATATACAAGCGCTCCAAACGTAGCGGTAGACGACATAGCCAAAAAATAACCGTAATGATTAGAGTTATTGAACACTCCCGACTTCAACGACGTAGGGATCTTGTACTTCGTAATTTCAATACCTATGAATACAAAACATATTAGCCCTGCCATACATATGAACGTCCAAAGCATTGCTTCTTTAGCCCACTTTATTTCGTCCCTAATTGCATACGCCGAAAGAAATACAACGGCGTATTGCAAGACTGTAAAATAGCCCTCGTTGATATACCCTGCGCCGTATAGGGATTTTTCAAAATACGGAGATTTAAAGGTTGCGATAAGCGCCCATAAAAGCATAAACGCAAATGGAAGAAGTATCATATTATCTTGCGTGAATTTGCCCATCTTCACCGTACTTTTCTCAACGTTCACGTATATTTTGATAATGTAGTACGTAAGCAAAAAAACCGTCAAAAGCATTGAGCAAAATTTCAAATACACCTGCGAATAATACATAAAATGGGATTTATTTGACACGGTGTTTGTAACTGTGCCTACAAGCGTCAAACAAAAAAATGCCTGCAACAGCACCAGCATAACTCCCGCAAACAAGACGTACGCCACCCTTTTTTGCAAGGTCTCAAACTTTTGACTTCTTTTGTTTATTTCACCGATTACCACAGTATCCATACGTTTATTTTAAACCAATGACAAAAGGTTTGTCAATAGCAAAACCCGACTTCAAAGTCGGGTTTTGTCAAAATTTGTATAATTTATTCTTTTAAGCGTTTTTGTTTTCTATTCAACTTCGCTTGAATCTATATCGCGATCCGTCGGATCTCCCAAGCCCTGAGCAGGCAAACCTTGCGGCTCGGCATTTTCCTCTTCGTCGCCAACTTGACTGTTCTCTATCAATACGACTTCTTGAGACTCTTCAGCGGCTTTCTTCTTGAGTACCATAGCGCCCTTTTTACTTGTCACAAGCATTGCTATGATGACTGCAATTATCAATACCATCAACTCCACTATCAAGCCTATTTTCACAGTGATTGGAGAATTTGTTGATTGCGTCGGCACCGACGTCATTCTAACGAGTGAACTTACGTTATATCCGCTGTTGTACTCTTCGATCATAAGTTTGTATCCGTCTACAAGCGCATTATACTCGTTGATAGCCTCAAGTTCAAGAGTATTAGCGGTGTTGATAAGAGCATTCTTTTGCTCTTCCGTCTTACTGTCAAAGTCTTGAGAATTAAAATACGTCTTACGAGTTTCCCAAGAGTTTTTATCCGTTTGAGCCAGCGTCTTTTCGCTCACAGCCTGGCTTATATCGTCTACCACCGTCTTCAACTCTGCCGGAGGATTGACAATTATTGTGCCGGAACTTGGCAAATTAACGTCGTAGTTTTGCATTATCACCGCAAGCACTTCGTTGAGCGTCTTGAGTTTTTCCTCACAGTTTGCTATTGTGTCGTTAGCCTCTTTTAATTTCAATTCAACGTATTGAATTTCACCGTGCGCGTTGATTCCGTTGAAGAGTATAAAGTTGAGATAATTCTCCAACTTCTGCGACGCCATTTGAATGCGGGTATTCAAAGAAGCAAATGACATATCTTGGCTCGTTGATACAAAAGCAGGAGCCTTCTCTGCCCAAGTTTTGCTTTCTTCGGAGAATGCGTTGAGATATCCGCGTATCGTATCATACTTTTGAAATGCATTGTAACTGTCCAAAACCGTCAAGTTTCCAAGAGACGTGCTGAAAGAAAACTTTCTCTTGAATGTTTCAATATGATTTGTAGTTACCGCGCTCAATATATTGTTGTAATCGTTTCTTGATTTGAGAAGTTTATCTATAGCCGGATCTTGGGACAGAACTATTCTATAACTGTAATTTGCGCTCATCAATACGCCCGCTTCGCTGACAACCTCTTTGTCAACCGTAGACATCACGTTTAGATTTCTTATAATCAAATTCACCAAAGCGTCCTTCTCTTCGTCGCTGTATTGCAGTTTTTCCAAAGCCGTGGATACGTTGTTTGCCGACTTGATGTCAGATACGACGTCTTCTTGACCGCCCCAAGGGTTTTCGCCAAGTTCTGCTCCGGAATAATAATAAGTAATTCTTGTTTCATATTGACTTTGACTTACGAATATATCGCAAATTCCCAAAATTCCGCCGCAAACAATGATCGCAATAAAAGCATAAACTATTATCCTTACTCCGCTCTTTTTAATTTGTTGCCAAATCTTTCTAAAAGTCAATTCTCCATTGGTATTCTCTTCCATAGTCCCTCCGTAGGCTATAATATCAATAAAATTCAACAATAGTATAACACTGCCAATGCCAATTATGCAATCATAAATTGCGTAATGTTTTTTTATTTAGGAAAAATTTATACAAAATTTTACATTTTTCTCAATAATAGCACAAAACCATCACCTTTGACTTGCCTTTTGTTACTTAATTCTTCAATCCGCAATGACACGCAATTACTTTATATAATTTATTTTATCCATATTTGATCAATAAATTGCTTGCAAAAAAACTTTTTTTATGCTATTATCACAGTTGTTCACGCAAGTGACGACAAAATCTCCACATAGATTTTGTCCAAACCCTAATAGATTTTATAGAGAGTTGGCTGAGTGGTCGAAGGCGCACGATTGGAAATCGTGTGAACGGGAAACCGTTCCGAGGGTTCAAATCCCTCACTCTCTGCCACCCAAGCACACGCAAAAGGAGCGTACAAATTACTCCGAAAGCGTGTGTTTTTCTTTGTTTTTAGGCTTTTTTGCCTACTTTTTCTCTTCTTGCCTTGCCGTCTCTTCTTCTGTGAGCAACTGCTCTCCACTCCCCATATTAGGTTCTCATTGTACAAAAAGGATTTTCCTTTTATTATAATAATTATAATATTTTAATCTATCTAAATCTAAGAAAGAGCTACGGTTTTGCCGTAGCCCTGCTCTTCTCAATACTTAATTTTTTACTTTGGAACGCTAAATTACAGTTTATGTTACCTTACAGAATAAATTGTTTTACCCACTCAACGGGATCTTCCCGATAAAATCCGCAATGCCCATAGTCTTTCATCTTACGGATATGATACTTTTTTAATCGCATATTACAAAGTCTGGCTATATCCTTACTGCCATAAATAAAGGTAACTTTTTTCAATTCGGTTGGGGGCAGTTTGTAAACTTTTGTGTTGTAACAGCTTCCCACAAGACTGTCTAGACTTTCCTGCGAAACAATGGGCGCAATATACTTTTGGTATTCCCCCATACCGTTAAAATGTTTGTTCAATTCATGAGCAACGTCATACTTACCCGATTTAATTCTTTTTAAGCATTTCGTATAATTTTTAAGAAAATGATTTTTTACAAATTTGGGAAAATTGAATAGTGGCGCACTATCTATGACTACTTTTTCAATCATTGTGGCATTATTGCAAAAGAACTCATACGCGATATTGCCACCCAAAGAAAATCCTGCAACAGCATAAAGGACTTTGATATTATTTTCAGCCAAGAACTCTTTTATTTGTCTTATCTCATCAACTGTTGATACATACGCAGAATTTTCATAGTGCCCAGACAACGTTGGAACGATAACGAAATAGTCATTTGCAAGCAACTGTGTTATGGGAGCAAAAAAGTCCGCGCTTGTAAATAGCGTATGAATTAGCAAAACCGCCTTATTATTTTTGTTGCCAAATGTCTGGATTCTCATATTGTAATACCTCTTTGATTTTCATTATGTTAGATTGAAATTTATATTTATGATGGCTTAATCAACCCGTTTTCCCAAAAAAACTCAAAGGTATTTACTGCGCCACTATGTTCAATGATCTTTCCATTATTATAACAAGTAATGGTTTATGTGTCAATGGAAAAGCCACTACTTACGTAACGGCTTGCGTTTATTAATTTGCTCATCTTTCATATGGTTTAATCAAATTTTATTTTAACAGCTTCTCTGTCTATTCTAAAAATTTTCGCTGTACTATAATCCATGCTTACTATTCGATAATTAATAAAACCAAATTTCTCTTTATTATTAGCATAGTATTTTGTTGATGCCGAACAAATAAGTCCACATAAAGACTCTATATTTATACTCAATACACATTTATTGAAATCTTGATACCTAGATTGCATCATTTTGCTCGCTCTATTTGGATCTTGTATAAGTAACTCAAATTCATCAATGTCTTCCCCTTTCTTTTTTGTTGTTGGGGAACCCTGGTGCAGCATGCTATTACGCAATTTATATATCTCTTCACTCCTAATTATATTGAAGTCTTGTGAACAAGCATATTGATCCAACCATTTTCTATAACGTTCTCCATTCCCTAATTCAGGAAATTCCGCTTTACCACAAATATCCGGCAAAGTTAATACGATCGTTAAAGCCGACATATAAAGTTCATTTTTCAAACAACATTCTACTTCTTTAATTAGTCTCTCAATCATACTTTTCCTCATTTAAATTAATGCGATTATATCATATCTGCCATCAAAAATCAAATTATCCTTCTAAACACTTTTGCCAATATTCTCACTTATTTGCAATCTAATTATTACTTCCACCTTATCAATTTATAAAGCCATAATAGGTTCAAGTCCATATCCAAGATAGAAATTGTATTACGCTCCTTGCTTATTTTTCTTGACAAAATCTATCGTGCAAACATTGTTCTGTGCCAATTAAGTTGCTGCTAAATACTAAAAATCAACTCGAAATGCCAATAAATGCCCTAATTTTGCTATATTAGGATGAAAAACGGTCTAAACGTCAGAAGACTTTTAGACCAATACACTTGGTGCGGATAACAAGACTTGAATTAGGTTATTTGCCAATCATTTTTCTGCATAGTTCATCATAAATCTCATAACTCATTGTACCATTAAACATTCCTATTGAGTCATAAAATCTTAAGAAATCATCATCTTCCTCGTATTCTTTTTCCATATAAACCCAATCATTGTGGCATTTATTTCCCTCATCACCAATAAATGCGAAAATTAACACTGCGTCCGCTTTATGCTGCAATTGTTTTGCATCAAGAAGCAACTGATAGTATTTTTTAGAAGCCAACTCTTTTCTTCCAATAGAAAAGAATACTATGTCCGTTTTTTTACTATTGTATAGTACTTGAACTGATTTTGTAAAATCAAATTTATCATCACAAGCACATCTCCAAGCATAATCAAACCATTTCATAAATCCATCGGCATTTCTCGGTTCTATTAATTCTAGAATATTTAATATCACTTTATAATTTGAAACTTTCTTTATTAAACGATCCCTAAATGTATTTATCAAACTAAGGTGACGTAACGCCTCTCTTTGCTTATCACTTTGACCTTCGTAAATATATTGCATAAAAAACAAAGCAAAATCCTGTTCCGTTTTAATTGAAGCAAGAATTGTACTATGCACCCCCTCGCCAATTACGATATTAGGCAAATTATAATCCTGAATCCAATTAGCTCTCTCTTGTAGATAATATATAATGTCATACGGATGTATTATTGCTTGCATCATAGATTCATAATCTTCCAATTTGAACACATTGATTATAAGTTCCCCATCTATGATAATTCTCTTATAATCAGTAATATTGGGATTATCAAATACTATCATTGGGAATATTAAATTATCTTTGCATAATTTAACCTTTTGATGATATAAATCGTTCACTTCAATATTATCCGTTCTAATTGCTTTAACTGTGGCTTTAATTTGATTAAACGCTGCTCCATAAACAATTTCATTTAACCATGACTCTTCTGTTTTGTTGCCTTTATTTTTCGATCGTTCCTTTATTTGTATAGGTACATATACCGAAGCATACTCAAATAAGGCGTCACACAACTCAACTCTTTTATTACTTTCATTATAAAATTTTAAATTTTCATAAACAAAATCTTTGCTAAAAAACTTTGCTCCAATTTCATTGCAAATTTGTTCCGATGCTGTCATGGAATTCTCTCCCTATCATTTGTTTTATGTTTTGGCATTCTTATTCTAACAAATAATGATTTATGTGGCAATGGAAGAAACCGCTACTTATGTAACGGCTTGCTTTTTGCCAAGGCTCTTATAATTCTATTCTTCATAAGTGTTTTCTAATTATTTTGCCATTATAAGCACCTTTGAAAAGCAAAAATTTATCCTATCCTTTATATATACTCAGATAATTGGCTAATAAATGCTTATTATCTTTACTTATTAAACAATCTGACTGTAATCTTAAATCTACAATGCCTTTAACCAAGTACGATTTTTTTATTACTTTATCTAAAACTCTACTGATATCTGAAAAATTATTATACTCGTCTAATAAATTAATTTGACCTTCATGTTTTTCCCTAAAACCATTATAAATAGCATTAATAAACATTAAATCAATTGGTAGAAATGCTGTTGCAAATGTGTCCTTATAAAATAAACTATATATTTCATCTATGAATTCCCCTAAATCATCAAAATCTACTTGATTAATTAAAGTATTAATAGCTGATAAATAGTATCTAGAAGCTTTTACGTTTAATGTCATAGTGGATAAATACTGCTCTATAAGATATTTTAGTAATTGATTCGATACCTCTATAAATTTAACATCAAGAAACTTATTAAATGTACTAATACCTTTAGGTTCAAAATTAACACAATAAGCACTTTCAATTAATAGTTTCTTTAAATTTCCTTTCATATACTTTTTTATATGTTCGTCTATAAAAATACCTATACCTGTAAAGTTTACTTGTAATGAAAAAACTTTAACTGTAGATGCAGACTTAAACAAAGTAAAATCTATTTTTTCACCTGATTTCTTTGTGGCGTTTAAACTACCTTCTGTTACTGCCGCATTAAAATATATTCTTTCTAAAAATAATACTCTACGCAAATCTCTTAAAATTTGTAATAAACTACTTAATGATTCGCTTTCAAGATATGCACAATCACTAAACGCATAGATTTCAACCTCATTATGACCTTTTACCAAATCCTGTAAATGAGATTGAAATCTATTTATATAATTAAAATATAATTTAAAATCATATTCAGCCGTTGATTTAACACCAAGCAAATCAAAAAAAGCAATGAATGTCTTCTTATTCTCTTTCCCCATATATAAATCATCAAATAATAAAATCGGTTATGTCTATGTACTTTGCATCAAAATACCTTTTATAATTATATTTCTTTATTGTATCAATTATAATCATATTTCCTATTTTTATAGATCCATTAAATAATGATTCCATTTTTTTTGCATGGAAATTAGGTACTTTCCGACTTATACGTATAAATGAATACTTACCCATTGGTAAATCTTTCATCATGTTTTTCAATTTTCTTTTAGAAATTGCACCATGCTTATAATTCTTGCAAATGTCTTCTACTATAGACTCTTTATCCTTATGATTCAAATTTGATAAAAGCTCACTAGAAAACTTTTTCCATAGTTGTACAAATTTTTCTATGTCTAAAGAATAATCATCATTCCTACAAAAAGTAGCAAAGGAACAATAGTTATCATAATCTATATATTCATCTAAAACACTAGTTAATTTATGTTTTTTGCAAAAACTAACTTTTAATTTAGAAAACTCTTTCTTCTTTTCTAAATTGCCATACTCATTATTCCAGCCATACAAATAAAACATATGAGTATCTAACATTGCATCGATTATAAGACTATATATTTTTTTAACATCATTAGTAACTAACTCAATGCTGTAATTTTTGTTTGTGCCCTTTTTCATTACTTTAGCAATTTTACAAGAAATTATATATGAACTATTTACAAATTTATTATCGTTAATCGCACTATTTTCATCACTAATAATAAATCTTACAGCATCATCAGTCATATTTACTAAATCTACATCTTTTGAAATGTTTATAGAAGGCATATTTGCAATGCCATATTTTTCTTTTATTTCAAGCAAAATTTTATCTATTCTTCTATTCAAATCATTAACATCAAATTCATAAGAAAAGTTTGAAAACTCTAAACTTACCTTATGAGCAATTTCCCAATATATTCTGCGTAATTCTGGCAAGATAAATCACCCCCGATTTAAATAGGTTTTTGTTTAGAATTATATCTTAATATTTTTTAAAAAAGTTGTCAACTATTTTCTAATAGTTTACAAAAAAAATTATTTAACAAAATGTTATACTATTTTTCATTTAAAGCCATAAATTGTTATAAATTTTTTACAATTAGTTTTTCTATTTTGCACATCGTCTTTTTAACATTTTTATTATCTATAAAATTTTTAAAAAATTTGTCTCCAACTATTGACGCAACACACCTTTTGTGATATAATTTAAATAAGAAAAAAATTGATTTTAGGGGTTCAAATCCCGCCTTCGGCTATGCGAGTGGAGTTCAAGTCCCGACTTCTGGTATCCCCTAAAAAAATCCTTTTTGTTCATCACGCACATTTTAAAGGACACTTTCCAAAGTGTCCTTAAGTTTTGCGAGAGTTGCAGATCACTGAAATTGTGACGCTCGCCTTTTTAAATATTGTTTGCTCGCTATTCCGTCGCTTCGCTCCTTACAAATACCTCACTCTCTGCCATCACCGCTCAAATACAAACCCATTACGTCTTATAATCGTAAATGGCTATATAGGTTTGTTACTTGCGAGGTAAATGAGAAAAGTAAATATAAGTAACCTTTTTTTGCATAGAGAAAAATGGCAAGGTTTCCCCTGCCCCTCTCCCCATATAATAACACAAACTGAGGATTTGTCTTTAATTATTGTTGGCTTGTCTATATCGCTCATTAAGCCAATTGTCCGCCTGCAAGCAATACCGAGCCTTGTCCTTGTAATACGCCATTTTATTGTTGGACGCTATGTTGTAACCTGCAAAGTGTCCGCTCGCCCAAGACCACGCCATTGGAATGAGTTTAACGACGCCCTCTACTACTGTCCTATACGAAAAGTCATTGACCATTTCCACACTGAAACTCACTGCAATGAGCGTCAGCATTAGCGACATAAGCATTTTCCTTGCCATTGTCTTGCGGCGGAGTTTGGATATATCCTCCAAGAACTCTTCACTCTTTGCGTCTATTGGACGTGTGAGTTGTTGCGGAGAAAACTTATGACACTTCATTCGCCTTACTTTTATCAAGGCTATGATTTGCTCCTTGTTGAAGTATGGCGCAGGCTTTTTCTCGCCCTCTTTTTTCTCTCGTTTCATTGCTCGCATCTCTCTTATGCTCTTTTGCGCATACTCTTCTACGTACTTATCCCAAGAGATATACACCGCTCCCAATACGCTTTTCCTACGCATTTCCAGATCTGCTTTCTGCTTCTCCGAGCAATACTCGTCTATATGCTCTATGTATTTATTCTTGACGAGCGTGTCTATGGCGTCTATACAGTTCTTGCAAACGTCCTTGTACTCCTGCTTTTTTGCTACGGCAGACTCGCCCAAGTTGAGCGAGTTGGAGTATATTACGCAACTTATCAAGTAGACGAATATGGAAGTAAATCCGAGTTTGCCCCAATCTATATCAAACGAAGTGCTGACCGTAACGTACATAGACAGAGCCAAGACAAGTATCAAGAATGCATTGACTGCCATTCCCAAAAACTCTTTGGTCGTGACATTGAGTTTCTTTGCCACAGGAGAGTTGTCTATTCTCTCTGTTCTATTCTCAAGTTTCTGCATTGTCCTCTTTCTCCTTATTTATATATTGATTATTAAATATAGGCGGTCGTTTCAATCTATTGCCGACTGCACACAATATCGCTCCCACGACGTTGGCTATAAGCCCCACTAGCGCAATCAAATACAACTGCACGATTATCTTATTCATAGACCAACATATCAAGAATATTATCGCCCACACCGTCACTGCGGACGGCGTTTTGAGTTGCATTCGGATATGCTTAAGGAACGGTATGCACGACAGCAAGGCGGTAAAGATAAACATACCGCCCAGTTGCGTCTTAGGTACTTTAGAAGTCCACACAGGGAATTGCGTCAAAGCGGTAATGAGCGGAGCAACGACGGACACGACAATGCCTGTATAATACAATATCACGCCTTGCTTATGCCTCGTCATTGCTCTTATCCTCCCCAATTGTAGCCTTGTTGATTACCGCCTGCATTGCCTGCTTGGTCTCGTTTGGCAAGTCGCTTGCGCCTATAAGTTTCTCAAAGATTGCAAGTACTGCCGAACTCTTCTCTCCGCTCGTTGCCACTTCGCTCTTGAGTATTGCATTCCACTTATGTATCTCTTCAAGTTCTTTCTTAAAGCCCTCAACCTCGTCTACCATTGTGTTGAACGCCTCTTTGATTGCCTTGTTGTCAGTGTTGGTACTGCCCAGATCTCCTCTCAACTTGGCTATCTTACCAAATAATTTTATTATCGCAAATATGACTGCCAACGCACCGCTTGACGTAATTATCTCAACAATGGCTTTCCAATTCTCGCTAAACCAATTGCCTTTGCTTTCCTCTTCCGGAACTGCGCTTACCTCGCCACTCTCTGCCTCTCCACTTGCGACTTCCGCATTTGCTGTGGACGTAATGCCCACAGTTGCTACCATTGCACAAAGCGCCAAGACAAGTATCAAGGACGCTATCAAAATTGTTGTTTTAACCTTTGTTCTCATTGTTATTTACCTCCGTATTTATATTGAATAGGGATATACCCAAGTTGTAAGATTTCGCAATCTTCTTCAGTTCTGCAAGCATTGCCTCTTGCTGTTCAATTACTTTGTTATATTTTGCCTCATATTCTATCTTGAGTTCTTGCGCCTCAAGCGTAAGCCTTGCCATATTCTCAAGCACTTCATTGATTTGCGGATACGCGCACAATGGCTCTTCGACTTGGCTATGCGCTGACGCTATCTGTATAGGTGCGCACACAACTTTGTTTGCCGCTTTGCCATCTGCTGTATATCCGACAATTTCGCAATATAAAACCCCGCTTTCCATTGCTGAGCGGGGTATCTTTGCTTTGCTGTCTCTTATCGCTGTTTCGTAGGTCTTGCCTTTGACACGAGCGTATAATATATTGTTAGGTGTCTTTAATTCGTCGAACTCAAGTTCAAGCGCGCCATTCTCAAGAAACATCACTTGCGCCTCAATAGGTTGAGCCGTAGAGCCTATTATCTTAAACCTCATTGTCGTACACCTCCACTTTTGCTTTTGCCTTGCACTCTTCGCAGTAGTTGTAGTAGGCTTGATATTCTTCAGCCTTGCTCTCTTGTTGACGAATTATAGCGAGTTCTTGTGATACAGTGTATCGCTCGCGTATAAGGCTCTCTACTCTTGCTTCATATTGCGCTTGTTTTTGCTCCGCCGTCGGCTCTGGTCTTGGCACTACGACAGGTCTGCCGTCTGCACCTGCAACTATATTGCCTTGCGAGAGCATTTCCATTATTTGTTCGTCTGTATACTCGGGGAGCGTTCCCTCTTCGTTCTGATACGGCACAAAGCCGTTGATGTTTTTATCGTAAAATCCCATTGTTAATTCCTCCTATGCTATTTTCTTGTATGCAACTTGAGTTGGAAGATCAGATTTATTTTCTCCTACTAGCGTCCACACCGTCGCATTTAATAACTTTGCAAATGTGTATGTTAATTGATAAAAATCTGCTTTAAAGTTATTCGAAATAGGCATAGCAGAAAATAAAGTGTCATTAGAGCCAGTATTATTATTTGCTCTAATCATAATTCCACAATTAGACCATTTGTTATCATATTTACATTGCGCTAAATATACTCCGTCAGAATTTATTACCAAGTTCGGACCGCCTATCGTCCATCCATTGGCTGTTGTCGGCTCAAGTTGAGTTGTGTTAACACTTAACACCCTTTTCGTGTTTTCATATATCGCTTGCATTGAGCAAAATGAATTAGACGGTACAAACGGAATATATGTTGTTGTAGGAGAAACAGTCTGACTGCTCGCAGTAAATGCGGAAGTCCTAATTACAGGCTGCTCAACGCCCTCAGAGACATAAAACACATATTTTGCTCCGCCTCTCACATAGATATATTCATTGCTACTATTTTCCATTTGATCAATATATCCAAAAACATTGTCTCCCCAACGCCAGCAATAATCATAAATCATTCGCGTAATGTAATTTGCTCCGTAACCTCCACCCTGTACTGTCCACTTTGCTTTATATGATATAGTTTTAGATTCGTGGGTACTCCAAGACACAACTCCACTGGCACCACCGAAATTAGCGAAACATTCAATAGTCGCTATTCTATCTGTAGGCACCTTTATAGTAATTGGATACCAAGTATCCCCTGCTAATGCAGAGCCATCAACAACAAAACGCTTTAATCCCGACAAATCATAACCATTATTGATAGATAGTGGACCAGTCATTGTATCGCCTGACTTGTTGACCTTGTCGTTCAACTGCGTTTGCGGGTCGCTGTCAAAATTGACCTCTGTTGCAAATTCTCCAGCGATATTTACTTTTGTACCGGTTACTTTGGACTGCTCCAGCGCCTCTTCTGCTATTTCTTTTGCTTCACTTGCGGTGGCGTTGGCTTGGGCTATACTGCTTGCCAATCCATCTGCAGTACTCTTTGCGTCGTTGGCTGTATTGACTGCTGAATTTACTGTAGACTCTATGTCTGCAATTTGTCCATTGACTGTATTTTTAAAACTTTCAATCTCGTTGTCCGTTTCGTTCTTATACTGCTCTATATCGTTTACCGCGCCATTGACTGTCTCTACTGCCTCTTGTGCAGTAGCATTCGCCTTTGCAATACTATCTGCTAATCCGTCGGCTGTTTCTTTGGCTTGATTAGCCGTCTCTACGGCATCTACCGATGCTTGTTCTGCTTTTTGAGCTAAGTCCTCAATTTTATCTATCTGCCCTTGTATGCCCGATATATCCGACGTATTCTTGGCTATTGCCTGTCGCAACAAATCATACACGTTAGGCGGCAACTCAGGCGGTAATACGACAACGCTCTCTTCTATCTCAAAATCAATAAGTTGACTCGTCCGCTGTCCGTCGCTATATATCGCTTGCAAGGCTATTGCCGCGTGTCCTGACAACTGCGTTATGCTTGACGGCAACGTAAACTCATACTGCGACAGCCCCTCGTAATTGCCTTGATATGTCATATGATAATATGGCGTACTTGTACCGTCGGGCAACTTAAACGCTATGCCCACTTCTGTCTGCGGTGGCGTCGGCGCAAACACCAACACTCCGCTTTGGTTGCTTCCTTGGTAAACGTGCTGAGGGGACAACTTCTCTGCCGTCCCCTCGCCGTTTATGTATATTACTATCATTTTTTACCTCCTATTTGATAGATAAATCTAGATTTATTGATGCAGGCGCGGTTTCATACCGACCATTTTTTATCGCTTGATTTCTGCCCAGCAATATATCTCCATTCTCGTTGACGCAAGCCCAGGATAATGCGTCCTGTCCTGTCGTATTGGTGATTGTGCCAATATCAACTGCGCTAATAAATGCCGTGATTTTTGGCGTTGCGATTTTATATTTCTCTATGTCTTCGACAGGTATTCTCTCTTGCAAAGCCTCCAATCTATATGGCAAGCATACAAACGTATGCGTATGACGCTCGTTACTCACAAGCGGGTTATCTTCGCCAAGCGCAGTGCCTATTATCGTATCAGGATTGCCGGCTTGGAAGTGTATTTGCGTCTCGACTGAGATCTTCTCTCCGCTGTTCTTGTCTATAACCGCGGTGTAACTCATATATGGATCTCCGTCAAAGTCGTCTGTTTGCACTTCTGGCAACAAATCGCACCAACCATTTTCTATTTGATCCAGATATGTAAAGCCGTTAGGATACTTAGTCTTGCTTCTATCTGTCTTATACTTATAAAAGTCCATTTTGAGAGAATAAAATTCGCCGTACTCGTCTCCATAAGGCACTGCAACTTGCACTTTTCTTGCATCTCCGTTTCTGACTGCTTGTCCGCCCGCTGAATAGTTATCCTCAAAACTAAAAAAGAAACATATTGAATTGCCGAAGCCGTTACTACTTACGGCGTGTACTGTAGGACTTTGTATCCGCTCTCCGTCTTTGGAATACGCTGTAGCCACAACAAAAGTAATCTCATCATCTCCGACCTGCTCTTCTGGAATATTCTGAAAGACCTTAGCAAACGCATTGACACCTGCGGGCGTCAATACACGCTTATCACCAGCAACGCCGTTGACTTTTGCAAAATACGAGAAGTTACAAGCCCTATCAGTCGCTTGTTTTTCGCTGACCTCGTAAAATCTCTGCATAGAATTGATTCCTATATATTCGCTTATTCTGTTGTAATTCTCAACGAGATGTATCGTTACCTTGATTGACGTCGTGCCAATTTCCCAATCTACCTGCGTTATTTTCTTACCGTCTTTGGTCTGCCCAACTTTAGGCTTATGCGCCAAATCATATATTCTATAAGTCTCCAACTCCACTTTGTTTCCAATTCTCGCAAGTTCACTCTTCATTCGTCCGCCGTAATTCTTGCTGTCAACGATATTTGCGCTTTGGTTGTAATACAACAAGTTTCCGTTTGGGTATTTATCCGTTGGTCTAAACTGCCTTACTCTGCGACTTGTCATTGGCGTATAGTCTACGCTATAAGCAAACGCCGAGATGCCATATCCGCTAAAGTATTTTTGCCCGCTTCTCTTGTCTGCTATCTGCACCGCTGCGAATTGTCCTTTATCAGTCGCAAGCCCCAACGCCGTTGCAACTTCGGGCTTAAGTACAAGTCCGTATATATTGGGCTGTCCTTGTATGTAGTACATTGCGAATTGCTTGGCAGTTGGAAATTCGCCAACATATGAACTCAAGTTGTCGTACTCGCTCTTCTCAAAGATATACGGCGTTATGTCACCAACAGGTACGCTACTTGAATTTACGCTATATTGTGTAACCTTATTGACCTTGTATATTGGGAAGTCAGTCTTGATTATGGCGTAGTTGTCGTCAATAACAAGGTCTGTCGTCTCCGTTCGCACCGTTGTCGGGTAAGGTATACGCACGGCACCGTTCTTAGCATTGTCCACAAAATTATCTACATAACTCTCCAATCCTCCGCAGTAACTTTCGCCATTGTGTACCACTTGCCTATCTATACAACCGCTCGGCGGTACCCACTCCGTACCCTCGTTGAGCAATCTGAACGTAATATAGTTAAACTTCCAATCCTCGCCGCTCTTCTCGCTCCCTGGCGTGGGTCCAAGTCTCGGTATGCCCTGTATGTCCTTATATCCGCCTATCATAAGAAGCGCTTCATACAGCGTCTTGCCTGTAATTTCAAACTCCGGCGCAGGTATCTTCGACCAACGCTCCGCCAATGCAGGGTCTAACTTATAGTAGCCGTTCCAAGCCCCTACGCCTGCATTCAAAATGCGGTTGATTACGTCCGTTATTGTGTAGGGCTTGCGAGTGGTAAAACCTATTACATTAAAAGTGTAAGTAGCCATATCATAGTCTGCCCCCATTGCAGTATTCTTTGTTCTGTATTCTAACATATATGTACCTTTTTGAGTGAGTGGCAAAATCGCCATTACCTCGTTGGTAGTTTGGTTTGTTTCTCCTGTCCACAATGCGCTGTTGTCGGGCGCTTTTAAGGTTATTACTGTTGACAAGTTTACGTTGCCTAATGATGTCATACTCCAAAAACACAGTTTATAGATTGATATTGACGTATTCGTTGTATATATATTTTTATATACCTCGTTTCGCAAATTTGTTCTTTGCGGCGCAGTTGTGCCTCTATCTGTAGTATATTCTGCAAAGTTGTCCGCGAACTGCTTATCGCTCACTTGTGGACTTATGTCGTATGCTCCGCTTGCGTAATCGTGCCCAAGTGGGTTAAGGAAACGTAAATTGTCTACAGTCACACGTTCCAAGAGTTTTGTTGGCTCAATTAAATTTAATCTAGTCTTATACATAATAGTTGTTTTTTACCTCCATATATGTTATTATTTGTCTATGAAGACTTTTATTATTAATGTTTCTAAGAACAAAAAATGGATAACGCTTGGGCTATCCATTCTCTATTTGGTTTTATTTTTCTTTCCGTTAGATAATATAAAACTTAAAAACGGTCAGTTTGATGGATTCCTTCCATTTATAATTTGGGTCCCCTACTCAATGTTCAACATTACATATGATCAAGCAACTCAATCCTATTTAAATAACAAGTTAAACATTGCTGTTTATGTTATTTATACGGCTTTGTTAATAGCCTGCCTTGTCTTGGCGATTATTAGCGTCGTGCGCAACTTCAAGTGCAAGAAATTCAATTTTACTTGGTCGCTTGTTTGCGCTGTTCTCGTTATGTTCCTGCAAGGGATTGGCTTTCTTATGGACGATATAGACGCAAACACGGTTAAACTATCCACCAACTTTTGCTTTACATTCTATATCTTCCTTGTCTTGCTTGTCCTAGACGTCGTGTACCTCATACTCGAAAAGCACTATCTCAAGCCGACTGATAGCGGTCAGTAATCATATAAAAAATTCCGACTGCGATTTTTTTTGCACAACCCATTGACTTTTACCTCAATTATTGCGTATAATAACAGTAGTGATACGGATCGGTTTTGGACGTAAGAGGAAGGGGCGAAAGCAGCATAACTCACGTGTCCGACAAGAGTCTTAATGGCTCTTGTCATTTTTTATTCCCCTTATAACTTGTAATTAACCGCGCTCGTTTCTTCTTGTTGTTAGATATTGCTAAAATCGCCAACCTCTTTACTCCATTTATACTCTTTTTAAATGCGACCTTTGGGGACGGTTTATTATCTTTATCCATATATTTTTTTGACAGATCTATATTTCCTTTTTTGTCCAATCCTAACTTTGGAGGCTCGTCAAAATCAGTAATAATATCTATTATGTCTTGATAATCTTTTATATCCCTCATATCACGGTTTGATGTACCATTCTCTCCGTGATCGTTTTCCATATGCTTGAGTTCGTCAAGGTGTAAAGAGAGTGTTTTTAGATCTAGGTTTTCTCCAATCAATTCTTTGAGCGCCTTTTGGGGTCGAGAGTCAAACTCCATAATCTCCGTCTCTAGGTCTATTCGCTCTCCATTCCTAAACCTTTGTACTAGGTTTGCTATCTTTTGCTTTGCGTCCAAAGAGGCTTTTTGTTTCTTCTGCGCAACTTTCTTAAGCCTATCTGCCAATCTTGCCCTTGCTTTTTTCTTTTTGACATCTTTATGCTTTTTATCTACAAGTTTTCTAACACGCTCAATCTTAATACCTTGCTTGGATACTCCGCTATTCGCGTTACTTTCATTACCGTCTATAACCTCTTGCCACAAATCTTCTTTACTTCTTGAAAGATCAACAAATCTGCCTGTGCGAGCAAGAAGTATCCTCGCTGGACGCATTTTACCTCCAAATTTCTTTTTTGCCATTTTATCCTCCCATTCGCACTTTTTCTGCCAACGGTGACGCTACTAGAAAATATAAAGTCTTGGCATTTCCGTATTGGTCGTTAGCAACGATCTTATACTCCGTGAACGGTAGTAGGAGTTCTGCCTCTTTTAGCGTAAAATCATTGATAGCACTGTCAAGTGTTTCGTCGAGTTTATCCTCGCCCTGAAAGGGGCGAGTGTAACTTACTTGCTCTGTCCAAATGCCATTGAGATAGGCGTATATTGTAATAGCTATCATTGTGATTCTCCTATTGATTGCTTGCTCTTGAGCGTGACATTGACATACCGCCTACGCCCATACGTTGCTGCTTGATAGACAAGGTCGTGGCTTCCATCTGCTTTGCAAAATTGTATGACTCGTACTTCAAAGCGTAGTCTAGCGCCACTCCGCCAAGAGCCACTGCTCCACCAATTGCGCCGCCGGCAACAAAGCCGCCAATAACGCCTGCGATCTGTCCGCCGACTTCTTTTGCGGCGTTGATATTGTCTTGCCATTGCCTATTTCCTGTCTCGGTGTATACTCTTGAGGTCTTATAGTTGAGCACCTTCATTCCCATAGCCACTGCGCCTGACACAGCCACGGATTTTTTGAGTTGTTTAAGCGTCGACCCATTTGAGCCTTGAACGAGTTGTCCGGTCTCTGACGACGAGCCTGTTCCCCCCACTGCCGTGCCACTGTTTGAGCCTTGAGTGCCATTTCCACTTGAAGACGAGCCGTTACTGCCGTCGCCTTTGACTTCAATAATAATGCTATATTCACTCATTTTGCGCCTCCTATTGCTTGCCTCCATTTTTACCGTCCGAAACCGAAAACGTAAGCGAACAGTATACTGCGCCTCCAATTACGCCGTTGATTTGACTGTTATTCAAAACTACCTTATATTTATAAGTCGTATTATCTTTGAGGGACAGAATGAGAGTATGTTCTTTGGCAAGTTGTTCAAGGGACAAAATCTCGTCGAATATGTCCATAGCATTAGAAGAAATAAATGCATTGAACGTAAACGTTAACGACTGTGATGTAACTATACTTTGCAACGTCTGATTATTCTCTACGCTGTCACTGTCACAGGCCTTTTGCTTTGATATACCAAACTCGTTGATAAAAAAAACGTTGCCGTCAATTGTGGCTTTTATGTCATTAGTAAAAAGTATTTCCTTATATACAGCGTACTCAATATACATAGTTATCTTGATACTTTCGCCCAACTGTCCGACCATTTGCAACTCGCTCTGCGAAGGCGTGCTGTACGTTGGTATTGCAAAGTAATCGCCCAGCGTCAATGCTTTTCCTTTGTTGTCCGCTATGTACTTTGTCAGAATGGCCATAATCTCATTAGAATACTCCTTTACGCAGACAAAGGACACTATCGACGGCAACGTGTATGCTTCCAAGTTTTCTATTGGCGCAACATTGTTTGTAGCAAAATTCATTACGCCGTTTATCACGCTTGACGATTTACTGGGCTCTTGATAGTTGAAACTTGGCTTAACTGAAAACTTTACTATTTCAGATATTGCATTTAAGTCACTTTCCAGTTCTCGTGAAAGTAACTCGTATATTTGATTTATTGTTATTTCTGCCATAATTAACTCCATTTTATTTGTCCGTTAGTTGCTGAAGATATTTGATTTGCAATAAACTCAAATACCTTTTTCCAAAAGCCCTCATTTGGGTTTTGCTTGCCGTTCCACTTGAGCGATATCCACGACTCATTGACGTATGGCGCATACGGCGCAACCTTATCGTCAATAAATACTTTCCACCGCATATTCCCTAGCGGCTCAATCTTGAAAGAGTTGTATCTCAAGTTTCCTGTATCAATTGGTATAAGAACTCTTGCCGCTGATACTGCATCTTTTATTGCCAACTCTATTTGCTGATATTTCGTCATTTGCTCCACACTCCTATCTTTGAGGGTAATCTGCCGTCCTTTAACGCCAACGCGTATACATTGTCTGCCGTCCCTATATCAAACGGCTGTGAATACTTAGGCGAAAGTGAACTTGGCACATAACCGTCAAGCGAGTAATATACCACTGCATCCATAGTGTCACAGGTGATAGTCGCTACGTTATCAACGACTGTGATTATAGGCGTAGCGCAATGCAAGTTTCTCGTATTACCGTTCACCTCAAACAACTGCAATGTCACGTCCTGCAAGTGTCCACCCATATATATAGAGGCTTGAGAAACTACCTCGCTCGTTTCGCGCGTCACGTCGGTGATGACGTAGCGCTTGCCTCCGTACTCCACTTCGTCGTTGATCTTATAATCTTCTACAAAGCGCGTCTGCAAGGTTATATAGCCCTCGTCCGCAATTACGTTGTTATATACGCCGCGTTTAAGGGCTTGAGGCGAAAGCGCTTTGACCTTAATTTTTTTGTCTCGCCACGTCGCCCATTCAAAAGCCCCATCTAGGCTCAATCTCCAATAAACATCTATAATGCTCATATCAATACCCCTTGTGCTTTACTGACGGACTTATCGTTGGCAAAGTCCCTGCATATTTCAAGCAAAAACCGTACTGAGGCAATATCTTATTTGCCTCAGATTGTACTTGCTCCGCAACTTTTCTCTCGTCGCGCAGTTTGTATATATCCACCGCTGTACCTTTTGCAAGATTTATTCCTGCAAACATACTGATTGCTCCGTTGAGCAAGGTATACTCGGCTTGCGCAACAAGCATATCTTGCACCGTGGCGCGGAGGTCAGTGTCAACAGCGAGTATGTACTCTATATAATCGGGCGAACGCGACCCCTCGAGCAGATAACTATATACGTCTGACGACACTCTTTTCAAAAATAGGTTTTTGTCCGTTACGTTGCCACCTGTAATATCGTTGAGGTTTATGCCCACCTCTTCAAACACGGCTTTTTCCGTAAGTATGTATCTGTGTTTACGGAAGTCGTATGTCATATATTCGTCATTCATCGGCATTGTCTTTACCTCCTTAAAAAGGAGAGGTTTCCCTCTCCATAGTTGTTATTCCGTCGCAACAGGCGTTCTGGACTTAGGCGGAATTGCCTCAAGGTCTGCATCTGCCGACGGATTGGTGAAATCGCTCTTGACGATAGGTACGACACTCAACGCGTCCCAACACTCTGCGCCAAAGCGGTAGCAAGGTTGAATTCTCTTGCCTTGTCCGTTTTGAGTATCCACGATCTTGATCGCGTGATTGAACGCCAAGCCTCTGCCTGTACCAATACCGCTTACGACAAGCGCCTCAACGCCATCCAACGCGCCCTCTGCCAAGCCAAGCCATTTCTCCGCGAGTCTCCACACCGGCTTGCTTGCAACGTATACTGGCATATTATTTACTTCGCCTATATATCCGCTTGTTGCAACTTCAGGAGTAGCGCTTGCGTCCAGTCCTCCTTTGCGTATCATATCTTGCGCCGTATTGCTACCGCCTACTATCAGTTGTCCTGTCTTGAGCAAAGTAGATTTAACTTTGGAACGAATAAATACCGCTCTGCCATCGTCGGGATATGCGTCAATACCCTCTGCCTCGTTACCCTCGTCAAGTTGAGCGCCAGCGTCAATAATAGCATCCTTAAAGTTTGGATTTTCTGCGTCAAGTTTTATCCAGTTGTTCTCTACTAATCCTTTGCGCAAATCGTTGAAGTTCTTTGCTATTTGCACCGCAATAGTCATAGCGTTGATGTTTCTTGCGACTCTTCCTGACAAATTTGCAAGTTCTGCCTCAACAAGATTGACGTTTATCATATCCTGCGCGTTGGTAGGAATATCAATAGGTCTGTCGATTTGCTCAAGCATATTGATAGGATAAGCCTGCGTAGACGAAATTGCCGCATTGTCTTCGTTGAAATAGCCACCGTTAACTGCTCCGCCTATACGTCTTGCATCATCATTGATAGGTTTAACTCTGATTACCTGAATTTGAGCAGCGGACGTGTCTTCGCTGAATTCCTCAGTTACCGCCTCGCCTGGCTTGGTGAAAATGTTTTGAAAAATGTTCTTTTTTACTGCGCTTGACATAACCCTCTTAAGAGTCAAGTCGTTTACGAATGGGGTCTTGATATCCCCTAAAATACTAGCCATACTTTTTTACCTCCATTATTTTCTTCTTTGTTGTTTGGCATAATAAGCGTCTATATACGCTTCGTCTTCTTCCTCAGCGGGCTTTTCCGAGCCGCCGCCGGATTGCGCTCCAAAGTCTTTGTTTTCAAGACTTGAAAGCATTTGCTCCAACCTCTCTGAGATGTCCGCAAGTTGCTCTTCTAACGCGCTTATCCGCGCCCCCAGAGCCGAATTGACTTCTTCGCTATCTTCGGCCTCGACACGTTCCGATTCGCTTTCCTCAATTACTTTTCGAGTTGCTTTTCCGTCGCTTGTCTCTTGTTCTTGCTCATTATCGACTTGAGCGTCCTCGTCATTTTCTTCGAGTTCGTTTGCCAACTCTTCAAACAACTCGCATTGCTCATCATCTGAAAGAGCGTTGATTGCTGCTATGATGTCTTCTTTTGACATCTTCTTTTTAAAAATACCCATTTTTTTAACCTCCTGTTTGGGTCTCGAATATATTCGTTTCGGACAACCTTTACTCGCGCCAGCCGTTTTTAGCCTCTTGCGACTGCGCCGCAACCAGCCTAGCCACGCGTCTATGGTAGTCCTAGCAAGTTAAAGCCCTGCCTAAGGCTTTGTATATAAAGAGGTGAATGCCTCTTCGTTGCATTAAAAAGGACAACCCACCGGTTGTCATTTGTCTTGATATTTTTTTGCTACCAAATTTATTGCTTACGGCTATCTAAACTCTACGATTTTGATCTTTTCCGCAAATTATCAATTGGTTGGACTTGAGCATTATTGCCATCCTCTTCAATGGTTTTTAACTCGTCAAAAATTTGTTCGTCGTCGTCATCTGGATTAAGCATCTTGATTGCTCTCTCCTTGGACATTATTCCGTTGTTAACACCGGACACAGCGTAATCCAAACGATTGAAAGCATTCATAAGTTCGCTCGTACTCCACCGAACGACGATATCGTCGTTGTAGCCGGCAAGTCGTATAATCGACTTGATTATGCGATTTATCGGTCGCTCTATAATTTCTCTCTTTTCATATATGCCAGACGCCGTCTCATTTTCCTCTACGCTGACTTCTCTAGCCGTCTTCTGCGCTTGACTGTCATTGAGAAATGAGGCTATAGTAGCCACGTTGATTCCTGTAAGAATAGATATATTTTGTATTATATGGTCACGTATCTCCGCCCAGGATTGCGAACGCAAGTCAAACTGTAGCGGTATCGGTTTTTGGTCGTCTCCGCTATAATTAGGTATTTTGGTGAGCAAGTAATTATCCATACCGCTGTTTTGCCCTCCATTGTTTGGAGACATCATAGCCGTTGAGGTCAACACTCTTGCTCTGCCGGTGTACATATCCGTGTTGAACGCCGAGAAGTAATAGTCGTACGCCATAAGTTGTGCAATGACAGGCGCCAACAAACTTTCACCAAATGGTACTTGAGGCAGATTGCTTACGCCGTCCGTCCATTTGACAAGTTCGCAACCAAGGCTCATATCTTCAGAAAACGGCAACAACATAGGTTTGTCTATCATAACGCCGAAGTCCTTGCGTATACTCTTACGAACTGCTTTAGGTAAACTCTCGTAAGGCACTCTGCTTCCTTTACCTGCGTCATACTGTGCAAGTTCAATACTGCCGCTGACGGCGTGCACTTCATATGTCGCAAGAGGAGCGTTCCAAATCACCTTACCGTCCGCCCTCGTATACTCTCCGTAATATCTATGCTCAACGAGATAGTACGCTGTTCCGTTGCCCTTTCTATCTGCCGACATTCTAGTATAAGGTTGCAGATAGCACTTTACGTCAATAATTCGACCTCTAAAGTCTACCGTAGGCAAAAAACTGTCAAAGCGTAACGCGTCCACCCAATACTTACCGCCGCTCTTGTTTATCTTCAAAAGCCCAGTGCCTGCCGCTGCGGCAAACCTCACGACGCGCTTAACGGCTCCTGCAAAGTCAGTATCTTTCGCCCACTCGTTGACATATTGCAACGCCTCGTTGGTCAACGGTCTATCAGATGCCTTGCGTAAATTGCGCTCTTCTCCGCTGACTTTGAACATTACTCGACCGCCGACGACTTTTTTTGCCATTTTATCAACGAGCGCTTGTCCCATCCTAGTACTGAATATACCGTTCTGTTGATTATGAAAATATGGCACGTATCCATCATACCACCACAGCCAATTCTGCACCCACCGCCTCATAAATCCGTTATATGTTGAGTCTACCATTGCATAGAATGCGGCGTGACTCGTCAATGCGTAAGTTGCATACGTATTGAATGCCGAGGCATTTACGTATTCAGGCGTCTTTTCGTTAAGACGCAATTTTTGATATTCTTCACTCATTTATTATTCTCTCCTTAAAATAGATATTAGCCTCCGGCGTACTCCAAAGATTATCAGGATTGATAAAGTACGCGCATAATGCATATCTAAATGCGTCTGCGCAATCGTTAGGCACGCTTGGGTCGTACTTTTTGTTGTCTGCATCCCAAGTCATATTCTCAATATCAACTACGAGTGGAGATACCTCTTTAACAAAAGTCCGCCTAACGTAGTTATAATAACCGCCGATATCAAGAATAATCACAGCGTTACGCCCCAAAGCATTGTTGACAATATCCGTCGTCTGCTGTATATCTTTCTTAGTGTACTTATGCACGTTGAAGTATGCTGGCAAGTGCGAGCCAAGCGTGATCTTCAAGTCTGCCGCAGCGCAATCCACCGTGGTATAAAAATAAGCGCCGTTTTGTTTTAATCGGTACTTACTTTCCATATCATCCATATATTGCTTAATGTAAGGTATAAGTTGCTCGTTAGACAACTGACCGTTTACCTTTGGATTGTGATAGAACAAGTCGAGCACAACCGCTTGCCCTGTCTGCAAAATCGCAACAGGCACAATTGCCGTACTATCGTTGGTCGTAGCGCCGTCCACTCCCCATATTACGTACTTTATCTTATTGCTGCCATAATATTTTAAATATTCTTGATACGTTATATAATGTTTCTCTCGTCTAAACAATGGGAATACAAGCCCCTCGCTTTTGACCCACTTTCCAAGTATCCACTTGTCAAAGTATACCGTACCTCTATACTCGTTTTCTAAGTTTTTGACAAACTCCGCAGGTAGCCGGTCATTGTCGTATATCGTAAAATGCTCAGTATATATGTCTAAGTCGTTGTTGTCGATATGTTGCTTGACAAAATGGCTTGGGCTCTCTGGGTTGCAAGTCGCGTCGCATTTGCTATTGCTTAAATCCAATCTTGACTTTAGCATCTGAAAGAAACTCTCGGGATACGTAGTCAACTCGTCGCAATAACAATACCCAAGCGATAAGCCCTGTATCTTCGTTATGCTTCTTTCGTCGTTTGCTCCCACGACGTAACATCTCTTGCCAAATATGTATACAAACCGCTTATCTATTATCTTGGAAATATACTTGTCTCCAAAGATTGAACGCATTGGATCAAATACGTTTCTATCTAACGTGTTTACAGTTTTGCCAACGAATAGTATGTTGTTATCGTAGTGTTCCTTTACTCTCTCAGGTATTAGAAAGTACGACACAAAGGTTTTTCCGCTGCGCACCGCCCCAGTCAAGATGTTCCAACGCTTATTTGCCTGTCTAAGAACTTGACGTTGTTTTGACGTAAAATAATTATTCATTTTTCTTGACATCCTTTATAGCCTCGCAAAGTTTATCCAACTTTGCGCTTGCGTCCTCTACGCTACTCGCTTTATCCAATCCCTCTGCGAGCCTGTGTATCTTTTGCAAGTTGATCAAACCTGCTGTCAATGATACAAATATCTTGGGCGAGTCCTTCGCCCACTCTATTATGTCTTTAGGACTTATATTTTCATAAAATTCAAGCAACTTGTCTTGCGCATTTAATATTCTTTCATTTCTTGATGTACTGCAAGAACTTCCCTTTTCTATCTGACTTGCAAATAATTCTTTCTGTATATTTCCTGTCTTTTCTCGCTTTTCTTTACCCCAGCCTACGGCTGACTTTCGCAACGTCCGATACGGTATGTTTCTTTCCTCTGCAAAATCCTTTAGACTTTTATAATTGCCGTTGAGAAAGGCAATCTTGAGTTCGCTCCAATTATATTTCGCCATTGCCATTGCCTCCTTTTGAATATGAAAAAAGCACCCTTGTTAGAGTGCCTTGTGTTTGTGCTGTTATTACATTATATTTCCTTATACGACTAATTTAATCTTCTATTAAATCAAAAAAAGATTTCGGATATGCATAATCTTCACCGCTTTCGTCTATTACAATGTAACTACGCTCTGTCTCTTCAATTATCTCATAAATCTTATTAGGAATTAAATCCATATCGTTATTCTGGACAATATAGTCCATCTTGGTTTTTCCAATATACTTTACTCTTTTCATTCTATCTCCTTATTTTTTTCTCTTTTAATTTTACTCTGCCTATTTGTGGCTCCTCATACCAATGAATCTCTATCTCTTCTATCTCTCCATTGCTATGTTCTATAGTACCAATGGCTTTTATCTTTTGCCAGTTTTCTGCTTTACCTCCATATTTCTCTACAAGCCTGTCTACTTCTCGAATTGGTATTTTAGTTCCTTTTCCGGCAAAGACTTCTTTGTGATGAAGTCTGCTTCCTTCTTGAAGCCTTACTATCTCTCCATCAGCAAGTTCAATCTCATAGTTTGCCCACTTTGCACCAACTGATCTTGGAAATGTTTCGTCAGGCAGTTGTATTATATCAGCCGCAAGTATCTCGGAATAACTTGTATTTTGCTTAAACTTCTTGGGCTGTCTGCATCCATACTGTCCATTCTGCTCATTATATTCTTGCGGCTTTCCACCCGCGCCTATTTTCTTTGCCATTCTCTCCTCCCAGAGATAGGCGCTATTATTGTACCACGCTTTAATATTGCAGTCAATACAGCGCCTTATATTTTATTCTTAAGAGAACTACTGCATAAAGAAAACGCTGGCACTTTTTACCAACGCTTTTAATGACGTTATTGTCATATACCATACGCTATTTAGCGCTCTCGTCCTCTTTTGGACAATACCATTTTACACCCCTTTATTGTCATTTTTGTATGAGACTTGTCTCAATTATTTTTTATTGTTAATTTACGAGTATAACTCTATTGCTTATAATGTACTTACGTATCTTTTCAAACTACTTCAACTTTAGGTACGAAAAAGCGCCCCATAAAGAGCGCTTCATTTTTTTAATAATTCTAATTAACCCCAAGCAACCATATCTGTCTCTGGATAATTGTTCTCTTTGACATATTCTCTCATCCTGTAATAAGCGTGTTGACGCCAATTGTCAAACCACTCAACATCTCCTTCGGCAAGTATGTTCCAGCCATTTTGACCGTTATTAGTATTTATAAATAACTCTCCCCACTCACCTTTTCCTTCAATTTGATAATAATAATATATTATACCGTCTTTAATTTCCTTTTTTCTTAACTTGACCATATTTAATCTCCTTTATTGCTTGCTGATAATTTGCTGTCTCGTTTGCTGTGTTATGAGCGTCATCATAATTTATTCCATTACGCATAAGCGACTCTTCTATAAGTTCGTGCTCTATCATTATGAAATCAATTTCGATTGGCTCTCCTTTTCTCAACCTATCCCACGACTGAGCCTGATAAAAGTCTGGGTAAAATTTGTGTTTTCCGTCTGCAAGTTCATACTCATTAAAAAACAGATGATTTTTTACTCGTTGTATTTCCTGCTCTGAATAACCTGTGCTTGCGGCTATCTTAGGTACGTCACTCTTTATATTCCTGAACGTCTCATACATCATATTTGCGTGTTTTTGGGCGCGTTCTCCATCCTTGCCCTCAACGTCCAACGCCCCACTTTGCGCACCTCTTTGAGATATTATATCGTCTGCTATAATCTGAGTGTATTTTGTATTATGACGATATCTTTTTATTTCACTTATGTATGAATTATCTTCAATATCCAGATTGTCGCTATTGTAACTTTGATATTGCGACTTTTCATTTACCGGCTGCTCATATCCTGCGCTATTTATTTTTGTTTTTTTCTTTGCCACTCTCTTCCTCCTAGAGATAGGCGCTATTATTGTACCACACATTAATTTTACTGTCAATGTAGCGCCTTATATTTTATCCTTAAGAGAACTACTGCATAGAGAAAGCGCCAGCACTTTTGCCAACGCTTTAGATGTCTTTATAGTCATATATCATACGCTATTCAGCGCTCTCGTCCTCTTTTGGACATTACCATTTTACATCCCTTTATATTAGTTTTTGTATGAGACTTGTCTCAATATGTTTACGCTAATTTACGGACATCACTCCATTTCTAATAGCGTATTTATGCACCATTTCAAAAAAATCATCAACTTTCCTATATACCTGCGCTCTACAAGTATTTAGTTTTAATGCCACGCCGTCTGCATTTAGCGTGCGCTTCCAATACAACCCTTCAACTGCTTTGACTACTTCTTCACGTCCTCTTTCTTTAAAATAATCCGCTGCCAACTCTATTGCCTCGCGCCATAAGTAATCCTCCTTACACATTATACTTACCAGCCGTTCGTCAAAACTGCTGATATTCCTCACTGAGCACTTTCCGCCTGACACTCCAACGCTTGTGATTTTCTCACTTACGCTTGAAATATCGTCTGCTATTTTATTCTGCAAATGCGGATATTGCATTACTTTGCACTTGATTATTTGCTTTGTCAGTTTATCCATTACTTCCTCCTATTCTTTTTTCTCCCAAATTTATTGCGACATCCTCTTCGTCCAGCCTTTTATTGTAATAGTCCAAACTCCTTTGAGTGTCTTCTATTATATCTAAAATGATTTTTAGTAAATTTTTGTTCTTGATGATATCTATTTCTCTGCGCTCTACCAGTGTTGAAAATCCGCTATTAAGTAACTTTAATTGAAATTCATACTTTTTGATTTGTTCTTCTATAAAACTCATTCTCCTCAACTCCTATACCTTTTGATTATCTGTTTACTCTATTAATACAGAAGATTCTTGCAAATACTTCTTAACGTCGGCAAGATATTCACTCGCCTCGTAAAGTTTGTCTACTAACTCTTCTCGTCTCTGATGCTCATACCCGCCCTCAAGTTTTTCTGGCAACGCTTTCAATTTGTCTTGCGCATAATCATATTCCATATTGACTTGTTCCTCTAACCTCTCAATATTATCCAATGCCTTTTTCATCTCCTCTTTAGGATTAAAGATCGACTCCATCTTATCTATACGCCACTCTACAGAGTCCTGCAATGCGAACATTCTACAAGTCGCCATAAATGCGTCGCTATCGCTTTGAGCAGTAATCCTCATTTCACCTTCTATTCCATCCTTTAACTTGAACACTGCTTTATAGTTCATTTTGCAGTTACCTCCGCTAATTGCTTCGTGTCTTTCATCTTGCCCTCCTGTTTATTTTGGTAACTTTATAAGTTACTTATTTCGCAAAAAAAAATTTCGCTTGGATTTTTTATGTTCAACAAATCTACCATATTAATAACTTCATCTGTGCCAAAAGCGCCTTTTTTCATTTTATTATAGAACGTTTTTGGAGTAATGCCGATTTTAATTGCGACCTCTCTTTTTGTTAATCCACTCGCAACGATTGCTGTTTCCAATTTTTTTGTATTCATATTACCTCCGTAACTTATTGAGTTACTCCGATTATAAATTATCCAAATGTAACCTGTCAAGCAATTTTAGTAACTTTTCAAGAAAATTTTTAATCTTATCAGTTGACTTTTCTTGTCCAATAATTTATACTTGTAGTATCAACTATGAAAGGATATTGCTATGAATAACAATATAGGAAAAAAAATAAAATTGTTGCGTATTGAAAAAAATATGACACAAGATCAATTAGCAAAGCATATTAACTCTACTAAACAGACTGTTTTTAAATACGAAAATGGTATTATAACCAATATTCCTATGGATAAGATTAAAATTATAGCAAATGTTCTGGGGGTAACTCCAGCATATATTATGGGTTGGGAAGAAAAGAACAAACCCCAAAACTCTCTTGACTTTTTCAAACTTGACAATATATTCCCCATATCCACACAAAAGATTCCATTTCTCGGCTCTGTAGCCTGTGGAGTGCCTATATATGCAGAAGAAGACAAAGAGTCGTATATCGCGCTTGGCACAAACATTCAAGCCGACTTTTGCCTAAGAGCAAAGGGCGACAGTATGATAGGCGCGCGTATCCACGATGGAGATCTTGTGTTTGTTCGCAAACAAGAGATGGTTGACAATGGCGAAATCGCCGTAGTACTTATAGGCGACGAGGCTACTCTCAAACGAGTGTACTACTACCCCGAACGCCAAAAACTTATGTTGCAGGCTGAAAATCCAAGTTACGCCCCATTTATGTTCGTAGGCGAAGAACTTGACCAAATACGCATATTAGGCAAGGCCGTAGCATTTCAAAGCGACGTGAGGTAAAATATGGATAATAATCATATATAATACGGAAGATGGGAAAACCAAAATTGAAGTTAGAATGGAAAATGATACTGTTTGGCTTACATTAGATCAAATGGCGGAATTATTTCAGAGATATAAATCAACTATATCTTGACATATAAATAATGTATTTGAAGAAAGCGAACTTATTAGAAATTTAGTTGTTGCAAAAATCGCAATAATTGCCGCTGATGGAAAAACTTACTAAGTTGATTATTCTAACCTTGACGTAATTATATCTGTCGTCCACCGTGTAAAGTCTGGTCGCGGTGCGCAATTTTGTATTTGGGCAAATAGCATACTAAAAGTATTTAATCAAGGGCTTTGCGATGAATGACGACTTGCTAAAAAAGGCAAGTGGCGGAGATTATATCAAAGAACTCTTAGAACGCATTAGATATATTAGGTCAAGTGAACGAGTTCTTTTCGTCAGATTTTAAACATTTATGCAACTAGCACAGACTATTACGCTAACTCTGCCCTTACTAAGACCTTTATCAAGACAGTACAAAAAAAATTGCTTTTGCAGTACTGGACATACTGCCCCCAAAATAGTATACCTGTGTGCCAGCTGTACCAAATTTTTTATGGAATTAAAAACTTTGAGAGAAGCAAACCTAAAAACCTGAAATTGACACCGCAAAAAATTATTTAACAGAACAAGAATTAAAAGAATTTAATATAATCACTTTGGCATACTTGGACTTGCGGCATTGCAAGCAATGCATCGTAAACCTATGACAATGCAAGATTGGTCTAAAAAACTTGACGACTTTTTAAGAATGATCAATAGCGAAATTTTAGAAAGCACAGGTCAAATCTCACATCAAACGGCAATAGAAAAAGCAAACTTGGAATATGATAAAAATAAATAATCTACCATATCTAAATCTTCGCAAGTTGAACAAGATTTTCTAGATCAATCAAAAAGACTCAAAAACAAATAGAACTCAAACACAAGAAATGATTAATCAAAAGACGAACTAAACAACAATAAAAACGCTGTAATCTACGCTCGCCACTCATCAAGTAGCCAAACGGACAATCTATTGAAGGGCTACCATATAAGTGCCACGCGTTTTCAGAGCGTATTGGATATACCGTTATCAACTAGTATATCGACCGTGGCAAAACTGGAACGAACGCTAACCGCCCTGCTTTTCAAAATATGATAACAGACAGCGAAAAGGGACTCTTCTCCGACATTATCGTGCATATGGTGGATAAATTTGCTCGCTCCAAAGAAGATAGCGCACTTTACAAAGCGCTGCCACTACGTCGCAATGGCGTTAAGGTACTCTACACTGAAAAACAAATTGGTGATACAAACGAGAGATATCTCATCAAAGGAGTTTAGGTTATTATTGATGAGGAATTCGCGCCTATTATCCAAGATATCTTTGAAAAATATGTGATGGCTTATCTATGAAAACAATTGTAAAAGATTTAAACAAACGAGCAATATGCACAAACAAAGGTACTGAATTCACTTCCCAAAGCCTACAACAAGCACTGCGCAATAAAAAATTATATAATATTCTCTTGTTATTTTTTAAAAACTTAATTTAATAATAGAAGCAACGTTGTAGTATAGGTTTTTATTATTTCAAAGCCAATTCTTAATTTTTGCTGTATGTTGCTTGCTTACTTTACCTCTGCATTGCGCGCAACTATTACTCCTATTTCATAAGCATAATTTGGTAAAGATAATTATGAATTATTGTTAGTTG
>JAIDRT010000003.1 GCA_029061605.1 Clostridia bacterium | reverse complement strand
CCCTCTATCTCGTTTTCTCTCATATATTACTCCATTTGAAAAAATGAAGAATTTTTGATGCCATTCTGCTCACTGAAACTGTTATAATCATTTTTGCTTTTGCACTTTTCATTCTATTGTTTTTCCTTGCATTTTTTGCCGTGCCTCATATCGTTCGTTTCTTATTATAAATCTAATAAATCTTACCAACGAATTGACAAATAAAACGACAAATACCACCGCTAAAATAATGTTTAAAGTATGGTCGGGCTTTTGCACGGGCTCTAAATCACTCATTGATTTGATAACTCCGTATTCTTTATCATATAGTAACGGCACTTCGCTTCCAATTGCTGCTTCAGCATCATCTTTGCTATAGATATCATTTTGCCACATCCCTGCATATTCTTCTCCATCAGCACTTACGTATTTATAATATATGACGTAATAAGGAGCATCATCCTTCTCAAATTCTTTATATTCATATATTACGCCTACGACTTCAACAAATTCCGCATTAATATACTTTTGATAAGTGTTTTCTTTTGATATTGAAGAACCTATGCAACCCACTATTGCAAATATCGTAAATAACATTATTATTTGATGGAAAAATACAAAGTTTTTAGGTCTGCTTATGACATTGTCTTCTTTGTAGTTAACTCCCTTCATTCTGGCTTGTTCTTTTAACCAATGCGCAAGTTGAATTGCCAAATAAGTAAAAAATCCTATTGAGCCAAGCAGACAAATAGAGCCGAAAACTCCGCCAACTATCACTCCAGTTTTATCTACCTTTAGTGATTTCGTCTGCAAATTCAATTCATCATCAATATATAAAGGCACTTTCATTCCTATTTGTGCCTTTGCTTCTTCTTCTGTCCTTATTCTTCCATCCCAACACCCTGTATATATCCCGCCATTAGGACTTTTATACTCATAAAATGTAGACCATACAGGATAACCAGTATCCACAATATATTCTTTATATTCAACTATAGTTGCTTCAACTTCCACAAAATTCGCATTTTCAAAAATCTCAATATCTCTAATTGCTCCAGACACCATCACTAATATCAAAATCGCCACAAAAAGCAAAAAACACGCGCTACAAAAGAAGATAGTTATTTTATTTCTTCTCGCATCGATCTTCTTTTCTCCCATTCTTTTACTCCTTAATTTGGCTACCTGTATAGACTTGAAATGCTGTATTTTTTATTATACGACTTTTAGATGGATAAAACAAGTATCGTGTAAGTAAATAAACAATATTTATCAAATAATGGTACAACACAAGCCGTACCATTATATTTATTATTAAGCAGCATCTCTATTGCTATGATTTTTCTTTCGCCTATTTGCTTGCAATTTTTTGCAGAACGTTTTGTCCGGAGGCAAGACTGTAATCAGTCTGTTTTGAACAAACACAAACAGAATATCTCTATACAGTCTTATATCTCTATTTGCATATTTCGGCTCGTCTTTGATACGGCTTTCGATATATTTACGCTCTGCCCCAACGGCTTCGTCGCAACACACGCCAAAGCGAAAAGCATTTTCGGCAATATCAATTTGTCCTCGACTGTTCTTAATGCCGACTCTTTCCTTAATTCTGCATATTGCGTGCTTTGTAAGAGTTACAAAACTTTCTTTATTGCCTTCCATAACTGCCTCCTTACCCTTATTTCTGTCTTTATTATAACAATAATCAAAGCACATTTCAATAGCAAATTAAAATAATTTTGCCAAAGTTCGTTTATATGACACGATTTTTTTGTAAAATTTTATGCTTGTTCAAAAATTTGGACAAATAAAATACGCCTGCCAAATAGACAGACGTACTATTAAATATTTGATATTTACGCTTTTATATCGTCGGCAATGGCGTCGGCAAGTTTTTCAAGCGCGGCGTAACTATCTGCATTCAAAGCCGACTTGACAGTTACTTTTGGTTCAATAATCTTATTATTTTTGAGTTTTTCAAGAATTTCGCTCATAAGTTTTGCGCTTGCAGGCGTCCAAGTGCCGTTTTCGATAAACGCAAAAGACCTATTTTGCAAATTGTGCTCAGCGAGTTCGTGCAAAGCCGACTGTATCGGCGGGAACAATGACATATTGTACGTTGCGCACGCAAATACGATATGCGAACGCTTAAAAGATTCAGATATTATCTTGGAATAGTGATTTGTCGACGCATTGAGTACTTCTATATCCGCCACTCCCCTGTCGCCAAGCAGACCCGCAAGTATCTCTGCGGCGTTTTCGGTATGACCGTGTACTGACCCATATACAATCAACACGCCTTTTTCCTCAGGAGTATAACTTGCCCACTTGGTATACTTGTCGATAATATATCCGAGATTTTTTCTCCATACAGGACCGTGCAAAGGACAAATTTTGGAAATTTCAAGAGCGCTTGCTTTCTTTAAAAGATTGGTAACCTGCACTCCGTATTTACCCACGATATTGGTGTAATAACGTCTTGCGTCATCAATCCATTTGTTTTCAAAATCGCACTCATCAGCGAATATATTTCCGCTCATTGCTCCAAAAGAGCCAAATGCGTCAGCGGAGAAAAGCACCTTGTCGACAGTATCATATGTGACCATAGCCTCCGGCCAGTGCACCATAGGCGCCATAACAAAAGTCAAAGTATGCTTACCGGTATTCAAAGTATCGCCCTCTTTGACTACAACCTTGCGAGAGTCGATATCAAAGTCAAAGAATTGCGACATCATCACAAAAGTCTTGATATTACCAACAATTTTTACTTGAGGGTACTTTGCTACGATAGCGCCGATATTCGCGCAGTGATCGGGCTCCATATGATTGACTATGAGATAGTCAAGTTCTCTATCTCCGAGTACGAACTCGACGTTCTCCAAAAATTGCAGACTGGCAACGCTGTCTACCGTATCAAAAAGCGCCGTTTTTTCGTCTAACAACAGATAGGAATTATAACTCATTCCTCGCTCTACCGGATATACGTTTTCAAAAAGTGAAATTTTGCGGTCGTTTACGCCCACCCAATACAAATCTTCGTTAATCTTCTTTACGCTATGCATATTCTGCTCCATAAAATTTTATTGCGAATATATTTTAGCACATCAAAAAAGATTTATCAATATTTTATATCACTGTTAAAATATTATTTTATGATGTTGAGACCTTTCGACTTCACTTTGTTTCGCTCAAGGCGACATAAAATATTGTCATTTCGAGCGCAGTAGAGAAATCTAAGTTAGAATCTTGTTTTACAATCCAAACTTGATACCCTTATGAAAATTCGTATACTTATCAGCATACTTATCAAGTATAGCGATTACGTCGTCGGCAGTGCTCACAGCGTAGACTTTGTCTTCGGGAATCTCTGGATAACGTATTCTTTGATCCATTCTTATACCCGCAACCTTACTGCTCCAGCCGTCCACGCAATCGCAAGCCATAATCAGTCGCATCATAGGCCAAGCAAAAGCGATTTCTGAAAGCGTACCCGCTCCGCCGCCTATAGCAATAACGGCGTCAGCATTGGCTACGATAGAATTGCGCAACATATCAAGTCCAGTTGATATGACTATATCGGCGTATTCGTTGTGCATAGTTCTGTCAAATGACGGAATAATGGCAATTGTGTCGCCGTCCTGATGTTTTTCAGACGACCTTGCGCCTGCAAACGCAGCCTCCATAACTCCGCCAAGTCCGCCGGACTGAATTCGGTATCCATTGTCGATAAGCGCCTTGCCCACCGAAAAAGCAAATTTATATTTATCTCCGTCTTTTTCTATTTTGCTATCTCCCACGATAGCCACGATTTTCCTCATATACTCCTCCGCATTCACGTTGTTGACTATATATAATATTATCCATATAATCAAAACGTGATAAGTAAGATTTATACATTTATTTTAGCACTTAATTTGATTTTGTCAAGACAGTATTTTTAATAAATCATTTGTCAAGTACACTAACTATTGTTTTTCTTAGTGTTTATCTCCAACGCTGGTTTGTCTTTTGCATTCAACGGAGATATCACTGATTGCCCCAATTGCATCTCTATATCGCTACGCGCATTTCTTGCGACGTTGCCGCCACGTTTTGCGACTGACTTACTGTCTTCAAAAGTTGACGGTTGCTCTTGCTTAGAAATCGCTGTGGTAGTTACTTCTGCCAACATATTGAGTACCAATTCAATATTGGTCATATTATCACGCAAATTTTCTTTTTTTAGACCTTTTAATTGCTTATATTCTTGAACAGTATGACCGCTCCAAGCCTTTGTCATCTCATTAGTCAAAATTGCATAATCCTTTTCCTGCTCTATTCCGCGGGCTTTCCACTCGTCAGTTAGTTCTTTGCGCATTTCAATAGTCTGCAACCTTTGATTTATCCAACCGTCGGTATAACCCTTTGCGCGATAATAATCTGCGCCTCTAAGTATTGCTTTTTCAGGGTCTGCAATCTCGTCTAATCTCTCACTACCTACTTTCGCCAACCACATTTTAAACGGCTCTGCTTTGGGAGAAGGAACTGACTGAACGAGACGAAGTATTCCGCCAGTATTCAAACAATCAGTTTCTCTATTTTTTCCATCTGCCGCTACCATTTTCAACTGGTGACAAATTGTCACCAGTTCACTTCCTTCTTGTGAAAGTCTTTGTTTGAGTTTGTTCCAATATTTGCGCGCTGTCTGATAATCCTTGCTATCCGTCAATACTGACACTACGTCGACGACAGAAAAATACCACTCTTCTTCTTGACTATTCCATACGGTGCGAACTTGCTTACTTTCAAATACTTTAATTTTATTTTCCATATTTTCCTTAGTGAATCTATATTATAATAATTATATCATTATTCTGTATAAAATACAACACTATCAAGTCACTTGCAAACTATAAAAGAGTATGGCGAGCCATACTCTTTATACTTTTATATTCTTATTTAAAAACTATATTAGTCTTTGCGTTTAAATTCTTTGACTAAATTTATCAATGCTTTTCGCTGTGACGAAGTCAACGTACCTAATTCGTCCAAAAGCGTCTTTTGCTCTTCTGTCAAAGACATAAGTTCGTCTCCGTCAAGAAGAAAATCAATAATTGTAATTTCCAACGCTCCGCAAAGCGAATCCAAAACAATTAAAGACGGAATTGACTCCTTATCTCTCCAATTATATAAAGCCGACTTAGAGACACCTGCTTTCTCTGCTAACTTATATAATGTCCACCCTTTTTCTTCTCGCAATCTATTTACTTTATCGTAAATGACTTTTCCATCTGACAAATCAAGCATACGTTATCTCCCCAACTATTACACTGTATTTATATTATAGTATTTCCAAAGTGGAAACATAGAATACTAAATCCGACTAACTATATAAATTTATTTGACTTAATCAATTATATATGCTAAAATACAATTATATCCCAATGCTTGACAAACCGCATTAAAATACCACAATGATTTTAGCATTTGGTCGCGTAAAACAAAAATACATACCTAAAAACTACGAAAAATGCAAAGCGCAATGGGATATAACAAAAGAGAGCGCGTTTTTAACGTACTCTCTTTCTTTGATATCGTTTTAATTATTAAATTATTTATTTTTATGTTCAAGCGACGCCTTTACAAACTCACGGAAGATTGCGTGCGCTCTGTTGGGTCTTGACTTGAATTCTGGATGATACTGCACCGCAATGAAGAAGTCATTGGCAGGCACTTCGACTGCCTCGACAAGCCTGTTGTCAGGAGACGTACCTGTCACACGCAAACCTGCTTTCTCAAGTTCTTCACGATATTGATTGTTGAACTCATATCTATGACGGTGTCTCTCTTGAATGAGGTCTTGTCCGTAAGCCTTTTGCATAAGCGAATCTTTTGCAATCTTGCAAGGATAAGCGCCAAGTCTCATAGTTCCGCCCTTAGGGATATTGCCGTGCTGATCGGGCATAAGGTCAATCACGCAATGCTTGCCTTCAGGGTCAAACTCGCTTGACGTAGCGTCCTTATAGCCAAGCACGTTGCGAGCGTACTCAATTACTGCAATCTGCATACCCAAGCATATGCCGAAGTATGGGATATTATTTTCTCTTGCATACTTGCAGGCGTTTATCTTGCCTTCAGTACCTCTCTCGCCAAATCCGCCTGGTACTAAGATACCGTCTACGTCTTGCAAAATGCTCTTGCAAGCCTCGTCGTCTATGAGTTCTTCAGATTCTATCCACTTAATATCCACGATACAGGAATTTTCATATCCGCCGTGTCTCAACGCCTCTGCAACAGACAAATATGCGTCGTGCAACTTGACGTATTTGCCAACTATAGCGATAGACACTTGTTCTTTTCTAGACTTGATTCTGCCTATCATATCTATCCACTCTTGCATATCGGGCTTTGGAGTGTCAAGACGCAATTGACGGCAGACGACTTCGCTCAACTTGCTATCTTCAAGCATAAGCGGCGCCTCATAAAGCACGTCGACTGTCAAATTCTCTATTACGCAATCGGGAGCAACGTTGCAGAAAAGCGCAATCTTTTCAAGCACGCTCTTGTCCATTGGCTCATCACAACGGCATACGATTATATCGGGATTGATACCAAGTCCCATAAGTTCTTTGCAAGAGTGTTGCGTAGGTTTGGATTTCTGTTCGCCGCTAGACTTGATATAAGGTACGAGCGTAACGTGTACAAACAAGCAATTGTCTCTGCCCACTTCGTGGGATATCTGTCTGATAGCCTCCAAGAAAGGTTGGCTCTCGATATCGCCTATCGTACCGCCGATTTCCGTCAAGACAACGTCTGCGTTGGACTTCTTGCCTACGCTGTATACAAATTCTTTTATCTCATTGGTTATATGCGGAATGATTTGCACGGTCTTGCCGAGATAATCTCCGTTGCGCTCTTTGTTGAGCACGTTCCAATACACCTTACCAGTGGTAAGATTGGAATATTTGTTGAGTTCTATATCTATAAATCTCTCATAGTGTCCAAGATCGAGGTCAGTCTCCGCTCCGTCTTCCGTGACGTAAACTTCGCCGTGCTCAAATGGATTCATAGTACCCGGATCCACGTTGACGTACGGATCCAACTTTTGAGCCATAACCTTAAGCCCTCTCGATTTGAGCAATCTGCCCAGACAAGCCATAGTGATACCTTTGCCAAGTCCTGATACTACGCCGCCTGTCACGAATATATACTTTGTCATACTTCCACCTCTCCGTCGTATACTTTTACAGCGCCGCCTGTCATATATACAGTATCGTCTTGGGCATACTTGACAGTCAAGTCTCCGCCGAGCAATTTGACGCTGATTTCTTCATCTTTGTTGCAATATCCGTTGAGCACTGCCGCTACTGCGACTGCGCAAGCGCCAGTTCCGCACGCCCACGTCTCCCCGCTGCCTCTCTCCCATACTCTCATCTTGAGCGTACGCTTGTCAATCACTTTGACGAATTCAACGTTGACGCCCTCAGGGAACAACGGACTTTCTTCAAATGCTTTGCCTATCTTTGCGATATTGAGATTTTCCACGTTCTTTACAAATACCACGCAATGCGGATTGCCCATAGATACGCAAGTGATGTCGTAATCTTTGCCGTCAATCTTGACTGACTGATTGATTACGCTCTTGCCCTCCAACTTGACGGGAACTTTCTTAGGCGCAAGTTCTGCCTTGCCCATATCAACAGTGATGAGTTTTGCCACACCGTTTTGCGTACTAACTTCCACGTTTTTGATACCGCTCAAAGTCTCAATGGTCATTTGCTTTTTGTTGACGATAGCATTGTCATAGCAATACTTCGCCACACAACGGATACCGTTGCCGCACATCTTACCCTCGCTGCCGTCAGCGTTGAACATTCTCATCTTGACGTCTGCGACTTGGCTATCGCATATCAATATAACGCCGTCTGCGCCCACGCCGAAGTGTCTGTCAGACAGTCTGACTGCCAAGCCTTCAGGATTGACAATAGGATTGCCAATACAGTTGAAGTAGATATAGTCGTTGCCAGTGCCTTGCATCTTGGTAAACTTGCGAATACTTCTTCCTTCTCTCAATTTGTTGATATCAATAAGTTCGGTATTGTATTGCGAATATCTGCTCATCAAAGAATTGACGACTGCATTTGCCGTGTCTATTGACGTCAAGCAAGGAATGGCTCTCTCGACAGCCTTTCTTCTTATCTTAACGCTGTCGCGCGTCGGCAACTTACCCTTTGAGGACGTAGATATGATATAATCTATCTTGCCCGACTCAATGAGCGTAAGCGTATTATCCTTTGAATTTTGGTGTATCTTGTTGACTTCAATTACGTCAAGACCTGCCGACTTGAGTATTTCTGCCGTACCTGCCGTCGCATAAAGCGTATAGCCGAGTTCTTCAAACTTCTGACCTATCTCGCCTATCTCGTCTTTGTCTTGGTTACGAACGGAGATAAATATACCGCCCTTTTTCTTCATCTTGTAATTTGCCGCAACAAGTCCCTTATACAGCGCCTCTTCAAGCGTGGTAGCGATACCCAATACTTCGCCGGTGGACTTCATCTCCGGTCCAAGTTGGGTATCCACGTTGGTAAGTTTCTCAAATGAGAATACAGGCACTTTGACTGCGACGTAAGGCGAATTTGGATATATGCCTGTGCCGTAACCCATATCCGCAAGTTTTTCGCCGAGTATTGCTCTTGTTGCGAGGTCTACCATTGGCACGCCTGTTACCTTGCTGATATAAGGTATTGTACGCGAACTTCTTGGATTGACTTCGATTACGTAAAGTTCGTTCTGATATATAAGATATTGAATATTTACAAGACCTATCGTATGCAAGTTGACTGCGAGTTGCTTAGAACACTCTTCTATTCTTGCGAGCATCTCGTCGCCAATGTTCCAAGACGGATATACCGCAATAGAGTCGCCCGAGTGAATACCTGTTCTCTCAACGTGTTGCATTACGCCCGGTATCAAAATATCTTCGCCGTCGCAAATTGCGTCTACCTCTATCTCTATACCCATAAGGTACTTGTCGATAAGCACCGGATTCTCTATCTTCTGCGAAAGGATTACGTCCATATACTCAATCACGTCGGCGTCGGAGTGACATACTGTCATATTCTGACCGCCAAGCACGTATGACGGACGGAGCAACGTGGGATAACCAATTTCGTTGGCTACCTTAAGCGCCTCTTCTTTAGTCATAATGGTAAAGCCTTGAGGACGCTTGATATTGAGATTTTCGAGAAGTTCGTCAAACTTTTCTCTGTCTTCTGCCATATCTATGTATTCCGCTTGAGTGCCGAGAATTTTGATATTCTGTTCTTTGAGCATCTTCGTCAACTTAATTGCAGTCTGTCCGCCAAATGCAACGACAACGCCGTAAGGCTGCTCCGTCTTGATGATTGACATTACGTCTTCGTTGGTCAACGGCTCAAAATAAAGTCTGTCGGCAGTGTCGAAGTCGGTGGACACCGTCTCGGGATTGTTGTTGACGATTATCACTTCATATCCCTTGCGCTTTAATGCCCAAACGCAGTGTACGGACGCATAGTCAAACTCAATACCCTGACCGATACGTATAGGACCTGAACCAAATACTATGACTTTCTTCTTGTCGCTCTTCTTGTTGTCTATAAATTCTCTCGCCTCGTTTTCGTCGTCAAAAGTCGAATAGAAATAAGGCGTCATTGCTGCAAACTCCGCAGCGCAAGTGTCGACCATCTTATAGGATGCATATCTGACGTTCTTGATTTTTTGACCGCTGAACTCCTCTATAGTGCTGTCCAAAAATCCCATCTTCTTTGCCTTGAGATACAACTCGTCTGTCAGAGTTTCGCTCTTGAGCGCATTTTGCATTGCAATGAGTTTTTGTAATTTATATAAAAACCATCTGTCTATCTTTGTTATATTGAATATCTCATCGACGCTTACGCCTCTCTTCAAAGCCTCGTAAATCACGAATATTCTTTCGTCGTCAACGTCGTATATTTTCTCAAGAAGTCTCTCATCGGAATACTTCTCAAACTTCTTATCATTGAGGGTATTGTGCGAGATCTCCGCTCCTCTTACGGCTTTCATTATTGCCTGCTCAAAGGTAACGCCGATTGCCATAACCTCGCCTGTAGCCTTCATCTGCGTGCCAAGTTTGCGGCTTGCGTAGAAGAACTTGTCAAACGGCCACTTGGGGAACTTGACGACAACGTAGTCTATTGACGGCTCGAAACAAGCAAACGTATTGCCTGTGACGGCATTTTGAATTTCGTCCAAAGTATAGCCAATTGCTATTTTGGTGGCAACTTTTGCGATAGGATAACCTGTCGCCTTAGACGCCAATGCCGAACTTCTGCTTACGCGCGGATTGACTTCGATTACCGCATACTCAAAGGAGTTGGGATCGAGAGCAAACTGACAGTTGCAACCGCCTTCGACTTTGAGCGCCTCGACAATCTTCAAAGCCGCGCTGCGGAGCATCTGATATTCTTTGTCCGCAAGAGTTACGGCAGGAGCGATAACTATACTGTCGCCTGTATGTACGCCAACTGGGTCGAAGTTTTCCATACTACAAACCGTGATAGCGTTGCCCTTGCTGTCTCTGATGACCTCGAATTCTATCTCCTTCCAACCGCTGATACATTTCTCAACCAATATCTGATGTATAGGAGAAGTACGCAGACCGTTTTCTGCAATTTCCAAAAATTCGTCTTGAGTATAAGCAATACCGCCGCCGCTGCCGCCGAGCGTAAACGCAGGTCTGATGATGACAGGCAATCCTATCTCTTCGGCTACTCGCACTGCATTCTCGATATCGTTGACGACTTCAGAAGGGATGGTCGGCTCGTTGATTTCTGCCAACGTGTCTTTGAACATCTGTCTGTCTTCTGCTTTATCTATAGTATCCACTCTTGCGCCGAGAAGTGTCACGCCCATTTTGTCCAAGAAACCTTCTTTGGCAAGTTGCATACTAAGCGTAAGACCTGTCTGTCCGCCAAGCGTAGACAAAAGCGAATCTGGTCTTTCTTTTTCAATAATTCTCTTGACGGTCGTCAGCGTCAACGGCTCAATATAAATTCTGTCGGCAATCGCGTTGTCCGTCATTATAGTCGCAGGGTTTGAGTTGACAAGCACGACTTCCAGTCCCGCCTCTTTGAGCGCACGACAAGCCTGCGTGCCGGCATAGTCAAACTCTGCCGCCTGTCCAATTACGATAGGTCCTGAACCTATTACCATTACTTTTTGCAATTTACTGTTGAGTGGCATTACTTTCTCTCCTCCATATTCTCCATAAATCTGTCAAACAAATATCCTGTGTCAAGCGGTCCTGCGCAAGCCTCTGGGTGGAACTGAACCGAAAATACGTTTGAATTCTTATAATTGATACCTTCGCAAGTGCCGTCGTTGACGTTGACAAAAGTCACTTGAGCATTCTTTGGAAGAGTGTCAAGGTCGACTGCGTATCCGTGATTTTGCGTAGATACGTATACTCTGCCTGTTGCAAGGTCCTTGACTGGTTGGTTTCCGCCTCTGTGACCGTATTTGAGTTTATACGTCTTTGCGCCTTGAGAAAGAGCAAGCAACTGATGTCCGATACAGATACCAAACATTGGTATGCCGCTCTTGACAAGTTTTTTGATTTGCTTTATCTCATATACGTTTTCTTCAGGATTGCCCGGACCGTTGGAAAGCATAATGCCGTCGGGATTGAACTCGATTATCTCTTCTGCCGAAGTATCGTGCGGGAATACCGTGACCTCGCAGCCTCTTCTCGCCAACTTCTCTATGATATTTCTCTTGATACCGTAGTCAAGGAGCGCAACTCTCTTCTTAGGTTTTTTGACGTTGCATACCACTCTCTTTTCTTTGCAAGACACGCTCTTGACTGCGCCTTCAATGACGTATTCTTTCAATGCTGTCTTTTGCTCTTTGTCGAGCGTGGGCTTGTCAGTAATTATTCCGTTCATAACGCCGCTTTCTCTGACTATCTTGGTAAGTTCTCTGGTGTCTATTCCGCAGATACCTATTACGCCCAACTTCTTGAGCATATCGTCAAGTTTGCCTTGTGAGCGGAAGTTGGACGGCTCGTCGCATATATCTCTGACGATATATCCCTTGACTGCGCTGATGGGAGACTCAAAGTCCTCTTCAATAACACCGTAGTTACCTATCAGCGGAAAGGTCTGACAAACTATCTGACCGTAATAACTTGGGTCTGTCAAAGTCTCAAGATATCCTGTCATTGCAGTGGTAAAGACTACTTCGCCGATTACTTCGCCTTCAATGCCGATCGACTCGCCTTCAAAGACCTTACCGTTTTCAAGAATAAGATAAACTTTTTTCATTTCTACCTCTTTTTTCTTAATCGTATTGTTTTATTGATATAATTTTTTCAGCAATTTGTTTTTTGGATACTCGCATATCCATAGCGGCGGTTTCAATATACCTATGCGCCTGCTCTTCGCTCATCCCCTCGCGTGATATGAGCAAGCACTTTGCTCTGTCCACGAGTTTGAGTTCTTCTATCTTGTCTTGCAATCTGCGATTGCTCTGCACAATTGAATTTATTCTGTTGTGATTGGCGTACAGCGCTTTCAAGGTTTTAAACAAGCCTTCACCAGTCACAGGCTTGGACATAACCACCACGCCGTAGTCCTCGACTTTGTTTTCCACCGCGTCGCACACGTCTCCTCGCGCCAGCATAAGTACGCTCATTGTTGTGTTTTCTACCGCGTATATCGCAAGTTCGTACCCGAATTCGTCAACGAGCGGAGCATTGATAATCATAAGAGCGTATTGCCGCTCAAGTATCAACCGTCTTGCCTCAACTCCCGAATGCGCTTGACAAACGTCGGCAAAGCCCACTTCGGTCAACATTGCCGAAAACTTACTCACATATTCCGCTGTCGACACTATTAAGGCACTTGCCACGTTCTCTCCTACACTAGCGCATATATCGGTGCGCTTTTGCACAATTTGTTTTCAGTCAATGCCTAAATCTTATTGAAGTAAGCCTTTGTCATAAATGCGTCTTTATCTTTAGACAAAGAATAGTTCTTATACACGTTTTCTTTATATTCAAAGAACTTTTCCAAAGTCTTTTTGGGTATATATCTTGCGATAAAGTCGCTATTCTTTGCAAGTTGTATTGCGCTCATAAGGTCTTCGGGAAGACTGTCTACTTCGCCCGCGTCATTGAAATTCAATTCTTTTGGCAGTTTAAGCCCCTGCTCTATTCCCTCTGCGCCGGCAAAGAGCAACAGCGCGTACGCGATATACGGATTGCAAGATGGGTCGGCAGAACGGAGTTGCATTTTGGCTAGTCCGTCTTTCTTGATCCTTATCAATTGACGACCGTTGAGATAAGACCAAGCGATTTGATTATATGCCTCTATCTCTTCGTTGTTTTCCAGTCTCTCATATGAGTTGACCGTCGGATTGAGGAAGACCGCCATTTCCTTTGCTCTCGCAAGAATGCCTGCGACAAAACTTTCCGCTTCTTTTGAGCCGGACAAACGCGACGGCTCAAACAGATTGTCTCCGTCCTTGAGAAGAGACAAATTGATATGCAGACCGCTTCCTATCTCATCCTTAAGCGGCTTAGGCATAAAAGACGCGTGAAGTCCGTTCATATTCGCAACGGCTTTGACCACCGTCTTGAATGTCAGCAAGTCGTCCGCAGCCATAAGAGCGTCATTGACTTTGAAGCATATCTCATTCTGTCCTGGACCTCTCTCGTGATGAGAAGATATTGGCTTGATACCCATTCGCTCCAGCGTGAGACATATATCTCTTCTTACGTTTTCGCCCTTATCAAAAGGCGCAACGTCAAGATAGCCCGCCATATCGTGCGGCTCAAGCGTAGGCGCGCCGCTTTCATTCAATTTGAATAGATAAAACTCGCAGTCACTGCCTATGAGACAGGACAATCCCATCTGCAAAAGTTTGTTTTGAGCGTTTGCAAGCAATCCTCTGCCGTCGCCGTCAAAGTCTCTGCCGTCAGTATGCCTTATCTTACAAAAAAACCTCACTACGCTTCCGTGCTGGGGTCTCCAAGGCAACAGTTGAATAGTTGAGGCGTCTGGGTAAAGCAACAAGTCGCTTTCTTCGGGGTCGACGAAGCCGCCCACCGAATAGGCTTCGAAGGACACTCCCTTTTCAAAAGCATTTGGCAACTCGTCGGCTATGATAGATATATTTTTGATATTTCCAAAGGAGTCGCAAAAGGTCAATTTGACAAATTTGACGTCGTTGTCTTTTACAAAATCCAAAACTTCTTTCACCGTCTGACTCATAAAAACCTCTTTTGGGGCGTACTTCCTAAATATTTTTATAATTATATCATACTAAATCTTAAATATCAAGTTTATAGATATAATATAATATCAAGAAATTTAATATTCTTATTATAGAAAAGCGGTCCGCGCTTTTGTCGCGAACCGCCGTCTGTCAACACTTTATTGCTCGGTATAACCCCAAGTTACCAATTTGTCAAAAGAGAATGTGGAATCTCTCAACGCCCACATAGATTCCCAACCAATCGGCTTTGTTGAAATCTCGCACTTAATAGACGTGATATTATTGCAATAAGCAAAAACCGAATATCCCATCTTTGATACGCTTATTGGAATGATTACCTCTTTCAAAGCCGTACAGTTGTAGAACGCATATCCACTTATCGTCTGCACGCCGTTGGAGATATTAACGTTCTTCAAAGCTTGACAATAGCCAAAAGCGCTTGCTCCTATGAATTTAACGGAGCTTGGTATCTCTATGCTTGTCAGATTTTTGCAATAGGCGACCGCCGAATCAAGAATAAACACTGTGTCTTCATGAATCTTAAATTCAGCAACGCTGTTGTCTTTTACGTCTACGAGCGCCATATACGGATTGGATGCGCTTCCCAAATAAAGTCCGTTTTGATATTCGTTGAGCTCAACGTTTGAGTTTAAGAAAATATCAGTGCTGATAGATTCTATCGTGTCGGGTATGACTACGCTACCCAATGCATCGCAGTTCATAAACGCTTTGTTAGATATGCTGGTAACTACGTAATCACTTTGCTTATAAGTCACTTTGTCGGGTATGACTACATTACCGCTCAAATTAGTATATTGTCCGGTTACGGTAGCCTTGCCGTCTTTTAACGCATATCTGACGCCATTGTCTTCTACTACGTAAATATAATAATCGTCTGCGACGTCACTGTTGTTGCAGTTCCATACCGTAGGCGGTTGACTAGTCTCGGAAGAGCTCATTCTCTTCCAATTTACGCTCCACCCTGTCGGACGGCTCTCTACTTCACAGTATATTATCTTAAAGCATCCTACTGCGTAATTTCCGATATTCTCAACGTTGAGAGGAATTTTGACTTCTTGCAAGTTTTTGCAATTAGCAAACGCATATTCGCCTATCGTCTTGAGTTTTGAGGAAAAACCAACCTTGCATATATTCTCCATACCATAAAAAGCTCTTTCTGCAATACCCGTGACGTCAATGCCCTCTATTGATTGCGGTATTGTAATACTATCCGATTCGCCTGCGTAGCCTACGATTGACATCTCGCCGTCGTTCGTCTTGCCCCATCTATATCCGTCGAGGTTGGTTCCGTGAGAATTATAATTCCATAATTTAGCGCAGAGAATATCCTTTGCCCAATCTTGCTTTGTTGCGGCTTTTGAATACAACACAACGTCTGTTCCAAAGGGCAAAATGCTTTTTCCTATTGCGCTCAAACTCGAAGGTACGATCAAGTCTTTGAGCGTATCTCCCATTTTATTGAAAGCGAATTGCGCAATTTCCGTGACGTTTACGCCCTCTATGCTATCCGGCAATACAATTTCCGACGTTTTGTTAGTAGAGCCCGTAACGACCATCTTGCCGTCTGTCGTAAGTCCCCACTTTATTCCATTGGCGGTAATACCGTATCTGTCTGACTTCAAAACTACCGGATTGTAATCGTCCCAATCGCTTGCCCAACCTGTCGGAGCGGCAGTAGTTTCTGCGTATATAGCAAGCTTATTGCATGCTTTAAACGCATTAGAGCCTATCGTCAAAGTTTTCTTGGGAATTCTAATCTCTTCCAAAGCGACACAACAGTCAAATGCGTACGATTCAATTTTCGTAAGCTGACTGTTCTTGCCGATAGTCACGTTTTTCAAACTTTCGCATTCATAGAAAGCATGTCGTCCAATCGTCATCAAGCTGTCAGAAATCTTGACGTCTGTCAAGGATTTACATTCAGAAAATGCCCTTTCTCCAATTGCCAACACGTTTGACGGCAAAACAATTTCTTCAAGCAACTCGCATTCCATAAAAGCGTAGTCTTCAATATTCTTGAGCTGAGCGGGCAACTTTATGTTCTTTAAATTTTTACAACCGCCAAATGATTCTGATCCTATGCGCGTAACGCTGTCGGGAATCTCCAAAGTCTCAAATGCGCAGTTTCTAAATGCGCTTCTATCAATCGCAATCAAATTATCGTTGAATACCACGTTTTTCAAAGACGTGCAATAGTCAAAACAAAACTCGCTTATCATCAAAAGATTTTCGGGAAGAGTTACGCTTTCGAGTGCGCTACAATCCGTAAAAGCCGCGCTATCAATATTCGTCAAAGAATCTGGCAAAACTATATTCTTTAAAGATTCGCAACTATAAAAACAACTTTCTCCGATATATTCGATGGTCTCGGGAAGAGTCACGCTTTCAAACGCACACTCCATAAACGTTCCCGCCTCAAGCTTTTTTAACGACTTTGGAAATGCTACGCTCGTCAACGTTTCGCAATATGCAAAAGCGTATTCGCCCATTTGCGTAACGGAATCAGGTATCGTGACGCTCTTCAATGACGGACATTCTTGAAAAGCCATATTGCCAATTGATTGCAATCCGTCAGGCAATACTACGTTTTCCAAAGAATCGCAGCTTAAAAAAGCGCCTTCGCCGATAGTTTTTAAAGTATTAGGCAAAATTATCTCTTTTAAAGACTCTAACCCATAGAATACCCTATCTCCTATCTCAGTAAGTTCCGCTTCGATAGTCAACTTTTCAAGCTTAGAGCAATTGCTAAAAGCATCTTCGTCTATCGCAGTGATTTTTTCGTCCAAAACCATCTTGGGCAACGTCATTTCCGTCATAGCGGGATTGTATGTATGCACATACGTGACCGTACCGTTGCCATCGGTTTCGTAAATTTCCTCAGGAGCGGGTTGATAAACGTCTTCGCCGCTGTTATCGCCAAAATCGTCTCCGTCTCCATTGTTGCCGTTGTTGTTGTCTTTGCTGAAAAAACACGCCGTCATGGAAATAACGGTCAACAAAGTGACAGTCAACACTAACAAAATCAATAACTTCTTTTTCATAATTTAACCTCACTTGAATTAATAAAAGCATCTGTTATTTAGATTTATTATCATATACTATCACTTTTCACAAGTTGTGTCAAATATTTGACTTGGAAAATTTTTCTTATGGCTACACTGACGTGTAAAGTTGTTTATACGGATTAGCGCTATTCGCCGTCAACACGAAGAAGTCCTTGCTCATTATCTCCTTTGGGTCGTTGCCAAAATATCCGCAATACTCATTGACGTACTGCTCTATCTCTTTGAGGTCTTGGGCATTTGCCTTTCTTGCGACGATTTGCTCAGGCAGGTCGGGCAACTGCTGGCTGCGCAAGATTATCTTACCGCCGTGCATACCGTTGCCTGTAAAAAATCCCACATTGGTCTTGCTGTCGGTATCTATGCCAAGCACGAGTATAATTCCGCCTGCTTGGTACTCTCCTAGAAAACTACCTGCCTTTCCGCCAATGACAAGCACTGGGAATTTATCCTTGTAAGCCTTCATATGTATGCCGGCACGATAGCCTGCGTCGCCTTTGATAAAAATCTTGCCTCCGCGCATAGAATATCCTGTGGCGTCTCCGCTGTTGCCGTGAATGACTATAAGTCCGTCGTTCATAGTGTCGCCAATAGCGTCTTGTGCGCTGCCGTTGACTACGATTTTGCAACCGTCAAGATATGCGCCCATAGCGTTGCCGGGAGTGCCGTTGATAGTTATCTCCTTTCCGCCTACGCCCGACGCAATGTATCTGTGTCCCTGCGCATTGTCAATTATTATATGCTTTTCATTAGTCTCTCGTACCAACTTCCCTATCTCGGAAAAGTGCTTATCCGTACAATCTATCCTTAACATTGTTTGTTGTTTCTCCTTTAATCTGTTGAGATTTCTCCACTTCGCTACGCTTTGGTCGAAATGACATATAATATTTTCTCAATGTAACTTGCGAGCGCGGAGAGTGCTGTTATTTTTGTCCGTGCTAGGGCGAGATGAAGTCGTCAAGTGTACTTGCCGTACACGTCGACTTCTTGAGTCCCGACGTCAGGGCAAAAAGAGCGGCGCTATACGCGCTCGCTTATTCACCTGCGTGTTTGATGCCGAGAATATCAAGTTCTTTAGAATTAAGTCCCACGCCCCTAAGCATAAGTCTATTGCCTTTGAGCGCCTCTATAGAGTTGATACCCATACCGCCCATCATCTCTTTAATTTCGTGCGTCCAAGCGGTGACGAGATTGACAAGTCTATTGCAACCTATCTCTGGATCAAGTCTCTTGACGAGTTCAGGCACTTGAGTTGCGATACCCCAATTGCATTTACCTAAGTGGCAAGACCTACAGAGATGGCAGCCCATTGCCATAAGCGCCGCTGTGGCAATATAACAAGCGTCTGCGCCAAGCGCAATTGCTTTGACGACGTCCGCGCTGTTGCGAATTGAGCCTCCGACTACCAAAGACACGTTGCCTCTGATCCCCTCGTCGCGAAGTCTCTTGTCTACGCTCGCAAGAGCAAGTTCAATAGGTATGCCCACGTTGTCTCTTATTCTAGTTGGCGCCGCGCCGGTACCGCCTCTAAAGCCGTCGATTACTATAATATCCGCTCCGCTTCGCGCGATTCCGCTTGCGACGGCGGCTACGTTGTGCACTGCCGCGACCTTAACTGCAACAGGCTTCTTATAGCCGGTCGCTTCTTTGAGCGAATAGACGAGTTGTCGCAGATCCTCAATAGAATAGATATCGTGATGAGGCGCGGGAGATATGGCGTCGCTGCCAACCGGTATCATTCTCGTCTTTGAGATGTCACCCACGATCTTTGCGCCAGGCAAGTGTCCGCCTATACCGGGTTTTGCGCCTTGACCTATCTTGATTTCTATACACTCTCCTGCCTCAAGGTAATCTTTGTATACGCCAAATCTGCCTGAGGCAACTTGCACGATAGTATTCTTGCCGTACTGATAAAAGTCCTCGTGAAGTCCGCCCTCGCCGGTATTGTAGAATATGCCCAACTTCTCAGCCGCTTTTGCAAGCGCCGCGTGAGCGTTGTAACTGATCGAGCCGTAACTCATTGCCGAAAACATAATAGGCGTGCTCAATTTGAGTTGAGGCAAAAGATTGTCAACGATTTTGCCATTCTCGTCTCTGACGATTTTATCAGGCTTACTACCCAAAAATACCGTCGTTTCCATAGGCTCTCTCAATGGGTCTATCGACGGATTTGTTACCTGAGACGCATTGATAAGTATCTTATCCCAATATACCGGCAACGGCTGGGGATTGCCCATAGACGACAGCAATACTCCGCCGCTCTCCGCCTGACGGTAGATCTCTTTCATAGACTCCGCCGACCAGTTGGCGTTTTCTTTATACGTATTGTCCGATTTGACTATCTTGAGCGCTCTCGTAGGGCAAGTTGCAACGCACCTGTGACAGTTGACGCACTTTGTGTCGTCGGCAAGCATAATTCCCTTCTTTTCGTCAAAAGTATGTACTTCATTTGCGCACTGCTTGACGCATATCTTGCAATTTATACACTTATTAAAATCTCTTACGACCTCGTACGGAGGATATATATAATTGATTGACATATTACTTTTCCTCCTTTTTGTCAAGAGTGACTATTACCGGCTCTCCGCCTCTCGGCGACCATATTTTGTCAAGGTTTGGCTCAATAACTCTAATCGCGCATTCTTCGCTTGCGATATACGTCATATCGTCCTTTTCGCCTACGACCATACTACGCAATTTAAGTCTGTCGTTGAGCGCCATTAGTCCGTTTTCAAACCCTACCATTATGCTGAAAGGACCTGTGATAAGCAGACTGGAAAAAGTATTGCGCAAGTACTCTGCAAGCGCTCTCTCCTCAGGAGACTTTTTCTCTATCGTAGTCCAGAATGGCGCGGCTATAACTCCCGCCATCTCTTGCATACTCAAGCCTTGACGACGGCACAAAAAGTCCACTACGTAAGCAATGACTTCAGTATCAGTCATAAGAGTGCACTTGTATCCAAACATCTCAATATATCGTCTGTTTGCGTCGTACGAGGATATCTCGCCGTTGTGAACGACGGAATAATCCAGCATACCGAATGGGTGCGCTCCGCCCCACCAACCGGGCGTATTCGTAGGATATCTGCCGTGCGCCGTCCAACAGTACGCGTCGTATTCTTCAAGTCTGTAATACTCGCCTACGTCCTCAGGATAGCCCACCGCCTTGAATATTCCCATATTCTTTCCGCTGGAAAAGATATACGCGCCCTTGATAGTGGTATTTACCTTGATCACCATTCTTGCGACAAATTCTTTTACGTCGAGATTTGTCTCGTGCAGCCTTGCGTCAAGAGGCTTGACGAAGTATCGCAATATAAGCGGCTCGTCGGATATCTTCTTGGTCTTGCGTATGGGTATCATAGACATATTGACTATAAAAAAGTTCTGGTAGAGAAAATTCTCCGCCTCTTTTCTTATCTCATTGTCGTCGTAGAAAATGTGAAATGCATAAAAATCTGCGTATTGCGGATAAATTCCGTATCCTGCAAAACCGCCGCCCAATCCGTTGGATCTGTCGTGCATAGTGGCTATCGACGTAATAATCTTCTCTCCGTTGGTGAGTCTTCCGCTCCTGGAAAATATGCCGGAAATTGCGCAACCCGAAGGTATTCTCACCTCGCCTTCTTTCAACATAACGTACACCTTTTAAAGGACGAAAAAGTCTCTCGTCCATTCCTTTGGTGCAATTATAATACTCCCAAATTGTCCTTGTCAATAAATTGAAAAAATATTTTTGATTTTCTCAATAATTTTTTGATTTTAAGAAGATTTAAGAATATTAAATACTCAAAATAACGCAATTAATTGACAGATATCCATTATATGACAATTATCATAATATTTTTGCAGTTGAAATAAAATACTCCCCGATTGCAATATTTCCCTATATTGTCCATATAAATATTTATAATACTCTGCGCGTATAGACGCATAAAAAATAATAATTTAGATTTTATTACGCCACCTCGACTTTTATTATGTCTCCTCAACATTTTTTATATCACCCCTCAACTTTTTACGTCACCTCAACCGTAGCGGAGAGGTTTCAAGCCTTTCGACAAAAAATTTGAAAAATCAAAAATTTATTAGCAAAATCGTTTGACAACTTTTTTTGAAAAAGATATACTGTCATTGTAGCAAAGGCGCTAATCAGGAATACCCTGTTTGGCGCCTTTTTCTTTTACGACAGAAACAAATTTTAAGGAGATATAACAAATTATGGTAATGTCAGACCTCTTCGGCAGTCTAGTATTCAACGATACGGTAATGCAAGAAAGACTTCCCAAGTACACCTACAAGGAACTCAAGTCCTGTATCGCAAACGATACTCCAATTTCTTTGACTTGCGCGACCGTTATCGCCAACGCAATGAAAGATTGGGCAATAGAAAAAGGTTGCACACACTATACCCACTGGTTCCAGCCAATGACGGGTATCACGGCAGAAAAGCACGACGCTTTTATTCAACCCACCGCAGACGGCAAAGTAATAATGGAATTCAGCGGAAAAGAACTTATCAAAGGCGAGCCGGACGCATCTTCTTTCCCCAACGGCGGTATCAGAGCCACCTTTGAAGCAAGAGGCTATACGGCGTGGGATCCGACTTCGTACGCATTTATCAAAGACGGTACGCTTTGCATACCCACTGCATTCGTATCTTATACCGGAGAAGTTCTTGACAAAAAGACTCCTCTTCTCAAGTCAATGAAGGCGCTCAGCAAGACTGCTTGCAGAATACTCAAACTTTTTGGCAAAGACGTAAGCAACGTGACCACGACGGTAGGTCCTGAACAAGAATACTTCCTCATTGACAAGAGCGTATACGAAAAGAGAAAGGACTTGATATACACTGGCCGTACGCTTTACGGCGCTCCCGCTCCAAAGGGACAGGAACTTGAGGACCACTACTTTGGCACTATCAAACAAAGAGTCGTCAAGTATATGGCTGACCTTGACACCGAACTTTGGAAACTCGGCGTACTCGCCAAAACAAAGCACAACGAAGTTGCGCCCGCTCAGCACGAACTTGCGCCCATCTTCTCTCAATCCAACGTGTCGTCTGATGCAAACCAGTTGACAATGGAGATGATGAAGAAAATAGCAAGCCGTCACGGTATGGTATGCCTTCTCCACGAAAAGCCGTTTGAGGGCGTCAACGGAAGCGGTAAGCACAACAACTGGTCTATGTCCACAGACAAAGGCGAAAACTTGCTTGAGCCGGGAGACACTCCGGAAGACAACGCTCAATTCTTACTCTTCTTGGCTGCTGTAATCAAAGCGGTAGACGACTATCAAGACCTCTTAAGAGTAAGCGTAGCAAGCGCAGGCAACGATCACAGACTTGGAGCCAACGAAGCGCCTCCGGCAATCGTGTCAATGTTCCTCGGCGAAGAACTCGACGGTATACTCACGGCAATTGCCGAAGACAGAACGTACAGCAAAAGAGCAAAGTGCGAATATGAAATCGGCGTAAGTTCTCTGCCCAAATTCACAAAAGACACCACGGACAGAAACCGCACTTCCCCATTTGCATTCACAGGCAACAAATTTGAATTCAGAATGTTGGGCTCAACGTTCTCAATTGCCGGTCCAAATATTATACTCAACACTATAGTCGCAGAGTCTCTCGACCAGTTTGCCGACGAACTTGAAGGAGCAAGCGATTTTATGGCGGCAGTCAAAGCGCTTGTCAAGAAGACTTTCATTGCTCACAAGAAAATCATCTTCAATGGCAACGGCTATTCTGACGAATGGGTAAAAGAAGCAAAGAAAAGAGGTCTTCTCAACTTGCAGTCCACGCCTGAAGCGATACCTTACTTCAAGAGCGCAAAGAATATAGCCCTCTTTGAGAAACACGGCATCTTCTCCGCCTTGGAAGTTGAATCAAGAACGGAAATTTTGCTTGAGAACTATGCAAAAGTCGTCAATATTGAGGCTTTGACAATGATAGATATGGCAAACAAGCAGATATTGCCAGCCGTGACTACTTATATCAAAGAACTTGCAAAAACTGCTCTCGCAACGAAAGAATTGGGATTTGAAGCGACGGCGCAGACGGCAATCGCAAAGAAGTTGACAAAACTCTGCCAAGACGCAGCCAAGTCTCTTGAAGAACTTTCTACAAAAGTACACAAAGCCGAAACAATCGCAGATATTGAGAAAAAAGCAATGTTCTACCGCACTGACGTAATTACCGCAATGGACAAATTGCGCGCCGCGGCAGACGAAATGGAAGTCAATACCGCCGACAAGTATTGGCCATTCCCAACTTACGGAGCAATACTCTTCTCAGTCAAGGACTGATAAATTAGATATAAAGGTTTGTACATTAGAACAGGGACGAATGACCGCAAGGCTTCGTCCCTGTCTCGCTAAAAGTCTATTTGATTGCAATCAATATCAAATACAATATTGATAAATTAATTTATATATTTACGCGCGTGAGAAAATTCCCAAAATTTGTTGAAAAAATCAAGAATTTTTTATATCAAGTATTTGATTATACAATCGAAATTTGATATAATAAAATTGATTTTGAAATTAAATCAAAAAAGGTAGGTACAATATGTCAGAAAATATCAAAGATGAGTGCGGCGTATTCGGTATATACGATAAATCTCGTCTTGGCAACATTGCGCAACAAGTCTACTTTGGACTGTTCGCGCTCCAACACAGAGGTCAAGAGGCGGCAGGTATTGCCGTAAATAACGACAGAGAAATTACTCTTGTCAAAAATATGGGGCTTGTAAGCGAAGTCTTCAACGATTCTATTCTTGCAAAATTGAATGGCGAAATCGCTATAGGACACGTGAGATATTCCACCACAGGCAATAACACTCCTGAAAATGCTCAGCCTATAAGCGTAAAATATGCAAAAGGCAACCTTACCGTTTCGCATAACGGAAATATAACCAACGCAAAAGAATTGAGAGACAAACTCGAGGCTAAAGGCGCGATCTTCCACACGACGAGCGACAGCGAGGTCATTTCGTATTTGATTGCTATTCAAAGACTCAAATCAAAGAGTATTGAAGAGGCTGTGGAAAAAGTCTTTCCTATGTTGCAAGGCGCATTCTCTCTTCTCATAATGAGCCCAAGAAAACTCATTGCAGTAAGAGACAAATACGGTATACGTCCCCTTTGTATGGGTAAATTGCAAGACAACGTGATATTCGCAAGCGAAAGTTGCGCATTTGAGACAATAGGCGCCACCTTTGAAAGAGACGTCCGTCCCGGCGAAATCGTAATCGTCACTGAAGACGGTATCGAATCCAACGAGAAGTATTGCGGCCACAGCGGCGGCTTGTGCATATTTGAACACATATACACCGCAAGACCTGACAGCGTGATTGACGGTCAAGGCGTAAACGAAGCAAGAATGAACGCAGGCAAAATGCTTGCAAAAATCGCTCCTGCTGACGCAGATCTCGTAATAGGCGTGCCTGACAGCGGGCTTCCCGCCGCAATAGGATATTCGCACGCAAGCGGTATTCCCTACGGCGTGGGGCTTATCAAAAATAGATATATAGGCAGAACGTTTATTCAGCCTACGCAAGCAATGAGAGAACGCAGCGTTGCGCTCAAACTCAATACTTTGAAGAGCAACGTTGAAGGCAAAAGACTGGTTATGGTCGACGACTCTATCGTCAGAGGCACCACTCTTGCAAATATTATCAAACTTCTCAAGAGATCAGGTGCTAAAGAAGTGCACGTAAGAATTTCTTCTCCTCCGTTTATATACCCCTGCTTCTTTGGCACGGATATTCCGTCCAGAAAAGATCTTGCTTGCAACAACTACACTATGGAAGAGTTGAGACAAAAAATCGGTGCAGATTCCCTTGCGTTCCTTGACGTAAAGACCGTCGACAAGATTGCCCCCGACTCAAAAGTAACTTTCTGCAAAGGCTGCTTTACAGGCAAATATCCTTGCAAAGTACCTTGCGAAAAAGACGATAAGAACATACTTGGATAATACAAGACGGCTCCAATCAAGGAGCCGTCTTTATCTATTGAGATTTCTCCATTCCGCTACGCTACAGTCGTAAGGAGCGAAGCGACGGCATAGCGAGCAAGCAGGCGCGAGGACGTAGCGAGCGTCAATGACGTATTTATATTTCTGTCACCTCGAGCGTAGTCGAGAGGTCTAATCCGTATTCCAGGCTTCCCCTTGAGGGGAGGCTCCGCCATTGGCGGTGGTGAGGTGTCTTATTCGTCATTTCGAGCGTAGTTGAGAAATCTAATCCGTTTTATACTGTTGAGATTTCTCCACTCCACTGCGTTGCGGTCGAAATGACAGAAAAATAAAGTCGAGATGACATCTAAAAAGTTATTGCGTATATTTAGGTTGTGACACGCGCCCACCACCTCGAGCGCGGTGAAGATGTCTTTATCATTTTTAATGAATACGTAAAGCCTTTATAGTGACAAAACAATCGTCAATTCAATAATATAATAAAAGTAGCGCAATATATATGCGCTTGGTTACTTAACTTAAACATAATCATAATTTTGTTGACAATGGATAATATATAATATATAATAAACTGTGAATAAATTATGCGCATAGATTACGCATTCTAATATAGGTGATAATATGAAGTATGTGGTAATTTTGGGCGACGGCTGGGCCGATTACCCTTCAAATGAACTTGGAGGTCGCACACCTCTTGAAGTAGCAGACAAGCCTAATATCGACGACTTGTGTAAAAGAGGCAAATTGGGTCTCGTCAAGACTGTACCCGACGGTATGAAACCGGGCAGCGACGTGGCAAACCTCTCTATGATGGGCTACGCTCCCGATAAGTATTATACTGGACGTTCTCCACTCGAGGCTCTCTCTATAGGCATTGACCTCAAGGACAGCGACGTTGCTATCAGATGCAATCTTGTCACGCTCTCTGACGAAGAGAACTATGCTGACAAGACTATGCTTGATTACTCCGCCGGCGAGATATCCACGGAAGAAGCAAGACAACTCATTGAATATCTCCAGCAAAATCTTGGAGACGAATATATTGATTTTTATACTGGCGTAAGTTATCGTCACTGTCTCGTTGCGCACAATGCCGAGACAGGCACGGACTTTACTCCGCCGCACGATATTTCTGACAAAAAAATTACGCAATATCTTCCAAAGGGCGAGTACGGAGATATCTTTTTGGACATAATGACAGATTCATACAATCTGCTCAAAGACCACCCTGTAAATAAAAAGCGTATTGAGAGAGGACTTAAACCTGCCAACAGCATTTGGCTTTGGGGAGAAGGCACACGCCCGCAACTTACGCCATTTGAAGAAAAATACGGCATCAAAGGCGCAGTCATATCTGCCGTCGACTTGATAAAAGGTATTGGTACTGGCGCTCAAATGAAAGTCATCAACGTTGAGGGCGCGACCGGCACTTACAAAACCAACTTCAAGGGAAAAGCAGAAGCGGCTATAGACGCGCTCAAGGAAGGATACGATTACGTATACATCCATATGGAAGCCCCAGACGAGTGCGGACATCAAGGCGACGTTGACAACAAGGTCAAATCTATTGAACTTATTGACAGCATAGTAGTCAAGTACGTCAAGGATCAACTTGATCTTATGAACGAGGACTATAAGATACTCATAGCCCCCGACCATCCTACTCCGCTCTCGCTTAAGACGCATACGAGCGATCCTGTGCCGTTTATAATCTACGCTCACAAGGCAGGCGAAGAACAAAGCCTCGCAACAGATACCCCATATAGCGAAGCAAACGCAAAGGATGCAGGTCTTTTCTTCTCCACAGGCGAAGAACTTATGGAAGAATTCTTACACGGAGAAATTCCTTCACAATCAACCGAAGACGCTGACGCTGAGGAAAGCGCAAAAGCAAGCGACAAAGACGAATCCTCTGACAAAAAAGAGAATAAAAAGAAAGAAGATAAAAAAGAAAAGCAAGACAAACCTGCTGGACAAAAGAAAAAGTTGAGCAAAAAAGGTATCATAGCAATTGTGGCAAGCGTATGCCTCGTGGGCGTACTGCTGGCAATAATACTGCCTATAGTATTCTTCCACGCTCCAAGAATTTTCGTCAAGAACGCAGACGACTTCGTTGCAAGCAAACAAGGCGGCCTTGACAAATACTTCTACGTGCTTGACAACAACATTTCCTGCGACAACTTGACCTTTGACGACAACAATATATACAGCGTTGACCTCAACAAACACACTTTGAGCGTGTCCGACACACTTACGATCACCTCAACAAAATCAGGCACAATGTATATAGGCACGAGAAAAGGAAAGGAATTTGTCACCCACAAAAAATCCAATCTCAAAGCAGGCACAATAGAGATAAACGCTCCCGATATGGACATTGTCCTTTTGGCAAACGTATCTTGCGAAACTTTGAGAGCAACGGCAAAGTCTTTCACTATTTACAACTTTGAAGGCGGCGAAACCAATATAATCGACGCTCAAATAAGCGCAAGCAAAGTAGTATTTGCCGGCAACGTAATAGACGCTAAGTCTACAAGTCAAATCAACGTACTCAACTGCCCCAACACTATCGTTGAAAGCGGAGTAAAAATAGCAAATACGATTTCTTTGGAAAACAGCAACTTGACAGTTAAGAGCGATAGCACGGTTGCTACGTTGCAACTTGACAGCAATTCAACAGCCACGATTGCGGGCAATATATCAAATACCGTCATAGGCGGTAAGCAAGTCATAATGCAAGAGGGACACACCTGCCCCACTTATCAAAACGTAAAGAATTTGATAATCTTCAGAGACTTGAATTCTACCCACAATATGACGGGTTGCGAAAACGTGATCTATGTTGAGAAGTTGGCTAAACCTATAGATATCATTATTGAAGAAAGAGAAAACAGAATATACTGCAAAGTTGCAAAAGTCAAATATGCAAAGGCTTACCAATTCGTAATAAGCGACGGCAATGCTGAAAATGACGTAACTTTGCCGCTTTGGGAAAAGAACACGATCGATGATCCTGAATACGATATCACTCAATACGTATCTACTCCCGGAAAGAGTTATACGATAACCGTTACTCCTTTGGGCGACTACTCCGACGACCTCAATTTTGAGGAAATAGGCTCAACGACTATGTATGTCAACGGCGATTCTATATCTGTGCAGTATGACTATATAATCACGCTGAATATGCCTACCGGACTTAAAGTGTATACTACGAAAGAAGACGATACGACCAAGACGTATTTTGAGTTCCTCAAAGTTGCAGACGCAGACGCATACAAGATCTTTATCGACAACCAAGAGATCTCTAATCTCACTCTCAACGAGGACGGCAATAAGATTACGGCAGAAATCACACAATACGTCAACAAAGTGGGTGACCACTCAGTGAGAGTAAAGGCAATCAATAATGGAAATCCAAATATTAAAGACTCGCCTATCTCAATGATTGCGCACTCAACGACTGACAAACTCACCGCTGTAGAAGAAGATACCATTACTGCAACGATCAGCGAAGACGACGGCAGTGAAGAACTCAAATCCGCAGCAATCCACGCAAGTTGGCAAGGAGTGCAAAACGGATACGAATATCTCGTAGAACTTCAAATCAATGACGGTCAAAAGATTGAAATAGGCAGAACGTCTATTCTTACGGACGGAAGAGTGGGATACAGCATCAATTTTGACGATTTGAAAGAACTGTACGGCATCGAATATGACAGCAATATCGCAGCAAATGGCGGATACCGCATCATAATCACTGCGATCGGACACGGATATTACACAGATTCCGACACGTCGCAATGTCAAGCAACTCTCACCCAATCACCTGACTTCGCTGGCGACAGCACTATCAACAGTGGCAACGTCAACAACAGCGGTTTTACGTCTGGCACTGGCTCTGCTTCAATGGGAAACGCCGCTTAAACGTCAATAAATAAACATCTTAAAACGGAAGTGTCAACAACTTCCGTTTTTTTGTATAGTTTTCATTAAAACTATTGAAAATTCTAATATATTAATATATAATAAAATTACTCGGTTTTGGGTTGGCATAGGATAGGAGGAAATTATGCGTATATTGTTGGTAGAAGATTCATTGAGCCTTTGCGAGGCGTTGAGTACGGTTTTGCAAAAGGAAAAATACGAAGTTCAAATGGCAAATGACGGCGAAGCAGGACTTCAACTTGCCTTGTCTAATATTTTCGATTTGATAATACTTGACGTAATGATGCCCAAGAAGAGCGGCTTTGAAGTTTTGAGCCAAATACGCGAAAAGCGAATTACAACGCCTGTAATTATGCTCACGGCGCTCTCTCAAGAATACAACAAAGTCAAGGGACTGGATCTGGGAGCCGACGATTATTTGCCAAAGCCCTTCTCCACTGCCGAATTGCTCGCGCGTATCAGAGCGCTTTTGAGAAGAAAGACAGACGCTACGCCCGACAATCTCATTACTTATGAAAACATATCTTTGAGCCTCTCCACGCTTCAACTGATAAACAAAAACGAGAATAAGAGCGTCAAACTCTCGCAAAAAGAATTTGATATTATGAGATATTTTTTTGAAAGACCTCGTCACGTCGCTGAAAAAGAGCCTCTCATCAACAAGGTGTGGGGATTTGACAACGACTTTGAATCCAACTCTTTGGAAGTATTTATATCTTTCTTAAGAAAGAAACTTAACTATGTCAACGCTGCCTTTACTATCAATTCAATAAGGGGCGTAGGCTATCAACTTGCCGCAAAAAATTGATGAACGACAAAGTATTTAAAAAACTTCAACGAAAATTCTTTTACGTCCCATTGGCTATAGGATGGGCGTTTATAATACTTGCCTGCTTGCTAGTATTTCTCGTATCAAGAGTTCAGACTTTGACAGACGTTGAAAACGATCTTTTAAAAGCCGCCGCAGGTCCTTATTTCCAAAGCGATAATTTTATCTACGTCGTTGAAGTAGACAATCACGAGCCTACGACGTATTACTCTCCTGACTATTTTACGCGCGAAGAAATTCAAGCCGTCGTCAAAAAAGTGACTGACAAAAAAGCCGAAAGCGGCTCATTTAATACCGAAAGCAAAAGAAGATATATGTACATCTCTACCGCTGTTAAAGAAAGCGGTAAAGATGCAACAAAATACACTATAATAGATTATACAAAATCCTACAACTATCTGCAAATTATGAGCATTACGTTGACTTGTATCTGTATCGTCGGTATGCTTATAATATTTTTGTTTTATTATTATTTTGCAAAGCACGCTATCGAGCCGGTCAAACAGTCATTCTTGCGTCAACAAGAATTAATAGCCAATGCCTCGCACGAACTCAAAACTCCGCTGACAGTCGTCAGAACAAATTTAGAACTCATTCAAAGCGATCCATCCTCTACCGTCGAAGACAACCAAAAATGGATTGACTCGGCAGGCTATCAATTGGGAAGAATGCAATCTTTGATATTGGATATGCTGGAATTGACGAAGTATGAATCCAACAAGATCAATACCCAGCGTGAAGACTTGGTAATCAACGACATAGTCGAAGGTATGACTTTGTCATTTGAAGCAATATGTTATGAAAAATCAATTACGCTCGACTACACCGCCGACGAAAATATCAAAGTTTCGGCAAGCGTCGCCGAGATAGAAAAAATCGTGGGGATATTGCTTGACAACGCAGTCAAGTATACGCCGCAAAACGGAAAAATGTCGTTGCAATTGCAAAAGACGAGACGTTATGCAGTAATAACTCTGACAAATACTGGCGAAGGCATACCGCAAGAAAAAATCGACCATATTTTTGACAGATTTTATAAAGTCGACTCTTCTCATAAAGATACCGGCAATTCATTTGGACTTGGATTGAGCATTGCAAAATCTATCGTGGATTCTCTAAAAGGCAGAATTAAATGCGAAAGTCAATTGGGAGAATATACTCGCTTTACAGTCGAATTGCCGCTGAGCGCCTTAAATTTCCTTCCTAAAAACAATTATTAAATAAGTCAAATATAATACTTAATGGTTTTTTCTATCCAAAAATCAATTTGAGTATTGCTAAATTTACCTTGTCTTTGCTTAAACTTTTTATAAGTTTCTACGCCGTCTCCAGCATCGTGGTAAATGTCGACAAATACGTAATCGTATTCGTCGTCGCGCATTTTATCTAGATAGTTAAAAGCGTCTTCGCAGATAATGCGTATCTTATCTTTACAACCAAACTGAGGCAAGATATTTTGCTCAAAAAGTTGAATGACTCTCCTATCCTTTTCCACTATAGTGACGCTCGTCACATTACCTTTTATTGCGCACATATATGCAAAATACCCAAGACCTAATCCAAATGTTAGCGTCTTGCCGCGCGCTCTTGATATAGGCTCTTTCATAGTGTTTATCTCGTTGGGAGTTACGCTCATCCAAAGTCTTCCGTCCTGATATACCGCAGGATATTGGAATTCTTCTTCAAAATATCCAAGTTGCGGCAATACTTTTTGAAGTTCATACACAAAATCGTCTTGCACGAATATTTCATACGGCGCATAAAAATCTTTCTTAAGTTCCCACTCCCCATTTGACGCATAATCAAAAGATATATTTGAATAATACTCGTTGCTCTGATACTCTCTCTTGTCAAGACATTTGAGCATATACGGCAAATAATATCTTTGAGCCAAATCGTCCAAATCAAGATAATTGGCAAGCAATAGTTCTACCGCCCTGTGCCTACTGACTCCACAGGACTCAACTTCGTCCACTTGCGCAGCATCAATAGCGCGCTCTGCAAAATTAAGATATCTGCTTACCTTATATAATATCTCGTCGTTTAGTTTTTGCCAATCCATATTTGTATTATAACATAAATAACAAAAAATCATAAAGCGTTATTTGCAAATTGACAAATTGACAATCGAAAGCGCTTTTGATATAATCTTAAAGAGGCACCAAATGGGATTGTTTAAAAAGAAATCAACTAATAAAAAAGCCTTTACTTTTGACCAACTACAAGTATTGCGCTACATTATGGACAAAAAGATATACAAAAAGACTATTACGGCAAAAGATTGGTTTGCCGAAGACGCAGCAAGGAGCCAAGCGTGCTCACTGTTTGTTTCTACCCTTAAGAAGAGAATGGAAGTAAGCAATATTTTCAATGATGATCCAATCAACTTTGAATGGAGCGACGACTTTAGATACGTTTCGCTTCATTTTACCTTTGAGACTTGTGGCAAATCGATATCTTTATATTTGGGAGTAACTTGCGACGAAGAAAACATTCCCGACAAGTTAAAAGTCCAAATAGATAATGCCGACTCAATAGATATCCAACTTGACAGATATCCTCTATATGTTGACAATGCAAATTTTATCTATGAAAACGCCGCCGAAAAACTAGAAGAGTTGTTGATACAAAAAGGCGTAATCAACATTACCTTTTAATAATCAATAATCATTATTGACAGATTTAATAACTTATGTTATAATCTTATTGTAATACTG
>JAIDRT010000029.1 GCA_029061605.1 Clostridia bacterium | reverse complement strand
TTCGCCTTGCTGCGTCATCATTTGCAACTTCTGCATATCCGATACGCCGTCGGAAGGATAGAATACTATTATATCCGTACCGTCCACGTCTCTGAAGCCTTCCAATGCAGCCTTGCCGGTGTCGCCCGAAGTGGCTACCAAAATCAAAGTCTTGGAAGTCTCGCCAGTCTTTTTTCTCGCGGCAGACAGAAGATGCGGCAACATTGTCAAAGCCATATCCTTGAACGCGCAAGTAGGTCCGTGCCACAACTCAAGCACGTAAAGTCCGTCGTCAACGTTGACAAGCGGACAAGGGTCTTCACCGTAAAATCTTGAATACGCCTTGCTTGCGAAATCAAGAAGTTCTTCATAGGTATAATCCTCAAGATAAAGCGACAGTACCTTTGCCACTCTCTCGGGATAACTCATACCGATAAGTTCGTCAAAATTCTCTTTAGTGAGTTTGGGAAACTCTTCGGGAACAAAAAGTCCGCCGTCTTTTGAAAGTCCGTTGACTATCGCCTCTGCCGAACTCACTTTGATTGATTTGTTTCTTGTACTGATGTATTTCATATTACACTCCGTATATATTGTCCGTTGGACAGTTATGATTCTTTTTCAATAGGTTGAGATTTCTCCACTTCGCTTTGCTACGGTCGAAATGACAGAATACTTAGCGAGCATCAATGACAAATGCTGTCACCTCAAGCGTAGTCGAGAGGTCTAATCCTTTTATACTGTTGAGATTTCTCCGCTGCGGTCGTAAGGAGCGAAGCGACGGCATAGCGAGCAAGCAGGTGCGTCTCGTGCGAGCGTCAATGACAAAATCAATTTGCCACATTCGAGCGCGGAGATTGGTGCGATTTTCGTCCGCCCAAAGGCGAGGCGAAGTCGTCAAGTGTACTTGCCGTACACGTCGACTTCCCGAGTCCTGTAGTTAGGACGGAAGGCGCGCCGATATACGCGCTCGCGTCAGTCGTCGAGTTTTGAAAGCAAAGCATTCTGATTAGCAAGTTGCAACGCCTCTATCATCTCAAAAATATCTCCGTCCATAAAACTGTCAAGGCTGTAAATCGTCATACCTATTCTATGGTCAGTGACTCTATTTTGAGGGAAGTTGTACGTCCTAATCTTTTCAGATCTGTCTCCACTGCCTACCTGCGTTCTGCGATTGGCGGCGTATTCGCTCTCCGCCTTACTACTGTAATAATCGTACAGTCTTGACTTGAGCACGTTCATAGCCTGTTCTCTGTTTTTGATTTGTGAACGCTCGTCTTGCGAGGCTACGACGATACCTGTAGGCAAGTGAGTGATACGCACTGCGCTCTCCGTCTTGTTGACGTGCTGTCCGCCCGCGCCGCTAGATCTATAGGTGTCTATCTTGAGATCTTTTTCAAGTATCTCGATTTGGATATCTGGCGCTTCAGGAAGTATCGCTACCGTAGCGGTCGAAGTGTGCACTCTGCCTTGCGACTCCGTCTCAGGTACGCGCTGTACTCTGTGTACTCCGCTCTCATATTTGAGTTTTGCATACGCGCCGGTACCGCTGATCATAAATGTAACTTCTTTTGCGCCGCCGAGTTCAGTATAGTTCATATCTATTTCTTTGACTTTCCATCTCATTCTCTCAGCAAAGCGCATATACATTCTCACGAGTTCCGCGCCAAAAAGTCCGCCTTCTTCTCCGCCTGCTCCTGCTCTCACTTCGACGATAACGTTGTTGTCGTCGTTGGGGTCGACAGGCAAAAGAGCAATCTTGAGGTCTTGAACTACTTGCTCTTCGTCCTTTTTTGCCTGATTGAGTTCTTCTTTTGCAAGCGCAGTCATATCGGCGTCACTGCCGTCGTCAATAATCTCCTTGCACTCCTTGATGCTGTCTTGAAGAGCAAGATATCTTTTATACAACTCTATAGCGCCGCTCATTTGAGAATGTTCTTTGACGAGTTTTTGCCACCTCTCCTGGTCGGCAATGACTTCGGGATTGGCAATCAATTCCGTCAACTCCTCAAACTTTTTTAGCATTAACTCCAATTTTTCAAACATATATTATTCCTTTATTTTACCTACGATTATTCTATCAACCCCCTGCAAATCCTTGACAACCTCACACTCAAATCCCTTGAGCATATCTACGACTTGCTTTGCCTGGTCTATACCTACTTCCAAAAGAAGATATCCGCCATCGTTCAAATAATCTGCCGACTTATCAGCAAAAACTCTATAGAAGTCAAGTCCATCGGCTCCGCCGTCAAGGGCGATATGCGGATCGTACTCTCTGACTTCTTTATCCAATCCCGCTATATCTCCGCTGGGTATATACGGCGGATTGGATATGATTACATCAAACTTGCCCTCAACGCTGTCAAACATATCTCCGCAAACAAACGTGATTTTGTCTTCAACGCCGTTGGAACTTGCATTGCGTTTTGCGACGTCCAACGCGTCTTGGCTTATATCGCTTGCCGTCACTTTGCAACCAACCTCGCCGGCTATGGCTATTGATATGCATCCGCTACCTACGCACATATCCAAAACCGCGCTGTCAGCAGTCGCAAGTTCTATAGCCTTTTGCGCAAGATATTCCGTCTCAGGTCTGGGACAAAGCACGTCAGGCGAGACTGCTATATCGTAACCGTAAAAATCCACCTTGCCAAAGACTCTCCAAAGCGGCTCGCCCTTTTGTCTCTTCTTGGCAAACTCCACCGCTTTCTCATACTCCATTTGTCTTACGTGCGTAAGATCAGTCAGTTGACTGCGCTTTACGCCGCAAGCCTCGCAGAATATCCAATCCACGTCGCTCTCGTCCACGCCTTTGAGCATAGTCTTGATTTCTGCCCTTACCTTTTCATACGGCTTTTTGGTATCAAAGCGTTGCTCAGGTATCGTAGGGTCTGCGTCCATTGCCATAACGGTATTGAACGCAACAATAGCGCATTCTACCATTGAATCGTCAGGCTGTTTTGTCGTCAGTTTTTGCAACATCAACCCAGGAAACTTGAGTATACGCACAAGTATGTTGTCATATTTTGCCATTGTCTTGAGCATCTCATAACTTATACCCATAACGATAGGCAACAAGATTATTCTCGACGCAAAAAGTATCACGGTCTTCCACACGCCTAGACTTTGCATATACGGCTCAAAAATACCCACTATTGAGAATATCACCACGCTGACGAGCATCACTATAAACATAAAAGTCGTGCCGCATCTGTCGTGCACTGTCGTCATTTTTTGAGCGTTTTCCACAGTGAGTTCTAAGCCGTGCTCGTAACAACTGATAGTCTTATGCTCCGCTCCGTGATACATATACGTGCGCTTGATAGGTTTCATAAGCGTAGTCAACGCAATGTATACGACGAATATAATTATTCTCAATAGTCCCTCAAGCAATGCGTATAGCACCGTGACGTACCAAAGAGTATTTGCCTCTGCCGATATATACTTGGCGACAAGCGCCTTTATGCCTGTTAGTACGCCAAGAGGCAAGAAGAAAAACAGACCTATTGCCAACGCCACGCCCAATATTACTGAAAAGACCATCATCACGTCGTAGATATTGACTTTGAGTTTTTTCGCCATCCACGTTTCCAACTTGCCGGGCTGAGTGTCGTCGTCAAATACTTCTCCTGAACGCATAAGCGTCTTCATTCCGCTTGCCATAGAGTCAAAGAAGTTGAATATACCTCTTATGAAAGGCACGCGGTATAATTTCGGTCTCTCGCTGATTGGCGTGATGTATCTGCTCTCAACAACGATATTGCCCTTTTCGTCGCGCACTGCCGTCGCCATAGATCTCTCGCCGCGCATCATAACGCCTTCTAATACGGCTTGACCGCCTATTTTTGATGTACACTTTCTTGCCATATTACAATAATTATACCCTTAAAATGAATTATTGTCTATCATTTACCGCGGTTTTGATATATTTTAATATAAATATTTAATAATTAGATTTATTTGTTTCGCTATGCTTATGTCGAAATGACGTTTTGCATTGTCACCTCGAGCGTAGTCGAGAGGTCTAATCTTCTTATTATACTGTTGAGATTTCTCCACTTCACTTCGTTTCGGTCGAAATGACATAACAATAGCAATTTGAAACTCAACTAATAACTTACCAATAAAAAACCTATAAGCAAACCCACAAAGATAGAAAATGCAGATAGTTTGTTTCTCCACATTATGACAGCGTCTGGCAAAAGTTCTCCAAATATCACATAAAGCATTGCTCCGCTTGCAAAGCCCAACGATACCGTCAACGTGATCGCGTTGATATTCCCCAGCGCATAGCCAAGCAACGCGCCGAGCACCGTCGGCAGTCCGCTCAACGCCGTAAGCAATACCGCTTTGACTTTTCCCATACCTCCTGAAATCAAGGGGACTGACACCGCCATACCCTCAGGAATATTATGCAGTCCTATGACTATCGCCATAATAAAGCCTGCGCCCGAAAAAAGATTTGCCGTCAAATCGTCTTCCATTGCGTACGACGCGCCTATGACGACGCCTTCAGGCAAGTTGTGCAATGTGATGGCTATCATCATCACAAGTCCTGCCGTATATAAATTAGACGAAATGAGTTTGTCGCTGCGCAGTCTTAGTCGGTCAGCGCGGCTGTCAATGACTTTGTTGAGAAAATATACCGCGCAATAACCCACTACCACCGCCAATACTACAACGATAGGCGTATATGACGGCAATAATCCCGCTTTCATCATCTCAAGCGGTTGCTCCATAAGGTCAAAGCACACGACGGCAAGCATAACGCCGCCGGCAAACGACAGTAAAACTGATATAATTTTGTTTGAATTTCTGCGCAATACCGCGCCAATAAATCCGCCAAGCCCAGTGCCTAACACTCCCGATATAAAGGTAACGAGTACGATCAATAAATAATCCAAACCTTAATCTTCCCTTTGCCTTAACTTGAGAGCGTTGTTAAATCTCGCGCTAGTCTCCTTTGATCATTGCCAAAAGACGGTCTTCGTCGATTATTTCTATGCCGAGTTTTTGCGCCTTGGCAAGTTTGCTTCCTGCGTCTTCGCCTGCAACTATGAGATTTACGCTCTTAGATACCGACTCCGATACCTCTCCGCCGTTTTGCTCTATCAACTGTTTGGCTTGCGACCTCTTGAGCGTGGGCAAAGAGCCTGTCAAAACAACTTTCTTTCCGCTCAATGCGCCCTCGACAACTTGCTTTTGCGCAATCTTAACACCGTTTGCAAGCAGGCTTTCGACCTCTTGAATATGTTTTTCATCCGCCCAATATTCTATGAGACAATTGGTCATAATATCACCAAAATCGTCAATAGACTTGAGTTCAAAGTAAGTCGCGCGCATAACGGCGTCCAAAGTCTTGAATTCGTCGGCAAGTTGCTTTGCCGCCTTTTTGCCTATATTGGCAATGCCCAGCGCATAGATAAATCTGTCAAGCGTGGTGTCTTTGCTCTTCTCTATGGCATTTAAAATATTGCTTATCTTTTTGTCTCCAAAGCCCTCTATACCGTCAAAATCTTCTGCTTTGAGATTGTATATATCAACGAAATGATTGAGTTTGCCTTCGTTGTAAAGCGTCTCAAAGGTTTTGTCTGACAAGCCGTCTATATCCATTGCGTCGCGTGACGCAAAATGCGACATTGCCGACACTATCGCAGGAGCGCAGTTCTTTGCGTTGGAGCATTTGAGGAATACCCCTTCTTCAATCACTGGCGCACCGCAGGCGGGACACGTAGTGGGTTTTTGCACCTCTACGGATTGCGAAGTATGCTCGGCAATGCCGAGTATCTCTGGAATAACATCATTACTGCGGCGAATGAAAACGCGACTACCTATCTTGATGTCCTTACGGCGTATCTCGCTGATATTTGACAGCGTAGCCCTGCTGACGGTTACGCCTGCAAGGTCAACCGGCTCCAATACCGCCAACGGATTTAACTTGCCTGTACGCGACACTTGCCAAATCACGTCAAGCAAAGTAGTAGTAGCCTCTTGCGCGGGGAACTTAAACGCAACCGCCCACTTGGGAAACTTCTCCGTATAGCCCATATCCTCGCGGATAGACGTATCGTCAACTTTGATTACCGCTCCGTCAATGAGAAAGTCAAGGCTGTCGCGCTTTTGCTGTATGCCGTCCAAAGCGTCAATAAGAAGTTGCTTGTCGTCAAACAAATCAAATTTGTCGCTGACTTTAAACTTATTTTTCTTCAAAAAGTCAATCATTTCGCTGCCAGATGCAAAATCCTCTTCGATATAATTGACGTTGTAGCATATCACTTCAAGCCGTCTTGACGCAGTGACTTTAGGATCGAGATTTCTTATTGCTCCGGCGACAGCGTTGCGAGCGTTTTTTAGAGGCGTAACGCCCTCTTTTGCGTTATACTCGGCAAGCGCGGATAGTCGCATAATACCCTCGCCCTGCACTTCCACAACGCCTTTATAGTCAATAGAAAGCGGCACGCATTTGATAGTCTTGACCTGCTCCGTCACCTCTTCACCCTCGATTCCGTTGCCTCTGGTGGAGGCTCTCTCGAGTTTTCCGTCTCTGTAAAGCAAATTTATCGTCAAGCCGTCGAACTTATATTCAAGCGAACACTTGGGCATATATCCGCAAGCCTTTACAAGTTTGTCAATCCAAGCGGAAAGCGACTCTTTAGTCTGGCATTTGTCAAGAGAATACAGCCTGCCTAGATGCCTAACGCTTTTGAAACCTTTGAGTATCACGTCGCCTACGCGCTTGGTGGGAGAATTGTCAAGACTAAAACCAAGCCCATTCTCCAACGCAACAAGTTCGTCGTATAGTCTGTCGTATTCCGCGTCGGCTACCGTAGGATTGTCCAACGTGTAATATTGATAAGCGTATTCGTTGAGCAAATTTACCAACTCTGTCATTCTATCGGTTTTGTTCATATTCTCTCCATATAATATTTTTACTATAAGCAATGATTGTATTCGCCTACGGCGAGTACGGATTGAGATTTCTCCATTTCGCTTCGCTTCAGTCGAAATGACGTATACTAAAAACTAGTCCTTTGTTTGTCTTGAGTGCGGAGAGCGCTGTTATTTTTGAAAGAGCGGCGCTATACGCGCTCGGTCACTTATAATCACTCCACAACTTTGATGGGTGCGAGGCGGAGATTAAAAGTTTTCACGCCCAACACAGGAAACTCTATCTTTGCATTTTCACCAGTGATAGACAAGATTTTGCCCTGTCCAAAACGCGAGTGCTCAACTGTCATTCCCACTTTGAAGATCGAAGTATCTTTTGATTGAGGAGCCTGTCCTGCCGCGCTTTTTGCAAAAGCAGGCGTAGCCGCGTAATTTTTCATCAACTTCTTCATTTCCTGAATCTTGTTGTAATTGCTATACGCGGTCTTCTGCGGTATTTCCTGATATCCGCTAAAGTCTTCGTTGAAGTCTCGCATAATATTACCTACGCTACTTCTGGTAGGCGGCTCTTGAATAAATCCGCCCTCTTTGAGAAAACGCGACGGTATAATGTTGTAATCTCTGTGTCCGTATCTAAATCGCGACTGCGCGTTGGTGAGATACAACTTCTCCCTCGCTCTCGTCACGGCCACGTACATAATACGGCGCTCCTCTTGGTCGTCGTCTTCTCTCAAAGATGGGAACAAGCCTTCTTCAAGTCCAACGATAAAACAACACTTATATTCCAATCCTTTTACGCCGTGCACGGTTGCAAGCGTGATACAATTATCTATAGGCTGGTCAGTGTCGGTGACAAGCGATACTGACTGAAGATACTCGTCGAGTTTGCTTTCCGCATTATCCTTGCAATATTCTTTAACTGAAGTGATATATTCGTCAATGTTGTCCAATCTATTTTTATCTTCTTCGTCCTTTGGGTCGTATTGACTGGCAAAGTTGACGAAGGTATTGACAAAATCTATGTAGTCTGCAAGCGGCATATTTGCTCTTTCATTGAGGACTGCAACGACTTCGGCAAAGACTTTTATCTTGCTCTTTATCGTCGGCGTAAGCGGCAGGCTGTCTACGTTGAGAATACCCTGCATCAATGACACTCTGCTGATGGCGCACGCCTCTATGAGTTTTTGAACGGCGGTATCGCCGATACCTCTCTTAGGCACGTTGATAACTCTCAAAATACTCTCGCTGTCATACGGATTGGAAACGAACTTGAGGTACGCCAAAAAGTCCTTTACTTCTTTTCTCTCAAAGAACTTGTTGCCGCCGATAAGCCTATACGGATAGTTGTAAAGCGCTAATTTCTCTTCAAACGACCTTGTCAGCACGCTCGCGCGCACCAAGATGGCAAAGTCTTTGTAATCGTAGCCGTCTTTGCAAATTATATTGGAGATCTGCTCAAGCACGTAATCTGCTTCTGCCTTCTCGTCATAACAACTCTTGTATATTACCCTTGCGCCTTTCTCGCCGTCAGTCCAAAGAGTTTTGTCCATACGCGAAGAATTGTTGGCAATAATCTTGTTGGCTACGTCCAAAATATTCTTTGTTGAGCGGTAATTCTGCTCAAGTTTGTATATCCTGCAATCAGGAAAATGCTGTGTAAACTTGCGGATATTAGACACGTCCGCCCAACGCCAACCGTAAATACTCTGATCGTCGTCGCCTACTGCAAAGATATTGCCGTACTTGTTGGCAAGCAGTCTCACCAACGTGTACTGAATCTTGTTGGTGTCTTGGAATTCGTCTACGTGAATATACTTGAACCAAGTCTGATATTTGTCAAGCACGTCTTTGTTGGTCGCAAAAAGCAAAAGCGTCTTATACAACAAATCGTCAAAGTCAAGCGCATTGTTTTCTTTGAGTTCTTTCTCGTATCTCTCGTATACCTTTGCTATGAGATCGCCCTCTGGCTCGCCTTTTAGTCTTGGAGCGTATTCCTTTGCGCTCAACGCTTGGTTCTTTGCATTGGATATATGCCACTTGATTTGCTTCTTGTATTCTTTATTGTCCTCAACTTCCATAGCCTTGAGGATACGCGCGATCACCTTTTTGCTGTCCTCGTCGTCGTATATGGAAAAGTTGGAGTTGTAGTCTCCGAGTTTTGAAATATCTGCGCGGAGTATTTTAGCGCAAAGCGAGTGGAACGTGGATATAGTCATACCGCCGCGTCCCGTGACTTGCGTGATACGCTCTCTCATCTCTCCCGCCGCTTTGTTGGTAAAAGTGATCGCCAAAATATTGCGCGGCTCAACGCCCTCTTTCTCTATAAGATAGGCTATACGGTAAGTCAATACTCTCGTCTTTCCGCTTCCTGCGCCCGCAAGCACAAGCACCGCTCCTTGCGTGTCCTCTACCGGTAATATCTGCGCGCTGTTCAATAAAGATTTGTAATCCATAAAAACTCTTCAACCTTAAAATCTTAATGTAGATATTATATAATAAAAGAGGCAAAAACTCAACTGTTTTGCCTCTCCAAACACATTATTTAATTTAATATTGCTCCACCTAACCTCTACGGAAAAATATCAAGCGCAGCAAATAAGAAAACGCCACTGCGATAAGCGATATAAAAAGCGAAAGCAACAGCATACTTACCAATATGCTTCCCGCTCTTACGATATGATAAGTGCATACTTCAAGCCAATCCAACTTTATCAAACCCAATATAATATTGAAAAGCAATGACAGAATAATGACGAGTACAAAACCGCCCCAAGCCGACGCTATGTCCGCTCTGCTCAACGTCATATGCAAGCACAAGAAAGAGCCTATCAAAATAAATACCCACCATTGCCAAGTCTTTGCCTCAACAAAAAAGGCTTTGATTACTGACCAAAGATAGGAAAAGAATCCGCCAAAACTGCTAAACGCGCTGTTTAAATTTGAATTTGCGTTCAACGAGCGTATCATATCAGGCATAAGCAAGTAAGAAAAACCAAAAAGTATAGCCGATATTACAATAATTGGCGCAACGCCGATAAAGAAATTGCCCATACGCTGATAGACGTTTCGCCTTCTGTAAGTGTGCGCGACGTAACCGAGCGTGCCGTCGTCGCCTATCTGGAACACCTTCATTTCAACAATCTTATGTCCAAAAATCAAGCACATCAAAGCGTGCGAACATTCGTGCACAGGAGTTCCTATAACGCCGGTAACGTAACAAACTGCCGTGCCGTGACTGCCAAAATTCCTATAAAAACGCTTGTTGCAAAGCGCAATAATAAATCCAAACAATACTATTGCGCCTATCGTCACAAGATTTTGAAGCGCAAAATTCTTTAGTATCTGCCAAAACATTTTTATCCTCTTATTTAATTTTGTCTTGTCTCAATTAAATTATATAACAGATAGCAAAATATTTCAATAGTTTTTATTATTTTGCTAATTGCAAAATATGACAACAAAAGGATTGAGATTTCTCCACTCCACTCCACTGCGCTCAAGCGAAATGACAATAAGACCTATTTGTGTTTTAAGCAAAGAATTTCCACTGGGTCAAGATCTAAAACTTCACATAAATTAGCAAAAGTATCCAGTGTAGGAGTTTTTTGTTTATACAAATAACAAGATATTTGTTGTTGTCTTACTCCAATTCTCTTTGCAATCTCTGATTGCGACAAATTGCTTTTTTTAATTGCTAGAGATATCTTCTCTTGAATATCATTTAATATTATCATAAAATCACCTCAAAATTATTTTACACCTATTTGATGTAAAATTGTTGACTTACATCTAATAGATGTGATAAAATTTAATTATTACAAAATTAAGAGGTAAATATGAAACAAAAAAATTCTGCTATACTAAAAATGTTAAATGGCGAATTAAGTGAAATGGAACGCTTTTGTTTAAGCGAAGAATACCACGACGCCACAGACGCATATATCAAAAAAAGTAAAGAGTTAGAAACCCAACTAAAAAAATATCCTCAACTTTTGTCTCTATATAGAGAAGTTGAAGAAACATTTTCAAACCACTGCGCTATATACGCTGATGACGTGTATATTCAGGCTTTTTCATACGGTCTTGCAATAGGTCAAGAAGTATTTGGCAAAAAATATGATTGAGATTTCTCCACTCCACTGCGCTCAAGCGAAATGACAATAGCGTATACGTCATTTCGAGCGTAGTCGAGAAATCTAAAGAAATCTAATCAAAAAATATAGGAAGCGCAAATTTACGCTTCCTAATTTTTTGTTACGCTTTATACATACGTTTGCGCGCTGCTTCTGCTTTCTTCTTGCGCTTTACGCTTGGCTTTTCGTAAGCCTCTTTCTTACGGAGGTCACCGATAATGCCGTCTCTTGCACACTTACGCTTAAATCTTCTGATAGCGCTGTCCAAAGACTCGTTTTCACCTACTTTAACTGTTGACATTTTATCGCCTCCTTTCCCTATACGGCTTAATTACTTGAATATTATTGCATAATAAAAAAATCTTGTCAACAATATTTTGTCATTAAATTTTCAACTTTTCGCAAATCTCAGCAAGATCAAGTTGCTTCTTATCTTTCAACGCCCAAATATCAATTTCGTCGTCAGACTTTCTGGGTATGATATGGAAATGCAGGTGGAATACCGACTGTTGAGCGCTCTGCCCGCTGGCGTTGAGAATATTGACGCCTTCAAAGCCGCAATTATCGACGAAATGTCGAGAAATCTTTTGAACCGTGTCAATAGTTACCCTTAGATACTCCTCCTCGCAATCAAGCACGTTGACGCAATGCTTCTTGGGAATTACCAGCGTATGACCGTAACTGTCGCTTGCTATGTCCAAAAACGCGTAAGTCATCTCATCCTCATATATCTTGTATGAAGGTATCTCACCTTTGATAATTTTGCAAAAAATGCAGTCCATAATGTATCTCCTATCTTATATTCTGGGAGTAATTTATCCCATTTTATCCATATTATATTATCTTGCAATAGGCTATGCCGTCTTGCGCTTTTTCAACCTTGACGTCATATAGTCGATCGCTCTCTCCGCCCTCTATATAGCACTTGATATATTGCGTAGAATATCCGCACATATAGCCCTGCTCCATATCCTCAGTGAGAAGTTGCAAGGTCTTGCCGACAAAACTTTCGACGTATTCTTGCCGCTTTCTCTCGGCTACTTTTATTGCCCTGTTTACTCTGTCTTTAACTACGTCTGACGGCAACAATTTATACCTCGACGCAACCGTGCCTGCCCTTGGAGAATATCCGAAGACGTGCATTTGAGCAAAGCCGACTTCATCAATAAATTTCAGCGTGCTTTCAAAACTTTCCTCGCTCTCCGTCGGAAATCCGCATATGAGATCTGTGGTGATTGCGCAATCGGGAAAATATTTGCGAATAAGTCTAACCTTGTCAAGATACTCCTCTGTGGTATAATGCCTATTCATTTTCTTAAGTACGCTATCTTCTCCGCTCTGCAAAGACAGATGGAATTGAGGACAAAATGCTTTGAGTTTTTTAAGCGCGGTGAGCAACTTATCATCAATGACGTTTACTTCTAATGACCCGAGCCGTATTCTACAATCAATATCGCTTAAAGCGTCCACTAACGTCGCTAAATCGCTGTCAATATTCTTTCCGTACGACGATATATCAATGCCGGTGATCGTAATTTCTTTGCTCTTATGTTGCAAATTTTTGCACTCTTCGACTACGCTCTCCACGCTCCTTGAACGGCTTCTGCCTCTGACGTAAGGTATAAGACAGTACGAGCAATAATTATCGCAACCGTCTTGGATCTTGACGTACGCTCTCGTACGCACTGCTTCAGCAGAAAAATCGTCTTCATATTCTCTCGGAATTGGCTCAAGCAATATTCCGCTATCCTCTAGCCTGTCCGCCAACTTGCCCTTTTGGGCGTTGCCTATGACAAAAGTCACGTTGCCTTTTTGGGAAAATTGCTGAGGATCGTTTTGCGACGCGCAACCGCATACGACCACTTTTGCTTGCGGATTGAGTTTGAGACATCTGCTCACGCATTGGCGCGACTTGCGCTCCGCCTCGTTGGTAACGGCGCAGGTGTTGAGTATGTACAAATCAGCGTAAACCAAGTCTTCGCTCACCTCATAGCCTCTTTCGGCAAGAGTTTTGATAAGACTGTCACATTCGTATTTATTTACTTTACATCCCAAATTGTATACTACTATTTTCATAATCCTATGCCGTATTTATACTGCGCTCAGCCTTGTAAATCTCCTATTTCGTACATAATAAGCGCAGGAGTGATAATAGCCGCCGTCTCACATCTCAAAATGCGTTTGCCCAGCGAAACTACCTGTCCTCTTTTTGCAACTATTTTGTCTACTTCCTCTTGAGCAAAACCGCCCTCGCTGCCTATTATCAACGCTATCTTTTTGCCCTTTTCCAGACCTTGCACGTGAGATATTTTTCCTACTTTTGCGTGTTCGTAAGGCAAAATAACCGTATCATATTCTTCAAGCATAGACAGCAAGCCGTCAAAGTCCGTTAGGTCGCCCACTTGCGCAGACCTTGCTCTGCCGCACTGCTTGCACGCTTCCAACGCTATGCGATTGAGCCTTTGCAAATTAAACTTGCTTTCATTGGTATATTTTGACAAAAACGGAACTATTTTCTCCACTCCCAATTCAACGCACTTTTGGACTATCAAATCTAGTTTATCACCCTTTGGCAAGGCTTGAAACAGCGTCACACTGACGGACGCCTTGCACTCGTTGTCAACGACTTTATCTACTTCAACTTTGGCATAGTCTCTGTTCATTTCGCGAATAGTGCAGTAATAATCCTTGCCGTCGTCAAGATTGACTATTATTTGATAGCCTACTTTGTGCCGCAAGACCTTGCTCATATGAGTGTATTCTTCGCCGTCAACTAATATATATCTGCCGTCATAATCCTTGGCATCTGCAAAAAATCTCTTGATATCCATATTATTTATCCAATGATTTACTTAAGTTAAGAGTTGATACCTAATAAGAATGCAACCCATTCTCCCATATTGATACGCTCGAGTATCTCAAATCCTGCATTGACAAAAGCCGTCTTTACATCCTGCTCTCTCTTGAGGATAATGCCGGAAATTATGACTACTCCGTCTTTTTTCATATAGTCGCCAAGCGTAGCCGAAAGAGTGATAAGCACGTCTGCCGTGATATTGGCAAGCACAATGTCAAATTTTCCCGACGTCTTGTCAAGCAGATTTGCATTGTCAACTTTGAGTTTGTCCGCCAAACCGTTGAGAGCCGCGTTTGACTTTGCCGACTTGACAGCGTTGTCGTCTATGTCGTACGCTTCGACTGTCTTTGCGCCCAACTTGGCGGAAGCAAGCGCCAAAATTCCGCTGCCTGTGCCAATGTCTATTACGCTCTTTCCCTCGACGCCCAACGCCTGCAAAAACTCAAGACACATCTTGGTGCTTTCGTGTTCTCCTGTGCCAAAAGCCATACCGGGATCTATCTTGACAATATATTCGCCCTCTTGCGGCGCATAATCTATCCACTCGGGAACTATCGTAACTCTGCCTGCGTGAATAGGCTTATAATTTTCCTTCCAACTCTCAACCCAATCGTTGTCGTCGACAACAATCTTGGACATATTCAAAGAGCCTAAGTCAAATGGACAATTTGCCCTCAAAAAACCTATTTTCTCGTCTATCAAGCCCTTGACTTCTTCAAAGCCGTTGACAGGAAAATATCCTTTGACTTGCGCTTTGCCGTCGTCCTTGATAAGGTGCTCGTCCATATAATCCCATATGACGCCATTGTCAGCAAGGTCCAAAAGGTCTTTGGGATCGTATATCCCTATGCCGTTGCTGCCTGCTTCGGTGAGTATCTCTGCCACCAATTCGCTTGCTTCGCTCGTGGTGTCTATGGTAATTTCGTAATATTTCATTATTTTTCCTCTTGGTGTTCTACGCTTTTTGTATTGGTACTCGTACGCGCAACGCGAGTCTCTGCGCTTTTGTCTTCCGCCGCAGTATTTTCCTGCAAAATGCCATCGTTTGAATTATTCTCTAATTTCCCGCCGTCCTCTACGCTGTCAATACCGTCTGGCGAATTGCCGTCCGAGTTTTTTAAAGTCTCGTTGCTATTCTCACTTTCTTCTTTTTGATTTTGTTCCAACTGCGCTTGCTTTTTGTTTTTGACCATCTTTATCACAGTCCTTGCTATGAATAACAACAATACAAGTATAACGATAATAAAGAATACATCAAGGATTATATTCATATATGCCGAGAGGAAAAACGCAAGCAACGTGACTATTGCGCCTGCCGTAAGATTGCCAAGCCATACCATAGCCATTGCTTTCCAGAAAGGAATATCTATAAACGTAGCAATTGCGCTGCCAGTCCACACTCCCGTAAGCGGTATTGGAAACGCAACGAAAAGATATACGCCAAGCATTTTTTTACGCTCCAGCCGTTTTAATTCCGCCCCAGTCAACGGCTCTCCGCTTTCTTTCCCAACGACTTTCATTGCCTTGCCCTTAAATCCGTCTTCTATGGCTTGAGCAAGCGACGCAAAAATCTTGCACTTCTTCATCCAATTGAGTACCGGGCGCAATATCAACAACAATATCGGAGAAACTATCGCCGAGCCCGCCCACGCAAGCGCAAACGAAATCAAAGGTTTGAGCCCCATAGTTATCGCGGCAGGTATTGCTCCGCGTAATTCCACTATAGGTATCATAGATATCAACACCGTGGTCAAATAATCGTTACTGATAAGTTGTCGCACTGCTTCAATGATCTTTTCTGTCAAAACTTTCTCCTTTTTATTATATATGGTATAATAATATATGTCTTAAGCCTTAAGGCAATTCAAATTCTTTTAATTGTCGGCAAGATTATTATACCCAATTCCTTGCAATCAGTCAATAAAACAGTTAAACTAAATGTATGCAAAAATTATTATCATTGACAAGAAAAGCCATTTCCGACTACGGAATGATACAGGACGGCGACAAAATCGCAGTAGGGCTGTCGGGAGGAAAGGACAGTATGGCTCTGCTGGCTATACTTGCCGCTTATAAAAAATTCGCTCACGAAAAGTTTGACCTTGTGGCAATCAATATAGATCTCGGACTTAATACTGACAAAGCCGAAGTGGAAGCGACTAGAGCGTATTGCCAAAGCGTCGGCGTAGAATTTGTTGTCGAACACACCCAAATATATGACATCATTTTGGAAAGAGGCGAAAAAAGCCCCTGCTCGCTATGTTCAAAAATGCGAAGAGGCGCGCTCAATGGAATTGCCAAACAGTACGGTTGCAATAAATTGGCACTGGGTCATCACGCCGACGATGTGTTGGAAACTTTCTTTTTGAGTTTGATTTATGAAGGCAGAATCTCCACCTTTATGCCGACAAGCCATATGGATAGAAGCAATATTACTCTCATCCGTCCATTTATCTACGTTGAAGAAAAGTATCTATCGGGACTTGCAAGAAGATATAACTTGCCTATTATTCACAATCCTTGCCCGCAAGATAAGAATACAAAGCGAGAAGACGTAAAAAAATTGGTGGAAAGCCTTGACGAAAAGTACGGTTGCAAACAGCGTATGCTGACTGCGCTATTCCACCCAGAACGTAATAATCTTTGGGATAAAGTCCCATTTCGTCCATAATTCAACTGACGCCCTGATGGGCGTTTTTGCTTTTTTGCTGATACAGTTTTTTGGTGCTTTCTCCGCCCCTTAAATGTCTTACGGATAAATTATATTCAAGCACACATCTTACTTCTTCGTACAAATCTATATCAATATATTTGAGTTTTGTATTTAAATAACTATGTACGGCGCTCTTACTTATACCAAATACTTGCGCGCATTGGCGCACCGTGCATTTGTTCTCCAAAATATAATTGGCAATAGATATGATCATACTGTCGCAATATTCACGCATATTTCACCTCGAAAATATCCTATGCGTGACGTATGCGATTTATGACGAAATTTCGCTTTCATTTCAACTACGACTAAATTATAAAAAGCGCAGTATGAAAATTCAATTCGATTGAGATTTCTCGACTTCGCTCGAAATGACTAAAAAATGCTCATATATGGATATTTTACAATCAATCATTGACTATATAATCCTCTTTACACTTGCGCATATATGCATATATACATTTGCGCATAGTATCAATCATCATTGTTACGCCGAGAATGATGAGGAATATCGCAAAGCCTATAGACAGCGCCTTAGATGATATTTTTTTGACCAAAAGCGCTGATATTACGCTTGTGACAAGCGCAGGCGCCGCAACAAGCAAAACACTCTTGTAATCTATCCCCTTTCGCTTGATATTTATTACGGTCACGATAATTGCCATAGGTATAAACGCTACCAAATTTATCGCTTGCGCATTCTTTTGCGGAACGTCAAGAAAAATCGTCAGTATGGGAATAAGAAGCGTACCTCCGCCCATACCCATACCGCCGATTATGCCGCCGACGATTCCTGCCAAAATCAATAAGAATATCTGCATAATTTCTCCTCTTTATGTCACCTCAACAATATATACGTCACCTCGAGCGTAGTCGAGAGGTCTAATCCGCTTAATAAGTACCGACAAAATGGAGCCTTGCGACATTTTCGTTTGGTCGGTAGGGCGAAGTCCAACCGTATCTTTAGCAATAACTTTTTTTATAAGGTTGAGATTTCTCCACTTCACTTCGTTTCGGTCGAAATGACATAAGAATAAAGTCGAGATGACATTAAAAAAGTTATTGCGTATATTTAGGTTGTGACGCGCGCCCCGTCACCTCGAGCGAAGTTGAGAGGTCTAATTTATCCATATTTATCCGCCAAAGTTTTTTACAAGCGTAGACACCCCTGCGACTATCATAAGCGTATAAAACACTATCTTCAAAACGTTGTTGGATAGTTTTTTCATAACAAAAGTTCCGATAAGCCCGCCGATAATAACTCCGCCTCCAACCCAAAGACCGTCAGGAATAGTAAAGTTGCCTTGAACGATATAAACTATTCCGCTTACGAGAGAAAGAGGAAGTATCGTCAAAATTGCGCTTGAATGCGCAATCTTTTCTTCAATTCCAAGCAAAATCGTAAAGATAGGTATGACGAGCATTCCTCCGCCTCCGCCGAAGAGACCGTTGGCAACGCCGACAAACAGCGAAGCCAAAACCGTCAGGACTATTCGTCCTTTTTTGCCTAACTTATCAAGTCCTTTTTTCTCTTTTTGCATCAACTTGAATGACGTCTTTGAAAAATCTCTGTCGCAAGATTGTGGCTTTTGAATTGCGTTTGCTTTGTGTGACATAACCTTATCTTGCGTAAATTTGAGAATTTTATAAAATGTATGACGAAATCTTATTGAAATCTATTGATTTTTTTTTATTACTAATATATAATAACAAAGACTATTGTAAATAAAATAATAGATTTATTTTTATTATAAAGGTGGTTAAATGAACAAGAAAAGAATTTTTATCTTGACAGCGTTGATCTTGGCAGTATGCCTCGTCTTCTCAATGTTCGCCATTGCCTGCGACCCAAAAGACGAAAACAATGACACAGACAACACTACATCAAATCTGCTCTTTACCAACGGCACCTTCGCCAGCGGTACGGGCAGTTCAGCATTGACAGCCCCAAGCAATTGGACAGGCGCGCCAGGCTCTACTTCTTCAAGTAGCAGTTCTACTTATACGCCGTCGGGCGACGACGACTTGACGAAAGGCGTAGTCGGCACCTCCAGTACGAATTGGAAAGACTTGCAAAAAGACTATAAGCACATCACTGCAAGTTCCCCCGGCAGAGGCTCGTCAAGCGAAAATAACAAAGAACTCGACGACGACAAGGTCTTGATGATCAACAACAGAAAGCCTACGTCGTACAAATATACGTCAGATTCTCACACGCTCGACGCAAAGAGTTATTACAAGTTGAGCGTAGACGTCAAGACGATACTTGACGCAGACAACACCGACGATCTCGCCGGCGCGTATATCTACGTCAACGGCGCGGCTTACGCTGCGTGGGAAGCAATCGACACTCACAACGAGTGGAAGACCTACACCGCTTATATTGAGACTTCCGAAACTACTTCCGGCTCAATCACCGTAGTGCTTTCTTTGGGTATCGGCAACGGTCAGACAGGTCATCTCACAAAGGGTTTTGCTTTCTTTGACAACGTTGTGCTTGAAAAAGTATCTGAAGTCGACGAAGACGACAAAGACGCAGTTGAGTTTACCAAGGCAGATTACGACAAAATCACCGTGACAGACGAAGTGGCAAAATATACAATGAAAGTAGCGGACAGCGAATTCGATTATGCTTCTTCCACGACAAGCACGCCTTATACTCCGTCTAAGTATTCGCAAGTTGCAGGCTTTGGCTCGGGCGACAGCGCAAGCACCTCTTCGTCATACGTGACAAAAGGTATCATTGACACCGCAAGATTTTCAAACGAAGGCGTGATATCTTCGCTTAAGAATCTCTCTGACGTTTTGGAAGAATCCGGTCAGTCCCTTGACGGCTTAAAGACGCCTGAACAATCCGTAGGCTCAAGAATGCTTTATATGCAAAACAAGTTGGCTACCGCATTTGGCTACAGAGCGGATACGGAAATGAACTTTGACCTCAATAAATTCTATAAAGTCAGCGTATACGCAAGAACTTACCTTAAGGAAGGAAAGGCTTATATCAAACTTACAGACGGTACTAATACTGACAGTAACGACTTTACAATCGAAGTTGACAACAACGGTCAGTGGCAACAATATTCATTCTACGTTGCCGCAAATCAATTCCGCTCCTCCACGCTCAAACTTGAACTTTGGCTTGGCTACGGCGGATCTAACGACAAAGCCACTCACGCAGTGGGAGTTGCGCTCTTTGACCTCACGACTATCCAAGAGATAACCAAGGCTGATTATGACGGCGCAACTGATTCTGCAACCAATAAAAAAATCGACCTCTTGACCTCTTATGAAAATATGAGCCCTGTAAACCTTGGCGGATTTGCCGTGCAAAATCCCGACAAACTCAATGCAGAACTTGCTAAGAGATCAACGTTCAAACTTATTGACACCGACAACTTTGCCAACGACGATTACTTCAAAGAAAATCCCGGCAAGCCTGTCGACATAGAAAACACAATGGTGCTCAACTCCAACGTGCTTGCTATCAACAACTTTGCTCCTACGGCTACGACGTTGTCCACCTTGACAGTCAAAGACAAAGTGATCGACACGAGCAAACTTATCAATATTGCCCCCAATAAGACGTACGCCATATCAATGTACGTCAAGACCAAGGACATCAACACAAGTCAAGGTCTTACGATCTCCCTGCTCCGCTACAATGAAGAATACAAGCAAGGACAGGAATTTGAAGAGGCGTTTACGAGCGTATCAAGTTTTAGCAATCTCAACACTGAAAATCTTGAGGACGTAAAGGGATTCAACGATTATACCCTCGTCACGTTCTACGTACTTGGCGAACAAATCAAAGACGTAAGACTTGCTATATCCATCTCCTTAGGCTCAACAGGCTCGGGAGACGCGGTAGATTATGCTTCTCTCGCTATGGGTTACGGCTTCGTATCTTCAATGTATGTTGAAAGCATACCTTACAGCCAATACTCGTCGGCTTCGAGTTCTACGACTGTAAATACCGTTGCTTTGGCAAACTCCACTGCAACAGGCGAAATTTCCTCCAACGGATATTTCAAGAATATGGATATCAGCGCAACCAACAACTTGTTTGGCAATGATATTATTGACGAAAACGGTCTTATGAAGGGCGCCCTCGCTCTCCCCAACAACTGGTCGATAAATTCTTCTTCCAGTCTCAGCCTTAAGGCTCCGTTTGACAATATGGCAGGTATCCTCAACCTCAACAACGCATCTCAACTCGAAGCGTTGGGCATAAGTAGCGCCGAAGGTTTCTACAGCGGTCTCAACAGTTCGTTTAATATCGAAAACCTCCCGACCGTCCTTGCTATCAAGAAGAACGATACTTTGCAAAAGTTGGGCTTCACTTCCAACAGCATTTCGCTCTCCGCTAATTCTTACTATGCGTTTATGGTATACGCAAAGGCTGCAGTTGGTAGTGAGTTCAGCATAATTCTCAAGACGGCTACGACCAATAGCGAAGACTATAAGTTCGCTACGATCACTGGCGACGGCGAATGGCATCAATATACGCTCTTTATCGCAACCGGTATTTCAAGCGCGTCTGTCACGCTTTCGCTCAACGCAGGTAGTGACAATTCATCAAACGCAAGTAGCACCGTATTCTTTACAGGAGCAACTTATACCTCTATTGAAGAAAAAATATTTGAGGCTGCACAAGAGCAAGATAAACAAACCTGGCTCACTGAATCTTGGCTCGTTGACTCTTTTGACGACGTCAACAGCGCAGATAGCATCTCTTCTGCAAAGAACTTCACAGGAGCATTGATTGACTCTGACGCAAAATCCGACAGCGACGTCTTGGTAAGCGGCGTAATAGATAAGAATAAGACAGACTACTCTGACCTCGACCTTGACGTGGACGGCGAGGACGAAAAAATCGTCAACGCTATCTTCAACAACGACAAGACCAACGTCGGCGACAGAGCGCTCGTGATTTACAACAAGGACGCAACTGCTTACGGATATACTTCGAATACGGCAACTATCACGCCTGGTAAGTATTATAAAATCAGCGTATGGGTATTGACCTATAAGTTGGCTTTGAGCAGCGACGCGGACGACGATATCGACAGCAACTTTATTCCTACGGCTACGATAACACTCAAAGCAAACAACAAGACGTATGAATTTGGTAGAAAGTTGACAAGTTCTTCTTCAGACCAAGACAAGCAAAGAATCGTCAACACTTCGACATACGACGAAGACGGCAATGAGACGATAGGTCAATGGACTGAATACTCTTTCTATATCTACGCAGAAGACGACATTGAAGACACTACGGCTACCCTTACCGTAAGCCTTGGCTTCAAGGGCAAGAATTACTACTTGACAGGTTACGTATTCGTAGACAACTTCTCCGTAGAGGAAGTCGACGAAGAAAACTTCATTGCTCGCAAAGACGTATATAAAGAAGCCGAAGACGGCAAATACTTCTTGCAAGATGGCAACTACGTCGAAATCACTGAGACTACTCCCGCTCCAGAGGGCGCTACGCTCTACAATAAGTTGACGGACAGCGAAGTAGCAAAGGACGACAACGACAACAACAGCGTTCTTGCAGACGAGAGTTTAGTAGCCAACAACTACCGTATCGTATTCACTTCTGACGACTCAAAGGCTGAGCCTGTTGACGATGATGAAGAAGAGCCGGCAAAAGAGAAAGACCCGCTTATGTGGCTCTATATCTCGCTTGGCGCAGTCAGCGGTATCATAGTTGTGATAGTGGTAATAGTAATTATCAAAAAACTTATACCGAAGAAAAAGAAAAAACTTATCAAAAACAGCAAAAACAAAAAGACCTCCTCCGCTAATAAGAGCAAGAGAGATCAATTCGGTAAGTAATGAATGACACGGACGGCGAAAGCCGTCCGTAATTTTTTGCATAACAAAAAAATTACGGAGTTGTATTTCGACTTCGTTGAAGTTATATTGTTGATAACGCAACAGTTAAAATGTCACCTCGAGCGCAGTGGAGAGGTCTAATTATTTTATACTGTTGAGATTTCTCCATTACGCTGCGCTTCAGTCGAAATGACAAATTATTGTGCGAGCGTCAATGACAAAAGTCTTATGTCACCTCGACCGTAGTGGAGAGGTCTCTATCCGTATATTTAATTAGTTGAGATTTCTCCACTCCACTTCGTTCCGGTCGAAATGACATTAGGTAAGCCACACGCGAGCGCGGAGAGTGCTGTTCATTTCGCTTTGTGAAATTGTCCGAATGGGACTTTTTTGTCCGTGCGGCGGCAACCGAGCGGTGAGCGTACTTGCCGTACGTGCCCCCGAGGGCGTCCTAGCCGTTAGGGCAAAAAGAACTGCGCTATACACGCTCGCCTTGAGGTATAAAGACGCGCTGCCCAATAAACACCCTCTCTACTCCATTGAGTTCCATTATTCTCTGCGCGCTTGCGCCAAACTTTCTTGCAATGCTCTCCAACGTGTCAAAAGGTTGAACGGTGTAATAAGTACCTTGATTTTCTTCAATAACAAGGCGCATACCCACGAATACGTCGCAATGTAAATTATTGAGTTTTTTGATTGCCGCGACAGTGGTATGATGCTTATCAGCCAACTCCTCAAGCGACGTCTCGTCATTGATTCTTACTATTACTTTTTTCATAATTTACACTCCGTTTTATATTGATATTTAATCGGTTTAGATTCTTCGACTTCGCTCAGAATGACATTAACGTTCCCACAACTATTCTATTTTGCAAATGTTATCAATATTATATTGTATGAGAAAAATATTCAAAGCGTTTGCAACTGTGACGGTAATTGCAGCAATTACGAGAGGACTGTCATTTGTATTCAAAATATATCTATCAAGAAAGTTGGGAGCGGAAATTCTGGGACTGTATCAAATATGCGCTTCCGTCTTTATGCTGTTTGCGTGTATATGCACGTCGGGATTGCCTGTCACTTTGTCAAGAATCACAGCCGAAAGCGACACCGTAGGCGATAACAAACGCCAATTCGGCGCCTTGACAACCTGCCTTTTTGCAGGTACGCTCATCACGCTGGTTATGATTTCCGCGATACTGATTTTTCCACAGATACTTGATCTGATATTCAAAGACGAAAGATGTAGAAAAATATTTGTAATAATGCTCCCTATGTTGCTGACGGCGTGCCTATATGCGATACTGAGAGGTTGGTTTTGGGGCAAAAAGTATTTTGGCATATACTCTGTGAGCGAACTTGCAGACGAAATACTTAAGATAGTCTTTGCAATACTTTTCCTCGAAGGCGGAGTACTTGCGATACAAAAGGAATACGCTTACGCTATCGCGATGCTTGCGGGAGACGTAATAGTCGTCGTGATTATCATAATAATGTACGTTGCAAAAAAGGGAAAACTCGCCAAACCAACGCTTGGCAAAGAGATTGCCAAAAGCGCAACTCCGCTAACGGTGACGAGAATTGTCGGCTCGCTTATGTCAACCTTTATGTCCTTGATACTGCCCTCTCTTCTTGTGTCAAAACTTGGTATGAGCCAAAGTATGGCAACTGCCGACTTTGGGCGAGCAAGCGGAATGGTGATGCCTCTTATATTTACGCCCACTTCAATAATTGGCTCGTTGAGCGTGGTACTCATACCAGAAATTGCATCCGTCAAAGCCGGCAAGGGCGTCAAGTCCCTATCAGGTAGTCTTGGCAACGCAATACTATTCGGCTGTCTGATATCCTGCATCTTCTTCACAATATTTTCCGGCGCAGGCGAAGAACTCGGCAATCTCCTCTATGACGACCCATTGAGCGGCGAATATCTCGCATTTGCGGCAATAATAATGATACCTATGTGCCTTAATAATCTTGTGGTCTCTATGCTCAACTCTATGGGCAAAGAATTCAATACCTTTATATCCCACGTAATAGGCTGCGTAATATTGATGATAATACTTCTCACGACGCCATCTCTGCTTGGAGTAAAAGCCTACTTCGTATCCTTGGGCGCTATGCATACCACCGCGCTTGCAATCAACCTTGTGATACTCAACAAAAACGTAAAGATATCATCTAAAGTAGCGCTTAAAAGCGGAATATGCATTATCTTCTCACTTGGCGTGGCTATCGTATGCAAACTTGCGTCAAGCGCGCTGTCAAGCAGTCCGCAAATTGTAATCATAATTACGATATGTGTTATATCCGCCGTTGCATTTGCTCCATTCGCAATATTAAGCAAAATGGTCAAAGTAAATTTCAAAAGATTTGCACTAAAAAATAAGACGACTTTTTTATAAGAAAATTTTCTCAACACGATTCGTGTTCAATCAACACAAATCAAAAATTATATTGTAAAATATAGTTACCGCAATAATACAAAAGGAAAAGCCTATGAACGAACAACACAGAATTTTATGGCAAAAAGCACAAAATAATATGATAGCAAATATAAAAAATTCCGGCATACCTCTGTCGCAACTGGCAGATTTATCAGGCGTATCCGTCACGACTTTAAAAAACATAATCAATAAAAAGACTGTTATGCGTACGCCTATTTTGATAAAAATCAGTAAAGCGTTGAATATGTCCGTAGATGATTTTGTGGGGCTGAAAGACTTATGATTGACGATAAATAAAAAATAGTATATCATATAGATATGATAAATATAATCGTGGCAGTCTCTAAAAACGGCGTGATTGGCGACAAAGGCAAACTGCCTTGGAATTTGCAACTTGATATGGCTAGATTTAAGCAGTTGACAATGAACAACGTCGTGATTTTTGGCTTGAACACTTTCAACGAGTTCAAAAAGCCGCTTGTAGGCAGAGAAAACATAGTTTTGTCTACGCATACTCAGAATATCGACGGCGCAAAAGTCTTTGACAGTCTTAATAAAGCCGTAGACTACGCCAAGACTACAGGCAAAGAGATTTTTATCTGCGGCGGCGAAAGCGTGTATAAAGAGGCGCTATCTTTTGCAGACAGGCTGTACGTAACACACGTCAACGCGACTTTTGACGGTGACAGATACTTCCCTGATATACCAGACAAATTTAAATGCGTGTCAAGTCAAGATATCTCAGATATGGGAATTCCTACGACTTTTTGCGTATATGAACGCTTATAGATTCTTCGACTTCACTGCGTTTTGCTCAGAATGACTTGTTTGAAGCACAAGTTGCACATTCCAAATGTCACCTCGAGCATAGTCAAGAGGTTGAGATTTCTCCACTTCGCTTCGCTACGGTCGAAATGACAAGATAATAAATAAAAAATAATATAGGATAGTTATCCATATCTTTTATTTATTATTTTTTCTCTATTATCTATTATCTATATTATTTATCCCCCATATCCTTGCTTTACCTCTATATATTTGATATAATGATTGCAGAAAGTGTAGAGTTTGCGCGTAAAGTGTCGTCAGGACGGGGAGTGCCGACGAACGAAAAGTAAATTTACTTGCGGTGCAACACTCACTCCCACTTTGGACTGGTTATATCTTTTGGACGTAATTTTTGTGTCTTTTTGTGGGGAACTTTCTTGGGAGGTTCTCTTTTGATTTATTCTCAAGCCGTAGAATACATATCAGGCGTGGAAAAATTCGGAATAAAATTGGGACTTTATACCGTCAAGACCTTGCTTGCAAGATTGGGCGATCCGCAAAAATCTCTCAAATTTTTGCATATTGCAGGTACCAACGGCAAAGGCTCCGTGAGTTGCTTTTTGACGAATATTTTGCTTGCAAGCGGCTATAGCGTGGGGACGTTTAACTCACCTTCTGTATTTGGCTATAATGAAAGATACCTTTTTGACAACAATCCTATGAGCGACGACGACGTGGCTAAATACATCACTATCGTGGCTAACGAACGCCAAAAAATGGCGCAAGAGGGACTTGCCTTACCGTCGGCTTTTGAACTGGAATTTGCAGTCGCAATGCTCTACTTTAGAGATAAATGTTGCGACTTTGCAGTGCTTGAATGTGGATTGGGCGGAAGACTTGACGCTACCAACTCGATTGATAGCAAAGAACTTGCAATAATCACGTCGATATCTTACGACCACACGGCAATACTTGGAGATACCCTATCAAAAATCGCAAGCGAGAAATTTGCGATCGTCAAGAACTGCCCTTTGATAACGTACCGTCAATGCGACGAAGTTATGAGCGTGCTCAGTAAAGCCGACGACTTGATATTGTGCGACGAGCCTACGCTCATAGAAAGCAACTCAGACGGTCAAACAATGATATACAAAGGCGAAACCTACTGCCTAAAGCAACTTGGCAAATATCAACTTGTCAACTGCTCTCTCGCCGTGCAAAGCGCCTTGTATCTTGCGTCAAAAGGATATGGCATTACGCTTGAGAGTATCAAAAAAGGCGTGGCGCAATCAATATGGAAAGGACGCCTGCAAAAGATATGCAAAGGTGGCAAGATATTCTTGCTTGACGGCGCGCACAACGAAGACGGCGCAAAGGTCTTGGCGCAAGAACTTGCGACAACCTTCAAAGATATGACAAAGTGCTTTGTCTTTGGTATGTTCAAGGACAAAGACGTCGACGGCGTACTTGGCAATATCGGCTCGCTTGCCGACGAATTTATCGCTATCCGTCCGCCTTCGCCAAGAGGTCTTGACGAGAGCGAAACGTATAAAAAATGCCTTGCGTATACGCCCAACTCAAGCAAATGCGATAACATCCAAGAGGCTATATCAAAAGCGTATGACAGCAAGTGCGATTTGGTGGTTGTATGCGGATCTTTGAGTATCCTATCCCCTGCATACGACGCAATAACGAAATTATAAACATATAAAGAGACTCTTATTAAGCGAGGACAATATGAACGAACAGGACAAAGCAAAAATACAACAAGCCGTCACAATGATACTTGAAGCGATCGGCGAAGATCCCAAAAGAGAGGGACTTGTCGACACTCCCAAGCGTGTGGCGAATATGTATGAAGAACTTACGGCAGGATACCGCGACGACGAAAAGGTGCATCTTGCAAAAACCTTTGACGTGCAGTCCACCGATTGGGTGATAGAAAAAGATATATACTTTTCGTCAATGTGCGAACACCACCTTATGCCCTTTTTTGGCAAGATAGCAATCGCGTACGTGCCGACGGACAAAGTCGTGGGATTGTCTAAACTTGCGCGCACTGTAGAGGTGTTTGCCCGCAGACTGCAATTGCAAGAAAGACTTACCAACGATATCGCCGACGCGGTGATGGCAAATCTAAATGCAAAAGCCGTGATAGTGCTGTGCGAGGCAGAACACACCTGTATGACGGCAAGAGGCGTAAGAAAAATCGGGTCAAAGACTGTCACCTTTGCAAAGCGCGGAGACGTGGATAAAAATCAATTCAAACTACTCAATGAAATGATGAGGTAATAATGAAAATAGGCAACAGAACTTTTGATAGCGGCACTCACGTTATGGCAATAATCAATCTCACTCCCGATTCGTTTTTTGCAGGGTCAAGGACGGCTGTCGACGAACTTTTGACGCGCGTTAAAAATGCAATCGAAGACGGCGCAGAAGTGATAGACATTGGCGGACAGTCCACCCGCCCGGGACATACTCCTGTGAGCGCACAAGAGGAATGGCAACGTCTTGAGCGACCTATAGATATGATAAAAACAAATTTTGACATTCCCCTTTCGGTAGACACGTATTATCCGTACGTCGCCCAAAAGGCATTGGAAAAAGGCGCCGATATGATCAACGATATATGGGGATTGCAATACGAAGACAAAGGCGAAATGGCAGAAATAATCGCGCGTCACGACGCGTCTGTCTGCATAATGCAAAACCAAAACGGCATATCTCCCGACGGTCGGCTCTGGGAAGATATGTATTGCTTTTTGCAAAAGAGCCTTGACATTGCGACGCGCGCAGGCATTGACAAAAATAAAATAATTCTTGACGGCGGAATTGGTTTTGGCAAAAACAAAGAACAGAATTTTACAGTTGTCAACTCGTATTCCAACTTGCATAGATTCGGTTATCCTCTGCTTCTAGGCACGTCGCGCAAGTCTATGTTTGGCGGAGACGTACAGGACAGACTTGCTCCCACGCTGGAGACTACTAAGCAAGCCGTCAAGCAAGACGTACTCTTTGTGAGAGTACACGACGTCAAAGAAAATATGCAGGCAATCAGAGAGGCAATGAGCAAATGAGCAGTATAAATATTCACAACCTTAAAGTTACTGCTTGTCACGGAGTGCTTCCTGAAGAAAAAGTCAACCGTCAACCATTTTGTTTTGACGTGAATATGCAATACGACTTTGCAAAAGCCGCAAAAAACGACGATTTGAATTACACTCTCAACTATGACGAGATAATGCACTCGATAAGTGATTTTTGCAAAGACAATACATTTGATTTGATAGAGACACTTTGCCACCGCACTGCAATTTTGCTTATGCGCAAGTACCCTATCGACAGCGTAAGCGTGTCTGTCAAAAAACCTCAAGCGCCGGTATCTCTGCCATTTGACAACGTGTCTGTGTCAACGGTTTTGACAAGGACGACGGCTTTACTTTCGCTTGGAAGCAATATGGGCGACAGGCAAGCGTATCTTGACAATGCGATCAAAAGACTGGCAGATCACCAAGATATTGCCGTGCAAAAAATCTCCTCGCCATTTGAAAATCCGCCCTACGGCGGCGTGGCGCAACTGCCATTTATCAATATGGCTGTCAAAATATCAACTTATCTGTCTCCATATGAATTGCTTGAGTATCTTCACTTGATAGAGAGCGAAGCGCAGAGAGACAGAAGCGTGCATTGGGGCGATAGAACTCTTGATATGGATATAGTATTCTATGGAGACAACATAATCGACGACGATATACTAACAATTCCGCACCCCGACTATATCAACAGAGACTTCGTACTCAAACCGCTGAAAGAAATCGCGCCCAACTTCGTCTGCCCTTTGATTAAGAAACGAATAAAAGATTTGTAATGTAGAATGACAAAAGCGAGAGGCTCTCTCGCTTTCTTTATTTTAATTAGATTCTGACACTCGCACAAGACGCACCTATTTGGTCACCTCGACCGTAGCGGAGAGGTCTCATCCGTATTCTTGCCGTCCCCTTGAGGGGAAGGTGTCACGCAGTGACGGAAGGGGTGTAGCCTATTCTATAGGCGTTATTTTTATTTAGCATCCTTTTTAAGTCCGACCAAAATCGAGCAACGCCGAGATTTTGCGCTTGGTCGGTATTAGTTAGGGCGAAGTCCAACCGTATTCTTAGCAATTACTTTTTTTATACTGT
>JAIDRT010000028.1 GCA_029061605.1 Clostridia bacterium | reverse complement strand
ATGTAAACACTGTGCAATAGCCTACGCGTTTTTGTAATAAAATAATCAACACTTATATTTTTAATTAAATTATTGCAAATATCAAGTTAATTTGTAAGTATATTACCTTAGACCAATTTAATTAAGAATTATTTTAGTCAATTTCTGCACTAGCAATTTCCATATTATCCAGGCTATCATCTCTATCTATTGGATTGATTTTGCTCACTGACACCTCATAAGCAACTCGCTCTTCGCTCTTATCTTCGCCAAGGTTTTTGACGTAAGTTCTACTCTGTATTCTACCAACTACGGTAAGTTTTTCACCGACTTTCATATTCTGCACAAAGCGAGCATTTCTACCCCACATTATGCACGGAATATAATCCGACTTGTTATACGCTCTGTTTACCGCGATAAGCACGTCGCATATTTCTCTCTTAAAAGGCGTGGTACGATAAATAGGCGGCTTGCATATGTATCCTGTAATTTCAATACTATTAGGCGTAACCGTTTCGTCCATAGGCAAAAGATCTCTTACAAAAGCCGTCAATAGGAGTTTTGACTTCTCCCCTTCTATCTTATTGTAACTTCTGAATTGTCCTACAAGGTTTATTTTGTTTCCTACCTGTACTTCGTGTCTCACAAGCAACCTATCAGAAATAGTAATAGGAATATAATCCTTTTGTTCCGACAGTCTGGGGACGGCAACGACCGTTTCGTAAAAACCCTCTCCAAATACTTCGTGAGTGTAAATCGGCTCTTTTACTACCGTGCCGACCAATTGCAATTTATTGTTGTTCATCTGTTCGTAGTTCATAATCTACCCTCCAATGTGTTTTGTATTTCAACGCTATCTAAGTAACGTATTTTCTTGTCTATTCTTTATCAATTCGTCTTATGTTGTATTCCGCTACTGTCAATGCTGTAGCCTTCTTGATATACCAAATCGGAGATTTTGACCATTTTATAGCCTTGGTTTTTCAGATTTGCAATTACTAACGGCAACGCTTCAAGTATATTGTCGCTATTGTTGTGGAAAAGGATTATTGAGCCGTTTTTCACTCCCTTGTTTACTCTTGAGAGTATTTCCGTCGCACTCAGCCCCTTCCAATCAAGAGAATCCACCGTCCACTGCACTCCGATCATATTCTTTTCTTCGACTACTTCCAACAACGTGTTGTTATAGTCTCCAAAAGGCGGTCTGAAAAATTTTGTTTCAACACCTGTCAATTGTTTGACGCTGTCTGTCACATAATCCAACTCTTCTGCGATTTTTTCCTTACTCAGCGTACTCATATTGAGATGATTATTGCTGTGATTGCCTATATCGCAACCGCTTTCAGCAATCTTCTTTACCATATCCGGAAACTTATCAATCCAAAATCCCACCAAAAAGAAGGTGCCTTCAACTCCGTGTTTATCTAGAATATCCAATATTCCCTGGGTTTTATCCGCTCCCCAAGCAGCGTCAAAGGTCAACGCCACAATTTTTTCTTCCGTATCTACGCCGTATACAGGCACTTTGCGCAAACTTTGATTGTTGAACACTGCGCTTACTTGTTCATTTGCCATACCTGTCATACATATTGCTACCAATGCAATTACTACCAACACTGTGACAATTGACTTTCTTTTTATCGAATAAAACATTTTTTACCTCTTGATACTATCACGAATTAGCCTTAATGATTTGTCGACTTTTGTACATAATTGTCTGCTTTTGTCGAAATATGTCGAATATTCATTTTACTTCTAAACTATCATTTGTTAATAGATCTTTCATTCAATTGTATTATTCATAATCAATAAATATAACTATTCCCAAACATATTCCCTATTCTCCGCTATTTGCAATGCAAAATTTTACAGCGAATAATGAACAACACCCTTCTCTACCTAAATTTTCATTCCAAAAAAACTTAATTTGATATTATTGACTTTTGCTATCCATTTAGCATATATTAAATGTATAAAGCGTAGCCAATATGGCAAGCGCAAATAATGGCGACCATAATAGGCGCACGAGGCCGGTTGAAATACCAGTCTCATTTTTTTACTTTATATTCACATATTTTACCTGCTAATAGATTTTAGTTATAGATATTATTAAATTAACCTCCAAATTTATTGCCGATCATACGCTAAATCTACATCTCTTATAGATAACGTCACTTTTTATATATTTTTGTCTTAACTTAGCCGTAGTGACAAAATAATAATTTATGCCTTGACTTTTGTACGTTTTTAATTTATACTGTATGTAATGCGCTAGGTGGGGAGCTTGCGGTGCCCTGTACCTGCAATCCGCAACAGCAGGACTGAACGCCGATCTCGGCTTTGACTATGTGAGGTCTGCCTCAAATAAGTAACGTTGATACCAAAGTCTTGTGCAATCATTCACTGTGAACCATGTCAGGACTTGACCGTAGCAGCATTAAGCAGACCGTTTGATGTGCCATAAGGTCGCTTTGGAGGAGTCAACTGTTTGGGTTACGCTTGGGTAGCCACTGTCAAAATCGGATGCGCAGGATTTTGAGTAAATTGCCACCTAAACAAAGGTGGCTTTTATTTAAAGTGCAAATAAGGAGATTTATGAATCAAGATAAAAAAATTGCTCTGCTAATAGACGCAGAAAATATCTCAAGAAACTATCGCAAGACGATTATGAACGAACTTGCTAAATACGGAACAACGACGTATCGCCGCATCTACGGCGACTTTACGTCAAGGACAATCAGTTGGACGAGCGAAGATATGCTCAAATACTCGCTCACTCCAGTACAACAATACTCCAACACCTCTCACAATAACAGAAATGCAGGCAAAAACTCGTCGGATATAACCTTGGTAATAGACGCTATGGATATCTTATATTCCGGCAACGTCGAAGGATTTTGTATAGTCTCTTCTGACAGTGATTTTACAAAACTTGCATCTCGATTGAGAGAAGCGGGAATGTTGGTCATAGGTATGGGCGAAGAAAAAACTCCCCTTGCCTTTAGAAAATCTTGCGAAAAGTTTATACTTCTTGACGTATTGAGCAAAAGCGCCGACAAAAAGCAATCTGATAAGAAATCCGACAAAAAGTCTGATAAGGCAGACAAAAAGGTAGAAAAGGCGGATAAAACCGACAAGCAAGACAAAAAGAAGACTTCCAAGAAGGCAAAATCTCAACCTGAAGAACATACGTCTGCCGAAACAATAGAAGTCATTGAAGAGAAAGTCCAACCGCACACAGAGGAAACTGAAGAAAAATCCACAGATACACCTACTATTATGCCGCTTGAGAGCATTACTCAACTTATCAAGACAGAGATACTTCCCGAACTTGCAGACGAAGACGGCTGGGCTAGCCTTGCAGACATAGGAAATTGGCTCTACAAACTCTATAGCGACTTTGACAGCAGAAACTACGGCTTTAGTAAATTAAGCGCGCTATTCAAGTCTTGCGAGGACTTTGAAGTAAAACCTCAACCGCAGACTGATCCACACAGCAACGTAGTATATTATTTAATAAGAGAAAAGGTATAATAACTGTTTAATTAAAAGGATTTAGATTTCTCCACTCCACTTCGTTACGGTCGAAATGACAATGAAGATAATTGTCGCGCAAACACAGCGCTCTCTATATAATCAAAATATCAAATACATTGACTTTAATACTCTAACATCTTGCCTGCAATAGTTTGACGAAAAGTGAGTGGCGTAAGATTTTCACGAGCAAATATGTCTTCCAGACAATGAAAACAAATGCAGGCTTTGATACTATAACATCTCGCCTGCCATAGTTTGACGAAAATTGAGATAGGCAAAGAATAAAATAGCGGATTTTTTTGTCAATATTGTCTTTGGCGAGCGTCGTCGTACTTGCCGTACGTCGGCGTGAGCCAAAGGCTGATCCGATGCTAATCTCTCTTAAACACAATTTTATTGCTAAATTATTGATTATACTGCGTTAAGTCCAATTGACATACTTATGTATGCCTGCTTGTCCTTGCCTTGTCTAATACAATAATTTATCTAATAAAATCGCAAGGCGTCTGAACTGGATAATTTGGATTGATTTTTATACAACGCGAGTGTAACTGTACTGGAGGCACTGTAAGTGAGCGTAGTGCAAAAATAACCCAAATAATACGTTCAGATGTGTTCAAATGAGATTGGCATCGGGTAGGCGGAAAAGCCGCATTTTAAATTTGACTAGCCTCACTTTGAGTCAAACTCAAGACCAACTGGCGGTAATTGATTATCATCTGCACCTTTGAATAGCGAATATCGCACACAAGATTGGGACGAGACAACGAAGTATTCAGCAGATTGGACAGTATGCCTAAAGTTGCGTCAATGTCAGCAATCAAAAGCGCTGCATTTTTGTCATCGCCAACTTCGACTGACAACTGATCATATTGCATTTCAAGGTTGTCTTTGATGACTTCTATATTTTCCAAAGCCTTCGTCTTGTCTATCTTACTTGCAGTCAAATCATCTGCAATCACGTCTAATTGAGAAAGCAATCCGCTGCAATACCCGCCCATACTGCGAAAAAGAGGCGAACTCTCCTTAAACAAACTGTCAAAATCAACTTCTTTTACTTCAATATTTATCAGCCTACTGCCCTCATTGTTGTTTACCACAGAATTGGCGTCAGCAAGATCGTCATATATATCTCCTATCAAGGCGTACTTTTCGCCGTCTTTGAGAATATATCCTGCTCCGCCCATAAGCCGCTGTTGCTCTGCGTACATTCTTGCTATAGAATAAGTATCACAAGTCTTTAACACAACTGCATAATAATTCACGGTAGGCATTGCCTGATTGTTTTTTACAGAAATACCAGCAAGCAACGCTCCGCCTGTCGCAAAGTCTCCCACCACGACAGTCAAAAGCACGCAAGTGATTATCGCAAGCGTCATCAGCCAGCCTTTTCGGCGGCTTCTGTATCTGTCATATGACTGCGGTATAATATCAATAATAGGCGATTCTTCGTCGTCTAATTGGTAATTCGTCTGCACCATACCTGTCAATTGAGGCGTAACTTCTATCTCTACGCTCTCGTCGACACGATAATCCTGCGACGCATCCTCGTCAGATTGCGCATAATACGACTCTCTTGACGTATCGCTTTGATTATCATAGCCCCGCTCAGAGGTATTTTGCTGTTTTAGATAGTTTTTGAGATAATATTTGCTGTAATCCATAGTAAATTATACTATAGACTTAATCAATATATGCAAAACGCATTTAAAAATATAGACCATTTACTGCGCTCAACGTGTCTAATTAGACACGTAAATATCGCTTCTGAACGCAATATAATACAGTCTAAGAGTATTAGTTCAATTCGTCAAACTTCTCCACGTCGACTTTTGCCTGCTCAAAGAGGCTCATTGAAAATTCATCCGGATAACCGTATTTATATACTACTCTTTTGATACCTGCGTTGATGATCATCTTGGCGCATATCGTGCAAGGCTGATGCGTGCAATAGAGCGTCGCTCCGTCAACAGATACGCCCAACTTAGCCGCTTGGATTATGGCGTTTTGCTCGGCGTGCACAGCATAGCATAATTCGTGTCTGGTGCCGGAAGGTATACCCAATTTGACTCTCAAGCACTCGCCTTTTTCAACGCAACTCAAGATACCGGACGAAGCGCCGTTGTATCCGGTGGTAAGAATACGCTTGTCCTTGACTATGACAGCGCCCACTTTCCTGTCGGGCTTAAAACAACTCGACCACTGAGCAACCGTCTCAGACATATTCATAAACCTATCGTCCCATTTGTTCATACGCTCTCCAAAGACAAAAAACTTGCAATTTTGCCATAAATATATATTATTGTATATATATAATAACACAGCGTGGAAATAATATCAACATATAATTATTTTTCCTTAAAAAATTGATTATATTTTACATAAAAATATTTACATATTTTGGAATTGGTGCTATAATTACTCTATTGGCAATCGAGAGTGTCGAGTGCTAATTTAAAGGAGGCGTTTTTATGAAAATCAAACCATTATTTGACAGAATCGTAATTCAAGAAGTTCAAAGTCAAACAAAAACTGCAAGCGGACTGGTTTTGCCCGACTCTGCTCAAGAAAAGCCGCAAATGGCAAAAGTATTGGCAGTAGGTCCCGGCGGAATCATTGACGGAAAAGAAATTGTTATGCAAATCCAAGTTGGAGACAAAGTTCTTTTCAACAAATACGCGGGCTCGCAGTTCAAACTTGACGGCGAAGAAGTGACGATTTTGAAACAAAGCGACGTTCTTGCAATCGTCGAAGAATAATATGGAGGATTGAAATATGGCAAAGAAATTTAAATATGGCGAAGAAGCCAGAAGAAGTCTTGAGGCGGGTGTAAACGCAGTCGCCGACGCAGTGAAAATTACTATCGGACCAAAAGGTCGCAACGTTGTGCTTGACAAAAAGTACGGCTCTCCCCTCATCACCAACGACGGTGTGACGATAGCCAAAGAAATAGAACTTGAGGACTCTTTTGAAAATATGGGCGCTCAACTCATCAAAGAAGTGTCTATCAAAACCAACGACGTAGCCGGAGATGGAACTACGACGGCTTGCGTACTCGCGCAAGCAATTATAAAAGAAGGTCTTAAGAACGTTGCGGCAGGCGCAAATCCTATGATACTCAAAAAAGGTATTGCAAAGGTCGCAGACGCAGTAGTCGAAGAATTGAAGACTATATCTAAGCCAATAGACTCTGCTGCGGCAATCTCTCAAGTTGCAAGCGTATCGGCAGCAGACGAAACTATTGGCGAATACATCTCAAAGGCTATGGAAATCGTAGGCAAAGACGGCGTGATCTCCGTAGACGAATCCAAGTCCACCAATACTGAACTATTGACTGTAGAAGGTATGCAATTTGACAGAGGCTATATCTCCGCTTATATGGTAACCAATACCGAAAAGATGGAAGCCGTACTTGACGACGCATATATCCTTATCACAGACAAGAAAATTTCTTCGGGCAAAGAACTTATGCCAATACTTGAGCAAGTAGTTCAAAATGGGCTCAAACTTTTGATAATCTGTGAAGATATGGACGGAGACGCTTTGACGGCGGTCGTGCTCAACAAACTCAAAGGTATACTCAACTGCGTTGCAGTAAAAGCCCCCGGCTTTGGCGACAGAAGAAAGGCAATGCTTGAGGATATCTCAATATTGACTGGCGCGCAACTAATATCCAGCGAACTTGGATATGAACTCAAAGACGTCAACATTACTCACCTCGGCAGAGCAAAACAAGTCAAGGTAGATAAAGACAACACTACCCTTGTAGGCGGCAACGGCGACGAGATGGCTATCGCAGGAAGAGTAAATTCAATTAAGTCACAAATTGCAGAGACGACTTCAGAATACGACAAAGAAAAGTTGCAAGAAAGGCTTGCCAAACTCGCAGGCGGCGTCGCAGTGATCAACGTAGGCGCAGCAACTGAAGTGGAAATGAAAGAAAAGAAGTTGAGAATAGAAGACGCATTGGCAGCAACTCGCGCGGCTGTTGAAGAAGGCGTAATCCCCGGCGGCGGCGTTGCGCTCCTCTCTATCATTCCAAAAGTTAAGCCTATCGTAGACGCTTTGGAAGGCGACGAAAAGACAGGCGGCGCTTGCGTTCTTAAAGCGCTCGAGGCTCCTATCAAGCAAATCTGCGACAACGCAGGCGTAGACGGCGGCGTCGTAATTAACAACATCATCAACAGCAACAAGGGATATTCCTACGGCTACAACGCATTGACAGACAAATACGTGGATATGATTGAAAACGGTATACTCGATCCTACTAAGGTTACGAGATCTGCTCTTCAAAATGCGGCAAGCGTTGCGTCCACTCTTCTCACAACCGAAGTGCTTGTGACAGATATTCCTGAGCCACCGGCTCCTGTAGCGCCTAATATGGGCGACGGAATGTATTAAAATAAATTCCAAGCAAAACAAAAAGTCCTCGCAAGAGGACTTTTTTGATATATAGATTAGCAATAATTAAACATTCAAATACTACTATGCAATTATTCTCCATATCTTTGCACGTATTCCAACGCTGAAGCGAGAACTGCGTCTACACGCTCTTCAATCTGCTCTTTTGTATAGTCGTTTATGTTTTGAGCGTCTACAGTGACGGTTATCTTTAGCCTGCTGTATTTCTTAATCAAGCCGACCTTGCCCACTTGTCCTTTTATCTCATAAGACTTGCCTATTCCATTAAAATACGTAGCCAACTCGCTGTCCAATACCGCATACTTATCGCCATTGCCGACTTCTTTGTTGTATTTATGCTTATTGTTTGCGCCCACTGCGCCAACTACGTTTACTGTAATTGGAATATCTTCGTTGTCAGAGTTACTCACCAAATCATATCTGTATAAATCTGTTTTTATAATATTCCTATTAAATCCAGTTGAAATTTTGTTGGTATCATATTCCAATACAACGTCACCTAAATATTCATTATAAAAACCATTTGTCTGAGAGTGGTAAATGTACGCGTACACCGGCGCAATATCTAAGTCGTTTTCATAGAGAAAATCATCTGATAAATAAAGCATAGTGTCAGTAGTCGTCTTTTGTAAGTTATCATACCTTATGACCAAATCACGATTGCTATTCACTGTGTCTACGCAGAAGAAAATATATATTTCTACTGACAATATAATTGCAAAGATCAGGGTTAATACCAGACCTATGATCAATCCTTTTTTCCCGCTTTTTGTCTTAGTCATACTTTACCTCCTATACGTTTCTGTAGACAACATTGTCAAGCAATGAATAGAACAGTTTGTCACTACGCTCTTTATACATCTGCGTTGGCATATCTTTATCGTGCTCTATCTTTATTTCCATTGTGAGTTGACACTTCTTGAAAGTGTTTTCATTTCTTTTAAAATCAATAACATAAGTGCAGGAATATACCATTACTTCGCTATCATTGTCTTTTATAAAATCTTTTGTTTCAACACTATAGACATATCCATCATACTTTTGTTTATTTTGAAGTTTTTCTATATTTACAGGATCACACTTGATCAAAATAGCGCAATTCTCTAATTGTTCATTCTTATTGCTTCTCGTCTCAAAACTATAAGCCAGTTCTTTAGCGCGTCCATAATATAAATAAGTTGAACCTTCAACACTAGACGTATTTGATAAATCACGCATTGAATAAAAACCTATGTTAGTAGGTATATTTAAATTGTTTTCATAAAAAAAGTTTTCAGATATGTATACGCAATCATCTCCGCAAATATTAGGTATATTATTATACGGCGTATATATTTGGTCAGGTCTATTTGCCCCATCCTTAAATATCAGTACTATCGTAGTCATAAATATCGTGCCAAGTATAAGAACTGAACATATTATTCCTATAAACACTTTTGCTGTAATAACTTTTCCTCTAGTCATAATTTTCCCTCCTACTTTAAATACACCAAATATAATAATTTGTATCGTTATTTCCTAATAAAATAAAAAAATATCAAAACATTTCTATAATAATTTTACAAATAAATTACAGTTCAGTCAATACTAAAAATTAAAAAGACATAAAATTGCCAAAATCCGCCAACAAACATTGACGGATTTGAAGAAAAGATAAACTGTATTTAAATACCTAATTACGTTTTAAGCGGCGGCTTTCGGAGAAAAAGTCTTGGTCGGCGTCGTTGACGTAGTCGCTTATGTTGAGTTCTTTGCTCATAAGTTCAACAAGTTCTTCTTCATATTCTTTGAGTTTTGATACCACACCTTCGCGTTGGTCCTTATCAACAGACTTGACGTTGGCCTTGCAGTAGGACTGCCACTTAGATGAAAAAATTTTTAATCTCTCCCCTTCCAACGCAAATTTAACTTTGGAAGAATATTCGATATTCTTTGCCTTATCTATGGCTTGCGTAAGAGCAATATTGATATTGTCTTGTTCTTTTTTGAGTTCGTCTACCTTGCCTCGCAATTCTTTGTTTTCTCTCGTAAGTCCTTCTATTCTGTCTCTCAATCCCAATATTGTACTCTCATATTTATCGGCTTGCATTTTGATATACTCTTGTACCTGCGCTTTGTCGTATCCCTTTCGTACTACAGAAAAATTACTCATTTATTTTTGCTCCTTCTTATATATTTAATTTATAGACCTTTCGACTTCACTTCGTTTCGCTCAAGGTGACGTCGGTTGATTTAATACTTTCGATATCACTTCATCCGTTTAATATGATGTCAGTTAACTTTAATCTATTTGATATTACCTTATCCGCTCAAGACGACGTCGATTAACTTAATCTTATTGATATTAATTCATTTGTTCAATGTGATATTGATTATTCAGTGAAGTCTAGATAATTATAAAACAAAAAAGAGTTATCGACATTGCCGATAACTCATTATTTTTGCTATTTTTGTAGATATCTGTCAAAAGTTTGTCCGCCGCTATGCTTTCTTATTCTCTTTGATCAACTTTTGTTTAAGGTCATAGAGTTTTTGTGAAAGGTCTACCTTATAGAGATGCGGATTGAGCATTCGCTTGTACTCATTCCAAAATTCACCGTAACTTTGCTTGTGATACTTTGCAATATCCATTACTGACGGCAACTCATATACCAACTTGCCGTCTTTGATAATTTGTCTGCCAAGTTCTTTTGCATAAAATCCTGTGACTTTTTTTCTCTTCCAAGAGAAGTCAGGATGGAAAATCTCAAGTTCGTCAAGTCCGTCAAAACTCTCGTCTTTGAGAGCAATAAGATCGGCAATTGCCTTATTTGTATTCTTGTCATAAAGTCTGACGACCTTTTTATATCCCGGATTGGTGATCTTTGCCGGAGTGTCGCTCATCTTCATTTTTGGTTGCAATACACCGTCAATCTCAATTCCTGCAAGTTTGTATACTCCGCCTAGGCTGGGACAATCCATACTCGTGATAAGTTTTGTACCTATACCCCAGGTGTCTATGCAGGCATTCTGCGTTGCGAGTGACTGCAAGACGTTTTCGTCAATATCTCCGCTCGCGCAAATCTTAGCATTGGGAAAACCTGCGTCGTCAAGCATTTTTCTTGCCTCTCTCGACAGATAAGCCAAGTCTCCGCTGTCAAGTCTTATGCCAATAGGCTCGTGACCTTGCTCTCTCAACTCTTTGAATACAGTAATTGCGTTGGGCACACCGCTTCCAAGAGTGTCGTACGTATCACAAAGCAACATACACTTGTCAGGATATATCTTTGCGTACGCTCTAAAGGCGTCCAATTCGCTTGGAAAACTCATTACCCAACTGTGAGCGTGAGTACCAGATACCGGCACGTTAAACATTTTGCCTGCAAGCACGTTGGAAGTCGACTGACAGCCAGCAATCATTGCCGCCCTTGCGCCGTAGATTCCTGCGTCAGGTCCTTGCGCGCGACGCAAACCGAACTCTGCAACTGCTCCGCCCTTTGCCGCGTATACGACTTTTGCCGCCTTGGTGGCAATAAGAGTCTGGTGATTGAGTATGCAAAGTATTGCAGTCTCTATAAACTGCGCCTCAAACATCTTTGCCCTTACAGTGAGTATAGGCTCTTGCGGAAATACTACAGTTCCTTCGGGCACTGCGTATACGTCGCCGTTGAATTTAAAATTCTTGAGAAGAGTCAAAAACTCTTCATCAAAGATGCCAAGCGATCTTAAGTATGCGATATCGTCTTCGTTGAATTTGAGATTGAGTATATAGTCTACGACTTGTTCCAAACCGCAGGCAATAGCGTAATTGTTGCCAACTCCTCTATAAAAAACATCGAAAACCGCAATTTCGTCCATCTGCTTGTTTTTGCTGTAACCATACATCATAGTCAACTGATACAAGTCAGTCAATAAAGTTAGATTTCTCATTCTTGCTCCTAGTTTTTTATGCCGAATACTCGGTGAGGCTGAACAACCCGTCCATAACCGTAGCGCTTATGCCTAGTCATTTGCATAAATTATATGGCAAAATTATACAACTTTGCCATATTTTTGTCAATCTGTTAATATATATTTTATTTTTCTTATCTATTGCAACAGCGTTTTGTCAGGCTTGCTGGCATTAGTTGCTTTTGAATATTTGATTTCCTCAATGACAACTAGTTGACTGACTTCGCTTACGTCTTCTGCAGTCTGCCCTTGCGAATTTTCAGAATCCGTCTCGCCGCTTGCCGAAAGCAATCTAATATTACGAACTTTTTGGCAAGTGCCATCAAGTTTGCTCGCGCACATTTTCTCAAACCACTTTGTCTCAAAGTTTATCTTGCCAAATTGCAAGAGTACTTGCAAGGCTATGCACACAATAAATACAATATAACATATCACCTGCACGACTTTGACGTCAGAATTGCCAAAAGTGACAGGATTGCCTGCCTTTATAAACTCAAGCGAGCCTCTTACCAAACCGTACCAACCAAGATAGAATATAGAAAACGTTCCGTTCTTGAGCGGTTTCTTGGGGACAAAATACATCACCAACGCTATTGCAAGACCTATGGCATTGAGTGTGCCCTCAAAGAAGAAAGATGCGTAGTGCCATTTTCCAGTGCTTTCTATAAATACCGCAAAAGGTAGATGCTGAAGCGCCTCGTTGGTGACTTCAACGCCGTAAAGTTCTTGATTGAAAAAGTTGCCCCATCTGCCTATTATCTGTCCCAGCAACACTGCAATTACCACGCAGTCTGCAACTCGCATAAGCGAATACTTTTTATTGCGCAAGCAACAGAAGAATACTCCAAAAGCGCCGCCAAAGATACCGCCTATAATAGTAAGTCCTCCGCCCGAAATATCTATTGCGTCAACAAATCCCTCCCAAGAAGACAGCGAGTACTCGTCGCCAATTCGCGGAACGACGTAAAATACTCTGCAAAAAATTACTGCCATTGGAATTACCCATATAAACAACTCGAGTGAAAAATCAAAATCAATCCGTCTTTTATATGAGAGTAAAAGATAGAGACAAAAAGCAAGAATTATGCCAAGCGTAATGACAATGCCGTACCAATATACAGGATTGCCAAACAACGTAAACGCTACTCTGTCGATTGCAAGTAAATTATGCATTATCAAAATACCTTTGTCGTACCGTCGTTGCGCACGCCTATCACAAAGACGTTGTCATTGCCAAATATTGACTTCATACTATCCACGTAACCGTCGCACTTACGCTTGTCGACGTATGCTATGATCGTGCCTGCAAATCCGCCGCCGTGAACTCTCACTGCTTTAACTCCGTCGCACTTTTTGCTCAAATTGACTGCAAGCGGTATTCTCTGCGTCAAGTCTCCGTAAGGATAGCAATTCTGCAACATTGTGTAAGAACTCTCTCCCGACGCATTTATCATATCGCAAAACTTGCGCTCGTTGCTCTTCTTTACGGCTTTTGCGCAGGTATCCACACGCTTATTCTCGTCATAAAAATGCATTGCTCTCAATATCGCTCTGCCTGAGAGTTTTTGTTGAAGGATTGGGATCGCGGCATAAAAATCTTTTTCCTTGATCTTACGAAGTTTCTTTCCGCCCATTGCTTTTGCGACCTCTTCCATCTCCAATCTAATACTTGCGTATTGATCTGTTAAATCGCTATGATCTCCGCCGGTATTGATCAACACGATATTAAGATTGTCAAAATTCCAGTCGATTGATTTGAATATAGGCTCCTTAGTAGATCTAAAATCTATATAACTTACTCCGCCAAAAGATATTGCGCTCTGATCCAAAAGTCCGCACGGCTTGCCGAAATACTCAGTCTCAGCAAAATGCGACGCTTTTGCCTTGGTAAACTTGTCTACCGCGCCGTCGTTGAACATCTGATTGAGTATCTCGCAAATCAAAACCTCAAAACACGCCGAGGAAGAAACTCCCGCGCCTCTGAAAACGTCGCTCGTAGTCGTCGCGCAAAAACCGCCTATCTTAAGTCCGCTTATTTTGTAATACGCCAATATACCTCTCACAAGAGCAACAGCGCTTCCCTCCTCATTCTTTCTTGAAATAAAATCGTTGAGAGAAACTTCAATGGGAGAAAATCCAATTGATTCAACAATGACTTTGCCTTCGCACGGCGTAACGCAAGCAAGCGTATCTACCGAAATTGACGCGCAAAGAACTTTGCCGTTGTTGTGGTCGGTGTGATTGCCGCAAACTTCAATTCTGCCCGGAGACGAATAAAAAACTCCGCCCTCTCCGTATTTTTTGCTATGTATGTCGTATAAATCTTGATATCTCTTTATTTGATATTGGAGTTTGTCTTCTCCATAAAGTCTTTGAACAACTTCTGCAAATTCTGCGCTGGTTGACAAATTGTCAATGTATTTTCTGTCGGCCATACTTACCTCATAATTTAGCAATATTAAGTAATGTTATCATACTCAAAAACATTATAGCACAGTATAATAATATTGTAAATAGTTTAATTGAATATATTTTTTACGTCATTGTCAAAGAAAACTTAAGTTTCGGAAAAATTTAGGCTTATATATTTTTCCATAAACTTACAAATAATTTTAGTATTATATGTCGTAAGTATTGCAAAATCTTTTAAAGTATACTATAATGTATATAGTAAAATTTTTAACAAAATTCAACAAACTTTGCGAGGTTTTTATGATAGATCAAAACACTTTAAAATCAAAACTAAAACAACTTGTGGATTATGCCAAAGACAATCTGTCTCTTCGCGCAGAAGACGAGGCATTTGTCACCAATACTCTGCTTGATATGTTTTCCTTGGGCGCGCCTGCGCAAGAATGCGCTCCGTACGGCGACTTCCAGAGCGAAATCGTTGACCCGATAGTAGAATACGCAGTACAAAACGGTATGGCAAAAGAAGAGGAAAGACTACTCTTTGAGACAAAATTGTTGGGCGCTGTCACGCCTATGCCGTCAAGCGTAGTTGATAAGTTTGATACTATCGCCTCAAACAAAGGAATACAGTCCGCAACGGATTGGCTATTCAATATGTCCATTGCCAACAACTATATCCGTATGGCTGACATACGCAAGAATATCAAGTGGCAGCACTATGGAAAATTCGGAAATATTGAAATCACGATAAATCTTTCCAAACCAGAGAAAGACCCAAAACAAATTGCTTTGGCAAAACTTATGCCAAAGACAGGTTATCCGGCCTGCTTGCTATGCACTGAGAACGTGGGTTTTGCAGGCAATCTAAACCACCCTGCGCGTCAAACGTTGAGAATTATCCCAATTAAATTAGGCGGAGAAAATTGGTCCATTCAATATTCGCCTTATCAGTATTATCACGAGCATATCATAGCGCTATCCAATGAGCACCGTCCTATGGCAGTCAACAGCGATACTTTGTATAGACTGATGGACTTTGTAGATCTATTCCCCCATTACTTTATTGGTTCAAACGCTGCTCTACCCATAGTAGGCGGTTCAATACTTACGCACGACCACTATCAAGGCGGAAGCAAAGTCTTGCCTATGTTTTCTGTAGGCACTCGCAAAAACTATGTCAGCGGAAAATACAAGGACGTGTCCGTCAGCATTGCCGATTGGTACAACAGCGTCGTTAGAGTAAGCGGTAAAACCAAATTTGAAGTACACGAGGTGGCTAGCGACGTACTCAACTGCTGGTCAACTTGGACAGACGAAAGCGTCAACGTAATATGCAAGACTAACGAACAACACAACGCGGTTACGCCTATTGCTCGCAAGGAAGGAGATACTTATGTCATAGATATGATACTCCGTAACAACCGCACTGACGAAACGCACCCATACGGAATATTCCACCCTGAAGAAAGGTTGCACAACATAAAGAAAGAAGGTATTGGAATAATTGAAGTAATGGGACTGTTCATTCTCCCCGGCAGACTCAAAACCGAACTTGAAGTGATAAAAGACTATCTCACAGGCAATAAAAATATCGACTTCAAAGAATTGAGCGATTCTGAAAACCCAATGTTCAAACACGCGCAGACGATAATTCAACTTGTCAATGACCACGGCTCCAACCGCGACAGAGTCTATGCTGACCGAGTTGTGACGAATTACGTCAACGACGCTTGCGAACAAATTCTTGAATGCACCGCTGTTTTCAAAAACGACGAGAAAGGACAAGAAGCATTTGTCAAATTTATTGAGCAAGGACTGGGCTATAAAGAGAGTTAAACTTATATTATCGCCTTGCAACAGATATATTCGCCTATAACGAGTTATAATCCGACTTCGTCGGAGTTATATAAAAGAGATTGTTCAAATTGAACAATCTCTTTTAATTTAAGGATATTTGTTTGATTTAGATTCTTCGACTTCGTTACACTCCGCTCAGAATGACGCGTTCAAGGTGATACTTCCGCTCAAAACGAGTCACCTTGAGCGTAACGAAGTGCAGTCGAAAGGTCTTAAATCTAATTTAATTATCCATAACTAAAAAGCGGTATACTTGCCAGTATACCGCTTTTTAATATAACTATTGATTACAAAGTAATCAGTACTCCTTACGATCCGCCAAAGCGCGCGAAAGCGACACTTCATCTGCATATTCTATATCGCTTCCCATAGAAATACCGCTGGCGAGACGCGTAACTTTGATACCCATAGGCTTGATAAGTCTAGCAATATACGTTGCAGTCGCCTCTCCGTCAATATCAGGATTGGTAGCCATAATGACTTCTTTTACTCCCACAAGTCTACCCATTAACTCTTTGATGCGGATATCGTCTACGCCAATGCCCTGCATTGGATTTAGCGTGCCTTGAAGCACGTGATATACTCCGTGGTAGTCTTTGATTTTCTCAAATGCGATTACGTCTTTTGGCTCCTTGACTACGCAAATGACGGAAGCGTCTCTCGAGGAGCATATCTCGCAAACGTCGCCGTCTGTATAATTACCGCAAACCGAACAGTAATGAATACTCTTCTTTGTTTCCGTAAGCGCTTGAGCAAATTCCTGTACTTCATCTTCGCTCATATTGATGATCTTATACGCGTATCGTTGAGCCGTCTTTGCGCCTACGCCAGGCAACTTGGAAAATTGCGCAACCAATCGTGACAAAGGTTGAAAATAAGCCATTTTTATACACCGAGCCCTGCAAACTTGCCGAGTTTTTGCTCTCTGATCTCCTCTGCCTTTGCAGTTGCGTCGTTAAAAGACGCTACGATTAGATCCTCAAGCATCTCAATATCGTCAGGATCAACAGCCTCCGGCTTGATCTTAACCGCCGAAACTTGTTTTTCACACGTCATAGTGACTTCTACAAGTCCGCCGCCGCTTGTGCCTGTGACCTCGATAGTCTTGAGTTCTTCTTGAGCCTCCATCATTTCTTGCTGCATTTTTTGCGCTTGACGCATAAGTTGTTGCATATTGCCCATTCCACCGCCAAAACCGCCAAATTTACCCATAATCTATTTACACTCCTTTATAATTATAATTTTATATCAATATTTATTAGTTAAATTTTATATGCCTTATGATTACTTATTTGCTAATCGGATTGAAATTTCTCGACTTCGCTCAAAATGACATATTATATTTAATTTTCTCAACTTTCCTCAATATGACAATATCTATTTCTTCAATTAAGAATTGACGTTTTTTGAATTTGTGACGTTGACCATTTCTTCGTCAAACAAATCCTGCACTTTCTTTACGTCGTTGTTAAGCGCCTTCTCTTTGTCAAAAAAACTTATCTCAACGGCAGTTATCTCAAAGTATCTCTTTCGAATTATATTCTCAAATTGCTTAAGATACTGTTTTATCACAGGAAGATTTTTTTCGCTCTCAACTTTTATATACAGCACGCCGTTATCAAAATTCAAATCTTCGCCTGTAATTCCCGCGGCGCAAGTATAGGCTTGCTGTGACCCGCTTCCTTTAATGGAGTTGAGCAAAAATCCCCACACTTCTCCCAAATCAAGTTTGAGTGAATCGTCAGCGTCTCCAAAGTGTTTTGCCATAGTCCTTATCTTTGACTCTACGTCTTTTAATCTTCTTATAACAGCGTCTCCGTCAAGATCTATAGTCAAATCGCACGCCTTGACTACACTCATCTCCAAAGTAATTATTGGCGAAGATGACGTACGCAACTCGTTTTCTATATTGACAAATATCTCAATAATACGTACCAAAGACCCATTGTCAGTATTATTCGCAACTGCAACTAGCGAGTCGTAAATATCTTTTGGCAACGACAAAAACGAATTTGCATTGGAACAGTTGAGAATATAAAGCATTGCTCGCATCATTTTGGATATATCTCTTGCAAGCAACGCTACGCTCTTGCCAAGCGAAACTATTTTGTCAGTTATCTCCAACGCTTTTTTTGCGTCGTGGTCTATGATCGCAGAGCAAAGTTCAACAACCAACTTAGGCGAACTTGCGCCCAAGACTTCAAGTACGTCGTCGTAAGTGAGTTTTTCTTGCGTATAAGACAGACACATATCGGCAACCGAAAGCATATCTCTCACGCTTCCGTCTCCCGCCTCGGCAATAGCGCGCACCGCTTCTTTTTGATATTCTCTTCCTTCTTTGTCAAATATTCCTGCCAGATAGTTGGCAAGTTCTATTGTTGAAAGCAATCTGAAATCAAATCTCATACAACGAGACAAAATCGTCTGCGGAAGTTTGTGGACTTCAGTAGTTGCAAGTATAAAGACCGTATGCTCGGGCGGCTCTTCCAATGTCTTGAGAAGCGCATTGAAAGCCTGCATAGTAAGCATATGGACTTCGTCTATAATATAAACTTTATATTTGCAAGCAACAGGCACGTACTTGACCTTTTCTATCAAGTCTCTGATATCGTCTACGCTGTTGTTAGACGCCGCGTCCATCTCCAATATATCCATATTATTGGGACTTGAAAGCGCTTTGCATACTTCGCATACTCCGCACGGTGATCCGTCGCTATGCGGAGACAAACAGTTGATTGCTTTGGCAAAAATCTTGGCGGTAGACGTCTTACCTGTGCCCCGAGTACCAGTAAAAAGATAAGCGTGCGAAATTTTGCCCGCAAGTACCGCATTCGACAAGGTCTTGATAATATGCTTTTGACCCAACATCTTATCAAAAGTGTCGGGTCTGTATTTTCTGTATAAAGACGTATATGATGCCATATTCACCTATTACTTTTTCAAAGGCTACCGCAAACGGATAGCCTTTGAATTATTTTGTTTTAAGAGTATAATTATTCGTTAAAATCAGATTTGCCGTCTTCTTCAGCAACTTCTTCTTTTACTTCTTCTTCAACTTTTACGCTGTCTACGTCTTGCTTGATGCCTGCATCTTCAAAGACGTTCTCAACATTTTCCTCAACTACGTCTGCCGTAGACTTGGAATTTTCAGACTCAACGATAAACGCTCTTACCACGTCTGCATTTTCCCAACCGAGAATTTCTGCAACTTGAGTATAAGTTCTCTCTTGAGTCTTTGCGTCAACGTTCTTAAGTTGTTCTATAAACTCGCTCGCCTCAGCCTCGTTCATAGTGCCAGCGGCTTTCTTTCTTGCCATAACTCTTGCAACAGCCTCAACCTGTCTCTTTTCAGTAAAGGTATAGAAGAAAAGAGGAATTACGCAAGCAGCCATTGAAAGTCCGCACAAAAGCGTAGTTGCCATCCAGTTACCTTTGATTACGCTTTGGAATTCAGGAGTTGCAACAAGTTCTGGCGTAACGTCCTTGACATCAAGTTCGTCATAGCCGTAACTACCGAGTACCATCAATGTTACGAAAGCCGTAAGAGCCATACCAATCTTGGATATGAGCGTCTGCATTGAGAAGCAAATACCTTCCGCTCTCTTGCCTGTCTTGTCTTCAAGATAGTCAATAGAGTCTGCAATCATTGAATATGTAAGAATGTTTGTAAATCCAGAAGGTATACCTGCCAAGATAATAATGATGTAGAAGAAAATCTGTGCAGCCGTACTAGTACCGTTTGACGGCAAACCTATGAAGTACAATACTACAAGCAAGATACCGCCTACAAGGTGCGACCATATCAATATATCTCTCTTACCCAATTTCTTGGAAAGCACCGGCGTAAGCAAGGTTGCAAGCAAACCGCCAGGCACAACCAAAAGGAAGATTACTGAAGCCAAACCTTGACTTTGCAAATTATACTTAGCATAGTATATAGCGGTGGTCATATATATCGTACGAAGACCGCCGATTATACCCATCAATATCATAAGAAGGACAGGCTTGTTTTTTGAAAGAAGTTTTAAATTTTCTTTAAGCGTAGTAGTACTCTTCTCGTCGTAGAATCTCTCTTTGCTGTTCTTAAATCCAAGCCAGAAAGTCGGAACGGCTATCAATACGCTGACGATAGCGACCACGATATAAATCCACGTCAAATTGTCTTTTCCAACAGTCTTGGAATCTGTCACGAGAGGAACAAGGACGGATACGATACCGCTACCAATCGTTGAGAAGAGACGCGCTACTGTCAAAAGCGTATTTCTCTTGTCTGTATCAGAAGTCATTGACGAAGCCAATCCCCAATACGGAACGTCTACGGACGTATACGCTATACCCCACATCAAATAAATCACCGTGGAATACGCAAATTTTGCTTGCGGTGACCAATTAAACGACGTAAAGAGTAAAATCGTAAGTACGGCAATAGGTATAGGCGAGAATACCAAATAAGGTCTCATCTTACCCCACTTGCTGTGAGTCTTGTCTACCAAAGTACCCATAACAGGATCGTTGAATGCGTCAAAAAGTCTTGCTGCAAGGAACATCCAAGCAAGCCACAATGCCGATACGCCCGCAACTTCAGTCATATAGACCATAAAGAACGTGGTGACTAATTGACAGATGATGTTCTGTCCGAGACCTGCTACGGAATAAGACAAAACTTCTTTTGGTTGCATTTCTTCTTTTTTCGTCGGATCTGTGCCGAAGAACTTTCGAAGAAGTTTGTTTTCATTTAGTGAAGCCATAATTTCCTTTCCTTAAATGTAACGAAGATTTTGTAATTTACATTATATCTATAATATCATAAAAAAAATTTGAGGTCAATACCTTAATATTAAAAATATATTAAATTATATAATATTATAATTTTGTCAATATCAACAGTAATAAATTATCAAAGCATTATTATAATATCTTAATATTTACAATTTGCCGACCGCCATTGAGTATTGCTTCTACTCTGTTTTTTCAAAAATTTTGCCTGCATAAAATCCAAAAGTCTTGTCAACAATAACTTTAAACCGATAAATTGCATATAATTTATCAGGACTAACGCTGTGGAGAATTATTATGATAAAAAGAGGCGAATTATATTACGCAGACCTTAGTCCCGTCGTAGGAAGCGAACAAGGCGGTATCCGCCCCGTCCTCGTGGTGCAAAACGACGTGGGTAACAAATACAGCCCCACCGTCATTGCCGCCGCTGTGACAAGCCAGATAAATAAGGCAAAATTGCCTACGCATATAGAACTTTCTGCAGGAGATTACGGACTAAACAAAGATTCTGTCGTATTACTCGAACAAATACGTACGCTTGATAAAAAGCGGCTCAAAGACAAAATAGGCGAAGTTCCGCTTGATACTATGCAAAAAATAAATCAAGCGCTTATGATAAGCCTAGGCTTTTATTGAGATAGCGTACTTGCGGTTGCAAGTACGCTATCTTAAGTTATGTTTCGACTTCGCTTTGTTACGGTTGAAATGACATATAATTATCTTATAAAGTTTGTTCTAGTTCCACTCTCGTTCTTCGGCGGCTGGATACCGTTCTGCTTACCTAGTTCGATGCACTTCATAAGCCACACAAGATTGCGCGCGGCGTTGCGCATTGTCTGCAAGCCTTCCAAATCCTGCTCTACTTGCTCAGGCTGATTGCCGTGTACCATATTCCAATAACTTGATGAAGCAATGGGCATTTGCGCTATAGTAAAGTACTTGTTGAGCACGTCTATAGACGCGGTAGTACCCGCTCTTCTTGCGCTCGCAACGGCAAACGCAGGTTTTTGACGAAACACTCTGCTACCAGCGTAAAATACTCTGTCTAGCAATGACAGTATCCTGCCGCTTGGGTGCGCATAGTACACAGGCGTGCCGAAGACAAAGCCGTCGCATTCGCTAGCCTTTTTGATAAGCGAATTGACGATATCGTCGTCAAACACGCAGGTATTGTTCTTGAGTTTGGTCGCGCATTGCAGACAGCCTATGCAATCTCTTATTGGCGCGTTGCCGACTTGGAATATCTCATAGTCCACACCGTTTTCCGCAAGTACCTTAGCGACTTCTTCAAGCGCTCTATTGGTACAGCCTTTTGCTCTGTTACTTCCGTTGATAAGTAATACTTTCATATATGTTTCTCCTATTTTTAATCTGATTAGATTTCTCCATTTCGCTACGCTACAGTCGAAATGACAATATTTGTTTAATCTCGCTTTGCGCGAGCGTGGAGAGTGCTGTTATTTTTGTCCGTGAGACGGCAACTGAGCGGTGAGCGTACTTACCGTACGTGACCCCGAGGTCGACTCGCTGATCAAGCGGAAGGCGCGCTAATATACGCGCTTGGTCACTTACTTTGTTATTATTTTACATATTGCCCTTGCCACATCGCTGGGCAACACCCCATACTCGCTATACTCTTCTGTCAAATCTTTTGCGACCCTTGCTGTAAGGTACGCCGAAGAATATGCGCTCTCTGTTGGCGGTATTCCTTGCGAAAGCATACCCAACATTACTCCGCTCAACGTATCTCCGCTGCCGCCTTTGGAGAGTTCTGCTCCGCCATTTGTAATCATATATACTTGTCTGCCGTCTGCAATCACGCTGCTTGCGCCTTTGAGCAAAACAGTGACTTTGTACTCTTCAGCAAATGACCTTGCTATGCTTATCGGGTCGTCAAGTATCTCCTCTACACTTTTATCGCAAAGCCTTGACATCTCTTTTACGTGAGGCGTGAGAATAATCTGCGCTTTTGCGCATTTGAGCATTTCTACATTTAACGCAAGAGAATTAAGACCGTCGGCGTCAATAATAACCTTGATAGGATAATTTGCGACAATATACTCTATTATCTTTGCGTTTTCGCTATAGCGGTTACCCATTCCCATACCTATTGCCAAACTATCCACACCCTGCAACGCTCTGTCAATACCTTGCCTATCAAAGACAAAATATCCTCTGTCGTCGGCTATGCCTATCACAGTGCTTTCCATTACCGTCCCCAGTACGTTGTTGACGTGACTTTGGGGTGTGATAATTACGTTAAGTCCGCCCCCGCTACGCAATGCGCAAAGTCCCATATTGGCAAGTCTGACTGCGCCGAGATAATTTCCGCAACCGCCCAATATTGCGCTCTTGCCAAAAGTACCTTTGTGCGTATTGTGTTTTCGTCTTGGAAAAAGCGCGGCTACGTCTTTTTCTTCCACAACGTTTGCCGCTTGGGTATACAAGCCGATCCCTACGTCAATGATAGATAAACTTCCTGTCATATCCTTGCCGTCGTTGAGATAAAGCCCGCTCTTAGCGTATTGAACTGTGATAGTCTCGTCAGCCTTTACGCAAGCGACGTATCTTCCGTTGTCTCCGTCAAGTCCGCTGGGAATATCCACGCTTATCTTATACGCTCGGCTTGCGTTTATCTTGTCTATCACGTCTGCGTATTGCTGTCTTGGCTGTCCTTTAAATCCGGTACCAAAAATACAGTCGACTATTATATCAAAGTCATAATCGCACTCGCTTATAGGATAAATACGCTCATAACCTTTGTCTTGCAAAACGTCGTAATAATATCTGCCGTCCTTGCTCATATCCCCCATAAGATAGACGCGAGGATATTTTCCATTGTCCGCCATAATGCCTGCAAGCGCAAGACCGTCTCCGCCATTGTTGCCTTTGCCGCAAATTATTGCGACACTGCCTTGCCATACCCTGCTGTCATACACTGCTTGGGCTACTCTGCGCATTAACTCCGTTGACGGTATTCCGCCGTCAATGGTACGGCTGTCACAATAAGCCATTTGAGTTGTCGTAAGAACTTTTTGCATACCTCAATCCTCGTCAACGATTTTCAATGTGGCGAGCGCTTGGGATATATCTTCCCACTCGTAGCCTCTGTATTGCAAAAACCTTATCAACTTCGCTCTGTATTTAGGGTCGTGAACGTCTTGATTTTTGCTATGCTTTTTTGCAAGTTCCTCGCACGCATTGCCTTTTGGCATTTGCGACAACGCTCTCTCAATTATATCTTCCGCTACGCCTTTGTTACGAAGTTCCATCTTGAGTCTTGTCTTGCCCTTGATATTGCTATTGAGCGCAACGTATGAGCGGGCATATTCTTCATCGTTGATATATCCATAATGCTTGCACTTTTCTACTGTATATTCAACGATTGCTTTGCCGTAGCCCTTTTCGTACAATTTATTAGTCAATATCTTTGACGTGGGGGTATACTTGCTTATATAAGTGAGGGCGTAATCAAACGCCTTGTCCTTGTCGCTGTCAAAGATGACTTTGTCAAGAGTGGCTTGGTCTATCTCCAAGCCTATCTCCAATTTGTGATTATAAACCGCTATTCTGCTCACTCCCGAATAAAAAGAGCCGTCGACAAAGAGATTGACTCTGTCGATATTCTTTGACTGCATTGTGATATTTGTAATTATCATCTGCGCTTTGCTCCTCTTGATTTTGGTTTGCTTGAATTATAGGTCTTTTTATTATGAGGGCTTGCTACGCTCTTACTCTTTTGACGTTCTCTATCGGCTTTTGCAATAGCCTCTTCCTTAGTCGGCTTGACAAGACACTCTTCGCCAAAACCTATTAAGTCTTGCCGTCCTACCTCTTTGAGCGCCTCAACGATAATATCGTAATTGCTCTTCTTGCGATATTGCATCAAAGCCCTTTGATAGGTCTTTTCCTTTTTGGTCTTGGCGACGTATATCGGTTTCATAGTGTCAGGATTGATACCTGTATAATACATACACGTGGACTTTGTAGACGGCGTGGGATAAAAGTCCTGCACCTGCTCGGGCATATATCCTATTGACTTGAGATACTGCGCAAGTCTTATAGCGTCCTTAAGCGTACAGCCAGGATGCGACGATATGAGATACGGCACAAGGTATTGTTTCTTGCCGAGTTTTTTATTGATAGCGTCATATTTTTCTTTGAACTTGAGATAGACGTCAAATGGCGGCTTGTTCATTGCTTGCAAAGTTGCGTCGGAGATATGCTCGGGAGCAACTTTGAGTTGACCGCTGACGTGGTGCTTGATAAGTTCGTACAAAAATTCTGGATCTTTGTCATACATAAGATAGTCAAAGCGTATGCCTGAGCGGATAAAGACTTTTTTGATTCCCTCAATCTGTCTCAACGTCTTGAGCAAATCGAGGTATTCTCGGTGGTCGACCTTCATTGCAGGGCAAGGCTTATAGCCTATGCAAGACTTGTCTTTGCACACTCCCATAGTCTTTTGCTTTTCGCAAGCGGTATCTCTGAAGTTTGCCGTAGGTCCGCCCACGTCGTGAATATATCCCTTGAAGTCTTTGTCTGCGACAAAACTCTCCGCCTCTTTGACAATATTCTCCTTGCTGCGCTTCTGCACTATCCGCCCTTGATGAAAAGCAATAGCGCAATAGTTGCACGCCCCAAAACAACCTCTGACAGACGTCAAAGAATACTTGACCTCTTCTATCGCAGGCACTCCCCTCGTATAACTCGGATGATAAGTCCTTTCGTACGGCAAGTCGTAAATCTCGTCCATCTCCTTGACGCTCAAAGGATATTGCATAGGATTTTGCACAAGATATTTGTCGCCGTGCTTTTGCAACAACGTCTTGCCGTAATATGGGTCGTTGTTGGAATACTGCACGTTGAAAGCCTGAACGTATTGCATCTTGTCTGCTTTGACTTGCTCAAAAGACGGCGAAAACACTACAGTATGCTCTTCAATGCCCTTCTTAAGTTTGGCTGACAGATTTTCAAAACTTGAAAGATAACACGTGCCTCTTACGTCCTTGATTTTGTCAAGAGGTACGCCCTTCTTTACCATACCGAATATCTCTTTAAGCGGTCTTTCGCCCATTCCGTATATTAGTAAGTCTGCTTTGGAAGATAGCAAAATACTTGGCAAAACGCAATCTTTCCAATAGTCGTAATGCGCAAATCTGCGAAGAGACGCCTCAATTCCGCCGATTACTATTGGAACGTCAGGATATAATCTCTTCAGCGTATTGCAATATACGTCAACGCATCTGTCGGGACGCTTGCCAACGTCTCCGCCCTCGCTGTATACGTCTCGGGTCCGTCTTATCTTGGCGACAGTATAATTATTGACCATACTGTCAACTACTCCGCTTGACACCATAAAGCCGTATTTGGGTTGTCCAAAGCGAGCAAAGTCGGCGTCATTCTGCGGTTGAGGGATTATTGCCACGTCTATGCCGAGAGATTGCAAAAGCCGAGACACGATCGCGTGTCCGAAAGACGGATGATCTACGTACGCTTCGCCTATCACGTAGACGATATCAACTTGGCGATCTCCAACTTCGCTTTTGTGTATTGGTAAAAACGGCATATCTATCCTCTTTTTATATATTTGATTAGACCTCAATATTCAATAGGATTAGACTTCTCGACTACGCTCGAAGTGACATAAGGTCTTGTCCGTTATAATTACAAAATGTCATTTCGACCAAGCGTAGCGCGTGGAGAAATCTAATCGAATTCTACTCTCCTCGTTGGTAGAAATGACATTTGGTCTATTCTTTGCTCAATTATATACTGTTACTTAAAATACTTCACTCCGCTTTCAAAGAGTTTCATATCGTAATTGCCTTCCACGTTCTTATATAGGTTGGCGTCAATTCTCTCGGCGTGTCCCATCTTGCCAAGCACTCTACCGTCAGGAGAGATTATACCCTCGATAGCGTACATACTTCCGTTGGGATTGAACGGCGAAGTCATAGTTGCGTTGCCTGTCATATCCACGTATTGCGTAGCCACCTGACCGCCCTTGATTATCTTGTCAAGTTCTGCCGCGCTTGCGACAAATCTGCCCTCGCCGTGGCTGACCGGTACGGCAAATACGTCATCGACCTTCACGCCGCTGAGCCAAGGCGACTTGTTGGTTGCCACGCGCACGTTGACTATTGTAGATACGTGTCTTGAGATATTGTTGAAAGTCAAAGTCGGAGCGTCGCTCTTTTGCTCTCTAATATCGCCGTAAGGCACTAAGCCGAGTTTAACAAGCGCTTGGAAACCGTTGCATATACCCAAAGCCAATCCGTCTCTCTCATATAGCAACTTCATAACCTGCTCTGCGATACGTGGATTTCTGAAAGTCGTAGCGATAAACTTACCGCTGCCGTCAGGCTCGTCGCCGCCGCTGAAACCGCCGGGGAATGCAAGAATTTGCGACTCCTGCAACGCCTTGACAATAGCCTCTGCCGAATCTTCTATATCCTTTGAAGTTTGGTTTTTAATAATGAGTATATTTGCTTTTGCCCCTGCTCTCTCAAATGCTCTCGCCGTGTCATATTCGCAATTAGTACCTGGGAAGACAGGTATAAATACTCTCGGCTGAACTATATTTCTTGGAGCCTTGTCCACCTTTCTTGCGCAGCAAATGAGATTCTTTACTTCTCCGCTTGCAGGAGCCGTCGTTGGGAACACCTTGTCAAGCGTGCGCTCAAATGCAACTGCCGCGTCGTTCATCTTGAGGTCTCTTCCGCAGAGATCTGCAGTATAAGTGCCATTGAGCGTAGCCACCTTCTCAACGTCAAAGCCTTTGAGATCACTTACGTCGTCGCAAAGTATAACCAAGTCGCCGAATGCAGGCGCAAACATATCAAGCGATATATCGTCCCAAGTAGTTCCAAGTTTATTTCCCATACAAGCCTTGAACACGCTTGCGACAACGCCGCCCTCTTCAACCACATTGCAGGCTTTTATCTTGCCGTTTGCCATTGCCTTGCCCATTGCCTCATACAACTGCAACGTCTTGGCAAAGTCGGGAATGGAATATTCGTCTTTTGGTATTGCCACGCGGTAGATATCCTTTGCGCCCATATTCTCGGCAAAGGTATTTGTGACAATCTTGCTTGCCTTGCCGATACCCATAGCAAAAGATATGAGCGTTGGGGGTACGTCTATATGCTCAAAAGTGCCGCTCATACTGTCCTTGCCGCCTATTGCGCCAACGCCAAATCCTATCTGCGCATACAGCGCTCCAAGTAGCGCAGCCAAAGGCTGTCCCCATCTGTCTTTGTCCTGATTGAGTTTTTTGAAAAACTCTTGCAATGACAGTCTGACGGTGTTTACGTCCACTCCGCAAGCAACTTGCTTGGACAGCGACGTCAAAATGGAATATATTGCGCCAGTAAACGGAGATGCGCTCATAAGTTGAGGCGAACAGCCGTACGTCGATACAGTCGCAGTGTCGGTATGTCCGCTGACAGGAGGCTTGCAAGCCATTGCTATCGCGGGAGTAAGTTGATACTTACCGCCGAAAGGCATAAGCACGCTTGACGCGCCAATCGTGCCGTCAAACATTTCACCAAGTCCCTTTGTCGAACATACGTTGAGCCTTGAAAGTTCGTGTTGAACAGCCTCCGCAAACTCGCCTTTGTCAAAAAGTCTTTGCGTCTCTTTGTCCACGCTGTCCATATAATTCGTCGCTTTCTCAACGATACGAGCGTCTTGCATTTGCTTTACGCCGTTGGTATCGAGGAAAGATCTCTTCAAATCTACAATACAATTGCCTGCGTAGAACATTCTCATTCTGCCATTGTCGGTGACTTCCGCAACTGCCGTAGCGGCAAGGTTTTCGCTCTTGGCGTATTCAATGAACTTGTCTACGTCTTTTTTGTCAAGTACGACAGCCATTCTCTCTTGCGACTCAGATATTGCAAGTTCAGTACCGCTCAACCCTTCGTACTTCTTTGGCACTCTGTCAAGGAATATGTCAAGGCTGTCTGCAAGTTCGCCTATCGCAACGCTTACGCCGCCTGCGCCAAAGTCGTTGCACTTGACGATAAGCGTAGATACGTCCTTGTTGCGGAAAAGTCTTTGGATTTTTCTCTCCGTAGGCGGATTACCCTTTTGAACTTCTGCGCCGCATACTTCGACAGACTTCTCCGTATGCGCCTTAGACGATCCAGTAGCGCCGCCGCAACCGTCTCTGCCAGTCTCTCCGCCGAGAAGTACTATTATATCTCCCTCAACAGGTTTTCTTCTTACGACATTCTCTTTGGGAGCGCCTGCAATTACGTAACCTGTCTCCAACCTCTTTGCCTTATAATTCTCGTGATACATCTCTGCGACAAGTCCTGTTGACAAGCCTATCTGATTGCCATAACTCGAGTATCCTGCGGCAGCCGTCTTTGTGATAACTCTCTGCGGAAGTTTGCCCTTCAACGTTGAAGATATATCTTCTGTCGGGTCTGCGCAACCTGTGACTCTCATTGCCTGATATACGTAAGTTCTGCCCGAAAGCGGGTCTCTAATCGCTCCGCCAAGACAGGTAGCAGCGCCGCCGAAAGGCTCGATTTCTGTCGGATGGTTGTGCGTCTCATTCTTGAACATAATAAGCCACTTTTCAAGTTTGCCGTCATTGTCTACGTCGACTTCGACAGAACAAGCGTTGATTTCGTCGCTTACGTCGAGATTGTCAAGTTTGCCCATCTTCTTGAGTTTTTTGACGGCAATAGTTGCAATATCCATAAGACAGGGATATTTATCCGCTCTCTTAGCATTGAATTCTTGGAATAAATCATTATATAATTCAAGCGCCTTACCCACGTGCGGATTGTTGCTGTCCACGTCAATTTTGGTAAGTTCTGTTGCAAAAGTCGTATGACGGCAGTGGTCCGACCAATAGGTATCAATGACCTTGATTTCACTCTCTGTAGGATTGCGGCGCTCGCCCTTAAAATAGTCACGGACGAACATAAGATCCTTTTCGCTCATAGCAAAACCGACTTTTTTGTGATAATCGCACACTTGAGCGTCGCTCATTTCTATAAATCCGTCTATAGTTGGCACCGTTAGATTTTGAACAACGTCTTGTTGCAACGTATCAGGAATTTGCATAGAGCCCTCTCTGCTCTCCACAGGGTTGATAAGATACTTGCGTATTCTGCCAAACTGCTCTTCGTCTACTCCCTTGAAAGCGTAAAGTTTTGCGCATTTGATAAGCGGTCTTTGCGACATAGAGAGCAACTGTACGCATTGCATTGCGCTGTCTGCTCTTTGGTCGTACTGACCCGGAAGATATTCAACTGCCAAAAGTCTGTAACCGTCAAGATTAGGCATCTGTTCAAACAAGTTGTCAACGGGAGCCTCGCTGAAGATCGTCGTCTTGGCGCTTGCGTAAATCGCATCATCAAGATTTTCAATATCGTATCTGATAAACTCTCTCACGTCTTCGACTGCAATGCCAAGCACGTTCTTAATATCGGAAGAAGTCTTCTTTGCCGATACGTTGTACCCATCTTTTTTCTCTACGAAAATTCTCTTTACCATTTCTTTATCCTTTTATTTTTATTGTATTATAATCAATTTAATTTATAGATTCTTCGAATACGTTTCACTTCGCTCAGAATGACGTCAACGGATTGAGATTTCTCCATTTCGCTACGCTTCAGTCGAAATGACATATCATATTTTCTCAATGTAACTTACGACTGCGGAGATTGGTGCGATTTTCGTCCGCTCAAAGGCGAGGCGAAGTCGTCAAGTGTACTTGCCGTACACGTCGACTTCCCGAGTCCTGCAGTAGGGCGGAAGGCGCGCCGATATACGCAGTCGGTTGGTTACTTCTTTATGCCAATATCACTACGGAAGAACGCCCCATCAAAGTGAATCCTACTCACAGCCTCATATGCTTTGGCCCTTGCCTCGTGAATATCCTTACCCTTTGCGGTTACGCCAAGCACTCTTCCGCCGCTGGTAACGAGTTTGCCGTCCTTGATTGCCGTGCCTGCGTGGAAAATCAAAATATCGTCGGCAATATTGCCTATTGTGATTTCTTTGCCTTTTTGATAACTCTCCGGATAACCGCCGCTAGCCATAACTACGCATACGCACGCGTCGTCGGACCACTCGATATTTATCTTGTCAAGCGTGCCGTCTACTACAGCGTTGAATATATCGCACAAGTCAGTCTTAAGTCTTGGCAATACGACTTGAGTCTCAGGGTCTCCAAAACGCGCGTTGTATTCCACTACCTTTGCGCCGTCATCAGTCAGCATAAGTCCAAAGTAAAGCACTCCCTTGAAAGTCCTGCCCTCTTTGTTCATAGCGTCGACAGTGGGAAGAATGATTTTGTTCATTACTTCTTCTTCGACGTCTTTTGTATAGATAGCGGACGGCGAGAACGTACCCATACCGCCGGTATTGAGTCCTTGATCGTTGTCATACGCTCTCTTGTGGTCTCTTGCGTTGACCATTGGGATAATAGTCTTGCCGTCACAGAATGAAAGTATTGAAACTTCCTGTCCCACCATAAATTCTTCAACGATAACTCTCTTGCCTGCGTCTTTGAACTTGCTGTCAATCATCATTTCTTTTGCGGCTTGCAATCCCTCTTCTTTTGTATTGCAGATGATTACGCCCTTGCCTAGAGCAAGTCCGTCAGCCTTGACAACAAGCGGATACTTGGCTTTTGCAAGATACTCCACCGCCTTATCGTAATTGTCAAATTCTTCATACTTTGCGGTAGGGATATCGTATTTTTTCATCAAATACTTGGAAAAAGCCTTGCTCGCCTCAATTATTGCGGCGTTGGCTCTTGGTCCAAAAGCCCTGTGACCTCTCTCCTCAAGTCTGTCTACAAGACCTGCCGCCAATGGGTCGTCTGGAGCAACTACAGTCAACTCAATATCCTTGTGGCTGTCCACAAAGTTGATTATTGCGTCAAAGTCCATTACGGATATAGGTACGCACTCGGCAATCTGGCTTATACCGCCATTGCCGGGCAAACAGTATATTTTGTCCACTTTTGGACTCTTTGCAAGCGACCAGCATATCGTATGCTCACGACCGCCGCTGCCTATGACTAATACGTTCATAAAAACTCCTCTTTGTTAAAATTGCTTATTAAACATTGGGCAAAAGGTGTGCTGATACACAAGGTTTAATGTTTGAAGTGGCGATCGCCTGAGAATATCATTGCTATCCCATACTTATCGCAAGCGTCTATCGAAAGTTGGTCCTTGATACTTCCGCCCGGTTGCATAATTGCAACGATACCGCCTTCGTGAGCAGCCTCTACGCAATCGTCAAATGGGAAGAATGCGTCAGACGCAAGCACTGCGCCGTGCGTATCTGTCAGCGAGTGAGCAATGGCTTGCTTTGTCGCTCTGATTCTGTTGACCTGTCCGCCGCCGATACCCAAGATAGTCTTGTCCCTGGCGATTACGATAGCATTGGACTTGGTATGCTTGACGACTGTCATTGCAAAAATCATATCCTCGATTTGAGCCTTAGTAGGCTGAGCCTTTGTCACAACTTTGCACTTGTCTTTGTCAACGACCATTCTGTCAAACTCCTGCACCAAAAGACCGCCGACAACTTTCTTCATATCATAGCAATTGCTTGGCACTGCCTTCATTATGTTAGGCAACTTCAAAAGTCTGATATTTTGTTTTTGCTTGAGTATAGCAAGCGCCTCGTCCGTAAAATCAGGAGCAACTACTATCTCTATAAATATCTTGTGAATCTGCTCTGCCGTCTCCTTATCTATCGTACGGTTGGCAGCAACGATACCGCCAAAAATGGAAGTCGGGTCTGCAGCGTTAGCCTTGAAGAAGGCTTCGCTTATAGTCTTAGCGGTAGCAACTCCGCAGGGATTTGCGTGCTTGACTGCGACTACGGTCGGCTCTGAAAACTCTCTGAGCAAATCCAAAGCGCCGTTGGTGTCGTTGATATTGTTGTAAGACAATTCTTTGCCGTGCAACTGCTCAGCTACTGCAAGCGAACACTCCACGTCAAAAGCCTCTTTGTAGAATACTGCATTTTGATGGGGGTTTTCGCCGTATCTCATATCCTGAGCCTTGTCAAACGCCATAGTAAACTGCTCTGGGAACTCAATGTCGAGTTTCTGACGCAGATAGTTGGCAATCAAAGTATCGTAATATGAGGTATGCTGGTATACTTTGTACATAAGATAGAACTTGGTCTCTTTGGTAATTCCGCCGTTCTTAAGTTCTTCAAGTACTTTAGCGTAGTCGACAGGGTCTACCATAACCGCTACGTCCTGATAATTCTTTGCGGCGCTTCTAAGCATAGTAGGTCCGCCTATATCAATATTCTCTATTGCCGTCTGCAAATCAATATTAGGTTTTTTGACTGTCTCTTTAAAAGGATAGAGATTGACGACGACGATATCTATCGGGTCGATATTCATACTTGTAAGGAAGTCCATATGCTCCTTGTTGTCTCTCATAGCCAAAAGTCCTGCGTGTACCTTTGGGTGCAAAGTCTTTACTCTGCCGTCAAGACACTCCGGAAAGCCTGTGACCGAAGATATATCCACAGCCTTTATGCCTGCCGTATTGAGTACCTTCAACGTGCCGCCAGTAGAGATAATCTCATAACCGCAGTCAATCAAACTCTTTGCCAATTCTACAATACCTGTCTTATCAGATACGCTAATAAGCGCTTTTTTTGCCATTCTATACTCCTTTATCGTCTCCACTTAAGGTATCGCCCATTAACTCACGCTACTTAACAAGAGACCTTGTAAAAATTTTTTCTTATAATGATTGAGACCTCTCCGCTTCGGTCGAGGTGACTTTATATATCAAATTATATATTACTTTACACGACACAATTTTGCGACTACGCTTGGAAGAAGTATATGCTCGACTTCAAGTATTCTCGCCTGCAAACTCTCCGGCGTATCGTCCTCTTTTACTTCCACTTGCTCTTGCGCAATAATCGCGCCTGTGTCTGCGCCGTAATCTACGTAATGCACCGTACAACCGCTGACTTTGTCTCCGCTTGCTATCACGCTTCTATGTACGTTGAGACCGTACATACCTTTGCCGCAATGCTTGGGAATAAGCGAAGGATGAATGTTTATGATCCTCCCCTCGTATTCGTCGACCAATACAGGAGTGACAATTGCAAGGTATCCCGCCAAAACAATGAGATCAATGCCGTATCCTTTAAGATATTCTACTATCGCCTTATCTCTCATCTCGTTGTCGCCGTAATCCTTTGCCTTAAAAGTCTTGCAATCTATGCCGTGCTTTTTTGCTCGCTCAATTGCAAATATCCCCTCTTTGTTGGTAACGACTGCCACGACCTTGCCGTCAATCAGTCCGCTCAAAGTTCCGTCAATGACCGACTGCATATCGCTTCCGCTACCTGATGCAAATATCGCTATATTCTTCATACTCACCCAAAATTTATGCGCAAAATGAGATATGCCCTGCAAAATTGCAAGGCACACCTATCAAAGTTCTACTTGTCCGTCTTTATCAGTAACTTCGCCTATCACGTACGCTTCTTCGCCAAGCGCCTTGAGTTCGCTGACAACTGCCGCCGCAATAGACTTGTCCACTGCAAGCACCATACCGATACCCATATTGAATGTATTGCACATCTTGCGGTCGTCAATACCAGCGATCTCTTGCAAAGCCTTGAAAATTCTTGGCAACGGATAACTGTTTCTGTCAATCTTGACGCCCATACCGCTTGGGATAATTCTTGGCACGTTTTCAATAAAGCCGCCGCCTGTGATATGCGCAATGCCCTTGATTTCAAACTTCTCTATCAAAGATAAAATCGTCTTGACATATATCTTTGTGGGAGTAAGCACAAGTTCTGCAGGAGTGCAACCAAGAGTCTCGTTGAACTTATTGAGGCTCTCCTTGTCCTCTCCAAAAAGTTTGCGTACCAAAGAATAACCGTTTGAGTGAATACCGCTTGAAGCAATGCCAACCAAAGCGTCTCCGACCTTGATACTCTTGCCGTTGATTATCTTATTTTTCTTTACGATACCTACAGAAAAGCCTGCAATGTCGTATTCGTCTTGAGCATAAAATCCCGGCATCTCCGCAGTCTCTCCGCCAATCAACGCGCAACCTGCCTGACGGCAGCCGTCGCTTACGCCTTTGACTATCTCTGCGACTTTCTCAGGTACGAGTTTTGACAACGCTATGTAATCGAGGAACAAAAGAGGTTTTGCCCCCTGACATACTATATCGTTGACGCACATTGCGACTGCGTCGATACCTATAGTATCGTGCTTGTCCAATACAAACGCGTATTTGAGTTTGGTTCCCACGCCGTCGGTGCCTGCAACGAGACAGTCGCTGTCCTCTTTGTCTCCCAACGCGTAAAAACCGCCAAAACTTCCTAAGTCGCCAAGAACGCTTTCGTTGTATGTCGTCTTGACGTATTCTTTCATCAACTTGACGGCTTTGTAGCCCGCCTCTACGTCCACACCGGCGGACTTGTAATCAATTGCCATATACTTACTCCTTAATATCTTAATGCGTGATGGTTACTTGGAAAGTCCCATTCTCTTCATCATTTCTCTGTAGCCCTTGTCTACGTCGTCCATATCTCTTCTAAATCTGTCCTTGTCAAGTTTCTCGCCAGTCTTTGCGTCCCAGAAACGGCAAGTATCGGGAGAAATTTCGTCGGCAAGTATTATGTCGCCTTTAAATCTGCCAAACTCCAACTTAAAGTCGATAAGTTCAACTCCAATCTCGCTGAAGTATGCTTTCATAAAGTCGTTGACCTTGAAAGCAAGTTCTTTTATCTTCTCTATCTCTTCCTTGGTAGCCAACTTGAGCGCCAAAGCGTGATAGTCGTTGATAAGCGGATCGCCTAAATCGTCGTTCTTATAACTAAATTCTATTATCGTCGTTGCAAGTTGGGTGCCTTCCGCAACTCCGTATCTCTTTGAAAAAGATCCTGCCGCTCTGTTTCTTATAATTACTTCAAGAGGTACGATCTCCACTTTTTTGACAAAGGTCTCTCTCTCGTTGATCTCTTCAACGTAGTGAGTAGGAACGCCTTTTGCTTCCAAAAGTCTGAACATATGATTGCTGCAAACGTTGTTGACAACGCCCTTGCCAAGAATAGTACCCTTCTTGAGTCCGTTGAACGCCGTAGCGTCGTCTTTGTAAGATACCATTACGATATCGGGATCCGTCGTAGCGTATACTCTCTTTGCTTTGCCTTCATAAAGTTGAACGGTCTTTTCCATAATTCAATTTAACTCCTTTTGCAATTTTTCGTCATCGCTTTTAATTTTTTCTGCCATACTGTTTTTATAGTCTTGCATTTTTTTCATAAGATTGGGGTACTTGACGGAGAGTATCTGAATTGCAAGCAAACCTGCGTTAAGTCCGCCGTTGATAGCCACGCAAGCCACAGGGATACCCGACGGCATTTGCACCATTGACAGAAGACTGTCCAGTCCGTCCATAGTAGAACTCTTCACCGGAAGTCCAATAACAGGCAACGGCGTATACGCCGCAATCACGCCTCCAAGATGCGCCGCTTTTCCTGCCGCGCAAATGATAACTTCGATATTATTCTCAATCGCGTTGTTGGCAAAATCGTGCGCCATTTGCGGAGTGCGGTGAGCGGATATAACTCTCGCCTCTACTTCTACGTCAAATTTTTTGAGAATGTCAATAGTGGGTTTTACTACGTCAAGGTCGCTTACGCTTCCCATTACTATTGCTGCTTTAGGCATAATAATAACTCTCCTTAAAGTTTAAATATATAAAAATAAAATTACACAGATATATTAACATATTCCAATATATAATTGCAAGGATTTTGTCGATAATATTCTTTGTATTTTTTCGGCTTAATTTTCTAAATATAGACTAAACGGATAATTGACTTATCAACATACCCTTAATGCTGTTTTTTCGCATATATATGCCCATTTTCGTCACTTATCCACATACTTATCCACATCAATGTTGAGTTATCCACACTTTTAAAAGTTTGAAAATGTGGCGCTAGAGTTGATTTTTTGTTATTATTTTTCGTTTTATATACCTTTAAAATATGGATAAAATAGTACTAAACCGCGAATTATTATTCTCCTTTATAGCAAAAAACGACGCAAGTTTAAATCGCGCCGTTTTACTATTTGATTTATATGCTATTATCCAAGTTTTTTTGCAATCTCTTTTAAAAAATCTACCGTGTTGAGTTTGCGTACTTGCTTATCCCCTTTGTAGATTGTCGCAAGGTCTCCGGTCATAAATCCGTCTTCAATAGTGTCTATCGTTGCCTTGTCAAGTTTGTCGGCAAAATCTTCAAGTTCTTTTATTCCGTCAAGTTGTCCTCTCTTTCTAAGTCCGCCCGACCAAGCAAATATCGTAGCCACCGGATTTGTAGAAGTCTCCTCTCCCTTTAAAAATTTGTAATAATGTCTTGTGACGGTGCCGTGCGCCGCCTCATATTCGTAGTTTCCGTCAGGAGAAACCAAAACCGACGTCATCATTGCAAGCGAGCCAAAAGCAGTCGCAACCATATCGCTCATTACGTCGCCGTCATAGTTTTTGCAAGCCCAAATCATTCCGCCGCTTGAGCGCACTACCCTGGCAACAGCGTCGTCTATGAGCGTATAAAAATACTCTATGCCTGCTTTTTGGAACTTTTCTTTGTATTCGCCGTCAAAAATCTCTTGGAATATATCTTTAAATCTGTGATCGTAAGTCTTGGATATTGTATCTTTTGTCGCAAACCAAAGGTCTTGCTTTGTATCCAAAGCATAATTAAAACAACTGCGAGCAAAAGAAGATATGCTCTTATCAGTATTATGCATACCCATTACAACGCCTGACGTCTTTGCATAATCAAAGATTTCAATTTCTCTTTTGCCGTCTTCGTCCTCAATTACGAGTTTTGCATTTCCGCCCTTCTTGACGTATCCCTCGACGTCTTTATAAATATCGCCGTATGCGTGACGCGCAATCGTGATTGGCGAGGTCCAAGTGGGTATATACGGAGTAATGCCCTTGACCATTATCGGCGCCCTGAAGACCGTGCCGTCAAGAATTGCTCTAACTGTGCCGTTGGGACTCTTCCACATTTGAGTGAGGTTATACTCTTTTACTCTTTGCGCATTGGGTGTAATCGTAGCGCACTTTACGCCAACTCCGTACTTTTTTATAGCATTAGCGGCGTCTATAGTAACTTTATCCCCTGTCTTTTCTCTGTTGACAAGTCCCAAATCATAATACTCGCTGTTGAGTTCTACGTAAGGCTTAATAAGTATGTCCTTTATCCAAGCCCAAATATGTCTTGTCATTTCGTCGCCATCTAGTTCTACTATAGGCGTAGTCATCTTGATTTTTTTCATAGCGTACTCCAAAAAGTATTTTCGCAATCATTTTTATATTAACGTTGAAATATTAATAGATTTGCGAATAATTACGTTTTTGATTATACATTTTTCAAGGACACTTTGCAAGCATTTGCCTTATTTTTAGAGTAATATTGCAAAACTTTGGAAGAAAAACCTGCGGATTTTATATCTTTGCTCTCCTTTATAGCGTCTTCTATAATAATATCAAGTATATCTTTGAGATAAAATCCCTTGTCTTCATATAGATATCCTGCCATTGAGCCGGGAATGGTATTGATCTCGTTGAGATATACGCTCTCGCTCATCTTATCTATTAAATAGTCACATCTCACTATGCCCTTGCAACCCAACGCTTGATATATTTTTGTCGTTATATTCTGTATTTTTATCTTATCTGCCTCGCTTATTTGAGCAGGAAAAATTCTTTTTGCGCTTGTTTTTGTGACTTTACCACCTGACATATACTTATCTTCAAAGGTCAAGAACTCCTCCCAACCCACAGGCTCTTCAAGAGTAGAGGGATAAATATTGCCGTTTTTTCTCAGGCAGGCGCAATTTATTTCTTTGAAGTCCGTCAAGGCTTTTTCTACGACGACTTTGCTGTCATAATAAAAAGCCGTCTTTAGTTTTTCTTTTAATTCTTCTATATCTTTACTTATACCTATTCCTATTGACGAGCCTTGATTGGCAGGCTTAACAATGAGCGGAAACCCCAATCTTTCTATTATCCTCTCCAAAACTTCGTCACCGTCGCTTTCGCAGACAACTCCATAAGGCAAGACAGGCAAAGTCAACTTCTTGCAAATCATCTTAAACAACGCCTTATCCATACCTATACCGCTAGCAATATGAGACGGCGACGTAAAAGGAATGCCCTGCACTTCAAAAAAGCCTTGCAATGCTCCGTTTTCGCCCTTACCGCCGTGAGTACACAGCAATGCGCAATGGATATCTGAGATAAGTTTGAACTTATTTTTTTTCAACGCGTATAAATGCCCTTCTTGGAAAAACACCTTTTTGCCTTTAGGCGCTCCGCCGTGAGTATACGAATCAATATTCTTGAACTCGTCTAATATGTAAAAACAGTCGTTCCAGTAAATTGGATATACGTTATATTTTTTTCTGTCAATCGCCTCGAGCGACTGCAACGCAGTGATAATAGATATGTCTCTCTCGCAAGAATTTCCGCCGTAAATGAGTGCTATATTTTTCAATCTAAACCTCCGATAATTTGTATTGACTGATTAAAAACTTCAATTAAATTTATCATTAGTTTGACATATTGAACATTGTTCAATAATTATCCGGCAAGTCGTTTTGAAGCAACAAAACGTCGCCCTTTCGCAGCATTGCGCTGAACAGTTCTTTAGCATTATCCAAATGCTCTACCAAATATATATTCTTATCACAAAAGTTTTCAGAAATCATTCCAAGTCGTATATCTTCCCTATTTACGCCTATTAAAATGGCTACATCCGCCACTTTAGCAATACATTCACCCAATCCAAAGTTTACTCTTTTTTGCTCCGCTCCCATCTCTACTATGCCTTGAGTAGCCACTATTTTTCGCCCTTTGAACATTGCAAGCGTCTCAATAGCAAGTTTTGATCCCTCTTCGTTAGAATTGTAACTATCGTCTATTATCGTGATACCGGTAGGCAATTCTATCGTCTGCAATCTGTGTTCGACAGGGGATAATTGAGATATTCCCTCAATAATTTGAACAATGTTCAATCCGAGTTCTACAGCAAGTTGAACGCTGAGCAAAATATTTTCAAGATTGTGTCTGCCAATAAGTTGGCAACTACACTCTTTGCTCTCTTCGCCTATGTGTAAAACAAATCTCAAGCCGCCGCTATTACACTCCGCGTCACTTACAAAGATTCTTTTGGCATCGTCTTGCGAAGACAAATACATCTCGCTTGATATGGCAAACTTTTTATTACCGGCGTACTCATCATACATTTGACGCGTATAATTATTTTCACCGTTGAAGACAACTACCCCATCTACGCTTTGTAAATAATCGGCAAGTTCTTTTTTTGTATTGTAGATATTTTGCTGACTTTTAAAAGCGCCAAGATGCTGAGAGCCTACGCCTGTAATTATTCCAAAAGTCGGCTTAACAATATCGCACAACTCTTTTATATCCCCCACGTTCCTCGCTCCCATTTCAGCGACAAAGATTTGACATTCCTTGGGAAGATCGTTGACTGCCCTGCATATCCCTAGCGGAGTGTTATAATTGCTAGGCGTGCAGTAGGCGTTGTATTTTTGATTGAGAATTGTCGTCAAGATATTTTTCACCGTTGTTTTGCCGTAACTTCCGGTAATTCCAATCTTAATGATGTCAGTATTTTGCAACGTCAGCGAACATCTTTTGATATATTTGTTTGCAATTCTTTTCTCAATAGGCTTATTTACTGCCAGCGTCAGCGCTACGATCTCTGGCATAAGAGCAAATACCAATGGAATAAAGATAAATGATAAATTTATACCTTTAATATTTATTATATGCCCTAACAATCCCACAATAAGCATAAATATTACTATTATAGCCGTATATGATACTATAAGCCTTTTTGCTCTTGCCGTATATACAAGAGGCTGATGGGCACACTTATCTCTCTCGTCCGTAAGACTTACCAACAACACAACAGCATAGAGCCCCTGCGATATAAGTTGTAGATAATAATTACCTATATGTACGGATATAAAGACAAATATAACATTGCATAGTGTGATACATATCGCCGACCCATACAATTTCAGACGAATATTTTTCATTTTTTTAGAATTTACCACTCTATACCCTTCTAATTGAACGAGATTTATTATCCTCAACGACAGCGCAACTGCCAAAAGACAATAAATCAACTCGGTTATTATAATTACCGCTATCTGCATATATCACCAAAATAACTACTTAAAATTGCCAGAAATTGTCCGTAACAATCTAAATAACTATAATGTCCTCCCTTCAAAAATATAAGCCCACTATTATATATGCGTCTTCGCAGTCTCCTTGCCATATACGGCGGCGTATCTTTATCTCGTTTGCCCCAAATAATTAGCGTAGAACATTTGATATCTTTTAGACAAAAATCAAGATGGAAATTGACTATATTTTTAAAAGTCTCGCGCATATCCCCACTCAACTTGCGATAATCGGCAGATCCGCACTTACTGACGTTCAATTTTAGAGCCCTTTTTAACCTATATGTAACTTTTTTACAAAACTTTTTTAATGAAAACCTAGGCTTTAGCCCCGCGCTGTCTACCAACACAATACTTTTGATATTATTATTGCGGCTTGCCAATAGCATAGCGACACGTCCGCCGAAAGAATGTCCGACAAGTATAACTTCTTTCATTGAATAATGCCTGATAAGTTCTTCAATTCCATTGGCGTAATCCTCAAGCGTGAGTACTCCAGGCAAAGGAGAATCACCAAAACCATAAAAATCAACTAACGTACAGCGATAATTAGCCGAAAAATATTGCCCTGCACCTCTAAAACTATCAATACTTCCGCCCCAACCGTGCAAAAATATTACATCTTGCCCCTGTCCAAGCATAACGTGATTGAGCATAGCACCACCTCAGATAAGCATTAGAATTGCTTATATGATATAAATATGCCAGATCTGTAAATAAAAACACTAAAAAATCAAAAAATGTTGAAAAATGTAAAATAAACCAATTTTACTTTAAATATCCCTCTTCCACATAATAAGAGCGTCATCTTTTCCGCCGTAAAATTTAATTCGCTTCCCCTCGATTTTAAAACCAAACTTTTTATATAGCGATATCGCAGCACAGTTCTTTTCATTGACTTCCAACGTAAGCGCCATTAAATTTTTCCCTTTAGCAACATTCAGCATATCTTCAATCAATAAAGAACCTACGCCTTTACCCCTATAATCCTCTTTAACTGCTAAATTATTGATATTGCCTTCACCGCAAATATCATAAAAACTGTAATAACATATAACTTCGCCGTCAATTACCCCTATTCTCACTACAGCGCTTGCATCAGCAATAAGTCCGCAAATTTGATTTAAAGTCCAAGGCTCGCTGATACTAGCCCTTTCTATATCAAAAACCTGATTGCAAAATATCTCAGACAAATCTTGAAAACGCAAAATATCCATATCAATCATATATCCGTTTTGTCCATATTTTTCGCTTCGTATTCTCTTTCTGCCTGCGACTTCTTGAGATACAACGGCACCAACGCGCCAGTTTCGCCTCTGGCGATTTTTGCCTTGCTTATCTCAATCAAAGCGTTGGGATCAGAAGGCGAAATCTTCTTTATTACCTTGCATTTAGCGACCTTGCATTTAGCGCTATCAAGTTCTTGAGCAGTAATCTCGCCCATACTTATCATATTGTCAAATCCGCCATTGAACTTGCCGTAATAATAGCAATTATGTCTACAATCTATTGCGGTATAAAATTCTTTATCGCAGCAAGGATACGCAAGTTCTTCAAGTGCATTTATTTCCACGCAATTTTTATTGCACGCAAAAGCCAATGCGTTGACGCTTGACACTCCTATTCGTATACCGGTAAAAGAGCCGGGACCTACAACTGCGGCAAAGTAATCAACTTCACTGATTTTTATATTGGCTTTCTCAAGCAATCTATCTATCATTGGGAGAATCAAAGAGTTGTGTTTTTTTGCGCCGTCAAGGCTCGTCTCACTGTATACTTTGCCATCTGAGCAAAGCGCCACCACCATATTATCCCAAGCGCTATCTACTGCCAAAATCTTCATTGTCATTTTCCTTATATATATTCTTTTACTACTTTTTCTTCATATTTTTACTCTAATTTAGTTAATTTTGTAGAATAATTCTAAAAATCAACTTAAATAAGAATACATTTTTACTTAATTGAGAAGTATTTAATTTCTTATATTCTTCGCGCCATCTTAAATCGCAAAGGCAAAATTTAATTCACCGCTCAATATATCAAACTCACATACTTATTTTGCCAACTAATGACAATCAACATAATCATTTTTGCGTCAAAGAATTTTGACGCTCCCGGCATACCAATTGCCAATAGACATAACTCTATAAATCCAACTTCATTCCTTGAATTCTAAACACTCTCTCACACTGGGTAATAGAGTCATCTACCGTCAACACATCAATAACTATAGGATTAGGCACGTCTTCAAACTTATTCCACTCTATTACGCAGACGCCGTTCATATAAAGATAATCGTTTAATCCAAGTTCGTACAACTCATCCTCGTCAACAACTCTGTACAAATCAAAATGATATAGAGGAAGCCTTCCGCTATACTCTTTCATAAAAGCAAACGTGGGAGACGTAACAGTCTCGTCTACTCCAAGACTCTTTGCAAGGCTCTTTGTAAAAGTCGTCTTGCCTGCGCCGAGTTGACCGTTGAGCAATATCACTTCCCCGCCATTGAGACGCTCTGCGACTTTTTGTGCAAGGTAGGCGGTGTCTTGCAAACCGTGTGATAGATATGTGATTACGTCATTATTATCGTTTGCTATTTTGTCCATATAATTTTCCGTATGCCGCGCAATGCGCTTTTTGAATTTTTGCATAATCATTATATATTAGTTGACAAGTTTTTGCAATAGATTTATAATTGTCTCAACAATAATTCTTTGAGGGCAGGTGAAATTCCTCACCGGCGGTAAAGTCCGCAAACGCTGCAAATCTCATATACAGCGCCGAACAAGTGAAATTCTTGTACCGACAGTAAAGTCTGGATAGGAAAAGGATAATTAAAATGACAAAAACAGTTTCTAGAAGCAAGTGGCTTGCTCTTACTGCCATATTATCGGCAATGGCAAGCGTTCTGTACTTTTTGGAGATGCCAGTGCCACTAATGCCGGCATTTATCCAATTTGACTTTTCAATGCTCCCCATTTTTATAGGCAACATTGCGCTCGGTCCTTTAAGCGGTATCGTAATTACTATTGTAAAAGATTTAATTCATCTTATTATCAAAGGCGCAGGCGCAACCGGAGGCATAGGCGATTTTGCAGATTTCTTTACCTGCTTATGCTTTATTTTGCCTTCAGGATTGATATATAAGAGATTCCCCAACTTCAAAGGTATGATAGTTGGACTTATTGCAGGTTGCATTTCCTCTGCGGTACTATCAGGATTGGTATTCAACGCGCTCGTCGTATACCCGCTATACGATAAATTCATATTACCAATGGCAGCAATCATAGGTATGTACCAACAAATTCGCCCATCTGCCAACGGACTTTGGGAGATATTGGCTATGTTTAATATGCCATATACTTTCTTAAAATGCGTTGTGATAAGCATTATTGCAGTAATAATAGCAAAACCGCTAAGTTCTTTCTTAAAAATCAATAAGGACACTAATCAGCAATCAACCTAATAAAATATAAATCACATAATAAAATTTAGCGGTCGTTTAACCAAGGTTTTTCAAAGAATTTTACTTGGCAACGCGACCGCTAAATAATTGATAATTTAAACTTTAATTCCTTCTTACCTTGACTGAATAAAACAATTTGGAAACGTCCTCGTCTTTGACAGTGTCGGATCTATTCAATTTGTTTATCTCATAAAGTATATCCATATCGAAAGAAACTAATATCTCCTCAAACCCATAAACGTCGTTTATGTCAGAGATTATACTTGTCTTCAACGCTTCGCGTTGAGTTCTGCTGTAAAGCGGATGAGGTAAAACTCCAACTAAAAGCCTATTGCCCCAAACCAACACGCTGCAACTGTCAATTTGCTGATTTTGCGATAAAATAAGTTCTACGCCTTGCTTTGCAAGCGCTGCGTCTTGCTGAACGTAATTAACATACGGTACATCTTGATAAAACATATCTCTCCTCCTTATCGTATATTTATATTTTGGACGAGAGATACGAATTATATTCTCACACAGACTGACTATCGTCTAACTTTTTGAAGCCGTCTACAATCTCTTCGCCATAATGAGTGACGTTTGCGCCGTTAGACCAAAGCGTCTCCAACGAATAAAGCCGTCTCGTCTCTTCATAGAATATGTGTACAATCACGTCGCCATAATCAAGCACTGCCCAGCGCCCCTCTTGCTTACCTTCAACTCTCAAAGGCTCAACTCCCGCCTTTGACATTCCTTCTTCAACAATATCCGCAAGCGCCTTTACCTGCGTATTTGATCTAGCCGAACAGATGATAAAGCAATCGGCAATGATTGTCAAATTCTCCAAGTTGACAGTGACAATATCCTTTGCCTTTTTGTCATCTAATAATTTGCATATAAATTCTACTTTTTCCATTTTACTCCTTATTAAGCCGATTGCTTTAATCATAAAAAATCGACGTGTTATATTATATTTCTCAAGTTAAATAAATATTGAACAGTGTTCAGCATTTAAATTCTTCTATAGCCTCAATCGTAAGCGGATAGATATCTCCGCCTTTTTGTTTCAAGAATTCATATTGAGCCAAAGCGCATTCTTTATAGCCGTAATCCAACGATTTTGATATGCAACTCCTAAGATAGTCTACCTCTGGATATTGCCTGCCAAGTTCTAGCATATCGGCGCAGAATATCAATTTTTGCAAACAATTCATTGTTTTTTTGCCTGTTGTGTGGTATTTTATGGCTTCCAACACATCTAAATCGTCAATGCCATACAACTCTTTGGCAACTACCGCTCCCAAAAACTGATGCTCCACAGGCGTACCTACGCTATCAGACGGCACCCCAACAGTCGAATGAGGATTATGGCACAATGCCTTAGCGCAATCGTGAAAGAGCCCTGCAAGCAACACTTTGTCATAATCCAATCCCAAAGCCAACGTATAGTTGAGCCATAAAGCATATTTTGCAGTTCTTGAACAGTGTTCAAAAGTGTTCTGAGGTATGTTATCCTTAAGTTTAGATATCATATCTTGATACTTGATATACAGTCCATTGCGCTTGATATAGTCAGCCACTTGCGGACAAAGATCGTCATACTCGCCAAGTATTGCATTGTATCTAATAAGCGTCGAACTCACGTTCTCAGGGTGATAATCGCACACCGCAATATCTGCGCCTTGCCCGCGCCAATACTCAAGCGCCTTGTCAAACTTATCGCTTTGCCCCCTTGTGAATACGTATAGCCTGCATATCTTAATTATATCGCGGGGATTTTTCCACTTGGAAAAATCCTCTAAACTATCGCCGCCAATGACAAATGCAATATCTTTGTAAATATTCTTTAACTTAGGCAAAACCTCGCAAGTATAATGCTTGCCGTCATCCTTACTCTCCAAATCGCATATCTCTATTCTATCAATGCCGTCTAAGGCAAGTTTTATCATATCAACGCGTTGAGCAAACGACGTATCGCACCTCTTATGAGGCGGATTTGCCGACGGCAATACCACGACTCCGTCAACGCCGTCAACCGTAAGCAAGTGCTTGATCATATTGACGTGTTGATTGTGAATAGGATTAAAGGCTCCGCCAAAGATTATCTTCATAAATACCTCTTATTTATTTTACACAATATTAAAAATTTTAGCAACAAGATAAGGAACTTTGAAGTATATAAAGATATTTTTTGGACAATAAACAAAATATGGCGATAATATTGGATTTGATTTTACTTACGCTGACAGTCTTTGTCACTGCATACATAGGCGCATACTTCTTACCGCTCAATTTGCCGCTCCGACTTGTCTTGAGCGCACTGATCTCTATTGTGGCAGTGTCAGCAATACGAAGAGCCTTTTTTAAGCCGCGCAACAACAAAATGAGTTACCGCAAATACGTGACCTATCTGATTTGGCAAGGCGAAGATTACACAAAAGACATCATAGCCAAACTGTGCGAAAATAAAAAAAACTTTGAAGATATGGGCGAATATATCATTATAGACAATACTCCGGTATTTCTTTGGACAAAGTACGGCTCCATTTCCGCCGATACAATGGTGAGATATTATAGAATTTGCAAAAAAAATAATCTTCAAAAGGCTTACGTACTCACTACAAACGGCGATAAAAAGACTACTGCTTTTATAAAAAACTTTGGCGACGTAATGCTGATTTACTCCAACTTCAGACAGATATACAACGCCGTGAGAAAAAATGACTTACTTCCCCAAGACAGCAAAACCAAAGTACCTGCAAAACAAATGCTGTCAATGATTATTCAAACGGCTCTTACCCGCAAAAACGGTTTTAGATTTATAGGCGTGAGTCTGCTGCTGCTATTGATAAGTTTTGTTACGCCCTTTGCCAATTATTATATTGCAATTGCAAGTATAAATCTTGCTTTGGCAATAGCCTGTATGGTTGTAAGTCTAAAGAACAGTTAAAATCAATCCAATCTGATTTTTGCTATAAAAGCGTTTATATGGGAATATGTACTGTAAAAGTAGAGCCATCTCCCTCTTTACTTTCAACGTCAATACGACAATGAGAATTGTCGAGTATCTTCTTGACAAGCGCAAGTCCTAGTCCGTTGCCCTCTTTTGCGCGCGATATGTCGCCTTGATAAAACTTCTCAAATATGTGGCTCTTGACTTCGTCATTCATACCTATGCCATTGTCGCGAATAGTGAATATCGCTTCGTCGTCATACTTTTTGAGCATAATATTGATTTCGCCGTCGTTATCAGTAAACTTGATTGCGTTGGATATGAGATTTTGCCATACCTGCGCAAAGAGCGATTCGTCATAGAATATAGTCACTTCGTCAAGGTCAATATTGAGATTTATATTCTTCTCCGTCCACTTATTTTCCAATACGATAATAGCCTGCCTGATCTGCTCGTCAAGGCGGAAGTCATTGGGTTGAAGTATCGCGTGATTTTCCAACTTGCTCAAGCGTAAAATATTGGACGTAAGCGTCGTCAAGTTAGACACCGCGTCAATGATATCGTCGCAATACTCGTCTATCTGCGCTCTATCCTCGCAATTCTTTATAAGTTCTGCGTGCCCTTTGATATTGGCAAGCGGAGTTTTGAACTCGTGAGATACGTTGCTGACAAAATCGCTCTTGAGGGTCTTGTTTTTGTCAAGTTCGTTGACCATAACGTTGAAGTGATGCGTAAGCATTGACATTTCGTTGGTCTTGATTTCGCCGTTCTTCTTGGTCTTTTCTTTGAGTTGAACGGAAAAATCACCGTGCGCAACTCTATTGGTTACGTCAAGTAAATCCTTGATAGGATTGAAAAAATACATATTGACTATAATAGAAAGCACTATGCCAACAATTATACTTGCAATACCAGCAACGATAATGGTCCACCAACTGTCGTCTATCTCAACCTGAAGATGTTCAAGAATGTAATATGCGCCGGAAAAGATACCGGACGCAGCCAAGATGGATACAAAACTTGCCAAACTCAATTTGACAAGCAACGGTGTGTTGTTTTTCTTTTTTTGTTTGCTCATATTTTCCCCTATTTTTGCTTTTTGATAGCCTTGTATCCAAGACCTCTTATAGTGACTATCTCAAAGTCTTCGCTCGACTTGAACTTGTCTCTTATCCTTGTGATATGCACGTCGACGGTACGCTCGACAGTGTCGCTATTTGCGCCCCAGAACTCCTCCATAAGTTGGCTTCGCGTGAAGATCTTGCCTGGATTTGACAAAAGTTTGTACAAAATATAAAACTCTTTTTGCGGCAATTCGATTTCTCCGTCGGGAAGTTGAGCGGTGAGCGAATCGTATATCAAAGTCGTGTTGCCCACAACCAACTTCCTTTCACTGACAATTTGCGAACGGCGTAACAACGCGCCTATCTTAAGCGCAAGTTCCTCAACGTCTATAGGCTTGACCATATAGTCGTCAATACCCAAAGAATAACCGCGCTTCTTGGCGTCAAAATCGTCGATTGCCGTCATAAATAAAATAGGCACAGTGGAATTTATCTTCCTAATATTCTCCGCCAACTGGTATCCATCGGCAATTGGCATCATTATATCAGATATGATCAAATCATAATGCTTTTCGCAAAACATCTCATAAGCGCTCTGTCCGTTGAGCGCCATATCCGCCTTATAACCGTTGCTCTCAAGCACGGCGCGTATGAGTTTGTTGAGTTTTATATCATCTTCTGCGACAAGGATAGTTATCACAAAATCACCTCAAATAAATTAGTTGCGTAATAATTATACCACGCAACTAAAATAATGTAAATAGTAATTTTGTCAAAGATACTCGAGCATTTGCGCTAAACGGCGCATATAAGCCGCCGTATTATGTCGCTCAATTAAACGTTGAGCCCATATTGATACGCTTGCTCAACGGCAGGAGTATCTTTTATTTCGCCTTTTTCATACACGCCGGTTCCATATACGACGCCCATTTCTTTGGCGCCCTCAACACAGTCGGCGTAGCCGCGAAAACACTCAAGTGTAGCCCTCATTGATTCCTTTGTGTCGTCAGCGGCAGTCATTATGTAATAAAATTCCTTGTCTCTGACTTCAAGCCAGCGGGCAACCGTGCGGTCTATCAAGGCTTTTAACTGCGCGTCAATTGAATAGAAATAGACAGGACTGCTCAAGACGATTACGTCAGCGTCTATCATCTTTTGCAAAACGTCTGCCATATCGTCTTTTATGACGCACTTTCCGCCCGATTGACGGCAATAATAACAGCCCTTGCAATAACCAATATTCTTTTGAGCAACGCGAATCTTCTCCACGTCGTTGCCACTATCAACTGCGCCTTTCATAAACGCGTCGCAAAGGATATCAGAATTTCCGCCCTTTCTGGGACTTCCAGACAAAATCAAAACTCTTTTGCTCATAATGATTTACTCCTTTTGTTATATCAAAATATATTGATCATATATATCTAATTTTGCAATTACCCAAGAATTTACCTAACTGCCTTTACGCTGTCAACCCATTGCCTATTAAATAGGCATCTATTGCGCTCGTACTCTTCGTGCCCAAGCCTTCATTGACAATTGGATTGCCGTTCTTACTTCCGCAAGTTGCGACAAACTCAAACGACTGCCTAAATTGCGCGCTGTCCATTGACGCGGACTGCGTGATAGGATAAATATTGACGCCGCTTAAATCGTAACTCTCAAGAAACGTACCCACTACCATTGGCGCAGTATGCCACCAAATGGGATACATTATGATTATTGTATCATAATTGCTCATCTGCGCTGCTGTGAGCGGATTTTTCAACGGCGGACGTGCATTGTTGTCAGCCTCGTCTTTTGCCTCGCCGTAAGCCACCGTCGTATAATCGTCGCTGTAAGGCGTACTGCGCTCTATTTTATATAAAGTTGCGCTTGGTATCTGCTCCTTGACGTGCTCTGCAAGTCGTGTAGTGGTGCCAGACCAAGAAAAGTACGCAATCAGTATATTGCTGCTATTCTCGCCTATGTTGCCATTGTCGCCACTGTCAGGCTCGCCAGATTCAACGCCATCAACTTTATTATCGTCGTCAGGACTTTCTGGAATATCTGGCGTTGACTTAAGCCCTAATCCGTCCAGCCAATTGCGAATACTTGCACTATCATTACTGCTAAACCTTCTCCCCTCGTATACGGTCGCTTTTGTATTACTTCTTATGTCCGCAGTGCTTTCGCTAATAGGACTGCCACCGCTAGTACAGAAGGTATAGACAGTCTTGCCGCTCAAATCATAGTAATTGAGAAAACTCAATACAGCCATAGGCGCGGTATGCCACCATATTGGAAAGCCCAAAATTATCGTATCGTACTGCGCAATTACTTCGTCTGGCAAATAGGTTGCAAGTTGAGGACGAGAATTGCTTTCTTTTTCTTCTTTCGCGACCTCAGTCGTGGGCGTGTACGCGCTGGGATAAGGCTCTTTTCGCTCAATTTCAAATATATCGGCATCCAAGTATTCGCGTATCGTCTCGGCTACTCTTTGTGTAGTGTTTGACTTTGAAAAGTAAGCGACAAGCGTTTTGCCAGTCGGCGTAAACGTATTGTCAATATTTGCGTCCGATGGACGTACGTATTGGTCAGAAGGCGGATTTTCTCCACCTTGATTGCTATTGCAAGCAACTGCCGAAAGTGTCAAAATTACTGCCATTAATATGCAAACAAAATACTTATAAATCTTTTTCATAATTTTTCTCCGCATACTAATTACCAATTCTTCTTTTCTTTCTTGTGGTCGTTGTTCTGCTTGCGCTCCTCAACCATCTTGACAAACCACTCAACCATATTTGGGTCGGTGTGCGAAAAGAACGAACTTTGTTTTTTGTCAAGGCTTGCCATAACAGCCATATCTTCTTCAGAAAGCGCAAAGTCAAATACGTCAATATTTTGCTCCATTCTTTCAATATGCGTGGACTTGGGAATTACGACGATTCCGCGTTGAATCTCCCATCTCAATATTACCTGCGCAACCGACTTGTTATACTTTTGGGCTATCTTTGCGATAGTCTCATTGGTAAACAATCCGCCCCTGCCTTCGCCGAACGGTGCCCAAGCCTCGATTTGCACACCGTATTTCTTCATCCATTCCTGCGCATCGACTTGTTGATTGAAAGGATGCGTCTCCACTTGGTTTACCATAGGTCTTATGCGCGAAAAACTGCATATATCTACCATTCTGTCAGGATAAAAGTTGGAAATGCCTATAGCGCGAATCTTGCCCTCTGCATACATATCTTCAAGCGCGCGCCACGCTCCGTAATAATCCCCAAAAGGCTGATGCAATAATACCAAGTCGATATAATCGCATTTCAACTTGCGCATTGATGTATAGACTGATTCTTTGGTTGCATCGTAGCCGTAATGCTCTACCCAAACTTTTGTCGTGATGAACAATTCTTTGCGCGGTATTCCTGACTTGACAATCGCATTGCCTACTTCTTCTTCGTTGAAATAACTCTGCGCAGTGTCAATATGTCTGTAGCCGACCTTCAATGCGTCAAGAACGCATCTCTCGCATTCGTCTTTGCTTACTTGATACACTCCGTATCCCAGTTGCGGCATTTTTACGCCGTTTTGTAACGTCAAATATTCCATTGAAAAACCTCCAAAACATTTTCTTTACAAAATGAGTATAACACCGCAAAAGCCAAAAGGGAATTTCAACTTTGTTTATCGTATCAACCAAAAGTATATACAAAATATGCAAATTTAAAATCGCACGAATCTAATCTACCGCTTTATCGTACTCTTCGTCAGACACGCATTCAAGCCATTGCGTACTTGCGTTTTCGGCAGGCACTTCTATCGCAAGGTGAGAAAACCATCCCTCTTTCCCTGCGCCGTGCCAATGCTTGACTCCAATGGGAATATTGACGACGTCGCCCGCTTGCATTTTGATTGCAGGCTTACCCCATTCTTGATAATATCCCTCGCCGCCTACGCATACGAGAATTTGTCCGCCGCCTTTATCTGCATTGTGGATATGCCAATTGTTGCGACACTTGGGCTCAAAAGTTACGTTGGCAATAAACACCTGTTCTTTGCTTATAGGCGCAAGATAACTCTGCCCCTTAAAGTATTTTGCGTACGCGTCGTTGGGTGCGCCTATTGGGAAAAAGATTGAGTTTTGATATTCGTCTTTTGGGGTAAAAGCAGACGCCTGTTCGTCCCATACCTCTTTTGCAAGATTGAACGTAGCCCAACCCTTTGGCCAACCTGCATAAAATGCGGTATGCGTAATAGCCGCTGTGATTTCTTTTTTGGTAACTCCGTTGTTCTTTGCGTTTTGCAAATGATGCTTGAGCGAACTGTCGCAAATACCCTGCGACATAAGAGAAACGACGGTGATAATGCACCTCGTCTTTATATCAATATCCTTGTTGTTCCAATTTTCGCCAAATAAAATATCGTCGTTAAAATGGGCAAATTCTGGCGCAAATTCACCAAGCGAAGCCCTTCCTGCCGTCTGTATAATTTTCTTTTTCATCAAATACCTCCTCGTCTGCCGATATTTATATCCTTTAAAATATTTATAAATTCTTTTACTTGCTTTGACGGTGTAGGCGAATACAAAATCCCAAAAGGAATACGGTATCGCCAATTGGCAGGAACTATTTTTAAGAGCGGATGCACGTCTTCCCAGCCGTCGACTGTAATAATAGGCGTGTTCTCCTGCGCCGCTCTGTTGAATGCTCCCAAGTTGAACATATCAAAGTCTTTTACCTCAACGCCGCTTGCAATCAAATCCTCTCGCAATTCGTCAATATACTCATTCCAATTCTTGCGTATCAAAAAGACGCTCTTGCCCTTTAAGTCGTCAATTACTATTTCTGATTTGCTGTATAGTGAATGAGTGACAGGTATTGCAAACGACAGTCGCTTATCGCATAAATGCGCCGCCTTGCAACCTCGCTCTTCCAAAAAACTCTCGTCATAAAGTCCTGCGACTATGTCAATATGCTTGCCAAGATTCTTGAGTATCTCAACAGAATTTATCGGCGTATTGTCAAAAGGTATAAGTTCAATTTTTAGACGCTGATTGAATTTTTGTATATCCGACCAGACGTCAAGTAAAAACTTGGCAGGCGTCATTATAGACGTGCCGACACGAATAGACTGCAATTTATCCTTATTGTCTATCTCTTGCGCCTTTTTGACTGCCTTGTCAGAATAATCTACGATATATCTTGCGTCCTGCAAAAAACTCTCTCCCGCCTCAGTAAGTTGCAAGCCGTGATTAGTACGCGCAAACAGCGTAACGCCAAGCCGCTCCTCAAGCGTATTGATTTGTTTCATCACTGCGGTAGGCGTGATATACAAAGCATCCGCCGCCTTCGTAAAACTGCCATTCTCCGCCACTGATATGAACGTCGCAAGTTGTGGATTATACATTGTCTCCTCCGTCGATTTAAATTAACTATCAGCGTCATTATAACAAATTTTGAAAAACAAATCAAGATGAGGTTTCTCAAAACACGTACACAGCAAATTAATTATATTGCATCAAAATATCTTCTGAAGAAATCTTCAAGTTTGTCAAAAGGAATGACGTCGACTCTATCGTATAAATCAGTGTGACCTGCATTGGGGATAATCAACAATTCTTTATTTTCGCCCTTTAGATTCTTAAACGCATCTTTGCTGAAATAACAAGAGTGCGCCTTTTCGCCGTGCATTAAGAGCGCTGCGCTTTTTATCTCACTGCTGTAAGCAAGTATGGGCATATTGATAAACGACAGCGACGAAGTCTTGTTCCAACCGCCGTTGGAATTGAGAGAGCGCGCGTGATATCCTCTTGAAGTCTTGTAGTAATCGTAATAATCTTTTACAAAGAACGGCGCGTCGGCGGGAAGCGGATCTACTACGCCGCCGCCCAATTCATAAGAGCCGTTTTTATAATCTACAATGCGTTGAGCGTTGAGCGCCTTTTTCATCTCATAGCGCGCCTGTTCGCTGTCCGCTCCGTCAAAATAGCCTTTGGCGTTTACTCTCGTCATATCATACATAGTGGACGCCACAGTGGCTTTGACTCTCGTATCTATTGCCGCCGCATTCAAAGCAAAACCGCCCCAACCGCAAATACCTATAATACCGATTTTTTCGGCGTCTACGTCTTCTCGACAACTTAGATAATCTACCGCCGCGCAAAAATCTTCGGTATTGATATCCGGCGATGCAACGTATCTGGGCTGTCCGCCGCTTTCGCCTGTAAAAGACGGGTCAAAAGCAATTGTCAAAAATCCGCGCTCAGCCATAGTTTGCGCATATAGCCCTGAGCACTGCTCCTTAACCGCGCCAAAAGGACCGCTGACAGCAATCGCAGGAAGTTTGCCTTTTGCATCCTTAGGAATATATAAATCTGCCGCAAGCGTAATGCCGTAACGATTATGAAATGTAATTTTTTCGTGGTTTACCTTTTGGCTTTTTAAAAAAGTCTTATCCCATTCTTCAGTCAATTTCAAAGTCTCATTTTTCATATTTTTACCTCCATAGGCGCATTGCGCATACCCATAATATATTTTAAAATAAAAAAATATCGATAGCAAATACTTATTTTCTATTGTTTACCATAGTTGACGAGAATAATAAAAAAAGTATATAATATCTAAAAACGTATAGGCGGTCAACTATGGAACTTCGCGTATTGAAATACTTTCTTGCCGTTGCGCGAGAGAAGAATATTACTGCTGCGGCAGAAAGTCTGCACGTCACTCAACCTACTCTATCTAAGCAACTGATGGACTTGGAAGAGGAACTGGGTTGCAAGTTATTTGAGCGAGGAAAACGAAAGATAACTTTGACTGAAGAAGGCACTTTCCTTCGTCAGCGCGCGCAAGAAATCGTGGATTTGGCAGACAAGACGAAAGCGTCGTTTAAGTCCGTCGACCAAACGGTTGCCGGCGATATTTTTATCGGTTGCGGCGAAACGCAAGGTATGCGCGTCATCATTGGCGCAATGAAAAAACTGTCAGACGCTCACCCCGATATTCGCTTTCATTTATACAGCGGCAACGGCGAAGACGTATCCAAAAGACTGGAAAAAGGCTTGGTCGATTTTGGATTGTTCGTAGGCAATACCAATCTTGATAAGTTTGATTACGTCAAATTGCCGGTATACGATACTTGGGGGCTTTTGATGCGCAATGACGCCCCGCTTGCCAATCGCGAAACTATACGCCCCAAAGATCTTGAAGATATTACGTTGTTATGCTCAAGACAAGCGCTTACCAACAACGAACTGTCGGGTTGGCTGGGCAAAGATTTTTCCAAACTCAATATTCTCTCTACTCACAACCTTTTGTACAACGCTTCGCTTATGGTCGAAGAAGGTATGGGGTACGCATTGGCGATTGACGGATTGGTAAACACTTCAGAACGCAATTTGGTCTTCCGCCCTTTTGAGCCAAAAATCAAAGCCGACTTGGTCTTTGCTTGGAAAAAGTATCAAGTCTTTTCCAAAGCCTCCGAATTGCTTTTGAACTATCTGCAAAAGAATTTGTAATGCGCTTGCGTACCACAAGCGCTTACAAATTATCTTTATCATTTAGTTTCGTAAGTTGGTCGCATTGACGCAAAAGTCTTGAGCATTTCGTCAGTGCGGTAATAGTATCTCTTATTTTTATTGAGTTTTGCAATTTCCTCCATATCTTCAGCAGTAAGCGAAAAATCTTGAATATCAAAATTGTCTTTCACGTGATTTACTTTACTAGTTCCCGGTATTACGCAAAATCCCATTTCCAAATGCCAGCGAAGTATTATCTGCGCAGGCGATTTGCCATATTTTTTACCAAGTTGCGCAAATATAGGTTCGTTGATAAGGCTTTTGTCGCCGTGTCCAAGCGGATACCAACTCATAAGTTTAATGCCGTGCTTATTGAGTTGGGACATAAGATCAGCTTGCGTAAAATATGGGTGCGCCTCTGCCTGCATAACCTGAGGTTTAATCTCACAATTTGTCAAAATGTCATCAAGATATTTGCCCTCGCAGTTGGATATACCGATTGACTTAACTTTGCCATCTCTTACGGCTTTTTCTATCATTCTGTAACCATCCATATAGTGCTCACTCGGCTGATGTATAAACAAGAGGTCGATATAGTCCACCCCGAGTCTTTCCAAAGTCTGATCCACAGCATTGGGATTGAGATATTCAGTTGCCCAAATCTTCGTGCTTACGAAGATGTCTTCTCTTTTTATTCCAGATGCTTTAATTGCCCGTCCTACCGCTCTTTCGTTGACGTAAGCATTGGCGGTATCAACAAGTCTATAACCAATTTTCAACGCCTCGCATACGCAGATTTCTGCATCTTTGGGAGAAATCATAAAAGTTCCGATACCGACAGCCGACATCATATTTCCGTTATTTAGTAAGATTTTTTTCATTATTATGCCTCCTTATTAATTAAATAATCTTCAAAAATCAAATGCAAAAACATTGCGCAATATTCTTGCGTTCTTTCTTTATAACTATACGCCCCATCACTCATTGTCCAGCATAGCATTTGTCCGTATAATAAATCTGTGATCATATATGCAAGTTGTGTGATTGGGCAATTGCTTTTCAATTCGCCAACCTCTATGCCGTATTGCAATAACTTGGTTGCGTTATTTATATCTATTTCAAGTTTATTATTTTCATATCCGACTGGTATTGAATCAGGAACAACAACGTTCTTTATCCACTCCTGCGCAAGTTTAACACTGGATTTTTCAATATAACTTGCAAATTCTGTCATATACTTTTGCAGTTTGTCCAAAAAAGTTCCATTATGATTTTTTGCATCGTCCAGTATTTCGTCAAACATTCCGCGACTCAATTCAAAGACTATGTCTTCTTTGCGTTTAAAATAGGTATAAAAAGAGCCTTTTGCAACCCCGCACGTTTCAGTAATATCATCAATAGACGTGTTCGCTAACCCTTTTTCGCATATTAACTTTTTAGCCGCCGCTACTATTTTTTGTCTTGTTTCTTGCGCAGCCTTCTGCCTATTTGTCATTTTTTATACTCCAAAATTGGTATTGTAACCAGATTATAGCACCTTCAATGACTTTAAGTCAATGAATTGAAGTCATTAATTTGAAAATTTTTTTAAGCGAAAAAAAAGCGCTTACTTCCATTTTGGAACGTAAGCGCAATTAAAAACTTTTTAATCTATCTAAGTTTTAAACAAGCCAATGTCTCTACGTGTTTTGTATTTGGAAACATATCATAGGGCGTGATTGAAACAGGCTCATACTTTTCAAGAAGGATATTGACGTCTCTTGCCAAAGTGGCAGGATTGCAAGATACATAAATGATTTGATTTGGCATTGCCGACAAAAGCGCTTTTAAGACTGCTCCGTCGCACCCCTTGCGAGGCGGGTCAAGCACAACGATAGACTTGTCAAGTCGTGATACGACCTTTGGGAGTTCTTGAGCGCAATCTCCGCAGATATTGATTATTCTGTCAGCGTTGCCGTTGAGTTCTGCCAAAACCTTGGAGTTGGCAATTGCCTGCGGCACTATTTCTATTGCGTAGACCTTGTCTGCGTATTTTGCAAATATATTGCTCATAATACCTATGCCGCTGTAAGCGTCAATTACGTTGGATATTCCGCTGTCCTTTATTATCTCGCCTACTCGGGAATAAATCATATCTCTGACGTCGTCGTTGATTTGCATAAACGATTGAGGAGACACCAGATATTTTACGCCCAGCGCTTTGCCTTGCAATGCGTCGTCGCCGTAAAGAGTGACGACTTTTTCGCCCAAAATAACGTTGGTACGGCGAGTATTGGGAGAAATATATAGAGAAAACTCTATTCCAAGCGTATTCAAAATAGAGATAAGTCTATTGCTTTTGGGTAATCCATTGCCGTTGAGTACAACGCATATAGCATACTTGCCGTCGACTTTGCGAATCACAAGGTGTCTAACCAATCCAATATGCCTAGCCTCATCGTAAGCCGTGAGCCCCTCTTCTTTCATATAATCTAAAAACGCGTCCAATATAGCCTGCATACCGTCGCTGTTGAGAAGACAACGTCCACTCTCTCCTTGCCTGCAAAACGGCACTACTTTGTGAGAATTGGAAACAAAATATCCGCCTACTAATTTGCCGTCTTGATAGGATATAGGGACTTGGATCTTGTTGCGATAGCCTATCTGATGAGGACTTGCCACCGTCATATCTATTGAAAATTCTCGCTTGCACTCTCTTTCTAAACAATTCTTGACGTGAAGTCGCTTGATATCCAACTGCTTTGAATAGTTGATGTGCAACATCTCGCAACCGCCGCACTTAAAGCATATCTTGCACGGAGGCTCTGCTCTGTCGCTGCTTGCAATGAGAATCTTGATAACCTTTGCAAAACAAAATGACTTCTTGACTTGAGTAATCTGCACTTTGGCGGTTTCGCCAACCAACGTGCCTGACACAAACACGACAACGCCGTCAACTTTAGCAACGCCTTCGCCGTCCATACCCACTGAAGTGATGTCAACTGTCAATATATCGCCTACCTGCATAATACTCCTTTGTACGTAAATATTTTAAAGCATAATCATCACAATGTCAAACGGCAAGTTTAAGTACGAATAAATAAGTAATAATTTATTTGGAGGGAATTATGAAAAAACAATCAAAAAAAACAAGTAAACAACAAAAATCAAATCAAAGAGTCAAGATGCGCTCGATAGACGAGGCTAATATGAAAATGGCGCTCAAGGACGAGGCGGACGGCAACGGAAAGCCGTATTAGAACGTGTTTATGAAATTTAATCCTGCTTGACTTATGCTAGGCAATGAGTTAAACTTGTGGTATGGAAAATCTATGCTTACTTTGTCCAAGAAAATGCTCTGTTGACAGAAACGTATCGCGAGGATATTGCAATCAAGGCTCGCTCAAGATTGCAAGAGCATCTCTGCATAAGTGGGAAGAACCCATTATATCCGGCGACAAAGGCAGCGGAACTATATTCTTCAGCGGATGCAATCTCAAGTGCGTATACTGTCAAAATTTTGAGGTATCTCGCGGCAAGGGCAAAGATATGACGCCAAGCAGTCTTGCGGATATATTCAAAAAACTTGAAGACCTTGAGGCTCACAATATCAATTTGGTCACGCCAACGCATTTTGCGGACGATATCATTAAGGCTTGCGAAATCTATAAACCGAGAATACCTGTTGCGTATAATTGCGGAGGCTATGAAAGTCTTGACACGCTGGAAAGACTGAAAGACGTAGTGGATATTTTTATTCCCGACTTCAAGTATAGCGACAATGCCCTTGCGATAAAGTACAGCAATTGCAAAGACTACTTCCAAGTATGTACTGACGCTTTGCTTAAAATGCGACAACTTAGCCCTATAGATATCATTGAAACCGGCTTAATGAAGAAAGGTATGATAATACGACATCTTGTCTTGCCCAACGCCATTGACAATACAAAAGGCGTCCTAGATTGGATAGCAAACAATATGCCCAAAGATACCTACGTATCTCTTATGGGACAGTACGTACCTGTGGGCAATGCTCATAAATTCCCTGAGATAAACAGAAAACTCAAACCGCTAGAATATAAAATCGCAACGCAATACGCTTTGAAATTGGGTCTAGACAACACCTTTGTTCAAAGCCTTGACAGCGCAACTGAAGATTTTATCCCCGATTTTGACGAAACGTCATTGATTTTATAATAATAAATTGCATAAAAAAGGTACGGATATTTAATTTCCGTACCTTTTTTGTATCAAAATTAGATTTTGTTACGCTTGAGTATCTGCCGCTGGCGTTGAGTCTGCCGTAGGAGTTTCTTCTGTAGGCGGAGCGTCCGTCGTAGGCGTATCTACTGCTTGAGCAGTCTCTACTATGGGTTGCGGCTCGGCTCGCAAGACGGTGTCAGCCGTCGGTTGAGTTTGCTCAATCGGCTCCTCCGGAGGAGGTGTAGTATCAACTACTGCATCAACAACGCCTTCAGCCTGCTCTGCCTGCTTGTAATTGGACATAAGCAACGTATATTGGCAAAGCACTAGCCATACCGCGCCAACCACCGCGCAACCAATCGCGATATACAGTATCATATAAGTTTGTCTCGTAATGAAGTAGATCAAACCGCCTATCGTAACCATAAACATCATATAAGGCATACAGTCAATGACGTTGGCCCTGCCTCTGACGATCCTTATGAAAATGCCGACTATCATAAGTATTGCCGCCAATGCCGCAAATACCATAGTCACGATCTTTTCTGTCTGCGTAGCAACAAATTCAAAATCTTCAAAGATATTTGACTTGCTGATTATGAGTATCAACAAAGCGCCTATTACGCAAAGCATAGAGATAAAGAAACCGTATTTTGTAAATATAACCTTGAAATACATAGAAAGTTTGTTCTTTGCTTTGTATGATTTGTCATTGTGATTACGCTGTACGCTGGGACTGAACATAATCAAACGTACTGTGAGTAACGCAAGTACTGCCACCGTCGCGGCAAGCGTTGCAATGGATATGCCGTCAAACGAAGCAAAATTCTTGAATATAATACACTGCGCTATCATACTTACGCATATCATCAGCGCCATCAATAAAAATGCGTCAAATGAGCATACTCTTCTCTTTTTAAACGTAACGACAAACCACGCTATCATTATCGCAGCGGCAATGCCGAGTATGACGCATATCCAAACAAGATTGGATTTGAACAATTCCCCTTTGTCAACTATGTATGAAGAAAAGAATATAGCATACATCAGCAACGCAAAAGGCAACAGCGTGATAATATTGAAATATTTAAAAAGCGACACAACGTACGCGCCCACCTTTTTCTCTTTCTTGGGTTTTTCGGGCTTATCAGTCACTGCGTCAGACTTTTTATCTTTTTTCTTGCCTTTCTTTTTCTTCTTGTCTTGCTGAGCCTCTTCAACTTGAGTATCTGAGTTTTGAACTGCAGGTTGCTCAGTCGCAGGCATCTCCTGCGGTTGAGCCGTATCAGACTGCACAACGTCTTCTTGCGGCTTATCTGTCAATTCAACTTGCTCGCTTGGAGCAACTACTTCAGGATTTTCTGTAGCAATTGGTTGTTCGTTCAAAACCTCGTTTGTTTGTTCTTCCATAATCCCCCCTTTCAAATACCTTTTGAAAAATATCTGAGAGTATCTTAAATATATTATATTGTATAAAGCGCATTAAAATCAATATGTTTTACAAAAAAAATTGCAAAAACCAAAGATTTTTTTAATAAATCTTTAATTATTCAAATGTAAGATAGCAATTATTTCTTTCTCATTTACCGTATCACATAAAAATAACCGCTATCAAATCGACAACGGTCATATTATTTAAGTATAAAACATCAAACTTTGTCAAAACCTCTTTTTGTCATCATAATATCTATGATATCGCAAACCTTTCGAGCGCACAACTCTGATTTGATGGGAATCATTGCCGGCACTTCTCTGTATGCCGAAGACTTAGACATATCTCTAAATCTAATCTTCTTTTGAGCGATCTCTTCTTGAGAGGCGTCTATAGCAAGGTAGATTTTGAGCGAATTTCCTCCGATTGTGATCTTTGCCAACAGTTTTTTCCCTGCTCTGTAACTGTCGCATCTTAGACTCAATCTGCTTTTTACTCCTTTGTAAGAAAGAAATCGCGCCTGAAGCCTATTGTAATACTCCATACTCGCTTCGTCAATCTCATTGATTCTCTCTTCAAAACTCTGCCTCGGTTCCGCCACAATTTTACCTCCCACACGCTTTTTAAGCGTCACTTTACTATTATAATAATTATGTCTCAATTTGTCAATACTTACAATTATAATTATTGCAAATTTTTTATTTTAGGGAAATTTGACTTAATGCGACGCAATATATTCTTCGCAAGCCTTTGCGAGTTGATCGGGACAAGACGTTGATCTTGGTCCGCAAGGAATACCTCTGAGTTTTGCCGCCACGTCTTCGACCTTCATCCCCTCAACCAATTTGCCAATACCTTTGAGATTGCCATTGCAACCGCCTGTGAATTTTACGTTGCGGATTACTCCGTCTTCTATATCAAAATCAATAGCCCTTGAGCAAGTTCCGCTCGTTTTGTATGTATAATGCATATTTTTCTCCTTTAATTATTAATGTTTTTATGAGATTTCTCCACTTCACTGCGTTTCAGTCGAAATGACAAAATAACGCAAAGTTCGATTGACATAAAATCAGTATTTTATCTTTTTTATGCAACTGTCAGAATAAAACTCCTTGATATAAGCCTCAATATCCGCCCTTTTGCCCTTGTAAGGTCCCGGCGCTTCCATTTTTGTCGATACGGTTGCAGTTGCCCACAATAGCGAATCAGCCATACTGTGAGACTGTCTTTGCGTGATATACGCCGCAAACGTAGTATCTCCGCGTCCGCTTCTGCCTGACAGATTTCGCGCTTTGATTGGACAGGTATACATTTCGTTACCGTCAAAGGCAAGCACCTCGGCAGAATTTGTGATGACGACTTCTTTTGCGCCCCATTTGTGCAACATCTGAGCCGCAACAACTCTGTCTGTCTGCCCTGTAAGTATCTCCGCTTCTGCCGTATCCGTCTTGAGATAATCTATATAAGGCAACACGCGTTTTTTATCCGCCCAGTCTTCAAAATACATCTCGCCAGTCGCTCTGTTGGCGTGTCTCAAAAGCGCCTGAACGTCGACGGCTATCTTGCCGCGCTTGGAAAGTTCTATCATCAAGTCTCCGTCAAAGTCGCCGTAAATAAGCCCCGCAAAATGATATACGTCAACGTCGACGTCAGGAATGTCTTGGATAGAAAAACTGTCTCCCTGTCCAATACAGGTACAGGTGCGCCTCTCCTTGTCCGCCGTGTGATATTTGTTGCGAATAGAAGTAGATTCTTTGCTTGGGATATAGAACACGTCGTCTTTGTCAATGACGAAACAATTGAGCCTGTCCTTGTCCTGCGGCGCAAGTTTAGTAACAACGCCCACTTTATAACCGCCTGCGTATGCGGCTGCGGAAGAATAAATCACCGCTCCTCCGACCTCGATTATCTGATTGTCAAGATAGTCAATATTGTAATCCAAAGATATGTGTCCTATCTCCAACGTGTCATAATGCTTTTTCATTCGTTACCTCCGATATGTGTTGCTTGCTTTGCAAGCAGTTATATTTTTGCCTTTAGCAAAAGTTTTACGAATTTAGATTTCTCCACTTCGCTTCGCTGCGGTCGAAATGACGCTAGACTTGGATACGCTGAGGTCGAAATGACAATAGCAGCCTCTAGCGAACGAAGAAAATCACAACGTCTTAGTACTATATTTGGACGGTATAATTCAACACCATTGCGCCCATACCCAGTATTATATTGTCATCTCTCTCGACTTGCTCCAACGCCTTGCTTATAGGCAATACTATGCCTCCGCTATGCAACAGATCGCCCAACGTGACGGTGAAGGTATAACTTCCAACGTCTTCTTTAATGATCTCCATATCCATAATCTCCAACTTTACTGCGTCGGTGTTGCTCAAATCCAGACCGCCAACTCCTTCAGGACGGCTCGTCTTGACAAGTCGCGAAAGTATTCCGCGCTGTTTGTCAGACATAGCGTTGTAAATTATAGATATTTCTTCGCTCGTCAAATCCATATACAAAGTCAAGTCCATTCGCTTTGGAAGTATAGACATCTCCATACCTGCCGCCGCAACCATATCCATATCAAGTGTGATAAGGAAATACTCCTTGTCAAGAAGCGAACCTAACTTCTCTCTTATATCGTCAAAAGTTCCGTCTCCGTTGACTTTCTTTGGTACCAACGCCGTATGCTTTAACTTCAAGACTTCTACGCCGTCTTGAGCGCTATCTTCAAGTCCAAGAGGTCCTAGCAATCTGTCTGTGTCTATCATTGAGGCTATATTCCAACCGCCTATTGCTCCGCTGATGTTGAGTCTGCGATTGAGAATATTTGACGTATCAAGCATAAGATTGGAAGAACGCTCGTTCTCTTTGTCTCTTGTATAAGTTATCTTCATATCGTCAGCGCTTAAGCCTGCAGGAGGAGTGTACGCCTCTATGTCAAGTCCGTCAAAGAGGGCTTCTAACGTTTCCTTGACTTCTTTAGGCGCAACTTCGCCTTCATTGTCAACTTGGTTGATCTTTTTAGCAGAAACCTCATAGATACTGTCAAGTATCATTACACCGCCGCCTGTGACGCCGTCAATGGTTGGGTCGGCAGCGTATCTGACCGTCATATTATCCGTCAAAGACTTCATAGTCTCGCGCACACTGTCAGAACAATCTGCATTCGCCTCTTCAAGGCTCTTGCTGTCTTCGCCTTCTTTTTGGTTGAGCGTAAATACCATAGATTGTATTGTATTTACTTCACTCTCAAGAAGATCGTTGATGCTTATTTGAGTGCAAAGTCCCTCGCCGTCAAGGGAGTTGACGTCAATGTCGACCACGATAGACATAGTGTCCGGCAACAACTGGGCAAACTTGTCGTTTTCTTGCTCTATATCAACAGGACTGTTGTAGACAATCAACATTTTGTCGTCAAGAACGTACAACGCTTTCATAACGGCGTTTTCATAGCCGTCTGCGCTAAACGTGACGCTATTCTCTAGCATAAGCAAAAGTTCTTCTCCGTCAATACTTGGGCGAAGTTCCTCTACGCTCAAATTTCTCTTTTGCTGGCTCGTGAGTTTTTGACCGTCAATATTTGTCGCATAATCTTTTGCGTATTCGCCAAGTATGGAGAGTATTGCCGTTGTTCCGTCTTGCAAAGGTTTGGCAAGCGCATACTTGTCGTTAATGTCGGCAATCGCTTTGTTTGAATTATCCGCCCTGTTGCCATTTGCAAAATCAAGATATACTCCCTGCTCGTATTCAAACTTATCGGGCATATTGTTGACTTTGCAAAGTCCGTTGCGGAAGTCTATCTCGTCTGGCATATCCTCTTGTTTGCCATACTCGTTGGCGGACGCGCCGTATACTGAGTTGAGCGCGATTTGATATACCGTCTCGTTGAACATCAATCCGCCTTCGGCAAGAAAAGATACCGTAAATACGTTGTTGTGAATTTGCTCCTTGAACTCTTTGAGATTTTGCTCTATATCCTGCATAATGCCGTCAAGCGAAACTTCCTCGGCAGGCTCTTCAGACTCGTCGCGAGTGTTGTTCTGAATTCTGTCTATCAGCATCAACAGCAATTGCAAATCCTGATTTTCGCCATTGTCTTCAACGTATCTCACAGAATTGATATCCATTGCGTAGACGTTCATATCGCTACGTGTGCCGTCTATCTCTGAAATATGTCCAAGTTCTATCGTCACGTTGACGTAGAAATAATCAGGCATAAGTCCCTTTGCATTTTCGTCTTCAAGATTGTCTATTCCGCGCAAAGTTAGCGTCATAATATTTTCGTCGTTGTTGGCAAAAACCACTTCTTGCTCTGTCATAAAGGACATATCGCCTGCAGAAGCAACGTGAGTGCGCAAAAGATGCGCCAATTCTTCTCTTGAGAATTTGGGTTTGAAATTTTGAGCAATCTCTTCGTCTATTTGATCTTGAGTCTTATTGCTCTTGTCTGTCAAATTGTTGAGCGACGTCAAGCCGTATATGATTGAGCCGTCTTCTCTCAATACGTCTCTCAACCTGATTTTATCTACGCTGAAATTATCACCGCCAATATCTGCAAAGCCGTCAAGCAACGTGTCGTCCTTCTCGCTTTCCTTCAAAGTGTCTTTGAAGCCGTCGCTGATAAAATACTTATCGTAAAGTTCTACGTCGATAAAGTGATCAAGATTTGACGCCGGCGTAAAATTACCGCCGCTCACAGTGTCATAATCATATCCGTAAAGTTGTTTGAGAAGTCGGCGTATCTCCTCGGGTTTAAAAACATAATCGTCGGGATTGTCGCTTGTGACCATATCACTGCTTGCCATAACATTGAATATATTGTCAAGAGTCAATGCTCCTCCAGCAAATTTATAGTCAATACCATTGACGCCGCTCATATAATCTTTGACTTGTACGTCTATCTTATCTTCAATCTCGCTTTCTGTCATACTCTTGCCAGTCAACTTGCGGACTATTGAGAAGAAATCGGACATATCGTCATCTTCCATTCCGTCGATTATGACCTTGACGGAATTCTCTTGGCTTCCCGACGTCATCTTGGGAGTGTCAATTAGTACCGTGACGTATGCCAGTTGAGGCAACAAATTGGAATATTTGCTCAAGTCGACTTCTTCGTCCTCCGTCGGCTCGCCGTTATCACCTTGATTAACGTCGCCGTTTGTCTGCTCAACTGCGCCGTCTTGTGTCTCATAAAGTTTTGCTTGGAGATACAATACTATCTCGTCGTCGTTGATCCTTGCTCCCAATACTTCAGCCGACTTGAGCGCTTCGCTCATATTGTCCATATCAATATTGAGTTCCATAAGATATGCAAACTCGCCTGCCGTCATTTTGGGATATATTACGCTTATATCTCTATCGTCCTCAGCCAATGCCGACTTATCTATTGAAGCGCCAAAAGTCTCTTTCAAACCCATTACGCTCTGCAATAAATTGCCATCTCCGTCGTCGACGATCTTGCCTTTCTGCAAATAATAATTACTCTCAAGTTCGCCAATAAAACCGTCCGCATTCGCTGTCTTGGTCATTTCGTCAGTGATTGCTATCTCGTAAGTGTAAGTCTGCTTCATTATGCTGTATAATTTTGCAGGCTCAATCTTATGATCTTCGTCTTCGTCAAGAAGTCCGGTGCCGCATACGACCTCAAATAGATCGGGTAAATACGCGCACTCGTCTGTAAAGAGAATTTCGCAGCCAATCTGTTCCTGCATTTGAGCAAGTCCGCTTTTGAGCCCTTCGTCGATTTTGTTGCATATTACGTCATAAGTCAAAGACGACGTATCCATTCCAAACTTATCCGCAAGAGCCGTCAATGTTTGAAGATGCGCTTTGGAGTTTTCTGCGCCGGTCTTGTTGATCTCTATCTCAGTTGGCGTATTCTTGTTGGCGTTGGCGCAAATATTCGCGCTGACGTAGATATACTCAGGCACCAACTGTTTTATCAGTGACGACATAACGCCGTCATCGTCATACCCCAGCATTTGCGACAGATCTATTCTTATGTCTATAGAAAGCATTTCCCCGCTTGAAGTGTAACTCATTTTGACTATGTCTGCAATGATATCTTCCAACAAGCCCTCGTTTTTGACGTAGTCGGACAACATACCCGCCAATGCATCGTAAGAAGTGCGTACTTTTAGGTGTTGGGAATATATCCCCGAATAATCCATATCCTTGAGATGTATTGCTTCAAGCGCGTCATCGCTGCTTGCAAAGTTCATAACGTCTTTTATTGTGTTGTCTACGCTTATCTTACCGTCAGAATTGTCAAGGCAATATTTGACGCTTACTTCAGATACAAATACGCTCGTCTTAGCCTTTATCTCTTCCGGCGTGGGCATAACCAAGCCCAACGTCTCACCGGTTGGCAACTTGACGTCTTTGAGCATATACAAGAACGCTTGCTCGCTGACGTCCACGTCCAACATACCCATAAGCGATTCTATTGGATATAGGTCTACGCTACCGGTAGGCACGAAAGTGATGGGCAGTTTTTCTTGGGCTTTGTCAAGCACTTCGACGACTTTGCCGTTGACTTGAACGAGCAAATCGTTTATTGACGTCGTATTGCCTGTCTTTTTGAGTATGACGTCGATTATACGCACTATCTTGTTGACTTTCGTCTCTTCAAGTCTGTTGATTGAAGCCTCGATAGGCTTAGTTACGTCATATGGATATACTCTAACCGACGCATATAACTTGTCTGGTAAAATAGCATTGACTATAGACGGAATGCCGTATTGCGTCAAAATATTGGAAAGCAAATCTTTAGCCTTTACTTCCAAAGTCATTTTTAGATTTGTATCGGCAGCGCTGATTTCGTTGCCTGATATGATAACTTGTTTTATTGCCAATACTTCGTCAAGAGGCTTTCCGACAGACTTCTCTATCTCTTCCAACTCGCCGAAAGAACTTGCCAACTCAGAAAAAGCGTCGTTGACAACCGCCGCAAGTTGTTTGTCTGATATTTCAAGAATATTGCGTTCGCCCTCGTATTGCGCAAGAGAGGAAAAGTCAAACTTCAATTCCTGCAATAATTTATCCAATTGCTCGTTGCCGGTAACAGACGAGTTGGTTTCGTCTTGGTTACCTTCAGACTCGCCAATATCTTCGGCAGTAGGCTTTTCTTCACTTATTACAGTATTGCCTTGAGCGTCGCAATAGACGTACTGCAAATCGTAGCCGTCTACTCCAACCGTGGTATAAGACTGCTGACTTTCCTGATCGTCTTCAGATGCGCTCATCACCGAACTTATGATCTGTCCAATTGACAAATCATAATCTTGAGCAAGAAACATTTTGCGTTTGAGATTAGAATAAAATTCTTCAAGATCCCCTTCATTAAAACCTTTGGTAACTATCTTATCTTCATTGGTGTCTACTACTCCGTTGAAGAGCGTAAACAATTCTTTAAACTCTACTCCCGCTTCCTCGCCAACGTTTTCCATCCAAAGTCTGTCCGCAGTCACATAAGTGCCTGCGGTAAGTCCGGCGATCGTGCCTACAAAAATAAGTACGAATACGCAAGCCAACACTTTGCCTATCATCTTATTACGACGCTGACGCGCTATTGCCTTTTTATCTTTTTCAATATTGAGTTTTTTAATTACTCTGGTTTTTGCCTTCTTACGCGATTTTTTTTCGTTTTGCCCTGCCTGCTGTTGAATAGGCATATCTTGTACAGCATAATTTTCTAACTGACCGTCTGGATAGTATTCTAACTGTTCGTCATAATAATTTTCGGCTACGTTGTCAATATAATCAATATTTTCGCCGTCGGCAACAACTCCTTCGCCCGCAACGACTTCAGAGTCAACAACTACGGCTTCTTGATATTCAGCATCAGGCGCAACGTAATTTATGACTACGTCGTCTTGCGCGACCGCCTCTGTCGCGTTTTCTTGACTGCTTTCAATATTGCTATTTTGATCAGTACTTTCAACGTTGTTATTCTTTTCTTCACTCTCTGCCATAAATCTAAACCTATATACTATTATGTAAATATAACTATACATATATATCATATTATTAAATAAATTATAAAGCAAGCCTTTTTTGAAAACTTTGGAATAGAAATTTATGTTAAAACTCAACATTTGAGTAATTGAGACCAAAAATCGACCTAATATTGCATATAATAACACTGTCCTCTTTTGTATCGCAAAATATTTGCAAATTATTTTGCATTGATATATAATATAAAACAAGAACTTTGAAAAGGCTGACAAAATTTATAAAATGCAACGCCAATTAAAGTTGAACGATTCTATTCTGACTCGTTCAAGCAAAAACAAAATAATTTCGCATCTGACAACCGCAAGACTCTTGCTGTTGGGTTTTTTGATTATAATTCTAGTAGGCACGCTTTTACTTCTTTTGCCATTCTCAACGAAAAAAGACACGAGTATAAGTTTTATTGACGCTCTGTTTACGGCAACTTCAGCAACTTGCGTAACAGGACTGTCCGTAGTCCCCACCGCAGGTACCTTTTCGGCGTTCGGTCAAGTCGTCATTCTCATTCTCATTCAAATTGGCGGTCTTGGCTTTATGACCATTACTTCTTTCTTTTATTCTATGCTGAGCAGAAAATTATCGCTCAGAAGAAGATTGAGTATGAGCGAAGAAATGGCGCAGACGAGTATGCAGGGCTTGAGAAATATCGCAATCAAGATTATGCTTTTGGCGCTTGGCTCAGAAATTTTGGGCGTGATTTTCTTGACTATAGGTTTTTGTATTCAAGGAGTTTCTTTTGGCACTGCGCTTTGGTATGGCATATTCCACAGCGTTTCGGCTTTTTGCAACGCAGGTTTTGATATTGTTTCTATCACAGGAGTATCGCTCGTCGATTACAACAACAATTATCTTATTCTCATCACCCTTGCGCTTTTGATAGGTATTGGCGGCGTAGGCTTTATCGTGCTTGTGGATATCTCTGAGCATAAATTTTTTTCCAAATGGTCGTTGCATACAAAAGTCGTCATAGTAATGACGCTGGCTTTGACTTTTGGCGGCGCTTTTCTATTTTGGCTTGCCGAAAGAACCAATCCTGATACGATTGGCAATATGCCGCTATTGGGTCAATGGATAAACTGTTATTTCCATTCCGTATCTTGCAGAACGGCGGGATTTGCAAGCATACCAGTAGACAAAATGAACAACCTGTCTTTATCGCTTTCTATGGGACTTATGTTTATAGGCGCTGCCCCTGGCTCAACAGGCGGAGGTATCAAAGTGACAACTTTGTATATACTTATTACCTATGTAATCGCTACGCTTAAACAAAAGAAGGAATACGTCGTAGACAAAAAGGCTATCGGCACAAATACCCTTGCAAAAGCCGCAAGCACAGTTTTGCTTGCAATGTTCATATTATTTATTAGCGCTATGCTGATTTTTGCGGCGGAAAACCGCAAAGGTACTCAAAACTTGCTGATGCTAATATTTGAACAAATAAGCGCCTACTCCACTTGCGGACTGACTATGGGCGTAACTTCTTCAATAACGACGCTGAGCAAACTCGTGCTGATAATGGATATGTATCTGGGAAGAATAGGAGCCTTTACGTTCTTTATGTCTTTCGCAAGATCCAACAGAGAAACGTCAAAAATCAAATACCCTGAGGCTAATATCAACGTTTAGCCATCAAAATACCTCGGTCGAAAACCGACAATAGGAAGGATAAAAATGAAAAGATTTAAACACACAAAAAAACAGCAATTCGCAGTCCTAGGTATGGGCAGATTTGGAGCAGAGATCACCAAGGCGCTGTATAATTACGGCTATGAAGTTCTCGCTGTCGATATCGACGAGGAACGAATACACGAAGTGTCTAATTTCAGCACCCACGCCATAGTTGCCGACGTGTCTGAAGAAAGCACGCTTAAGTCGCTGGCTATAGAAAGTTTTGACACTGTGGTAATCGCAATCGGTAGCAATATCCAATCCTCTATCATTACCGCCCTCACTTGCAAAGAATTGGGCTGCCCCAACGTCATTGCAAAGGCGCACAACGACAAGCACGGCAAATTGCTAAGCAAAATCGGCGTAAACAACGTAATTTATCCTGAAGCAGCCATTGCGATTAAGATTGCTACGCAACTTATCAATCCCAATATCCAAAATCATATGGAAATCGTCTCGGGATACTCTATCGCCGAAATCAATATCACAGAAAAATGGATTGACAAAAGTCTGAGCGAACTTGCTTTGCGTAATAGATATGCCGTCAACGTGCTTATTATCATAAGAGCCAACGACGAAGTTATCACTACCCCTTCAGGTGACACTATCTTAAAACCCGACGATATTCTCGTAGTCGGCGGCAGCAACGAAGATATAGAAAGTTTGAGTTTTGCCGTAAATATCCAAAAATAAAAATATACTTCTATTAAAGCGAACGGACAGGTCTTATTCCCTGTCCGTTTTTATTGCGATAATCACCGAAAATTTTCCGCTTGAATACACGCATTTGACACTCTTAAATCCGCTTGATCTGAGCATTGCAACCTCTTGTTCGACACTGCACTCTCTGTCCAACTTCCTTCGATCTCGCCACATCTCAATATCTTTTGACGTCAATCCACTGCTGTTCAAACCTTTCTCCCAATAGGTATCGTACCATTCGTTCAAAACATCGCTACCTGCGCAAAACTGATCATAGTTGACGAATATTCCTCTATCAGGCAATTTATCGAATATGCTCTTGAATAGTCTTTGTTTTGCGTCGTCTTCTAAATGGTGTATTGACAAAGCCGAAATTATTACGTCACATTCCTTAGTAGGCAAACTTTGAGAATAATCTTCTGCCACGTACGCAAAGTTGTCCAATTGAGCAAATCTTTGCTTTGCCACTTTGAGCATTTCTTGCGCAATATCAACAAGTATATATTGAGATTTTGGAAAGTATCTATACCAAAAATATGACAAAAGCCCTGTGCCTGCGCCCAAGTCCGCTATCGTCTTTGGATAAGAGATATTTGACGCTATAAATTTGGTCGTAGCGTCATAGAAATCTTCAAAACAAGGAATAAACTTCTTTCTGTTGGCATCATACTCTTTTGCAACTATGTTAAATTGTTCTTCTATGGCGGTTGTCTTCATCTATTACCCATTGCATTAGTTTTTAACATAATAACATAATACTATTTTAAAAGCAACTAAATGTATAACGCTACAACTTCTTATAAATATCGTCAAAATAAATATAAAAAATTGCCGAAAATCCCTTTACAAACATATTTTTTTTTGATATTATATATAAGCAATTTATGGAAGTTTAGCTCAGTTGGGAGAGCATCTGCCTTACAAGCAGAGGGTCATAGGTTCGAGCCCTATAACTTCCACCA
>JAIDRT010000027.1 GCA_029061605.1 Clostridia bacterium | reverse complement strand
ATAGCAAGTGTAATATCTATAATATTGATAATAATATTCTTGTCTAAGACAGCGGGCTATGAGAGCAAGCGCAAGAAGTATAGCAAGAAAGCAGAGAAACTAGAGAGCAACGTCTATGCGGTGGCAACGACAGGGTTATTTGGCTTGGCAATGACGGCTTGGACGGCAATAGCGTGTACGTTGATGGGCTTGGCAGTGGTAAGTCTAGTGATAATGATAATAGCCAAGAATAGATGCAACAAGGCGGAAGAGAATTACGAAGACTGCCTAGAAGAATACCAACGCAACAAATCCGACCTTGACGAGCGCAGGAGAGAAGCGGAATACTCACGTAGGGACGAAGAGGCAAGACGTCGCGACGAAGATATGCAAATGATGTTTATGCGTATGTTTGGCGGAGGAAATATGAATGGCGGCGATAGCGCGCCGCAGGGAGTATATATGGGAGCGCAACGCGGTATTGCGTCTGAAGACGTGAGGGCTATCATATCTGATACGGTTACGGCATTGCTCCCTGGTATGCAACAACTTTTGCCGCAGCAGGCGTCAACTAATGACGAAGTGATCAAGAGTTTGGTCGAAGAGCAAAAGGCAATGCGTAAAGTGATGCAAAAACTTGCTGATCAGCAACCTATTGAGAAAATCTTAGAAAGAGAAATTGCCGTCACTAAAGCCGACGATGAGGTCATTCAGAAGTTGATGGAGCGAAGCGAGAAAAATGACGAGCGCATAGAACAACTTATGAAAAACCAAGAGGCACTCATCAATAAGTTGCTTGAAAAAGACAATTCTACTCAAGTCGTCGAGAAGGTAATCGAGAAAGAAGTGCCTGTAGAAAAGATAGTGGAAAAAGTCGTTGAGGTGCCAGTAGAAGTAGAGAAGATAGTTGAAAAAGAGGTAAAAGTTGAAGTACCGGTAGAGGTAGAAAAGATTGTTGAGAAAGAAGTCAAGGTAGAAGTTCCTGTCGAAGTTGAGAAAATCGTCGAAAAGGAAGTACGCGTTGAAGTACCAGTTGAGAAGATAGTCGAAGTACCTGTAGAGAAAGTTGTAGAAAAGGTGATTGAGAAAGAAGTCAAAGTTCACGCTCCTGCAAAACCAAAAGTAGAAAAGGCTCCAAGACTTACACTTGACGAAGCGTACGCATTGCTTAGCAAAGAACAAAAGAAATACTTCGACGGCTTAAGAGACTATGCGCTTACGAAGTATAAGTGCAAAGAGAAGAAGTCAACATACTTCGTAGTATTTGGACGCACTTCTACCAATCCATTGTTGAAGTTGACTATCAAGAAAGATACTACAGTGGCGCTCTTGAAGATGGAAGACGAGTATATGAAAGACATTAGAAGAGACGCAACAGGAGACGGAACAAAGGTCAAAGTCAAAGAGACAGAAGTAGTAGTAAGTGACGCACAAGCGTATGCGACAGCAAAGAAGATGGTGGACTTGCGCGACGATCAGATAGAGCGTTACCAAGATTTGTTGAGAGAGCAGCGCGCAATGAGAAACAAGAAGTAAGAGCAAAAGGTAACAAAGGCGGGAATTATTCCCGCCTTTTGTCATTGACGCTCGCACTATAATAGTCATTTCGACCGTAGCGTAGCGAAGTGGAGAAATCTCAACAGTATAAAATCGGATTAGACCTCTCGACTACGCTCGAGGTGACAGATTGATGGTGAGGTGACAGGATATTGTCAAGGTGATAAGATTCTTCAACTCTACGCCTGCACTCCGCTCAGAATGACTCGTTTAAAGCGAAAGTGTCACGCTCAACGCGTCACTCTGAGCGAAACGCAGTGGAGTCTACGAATCCATCATACACGGACGAAAAAGTCCTGTTTGGACAATTTCGCAAAGCGAAATGCACTACACTCTCTGCGGTTGGGAGAGAGTTTTTGAGCGGATAAATAAAATATGAAAGCGGGATTTAGTCCCGCTTTTGTCATTTAGACCGTAATTATTTTATCCATTAACTTCTTTAATATGATTGCATTTGCTTTCTCCATTTGCTATAATATTATAGGTAAAATATAATTTTAATATATTAAAGGAGTTTTAATTATGGCAAATACTACAAATAAGAAAGTATTGGAATTTGTTCAAAGCAGAGTTGACCTTTGCAAGCCTGACGAAGTCGTTTGGATCACAGGCGAAGAGGCTCAATACGAGGCTTTGACGAAAGAAGCAATCTCTACTGGCGAGATGATTGAACTCAATCAGAAGACGTTGCCGGGCTGTTTGTTGCACAGAACAAAGCCAAACGACGTTGCTCGTGTTGAGGGCAGAACTTTTATTTGCTCGCGCAAAGAAGAAGATTGCGGACCTACCAACAACTGGTGGAAGCCATCCGAGGCTTACGCAAAATTGGAGAGCATTCTTGACGGAGCATACAAGGGTCGTACTATGTACGTTATTCCTTTCTCTATGGGTCCTGTCGGCGGTCCTATCTCCAAGGTAGGTATTGAAATTACCGATTCTATCTACGTTGTATTGAATATGAGAATTATGACGAGAGTTGGCAACGACGTATTGAAGGCTCTCGGCGATAGCAACGACTTCGTAAGAGGTACGCACGCTAAGTGTGACGTTGATCCTGAAGAGAGATATATCTGCCAATTCCCTGAGGATAATGCAATTATCTCTGTTAACAGCGCTTATGGCGGCAACGTGTTGCTTGGCAAGAAGTGTTTTGCTCTTAGAATTGCTTCTTATCAAGGTAAGAATGAAATGTGGATGGCTGAGCATATGCTCATCTTGGGTATTGAAAAGCCAAACAAAGAGACAGTATATATGTGCGCAGCATTCCCATCTGCTTGCGGAAAGACCAACCTCGCAATGCTTATCCCGCCAGAGGGTTATAGAAAGAACGGTTACAAGGTATTCACCGTCGGCGACGATATCGCTTGGATCAAGAAAGGTCCGGATGGCAGACTTTACGCTATCAATCCTGAGAACGGTTTCTTCGGCGTTGCTCCGGGTACCAACTCCAAGTCTAACTTCAACGCTTTGGAGTCTACAAGAAAGAATACTATCTTCACCAACGTTGCGCTCAATCCTGAGACAAACGAAGTATGGTGGGAAGCGCTTGAGAAAGACGCTGCTGACAAGAAGAAGCCTGCATTCCTTATCGACTGGACTGGAAAAGATTGGACTCCTGAGACTGTTGACGCAGAGGGCAAGCCTGTCAAAGCCGCTCATCCAAACTCCAGATTTACTGCTCCGGCAAAGAACTGTCCTTGCATTTCTCCTGAATTTGAAAACGGCGCAGGCGTACCGATCAGCGCTATCATCTTCGGCGGACGTCGTCCTTCCACAGTACCTCTCGTATATCAAGCAAGAAGTTGGGAGAACGGTGTATTCATCGGATCTATTATGGGCAGTGAGACCACTGCAGCCGCTACTGGCGCAGTCGGCGTAGTAAGACGTGACCCAATGGCAATGCGTCCATTCTGCGGATATCATATGGGTGACTACTTCCAACACTGGCTTGATATGGGCAAGTCTGTTGACGTAGACAAGCAACCTAAGTTCTTCAATGTTAACTGGTTTAGAGTAGACGAAGACGGCAACTTCATTTGGCCGGGCTTTGGCGACAATATGCGCGTACTCGACTGGATGCTCAAGAGAATTGCTGGCGAAGTTGACGCTGTTGAGACTCCTATCGGCTTTGTACCAAAGGCAGAGGATATCAATATCGAAGGTCTTGACGACTTCTCCATCGACACCTTGAAGGGTATCTTGAAGGTAGACAAAGATGCTTGGAACGTTGAGGCTGACGGAATTAAAGAATTCTATAAGTCCTTCGGCGACAAGTTGCCAAAAGAACTTGCTAAGCAAGCAGACGACCTCAAGGCTCGCCTTAAGTAAGTAGTTCGGCGAGAAAGGAGGCTAGGTAAATCTAAAATGCATCTTTTCCGCCAATACAGCATTTGACTCAAACCGTCGTACGGCTAGTACGACGGTTTTCTTCATATGCCGTCTTGCCAAAAAATCTGCTATTTTATTTTTTACCTATCTTCATTCTCGCCGAACATAAATATCATAAAACTCTTGTACCGCTCCCTCCTCGCAGAATGGGAGTGGTATTTTATTGTGGACAGATTTTTTGTTGTCATTCTGAGCGAAACGTAGTGAAGTCGTAAGGGGTGTGACGGCATAGCGAGTAAGCAGATGCGTCTTTTGTGAGCGTCAGAATTTAGTTTATTGTTATTACGACTGAAACGCAGTGGAATGGAGAAATCTATTCCATAAATAAAAAAAGACGACTTATGCCGTCTTTTTTCACTTCCACATATAGGTTTGCCTATATGTTACAAAAATATTGTAATTAAATTATAATGATAAATTGGCAAAAAGTAAATACAAAAATTGAAAATTTTTTGTCAAATCGACAGATTGGCAAAATTTGTATGATTTCCAACTAGTGTTTTAGTATCAAAACTACTTTTTGGTTAAAAAATAGAGCGTATCCAAATGGATGCGCTCTTAGATTTTGCCATTTTGTTAAATTACAGCACTCTTACGCTCAATGCGTCTTCTTTAATTGATGCGATTGCGGTAGCGTCTGCGTTGCTTGAGAGGTCTGCTATCACGTAACAGATATTGCCTCTTGTTGCGCTAGAAATGCCCACGATATTTTTAAGACTAGCCGATACTTTTGACAAGATGTTTTCTACATCGTTGGAGATCACGCACACGCGATAGTTGCCGACTCTCTCGACTTGCAACTTGGGGAAGTTAACGCTATTGACGATATTGCCGTTTTCGAGATAATCTTTGAGTTGGTTGGCAGCCATTACCGCGCAGTTGTCTTCAGCCTCTGCGGTAGACGCGCCAAGGTGCGGGATTGTGATAATTCCATCCACGCCAAGAATATCGTCGCTTGGCAAGTCGGTGACGTATTTTGCCACTTTCTTATCAGCGATTGCTTGCTTAATGTCGTCGTTGTTGACGAGTTCGCCACGCGCTAGGTTGATTATACGCACTCCGTCTTTCATAAGAGCAATCGTGTCTTTGTTGATAGAGTTCTTAGTCTGCGGCGTAGCGGGTACGTGCAAAGTGATGTAATCGCTCTTTGCGTATACTTGCTTTATATCACTCGTAAGTTCTATAGCAAGGTCAGTTGAAGTCACAAATGGGTCGTATGCGATTACTTTCATACCCAAAGCGATTGCAGCGTTTGCCACGAGTTTGCCTATTGCGCCAAGTCCTACGATACCAAGTGTTTTGCCAAATATCTCTTGTCCTACAAAAGCCTTTTTGCCTTTTTCCACTTGCTTTGCAACTGCGCCGTCCTTTTCAAGATTTTGCGTCCAGTTGATACCTTCGTATATCTTTCTCGAGGATACGAGAAGGGCGAAGATGACGAGTTCTTTTACGGCGTTTGCGTTTGCGCCGGGGGTGTTGAATACGCACACGCCCTTTTGTGTCATAGCGTCGATAGGGATATTGTTCACGCCTGCGCCGGCTCTTGCGACGGCTACTACGCTTGATGGCATATTGTAATCGTGCATAGAGAAACTGCGCAAAATAATTGCCTTAGCGTCTTTGGCATCTGTCGCAATAGAATATTTATCGGGAGTGAGTATATTGCTCACCATATTGCTGATTTCGTTAAGTTTAAGTATTTCTACCATTATTTTTCACCTCTTATTTATTGGCAAGTTCGAATTTCTTCATAAAGTCGATAAGCGTCTTGACTCCGTCTACAGGCATAGCGTTGTAGATAGATGCTCTCATACCGCCGACAAGTCTGTGACCTTTGAGGGATACGAGACCGTTAGCCGAAGCCTCTTTTACGAATTGTGCGTCAAGATCTGCGTTGGGCGTAACGAAAGGCACGTTCATAAGCGAACGGTCTTCTTTGTTTACGCCGTTGGAGAAGAAAGAGGAGTTGTCTATGAAGTCATAGAGCAATCCAGCCTTGTATTCGTTGATTTTTTGCATTTCTTCCACGCCGCCCAACTTTTTGAGATGACGAAGAGTAAGCATTGCCATATATATCGGGAAGCAAGGAGGAGTATTGTAAAGGCTGTTGTTTTCCACTTGCGTTTTCCACTTGAGCATTGTGGGGCAGATCTTCATTCCGTCAGTGACGAGTTCGTCTTTCATTATGACGATAGTTACGCCTGCCGGAGCAAGGTTTTTCTGAGCGCCTGCGTAAAGCACCGAATATTTGCTTACGTCCATTTTTTCGCTCAATATGTTTGAAGATATGTCAGCAACCAAATTTGCCTTTGTTTCAGGGAGTTTTGTGTATCTTGTTCCAAAAATCGTATTATTTTGACAGATATAAAGATAATCAATATCGTCTCTTATTGTAAGGTTTTTTGGAATATAAGAAAATTTCTTGTCCTCTGAAGAGCCTGCGACGGCAATATCTCCGTATTTAATAGCCTCTTTGTATGCTTTCTTTGCGAAATTACCGGTTACTACGTAGTCGGCTTTGCCTGATCCAGTCAAAAGATTGAGCGGGATTGCTTCAAATTGCGTAGACGCTCCGCCTTGCACTAATATTACGCTGTAGCCTTCAGGTACGCCCATCAATTCTTTGAGAAGGGCGATACACTCGTTGTTGATTGCTTCGTAGTATTTGCTTCTGTGACTCATTTCGCATACGCTCATACCGCTTCCGTCGTAGTTAAGAAAATCTTTTTGAGCCTCTTGCAGTACTTCCATAGGGAGCATAGACGGACCTGCAGAAAAATTATAAACTCTCATTTTTACTCCTTGATTGACTTGCTGTTTGGCAACGTCAAAATAATTTAATACTGTAATATTATACCACTTGAGCAGTTGATTGGCAACATAATCAAAAAAATAAAAATGCAATATCGTATATTTTTTCACAATATTTGTCACAAAAAGTGTCAAAAGGCGATAATTGAACACTGTTCAATATAATAATATGTCAAAAAGTGTCGTGAGTTTTCTAATTAATAGAAAATATCGCAGAGCGTTCAACGTATAATATAGCGGCAGGATGCGTATTGAACATTGTTCAATTATCTCAGGCGCAAATAATCTATATAAGTATTTGTGATTTTCAATTAATAATTATAGATACAATTGATTTATCGTTTTTTGTGATTTGAATAATTTCCTGAATTTCCCATAGACTAATAGCAAATCAACTGATATGGAGGAAAATTATGCAAGCAATAATTATGGCAGGAGGAGTGGGAAGTAGATTGAGACCGTTGACCAACACTTTGCCAAAGCCGCTCGTAAAGATAATAGATAAGCCAGTAATGGAGTACGTTGTCGAAAATCTTGTTGCCGGCGGAGTAAAGGACATTGCAGTGACTGTAGGATACAAAGCCGATATGATAATGGATTATTTTGGAGACGGAAGCGCTTTTGGAGCAAAACTCAGATATTATGCAGAAGATGAGCCGTTGGGTACGGCAGGCGGAGTAAAGAATGCGAGCGACTTTATTGTTGACGATTTTTTGGTAATGTCAGCAGACGGACTTTGCAATATTGACGTAAAAGAATTTTGCAACTTTCACCATTCTCATACTTCGCGAGTGAGTATGGCAGTTAGATATATGCCCGACGCAAGGGGGTACGGACTTGTCAAAGAGAAGGACGGAATAGTTACGTCTTTTGCCGAAAAGCCTAAATTTGTTGTGTCAGGACTTATCAATATGGGGATTTATGCTTTTGATAAGAGTGTTCTCAAAGTTATCCCTGAGGGCAGAAGTGACTTTTCTTACGACATCTTTCCCAAGTTGATTGGGGATATTAGGACGTACGAGCCTGATTGTTTTTGGTCTGATATAGGTACCTTGCCAGATTACTATATGACGAATCATTACGTGTGTATGCATCCGGACAACTTCCGAGTTAGTATTTGAGTTCGGCAAGAACAGAGGCTAGGCAAATTTAAAATGCGTCTTTTCCGCCAATACAGCCTTTGGCTCACGCCGACGTACAGCAAGTACGACGACGCTCGTCAAAGACAATCTTGACAAAAAATCCGTTATTTTAATTTTTGCCTATCTCTGTTCTTGCCGAACTATTGGCTCAAAGATATGAAGATATGGTATTTTCTCTACAAGATAAGTCATTTCAACTGAAACGCAGCGCAGTGGAAAAATCTCTATCCATATGACGTCATTCTGAGCGAAGTATAACGAAGTCAAAGAATCTCAATTTTATTTTTTGTCAAAAAATATTTTTATGCGATAAAAAGCGTTGGCTATTTTCTTGTCAATCGCTTATTTTTATTATATAATATACTTGTATTATTTTAAGAAGTTGGTATATTTGACGTCAATGTTTGGCGTATTTATATTTAGACAAAGGAGTAGTTGTGAAAAAACAACCAAAACAACTTGAAGTCGCATTTTTGGGCGGCGTAGGCGAGATTGGAAAGAATATGACGGCAATCAAATTTGGCGATGATATCATTATCGTAGATTGCGGGTCGACGTTTCCGTCAGTAGACGATACGCCGGGTATAGATTTGATCATTCCCGACTTTGCGTATATCAAGGCAAATTTAGATAAAGTAAAGGGAATACTCATTACGCACGGACACGAGGATCATATTGGCGGAATACCTTATCTTCTCGCAGAGTGCGGAAATATTCCTATATACGGCTCTTCGCTTGCTGTGGCGCTTATAAGGCATAAGTTGACAGAAAAAAAGATGGATATGCCCAAGATGCACATAGTCAAGAATGGCAACGTAAAGAAAATGGGCGTATTCAGCGTTGAATTCGTCAGCGTGACGCACTCCATATTGGGCGCGTTTGCGTTGTCGATAAGTTATCCCGGCGGAACGATTTTTCATACAGGCGACTACAAGATTGACTACACTCCCATTGACGGAGAGAGCATAGACCTTACTCGTATTGCCGCCATAGGCAACAAGGGAGTAACGTTGATGTTGGGCGAATCTACCAACGTTGAGAAGAGAGGCACGACGATTTCTGAGAAAGAAGTAGGCGTCACGTTGCAAAGGATCATTGAATCGCACAACGACAAGAGAATTATAATCGCGACTTTTGCAAGCAACGTCAACAGAGTTCAGCAAATTATCAGGATATGCGAGAAGGTGGGCAGAAAGGTAGCCTTTGACGGTAGGAGTATGGTCAAAATTTCTGAGATAGCCAGAGAACTTGGTATGCTGGAATATATGGACAATACCGTCATAGACATTGAGGATATCAAGGACTTTGAGCCTCATAAACTTTGCATTATTTCCACCGGATCGCAAGGCGAGCCTATGAGCGCGCTCACGCGTATGGCAAACGGCGAAGACAAGTCCGTTGTCATAGGCGATAACGACGTCGTGGCGATATCGTCTCAACCTATACCCGGCAACGAAAAGGCTGTCTATAATCTTATCAACAACTTATACCGTAGGGGAGCAAAAGTGCTTTACGGCTCGCTTGAACAACTTCACGTATCGGGACACGCTTGTCAGGACGAACTTAAACTTATGTTAAAACTCGTCAAGCCGACGTATTTTATACCTGTTCACGGCGAATACCGTCACCTCAAAAAACACGAGGAACTTGCGCTTTCGCTGGGCATCCCCAAGGAAAATATCCGTATCGTTGACATAGGCAACCGTATTGCAATCAAGAAGAAGTCAATTCAGAATATTGACAGCGTCGAAGCGGGCGAGGTATACGTCGACGGAGACAGCAACGTGGACAGTATGGTACTCCGCGAGCGCAAACAACTTTCAAGCGACGGCGTGCTTATTGCGCTGTTGGATATAGACGTGGAGAACAGGGCGTTGACTGCGATAGATATTCTCTCCAGAGGCGTAGCGTTTGAAGACGAGTTTCTTGAGAAGGTCAAGTTGACGATAGAAGACGTATTTGCCACGTCAAGTTACAAAGACGAAAAGAGCAGAGGCGGATTGAAGAACAACGTCAGACGCAAACTTGAGAGAATGATTTCCAACAAACTCAAGCAGCGTCCTATGGTCTTGCCGCTTTTGATAGAACATAGCAAAAACAGCAAACCCGACGACGAGGGCGACGACGTATGACCTCTTTGCAAGAAGAGATACTCTCAGGTATTCACGACCTTGCGAGAGAGCAATTTGTAATGATACTCTCTGACGAGTGCGAGAAAGTCCTTAGAGATATTTTTGAAGAATACTGTCCGAAGAGAGTGTTGGAGATAGGATCGGCGATTGGTTATTCGTCAAGCATAATGGCGTTGTCGTCAGAATGTGTGATTGACACAATTGAAAAGGACGAAGAGCGAATCGTTCGCGCGAAAGAACTTTGGCGCAGACTTGGCGTAGACGACAAAATCAAAGTCTATCAAGGTGATAGCGACAAAATTTTGCAAGAAGTAATAGCAGGCAAGACGTATGACTTTGTATTCATAGACGCAGCAAAGTCTGCGTATAAAAGACAACTGGAGTTGTTGTTGCCGTATATCCAAAAAGGCGGGATAATTCTTTGCGACGACGTATTGTATTTAGGGCTTGTTAAAGGCGATAGTTATCCGCCGCACAAGCATAGAACGATCGTTAGAAATATGCGCGAATTTTTGGCGTACGTAGAGAGCAGTGAGCAACTTGAATTGACGCTAATTGAAGAGGGCAACGGAATTGCGGTGATAAAGGTGTTGTGAAATTGTATCGTCACAACGTCATTTTGACTGAAGATTAAGCAAGTGGATTGAGACCTCTCAACTACGCTCGAGGTGACAAAATATATTGCATAAAAGTATAAAATAATCTAAACGAGCAAAACAATAACAAGCATCAAATGTAGATATACATAAGGAAAATATTATGAACAAGGTGGAACTTTTAGCGCCTGCGGGCGATATGAGCAAACTCAAGACGGCATTACATTTTGGCGCAGACGCCGTATACGTGGGCGGAAGCAAATTCAGCCTGCGCGCCAACGCCAAGAATTTTGACGGCGAGGGCATTAAAGAGGCTGTGAATTATACGCACTCAAGAGGCAAAAAGATTTACGTCGCCGCAAACGTCTTTGCCAACAACAAGGATTTTGACGGCTTGAGGGAGTATTTTGTTGACCTTGAAAAGGCTGGAGTTGACGCTGTGATAATCAGCGATCCGGGAGTGCTTGCCTTGTGCAGAGAAGTTGCGCCAAAACTTGAGATACATCTGTCCACCCAAGCAAATACCACCAATAAATATTCCGCTAAATTCTGGGCGGAGCAGGGCGTAAAGAGAATCGTGCTTGCAAGAGAGACTTCTCTTGAAGATATAAAAGAAATTAGAGAGTTCTTGCCGCTAGATGTGGAGATAGAGGCGTTTGTGCACGGAGCAATGTGCATTGCTTATTCAGGCAGGTGCTTGCTCTCCAACGCATTGACGGGCAGATCTTCCAACAAAGGCGATTGCGTGCAGGCGTGCAGGTGGGAATATTCGATAGTAGAGACCAATCGAGGCGGCAAGCCCATTACGATAGGTCAAGAGGAGAGAGGTACTTATCTTCTCAACTCAAAAGATCTCAATATGCTTGCGCACGTCGGGCAACTTGCCGACAGCGGAGTATACTCTTTCAAGGTAGAGGGAAGAATGAAATCGCCTTATTACGTCGCAAGCGTAATAAACGCATACCGCAAGGCAATAGACTTATATTATGAGTATGGCAAGGACGCAAAGTTACCGGCGTATCTTTCTGACGAACTGTATAAGAATTCGCATAGAGATTATACGACGGGATTTTATTTTGGGAGCAAAGACAACGTATGTTTAGACACGTCGCAACCAAAGTGCGAATATGAGTTTATCGCGCAAGTTGTGGGCTATCACGAGGACAGAGGTCTGCTTGAAGTTGAGATGCGCAACAGATTCAAAAAGGGCGACGAATTGGAGATTTTGTCGCCGACCAAGTATTGGAATGACGTTTTGCGTATTGACAAAATGTACGATAGTGATATGATAGAGATAGAGGACGCAAAGATAGTTCAGCAAAGGGTATTCATACCCACGGACAAGAGACTTGAAGAGTTGGATATATTGAGGAAGAGTGTATAGGGGCAAGGCAAGATGAAAAAGACGGTTTTGATTATTTATTCTCAACTATACGATACGTCTGCGCTCGCGCTCAAAGATTTTTTTGAGAATGACGGCAAGTATGACGTAGTCGCGGTACCTGATAAGCAGTACGATAATTTTCGTTTGATAAGGTTGTATCAAAGTCTGTACAGAGTTACGTACAGACACGCTCCTGTTCTCAACAACGTCGTAATAAATCTGCCTACTGCGGAAGTAACGCGCAGTAAGGATAACGAAGGCAATATCGTTGCTTATAAGCCCAATTCTCCTACATTCCAAAGGTGGCGTAAGTTTGACAATATTTCTATGAGATTTGACGCGGACTACGTGATTTGCACCACTCAATATTCGATTCACAAAGCGGTAATAGCGAGAGAAAAGTATAACTTGAGCGGCAAGATTTTTGCATTGATCACAGATTATGCTTTGCAGAACAACTTCATAAGTCACGACGTCGACGGATATTTTGTCATTACGCAAAAATGCAAAGCGGCTTTGGTAGATAAAGGCATTGACGAAAAAATAATTTACGTCATATCAATGCCATTGAAGACGCCTACGGCTATCAAACGCAGTAAAGAAGACGTCAGAAAGCAGTTTAATATCCGCAATGAATTGCCGGTCATTACAATGGTGGGCGGCAGATACGGCTCCAAGTATCTTTGCGACGCTTTGGTCAGCGTATGCGAGAATAAGGAATACAACTTTATAGTAATAGACGGCGGTAATTCTTCAATAGAAAAGAAGTTTAAAAAATTGGGTAAGAAAGACGGCGTAAGCGTCTCCAACAACGTGTACTTCGTCAAGAGCGGAAACGAGATGGAGAGGGCGTATTATATATCAGATTGCATTATCTCTGCGCCTACGTCGGCAATAACTTATGAAGCGTTGCTACATAAGATACCGTTGCTTCTTATTGACAGCGCAAACAACGTTGAGACTAAGAATAGCAAATTTTTAGTCTCCAACGGTTACGCTTATTCTGCTATCAACAAAGAGCGTTTGACGATAGCCCTTGAAAAGTATAAAAAAGATAAAAAAGAATGGAAAAAGCACTGCGAAAACAAGTTTAAACTCAACGGCTGTCAGCAAGTGCTCGATTGTATCAACGCTATAGACACAGGCGACGATCCTCAAGAATGTCTGATAATAAAGGAAGTAGTAGAAGATACTGTAAAAGATGCCGACAATATATCCGTAACGGCGCAGGAGAAAAATACCGAAGAGGCAAAAGCGCCCAAGAAGAAGAGACGTTGGTTTGGCGGTAAATAGCGTTTTATTAACGTCGTTTCAACCAAGCGAATGCGGAGTGGAGAAATCTCAATCGTATAAAAAGCGGATTAGACCTCTCAACTGCGCTCGAGGTGAAATACAATTTGTTCAAATAAAATATAATGGAGGAATTATGGTCAAACATATAGTGATGTACAAACTCAAAGAGCCTACGGAGCAAAATGCAATCGCGCTTCAACAAAAATTCTTGTCTATGAAAGGCAAGATAGAAGTGCTAAGAGACATTCAGTCGGGCGTTGACGTATTGCGCTCCGATCGTAGTTTTGACGTGGTGCTTATATGTCAATTCAACTCTATGGAGGATATGGAAATTTACAGAACGCACGAAGTGCATTTGCCTATAATGGCATATGTTAAGAGCGTTGTGGAGTGTTCTAAATCCGTCGATTACGTTTGTTAGACTCAAATAGACGCTTCGCAAATTTAAAATGCGTCATCTTAATATAACTAATCCGCAACGTGGATAATACAAAAGGAGTATACATTATGACAAAAATCAAAATTAATCTTATTGACGGCAGGTCAATGACTGCCGAGTTGGACGAGCAAGCCGCTCCCATCACAGTTGCAAATTTTCTCAAACTTGTTGACAGCGATTTTTACAACGGACTTATCTTTCACAGAGTAATTCCGGGATTTATGATTCAGGGCGGAGGAATGGACGCTTCGCTTTCTCCAAAGGAGACAAAGTCTATAAAGGGTGAGTTTAAAGCCAACGGAGTAAACAATCCCATATCTCACAAAGTAGGCGTTCTTTCAATGGCAAGAACCAACGTTCCTGACAGCGCTTCGTCGCAATTCTTTATTTGTGTGGCAGACTGCGCGTTTTTGGACGGACAGTACGCGGCTTTTGGTTGTCTCACTGACGAAGAGAGCGTAAAGGTCGCAATAGATATATCCAAGGTGAAGACAGTCAGCGTAGGTTTTTACAACGACGTACCGTATGAGTCCATCGTTATCAAATCAATTGAAAGAGTGTGATTATTGACGCTTGCATTTAAAGGTTTTTGAGTAGAGGATAGGTAACTGTTTGTAAATACTATTCCGACCAAGAACGTAAATGCAATATCTACCGCGCTAAAATACGCGCCGGATAGATCGCACACTACAAAACTTGTCAAGAGGACAAGCGCGCATAGCGTTTGTCTTTTTTGCTTGTCAAAGAGTAAGTTGCACGCAAGCGCCACGCCCAAAGCGACGAGTATATGCGAATTAGCAAATCCGTCCATAAATTCTTGCGTACCCATCCAAAATATACAAGGAAGCGCAATAAGCGCGCAACCTAACATATCAAACGTTTTTATTCTTTTTGACGGCAAAGAAAACAGTGTCAGCGCTGTCAAAATACCAAGCGTAAGTCCGTCAATGTCGGCAAGCAATTCTATGGACAAAACGGTAAAAATCAACGCTGCCAAAAGTCCGTATAGTTGAAATTTTTGCAGACAGAATACACCGTTTAAAATTAAGAATACGCCTGTCAATATCAGTATAAATATCATAGTATTGGTGTGCGCAAAGTTGATATTTATATTAAATACTTTACATATAAAAAATTTTATATTATAATACTTAAAACAATGTTAGAGGCAATCGCTATCGCTTGGACGTTTCACAGTCGTCTTGATAGTTGCCTTGTTGTCATCTTGAGCGAAGCGTAGCGAAGTCGAAAGATCTTTGAATAAGAAACTTGACAAAATATAGTGTTTCGCCGTCATCTTGAGCGGAGCGTAGCGAAGTCGAAAGATCTCTAGACAAAAAACCTATTATAAAAAATTGAAAAGCGAGATAATATGGCAAAAATCACGGCAATAGACAAAGGGAGTATAGGAGAAGAGTTGGGGCTTGAAGTAGGCGACGAACTCATTGGCTTCAATGGCGAAGAGATAGTCGATATACTCGACTACGTTTATTACGATTCCCAAGAGTTTTTTACACTCAATCTCAAGGCAAAACAGGGAGAGCGAGTAGACGTGGAAATAGAAAAGGACGAGAATGAGACGCTTGGACTTACTCTTGACGAAAGCGTAGAACTTGAGCCTATGCGTTGCAAAAACAAATGCGTTTTTTGTTTTGTAGACCAACTTCCAAAGGGAATGAGAGAGACTCTTTACGTCAAGGATGACGATTACCGCTTGAGTTTTGTCAGCGGCAACTACGTCACTTTCAGCAACATAGGTCAAAAGGAGTTGGATAGGATCGTCAAATTGCACTTGTCTCCGCTGTATATTTCGGTGCATTGTTTTGACAAGGCTGTCAAGACTAAATTAGTTGCCAATCCTGAGGCTGCAAAGATATTTGAGAAGATGAAATTTTTGGCGGATTACGGCATAGTTATGCACACGCAGATAGTGCTTTGCAAGGACTTCAACGACGGCGAGATACTTTTGCAGACGCTTGAAGAACTTCACAAATTATATCCGCAAGTGCTTTCGACGGCGGTCATACCTGTGGGATTGACTTGTCACAGACAAGGACTTTATCCGGTGACGCCTTTTGACAGAGAGTCTTCTGGGCAGGTCATTGATATGGTAGAGAAGTTCAACGATGGCGTAGGCGGGAATTTTTGTTGGTGTAGCGACGAATTTTATATCAAGGCAGGCAGGGATTTGCCCGACTATTCAGCGTACGGCGACTTTTGTCAGATAGAAAACGGCGTGGGTTTGTGCGCAGAGTTTGTCAATTCTTTTGACAACGCATTGTCTCAAGTCAAAGGTAGTGACAGGGCGCTTGAGGTGGCTATAATCACAGGACAGTCGTTTAAGGGGATTTTGGCAGGGCTTGTAGAAAATTTGAAGAACAAATATCCCAACTTAAAAGTGCGTATATGTGATATTTACAACGACTTTTTTGGCAGATCTATCACGGTATCGGGACTTATCACTCCCACCGACATAATCAAGCAGGTCAAGGATATGCCAAAATATACTATCATACCGTCGACTATGCTGAGAGAGTTTACTGATACGTTTTTGGACGGATATACGGTGGAAGGGCTTGAAGCGGCTATAAATACCAAAATCAAAGTGTCGCAAGGCGGAGAGAGCCTTGTCAAACTGATTGACGAATTAACATCTATAAAATAAAAAACTCTCGTTCGGGTTTAAGCGAGCGGCATAAGAATTATACGAGCAAGAATGTTTTCAAGACGATGAAAACGAATGCAGGCGTACTTTATGTACGTCAAGTGAGTTTGAAGAAGTATGGGAGACATTGTTGCCGTATAAAATATGAAACCTCGCTTAAACCTGAACAATAAGAAAGGAAAGTATGAAACCATTGATAGCAATCGTAGGCAGACCCAACGTGGGCAAGTCTACACTTTTCAATAGAATAGTTGGCAAAAAAGTCAGCATAGTAGAAGACTTTGAGGGCGTCACCCGCGACAGGTTATACTGTGACGGCGAGTGGTGCGGTTGTCAGTTTACGCTCATTGACACCGGCGGACTTGAGATAAAGAGCCAAGACAAGATGTGGCGGCATATCAGAGCGCAGGCGCAAATGGCGGTGGAGATTGCCGACAGCATTATTTTCGTAGTCGACGGCAGAGCGGGTATGACGGCAAACGACATAGAAGTCGCCGAATTTTTGCGTATGAGCAGCAAGCCTGTCACGATAGCCGTCAATAAACTTGACAACAACGAACAAGATACGATCTACGATTTTTATTCTTTGGGAGTGGGCGACGTTGTAGGTATATCTGCCGAGCAGTCCAAGGGCATAGGAGACTTATTGGATATCGTGACGGAAAATCTGCCCAAGAGCAATCCAGACGAGCAAGAAGAGATAATCAATATTGCCATAGTAGGCAAACCAAACGCCGGCAAAAGTTCTATCACCAACAAACTTTTGGGATATGAGAGAGTTATCGTCAGCGATATAGCCGGCACGACAAGAGATGCTATTGACACTGCGTTTGAGTGGAACGGAAAGAAGTTTAATCTTATCGACACTGCGGGTATTCGCAAGAAAAGCGCCGTAGACGAGGGGATAGAGCAGTATTCCGTATTGCGTTCTTTGGCGGCGATCAGGCGGGCGGACGTAGCGCTTATTGTCATAGACGCCGAGGCGGGGATGAGCGAGCAGGATATCAAGATATGCGGATACGTTCACGAGCAAGGCAAGCCGTCGGTAATCGTTATGAACAAATGGGACGCCGTAGAGAAAGATACCTTCACTATAAATACGTTCAACAAAAAGATGCAGGGCGATCTAAAGTTTATGGATTACTTCCAGTCTATTTACGTATCAGCATTGACAGGGCAGCGTGTGGATAAGATATTGGCATTGGCGAGCGAGGTATACGAACAGTCTGTGCGCAGAGTGCCGACAGGACTGCTCAATGATATTATCGCAGACGCAGTCGTTGCAGTTGAACCGCCGTCGCACAACGGCAAGAGGCTCAAGATTTATTACGTCACGCAGGGAGGAATTCAACCGCCTACTTTCGTATTTTTCGTCAACGACAGCAATCTTATGCATTTCAGTTACGAGAGATATCTGGAAAATACGTTGCGTAAGACCTTTGAGTTTAAGGGAAGTCCAATAAAATTGATTTTCCGCAACCGCAAAGAGGAAAACTAATACGATTTGTCACCCTGAGCGGAGCGTAGCGAAGTTGAATATGGTTATTCCTATTCAATATAAATAATTATGTCACCTCGAGCGTAGTCGAGAGGTCTAATCCGTTAGGAAATATAGGAAAATATCCAAAAACCTTGCAAGAGTGCAATTGGTATGATAAAATAATAAAAAAATGGAGAGTGTTTATGAACTACAGTCAGTTGTCAAAAGAAGAACTTCAACAGATTTACGATTTACAAAAGAACGAATACGACAATCTCGTATCCCAAGGCTACAGCGTTGATATTGCAAGAGGCAAGCCTTGCAACGAGCAACTTGACATTGCTATGCCAATGTTGAATATTGAAGGCATAGAGAATATGCCCAAGAGTTACCGCAACTACGGTATGCTTGACGGTATACCCGAGTTGAAAAAGATATTTGCTCAAATGTTGGGTGTAAATACCAATGAAGTTATTTTGGGCGGTAGCAGTTCGCTCAATCTTATGTATGACACGATTCAAAGAGCGTTGCAGTTTGGCATAATGGGCGGCGAGCCTTGGAATAAGTCGGCAGTCAAATTTCTCTGTCCGGTACCGGGTTATGACCGTCATTTTGCTATATGCGAGCATTTCGGCATAGAGATGGTCAACGTACCTATGGACGAGCACGGACCTAATATGGATCTCGTAGAACAACTTGTTGCCAACGACGATAGCATAAAGGGCATATGGTGCGTACCAAAATATTCCAATCCCACCGGCGTAACTTACTCCGACGAGGTTGTCAAGCGTCTTGCAGAAATGAAGCCCAAGGCAAAGGATTTTAGAATTTTCTGGGACAACGCCTATGTGGTGCACGATTTGACGGACACTCCCGACAACTTGGCAAATATTATGGAACTTTGCAAAGAGGCAGGCACTGAAGACAGAGTGTATCAATTTGCTTCAACCTCCAAAGTCACAATGGCAGGCGCCGGCGTAAGTTGTATTGCGACGAGCGTAAACAATGTCAAAGATATTCTTTCGCATATGACTATGCAGACCATCAGTTACAACAAGGTATGGCAGTACATACACTATCTTTTCTTAAAGGATATGGACAACGTGCGCGAGATAATGAAAAAGCAAAGGGATATAATCAAACCAAAATTCGACACGCTTTTGAGAGCATTTGAAGACAGTTTTGGCGAAGACAGCGGTATTGCAACTTGGACGAATCCCAACGGCGGATACTTCATTACGTTGGACGTACTTGACGGTTGCGCAAAGAGAGTATGTATGCTCTGCAAAGAGGCAGGCTTGACGTTGACGGCGGCAGGCGCTCCTTTCCCATACGGCAGAGATATCAATGACAGAACGTTGAGAATTGCTCCCACGTTTACGTCAGACAGCGACCTTATCGTGGCTACGCAGATACTCACTTGTTGTGTTAAGTTGGCTTGCGTAGAAAAACTACTTGAGAAGTAATATAAGCGAGCGCGTATATTGGCGCGCCTTCCGCTTGATCATCGGGTCTCGGGGTATCGACGTGTACGGCAAGTACACTTGACGATACCGCTCGCCCTTGCTAAAGCGAAAATCACACCAATCTCCGCGCTCGCGCGTGACTTTATAAATTTGTCATTTCGACCGCAACGAAGTGGAGTGGAGAAATCTCAACGAATTAAATATACGGATAGAGACCTCTCCGCTACGGTCAAGGTGACATAGAATAGATTCAATGGACAAATCTAATCCTTAAAGTGGATAAAGGAGAACGTATGAAGATAATAATAGCATCCGACTTGCACGGCTCAAGTTATTACGCTCAAAAGATTAAGGATATATTCATTCGCGAGCAAGGCGAACTGCTTGTGCTTTTGGGCGATATATACAATCCCGGTCCACGAAATCCAATTTCTAAGGACTATGCTCCTATGCAGGTAGCGGATATACTCAATTCGCTCAAAGATAGACTTTTGGTGATCAAGGGCAATTGCGACAGCGAAGTTGACACTCTTATCAGTGAATTTGATTTCAGCGAGTTTTCGCAAATCTTTGTTGACGGACTTAAGATCACGCTTACGCACGGACACAAGTTCAACAAGGACAATATGCCTGTCAATGCTGGCGACGTGATGTGCTACGGACATTTTCACACAGGTTTTATAGAGAAGGTGGGCGACGTTGTTGTAGCAAATGCCGGATCTCTGTCTTTGCCAAAAGATGGGACGGCGCACAGTTATTTGACGATACAAGACAATATTATCACGCTCAAGGACGTTGACGGTAATATTATAGACAGCAAAAAGATAAAATAAATTGAGGTAATTATGAGTAAAAGTAAGTTTGACACAAGGGTACAGGTACTCAAATACGAAGTGCTTAGACAGTTGGTTGAGGCGTATGACAAAGGCGATATGTCTCAAATATATATGGATATTCCCAAGGCAATATCGCCGGGACCCAAGCCGAGTTTCAGATGCTGCATATACAAAGAGCGCGCAATCGTTCAGGAGAGAATCAAGTTGGCGCTTGGCGGTGACAAGAGCAATCCCAACATCGTGGAAGTAATTGAAGCGGCGTGCGATTCCTGTCCTATCAGCGGTATGTATATCACACCTGCTTGCAGAGGCTGTATAGTCCACAAATGCCAAGAGGCTTGTCCAAAGGATGCAATCACGATTGTGGACAATAAGCCTGTAATTGATATGGACAAGTGTATCAAGTGCGGCAGATGCGCCAAGTCGTGTCCATATGATGCAATAATAGAGCAGTCGCGTCCTTGCATAAAGAGTTGCAAGGTTAAGGCGTTGTCAATGGATGAATACGACAGAGCCAAGATCGACAATGACAAGTGCATCGCTTGCGGAGCGTGCGTATACAACTGTCCTTTCGGCGCAATCGTTGACAAATCATTCCTTTTTGACACTTTGGATATACTCAAAGACGCAAAGGAGAATGGCGGCAGAGTATTTGCCATCATAGCCCCCGCTATAGCATCGCAATTCAAGCCGGCTACGTTTGGACAACTCGTCACAGGTATCAAGAAATTGGGCTTTGACAGAGTATACGAAGCGGCGTTGGGCGCAGACATTACGCTATATAAAGAGGCTAAAGAATTTGAAGAAAAGAAAGTTATGACGACGTCTTGCTGTCCTTCTTTCGTTATGTTCATAGAAAAGAATTTCCCTGAACTCGTCAAATACATATCTTCTTCGCCGTCGCCTATGGTGGAGACTGCAATGTTGCTCAAGCGCAAATATCCAGGTATTAAGACGGTGTTTATAGGACCTTGCACAAGCAAAAAACTCGAGTTTAGAATGGAGAAAACGCAGGGCGCGATTGACAGTGTGATTTCTTTTGAAGAGTTGCAGGCGCTTTTGGACGCAAGAGGGGTAGATTTGTTGATACAAGAAGAAATGAATATCGACGACGCTTCCGATATGGGCAGAGTATTTGCAAAGTGCGGCGGTATTTCTGCCGATATAGCAAAACTTGCCGAGGGCGTAGAGCCAGTAGCAATGAGCGGTATCGACGAGTGCAGAGCCAATCTTCTCAAACTCAAATTCAACAAGACTACCGCCAACTTCTTTGAGGGTATGGCTTGCGACGGCGGTTGTCTCAACGGCGCGCTTTCGCTCCATCACGACGTCAAGAATGCGGCAGAGATAGACAAGTATTCCAACAATGCTACCCACAAGGGTATCGACAGCGCCGTGGAAATGTATCACGAAAGTCTTAAGAAATAACAATATCTTAAAATTATTGATTGAGATGCTTAAGTAAAATGCAGTAAACTTAGATTTGCTGCATTTTTGCTTTATCCTTAATGTCATTTTGCCATATATTTCTACTGCTATCTTTAGCAAAACGCAGTGTAATCTAATCCAACGTCACCTCGACCGCAGTGGAGAGGTCTAGTCGCTCGATATGACGTGTTCAAGGTGTTACTTTCGATTTTAAACGAGTCATTCTGAGCGCAGTCGAAGAATCTATTTTGTCATCTTGAGCGAAGTCAAGAAGTCTCCACAGTTTAAAATTGATAAAATTATTTATTATATATAATATCATTTATATTTACGTATACTATTTATATGATAAAGAAATATAGTCAAATGACTCAACTGGACAAGATTAAACTTTTTATTGCTTTGGGAATAATCTTGACAGTAATAATCGGTGCGATAAATCATTTTGTCTACGCTTGGACAGGGCGTAAAGCATTTGTTGGACTGTTAGTTGCTACGAATGAAAGCATATGGGAGCATATCAAACTTGCTCTTTTGCCAATGTTTATTATATTTTTAGTGGGCGGTTTTTTGTTTTCAAAAAAAGTCAACAATTATTATTTAGCAACCTTTTGCGCAATGTTTGTGACCGTGCTCTTCATAGTTTTTGCATTTATGGGTTACACAGTCTTTACTCGCAAATCAATTTTACCGCTTGACATAACTATTTTCATATTGGCAATCGTTTTTGGCTATCTCACAGCATATCGCATATTTTTTATGCCTAAATTCAAATGGCTAAATTATCTTTCAATAATCGGTATACTTTTTATTGTGATAGTATTTCTCACTTGCACTTATCACGCGCCTGACTTTTTTCTATTCCAAGAACTTTACGTCAAATAGCCATTCCATTTACTTGCACTCCCTTTGAGGGGAAGCCAAGAAAAAGGTAGAGTTGGCGAAGGAAGATGTCATTTCGACCAAAGTGGAGAAATCTATAATGTCATTGACGCTCGCTACGTCCACGCAATATTGCTTGCTCGCTATGCCGTTGCTTCGCTCCTTACGAGAAAGAAACAGTTATAACGTCATTTCGACCGTAGCGAAGCGAAGTGGAGAAATCTCAACCGCTTAAATAATAACTATTAAAATTACAAAAATCGCAACGCAAAAATAAAAGCGTTGCGATTTTTTATTCAACTAAAATACTAATTTAATTAAAATTTTTCACTTTTCCAAAAAAAGTATACTTTTCCTGACTGCCTGTGAAAAGGCGTATTTTTTC
>JAIDRT010000026.1:6360-13462 GCA_029061605.1 Clostridia bacterium | reverse complement strand
GGGCGATACCCTAAACTATTAAATTTTAAATTAAACACTAAGAAATTTAACTTTTTATAATAATATCCTTTCAAAAAAATGTTTTTGCACTCAAAATCTTGATAGCGTCGAATATATGTGATATAATATATTCATATTTAGAGATGGACAATCGAAGTAGTTAAGTCGGGGCCGTCTAGAGGGAGTGCAATGAGGATTTGGTATAGCAAAACCGCATCAAAGAGAAAAGTTAGGGGTGGACAGCGAGCAGATAAGGTTCAAAATAGGTGGCAACAACAGGCTTTACCTTTGGGCAATGGCACGTTGGGAATAACCGTAACAGGAGAGCCGTATAACGAATTTGTTGTCGTCAATGAAAAAACTCTTTGGACTGGCGGACCTTCGCCAAAACGTCCTGATTACAACGGCGGAAATTTGCAAAAGACAAAAGATGGCAAAGATATGAAAGAGGTCTTTGCTGAGGCAAGAGCGCAACTCAAAAATGGCGAAAATGCTGACGAATTATGTAGTAAGTTGGTAGGAGATACTGACGGTTACGGATGTTACAAATGCGCGGGAATTTGGCGCATACGTTCAAAAAATAAAAAAGTTGAAAATTACAGTCTCGCGCTTGATTTTGACAAGGCTGAGGCAATAACCATATGGCGTAAGAGCAGTGAGAGGTTTGCTCGCAGCGCATTTGTGTCATACCCCGACAAAGTCGCAGTAATAGAGCAGATTAGCGCGGTACCTTGCGATTGGGAATTGTCTTGGGAGAGCCGTGTCAACGGAGTTGAGAATTGTCAACTTGACAAAAGTTCTATGTTGATTCAAGGCGAATTGAAGGATAATGCGCTCAAGTATATTATGTCGTGTCGACTTGTTTGCAACGGCGAGATAGTCGTGACGAACAGAGGCTGGAAAGTGCAAAACGCTACCAGAACGGCATTGATTTTTACATATAAGACGGACTATTGTGACAACTATCCGATTTATCGCACTGGGCAGAGTGATGCAGAACTCAAGAGCGAGGCGTTAGAGTTGACGGACAACGCCGTTAGAAAGGGCGTTGACAAACTTAGAGAAAATCACGCTAAAGATTGGAGCAGTATATATTCTTCAATGGAGTTTTCATTGGGCGTAAGCGAGCCGCAGGTCCCAACGGACAAATTATTGAGAAATTACTTAAGGGCAGGCGAAAAAGATAAAAAGTGGATTGAGCAATTGCTCTTTGCTTATGGCAGATATCTTATGATTTCTTCATCAAGAAAAGACGATATACTTCCCAATAATTTGCAAGGCATATGGAATATCTCAGATTCTCCCGCTTGGGCTAGCGACTATCATCTCAATATAAACTTACAAATGAATTATTGGATGGCGCCGCTTACAGGACTTGGCGATTGTGGAATACCGCTCGTCAGGTACTTGCAGTCTTTAAGGGAGCCTGGCCGCGTGACTGCGTCAATTTATTGCGGAATAGGCGACGGCAAAAGCGAGAGCGGATATTTGTATCACACCCAAAACACGCCTTTTGGTTGGACGTGCCCGGGTTGGGAGTTCCGTTGGGGATGGTCGGCAGTAGCGCCCGCTTGGATACTTCACAACGTCTATGAACTTTATCTATTCAACGCAAAAGAGTCTTTGCTAAAAGAAATATACCCAATGATCAAAGAAGCGACGCTTACTTACGACGCGATCTTGGACAAGAGCGGAGACAGATGGATGACGTCACCCTGCTTTTCGCCAGAACACGGACCTATCACACACGGCAACGTCTATGAGCAAGTGTTCTTGTGGCAATTGTATGCTGACGCTATTGACGCGGCAAGCAAGTTGGGCGTAGATGCAGACAAGATAGAAGAGTGGAAAGAGGTATTGACAAAACTCAAACCTTTAGAAATAGGCGAAAACAATCAAATTCTTGAATGGTATCACGAAAAGGAGTTGGGATCGGTTGGCGAAAAACGTCACAGACACGTGTCGCACCTTATGGGACTTTATCCTTGCGCGCTTATAGGCGAAGGCGATGACGAGTGGCTTGCTGCGACAAGAGTTTCGTTGGAGGACAGAGGCGATAAGTCAACAGGTTGGGCAACTGCGTTGAGACTTTGTCTATGGGCAAGACTTTATGACGGCAACAGGGCGTACAAACTTGTTGAAAGACTGATAAGCAGCAATATATATCAAAATCTTTGGGACACGCATCCGCCGTTCCAAATTGACGGCAATTTTGGCTATGCCGCAGGCGTATGCGAAATGCTCGTTCACAGTCACGCAGACGCGGTAAAATTGTTGCCTACTTTGCCTAAGGCTTGGGCGGAAGGCTCAGTAAGAGGTTTGGGGGTCAGAGGCGGATTTGCAATTGACTTCAATTGGAAGAATGGCGCTTGGAAAGAGATGAGTGTGCATACTTCCGTTGACGGAGAATTCAAACTTGACTGTCAGCAAGACGTCAAGGTCACGGATGGAAACGTCATAGAAGTACCTACCGTCAGGGATGGCAATATCGTGCGTTGGCAGTGCGTCAAAGGACACGTATACAGAGTTTGCAAGAGAAAGTAATATATTATTGTATATAAGTATTTATATATAATAATAAATATATTATAACAAAAAGAGAGTTGCAAAGAATCAGTAACTCTTTTTGAAATCTATGACTTTTACAATATTTTAACAATTCATAAACATTTTATTTAATATATAGTATCAAAATATAAGCGTGGAGGAAACATTATGCCTAGAATTTTGGTAGTAGAAGACGACAGAGATCTCAACCGATTGGTATGTTCGTGCTTGCGCGGAGAGGGGCACGACGTTGCGTGCGCATTTGACGGCGAAGAAGCGTTGACTTATCTAGGCGAGGGCAAATACGATTTGTTGCTCACGGATATAATGATGCCAAAAGTCGACGGCTTTGATTTGGCGGAGAAGGCAAGACTTATTGACAAAAATATGCCAATAGTATTTATGACGGCAAAGGACGACAAGCCTTCTCAACTGTTGGGATACAGATTGGGCATAGACGACTATATCGTCAAGCCATTTGACGTTGACGTACTTATAATGAAGATTGGCGCAATTTTGCGCAGAGCCAAGATAGAGAGCGAAAAGACAATCACGGTCGGCAACTTCTCAATGAATATAGAAGAGCGGACTGCGCTTGTTGACGGAGAAGAGATTGCGTTGACTGTCAGGGAATTTGATTTGCTGTTCAAGTTTTTGTCCTATCCCAAAAAGACTTTCACACGGTCGGCGCTTATGGAAGAATTTTGGGATTTTGATTCTTCAGCCACCTCAAGGACGGTAGACGTATATATGGCAAAACTGCGTGAGAAGACGTCAAAGTGCAACGGCTTTGAAATACAGACTGTGCACGGACTTGGATATAAGGCGGTGTTGAAATGAAAAGGCGCTCTGGTAAAAACATCTCGGCAGTATGGGGATACGTTGTCTTTTTTGTTGTAATAGCATTGATAATTACGTTATCAATACCAATATATGATTACGCAAGACAGAAAAGCGGAGGAGACAAGGTTGTGATGAGCGTCGTAATGTTGCTCGTCATACTCTTTCTTGCGGGACTTGGAGTATTGGTCGACGTCATTCGTCGCAAACTTGTTTTTGAAAAACCTCTTGATCAGATAAGGCAGGCTACGGAGAGCATTGCAAAAGGTGATTTTTCCGTCAGACTTAATACTGACAGCCGACTTGATTTTGGCGGATATGACGAGATTATGCAAAATATAAATATTATGGCGCAGGAGTTGAGCAAGAGTGAGATATTGAAAAGCGATTTTATTGCCAACGTGTCTCACGAACTAAAGACGCCTCTTGCGGTGATTCAAAGTTACTGTCAGTTGTTGCAAGAGAAGAACTTAGAAGAAGGCGAACGCATAAAGTATGCGCAAGCGCTAATTCAAGCGTCAAGAAAATTGACTGCTCTGATAACCAATATTCTCAAACTCAACAAATTGGAAAATCAGCAAATCCTGACTGACTTTGAGGACGTAAAAATCAACTCCCAACTTGAAGAACTTATTGTAAATTATATTGATGCAATTGAGGAAAAGGGCATAGAAATTGAAGTGGATCTGCAAGATGTGACTGTCAATTCCGTCGCGGGATATCTTGAGATAGTATGGTCCAATTTGCTTTCCAACGCAATCAAGTTTACTGACAGCGGAGGCAAGATAAAAGTATCTGCAAAGCAAATAGACGGCAAAGTTGAGGTGTCAGTCAGCGACAGCGGAGTGGGAATGACGCCCGAGACCGGCAAGCGAATCTTTGAAAAGTTCTACCAAGGCGACACGTCGCATACGCAGGAGGGCAATGGACTTGGACTTGCGCTTGTCAAAAAGGTTATTGACAAACTTGGCGGAAGTATCTCCGTGAGCAGCGAACTTGGCAAGGGCAGCACCTTTACGGTAACGATATGAAAAAGAGATTTGTCGACATAATAAGAAATCCGCCGATATGGTTGCTTGTGATCACGTATACCGTTGCCGTGGTCTCAATCGCAATGGCAGTGGTCTTTTCTTTGATAGACGTCAACAAAATTCTGTGGAAAATATTTACCTATATTATTTACGCCGTAGCGTTGGTGTCTATGGCGTATAGCATATATACTTTTGTGTATATTGCGCCCAGAGCCAAGAATAAATTTTTGCAATGGGCGGACAAGCGCGAAGTGACGAGACAGATCGTCAGCAACTTTGGCGTACGCACCATAATATTTGCAATAGGCTCTTTTGCGCTGTCAATTGCATACGGCGCGTACAACTTTACGCTGTCCATATTGGAAATGTCCGTATGGTATGGCGTATTGGCGGCTTATTATATCTTGCTTGCGAGTATGCGTGGCGGAGTAATAACTTATCACGGCAAAAAACGCAAGGCGCAAAAACACGGGAAGATCGTAGAGAATGAGAAGATAAAGGGAATCAAGAGATATCGCAACTGCGGCATAATGCTTATTATTATGACTTTTGCGCTTATGATCGCAGTCTTGCAAATGGTGCTCATACACCGCACCTTTAATCATACTGGAATGATGATCTACGTTTCCGCGGCTTACACATTTTATAAAGTGACAATGTCAATAATCAATATTGTTAAGGCAAAGAAGCAGAATGACATAACCGTGCAGGCAATACGTAATATCAACTTGGCGGACGCTATGGTATCAATATTGGCATTGCAGACGAGTATGATCAACTCATTTGGAGGCAGTGAGGATTTGCAGAATGCGGACGCGCTCAACGGCGCGACAGGCGCGGCGGTATGTTTATTGGTTTTTGCGCTTGGCATATTTATGATAGTCAAGTCACAAAAGCAGTTGAAGAGCGAGACGTCAATTGACGGTGTGACGCCCCAAGAAGATATAGACGAAGAAAGTTGAGACTTCAATAGTAAAGGAGTGAAATGGTATGGATGACAAAGAGTTTAAATACACTTATTCAGCGCCTACCGCGGAAGAAAAAGAAGAAATACTCAAAATTCAGAGGCAATATTTGCCCAAAGAAGAGGAGCCGAAAGAGGCAAAAGTTGCTCAACTTAAGAAGTTGGACAACCTTGTCAAAGCCCCTGCAAAAGTCGTTGCAACCATAATGGGAGTGATAGGCTTTTGTTGTTTTGGATTTGGGATGACAATGTCTTTAGAATGGCAAATGCTTTTGTGGGGCGCGTTGTTGGGGATAGTGGGGCTTGTCCTTATGGCTTTTGCATATCCTGTCTTTAACAAGATTTTTGCAAAGCGCAAGAAAAAATATTCAGAGCAAATTCTAGCCCTTTCTCAAAGTCTATTAAAAAGCCAAGAAGACAACGTCAGTTTGGATATCAAACAAGTGACAAAAGACGAAGAATAGCATTAACAAAATACTTACAAAACACTTGCGACACGCTTACGTTATTTTAGCGTTTTGGAAATATACCTTGCGTATAATTATGGTACAAAGAAATTAAAGATACGGAGGTATTCAATATGAAAGATCAAACAATTGCAGTAAACAAAATCAGAGACAGTTATTGCGAAAAGCCAGTTACTAAATTGGACGAACTTAAATCACTTGACAAGAAGGTCAAAAGACCTGCGAAGATATTTGCCTATATCTTTGGCGTGATCGGCGCACTTGTCTTGGGCACCGGAATGTGCCTTGCAATGAAAGTGTTGGGTGACCTTATGGCGCTGGGCATCGTCGTGGGCGTAGTGGGAATAATTATGGTATCCATCAATCATCTGATCTATAAGCAGATACTCAAGAAGAGAAAGAGCAAGTATTGCAGAAAGATACTTGAACTCAGCGAAGAGATAGCGGCAGAGTAAAAGGATTAGATTTCTCCATTTCGCTACGCTTCAGTCGAAATGACATATTACTGTGCGAGCACATAATTTTATTGCCCCTCAAACAACCTTATTTGATGTCATTTCGAGCGCAGTCGAGAAATCTCATACCGATTGAAAAACTTGCCCTCCCCTTGAGGGTAGGGGGTAGGGGTGAGGTGTAATAGAGACCCTTCGACTACGCTCAGGGTGACGCGTTCAAGGCATAACTCTCGCTTCCAATGCGTCATTCTGAGCGGAGTGTAACGTAGTCGAAGAATCTAAACTTGTCATTTCGACTGAAGCAAAGCGGAATGGAGAAATCTCATCAGTATAAAAAGTGATTGCTATAGATGCGGTTGGACTTCGCCCTACCGACCAAACGAAAATGTCGCAAGGCTCCATTTTGTCGGTACTTATTAAGCGGATAGAGACCTCTCGACTACGCTCGAGGTGACACAGGCGAAATTCAATTTACCACTTTCCTGACTGGCAAATATCAGTTAAAATGCTATTTATTAAAATTTTTACACCAGTTTTTAGCAAAAATATCAAAAATATTGACAATTAAATATCGCAGTGATAAAATAAACCCGATATTTATATAATATACTACAGATGAAAAAAGAAGGTATAGCGGTATGAAAAATACTAAAATTTTATCTAAAAAAGCCATAAAATGTGCTATAATTTCGCTTTTACTTCTTTCGATTGGACTATGCGCGGTCATCGCATTTTCAATGGGGGGGGGGTGCACCTTTTTGGCTAATTAAACGGAATGTAAATTCGGATGCGGTGGCG
>JAIDRT010000026.1:0-6350 GCA_029061605.1 Clostridia bacterium | reverse complement strand
CGCCCCTCCCCCCCCCCGCCCCCGCCCCCCCCCCCCCCCCCCCCCGCCCCGCGCCCGCGCAATGGGGGGGGGTGCACCTTTTTGGCTAAATAATCCGAATGATAATTCGGATAGCGTAGCAGTACAAAACACTGCTTACGCCAATGACAACCCCACCGGATATAATTCAAATTTTGGCGCGCTTGCGCACGGCTCTACTTATACATTTACAGATTCAAGCAAAATTTCAGGATATAGGTCAGGTTCTCAGACCACAGATCTCACTACAATTACTGTCAACAATCAGTCGGATCACGGCTCGCAGAGCAATCCCTTTGTGATAGACAGTGTGGCAAGGTGGACTAACTTTGCCACTTTTGCTACTTCTAATAATTCCAATACCAGTAGCAAATATTTTGTTTTGACTGCCGATTTGACTTTCAGCAACAATTTTAAGCCTATCAATTATTTTCAAGGCGCATTCTATGGACTTAATCATACTCTTAATGGCGTTAAAGGCTCTTCCACTGGAGAGGCTCTTGGCGTATTTTGTTATTTAAATGGATTGGGTACTGTGACTGACTTAAGTGTAAATTATACCTGGACGCAGACTGCTTATTATACTGGCGGTATTGTGGGAAATGCAATAGGAAGTGATTGCTATATCCTCAATTGCCATACAATTGGTACTGCGACTCGTACTACTTTAAATAATGCTCTTAGGATAGGTGGAATAGTAGGGCTATGTGGGGTGCTTAATTTAACAAGTTTGCCACTTAGTTATTATAAGTCTACTGTTTATCGCTGTTCAGCAAAAGCAACGTTCAATGTAACAGAAAATGGTACTGATTCAATTCGTACAGGTGGAATAATAGGATGTGCTGGCAATAATAATGCCTTAAATCTTTTTGAGTGTTATTGTGACGCCAATTATAGTGTAGTATGTAAGGGCATATCATATATGGCTGGGATAATAGGGGCTGTACAGAATCCGGGTCGCGCAATTGTAATAGAAAATATCGTTGGAAAATGTGATATTGGCTCTATAGATAATGCACAAAGCGTGAGCGCTACTCCAACATATATGGCCAGCAGTATCTTTAATTTTTCTGCTTCTTCGTATGCCACTCCTTCAATTACGTTAACAAATACATATGTTAATACTTATGGGACAAGTGGCACACAAATAAGATACGCTCGTCCAGTAGTTTACGTTGATGGATCTAGAAATTATATTACTGGTAACAGTACGAGTAATATAAATATAGCAGCAGTTGGAACAGGACCATTCTATATGAGTTTGGACACGACAAACCCAACTGGCGGCAAGTACTTGCCTAATTATGCAAAACCAGGAGATTCTCGCAATACAGTGCATTCCTCAACGACGGCGCTATGGACTGCCGCGAAAAACTCGACTGCATTGCAGGCAAAGATCTGGGTAAATAAAAGCGCAATAAGCGATTCTTATAGTTACTCTTTTGCAACTTCGCCAGTGCGTAATACTTCCATAAAGACCGGCAGTTTTAACGTAAATTATTACAACAGAAAGAACAACGCCGACGAGGCAGTGAGCGGAGCAACTTCTATTACTTACAATCCCACAAGCGCCACAACGACGCTTGCCTCGCCTGTGATGAGCGAAAGAAGTTTTGCAGGTTGGACGAGTGACGTCAGCGGTAGTAGTTCGCCTTTTACAAGTCTGTCGTCAAGTCAAAATTTCTATGGAGATATTAAGTTATACGCTGTGTGGGACGCTCTCAACGCTTATAGCGGAACGTCGGCTGTATCGGCTACGATTACGGCGAAGTCAGAGTCGACTATAAGAGAAGAAGACGATAAGTATAGCGTAGACTATGGAAGCACTCTGCAATTGACAGGTAGCATAGACTATCTGCCGATGACAGACGAGGTCGTGACGTATCGCTGGGTAAAGGCAAGCGAAGAGAAGTCTTCTAATGCCAGTCTCAATCTCTCTCAGGTGTCAGACAGCGGCGTATATCAGTTGCAATACAAGGTCAAATCTGCTCAAGAGCCTTTGTGGCGAAGTCCCAATTGGATGGTTGCGGCAGAGCGAGAGGCGGAGATAAAGGGCGCAGGCGTCAAGTTAAAACGCTTTTCGCTGGGCAGCGGAGTAAAGGCGTATATCGGTATGCCGTTGGGAGACTTGGTCTGCACGGTTGAGATAGAGGACGAAGGCGGCAGAGACGTCGCCGGTACTTACGAATGGGAAGGCGGAGCCAATGCGACAATTGAAGAAGATAAAGTATTTGAAGACGCCAACGGAACTTTGAAGTACAAGAAGAATCTTATACTCAAGCCGACTGGCGGCAACTATGGCAACACGACTGTTGAAGTGGAGTTTGAGGTCGAATACTTGAATATAGTATTCAATATGGAAGGCGTGGAAAAGCCGTTAAAATTGCTTGCGACTTATGGGCAGAATTACACAAATGGGCAGATAGCCTATGAATTTGAGCAGGCTTTCCTCAAAGAACTTGAAGAAAACGGCGGAGCGTATACGTTGGTCAAAGACAAAGTGCCTTACTTTGACGGAGTGATAATCAGCGAATTTAGAGAAAAAGAAGTCAACAATGAGATCAAGTCGACAATGACGATTGCCGTCACGTTTAGAGACGTGGAGTATACCGTCACGTTTAAGTATACTGACGCAGACGGAGTGCAGGAGAAGACGGAAAAGTATAAGTACGGACAGAACTTAAAGAATCCGACTTTCGTCAACTTGCCGTCGGGGCATCTCATATTTGGATGGAATTTTGAGGCAAAAGACGGATCAGGCAACAGTGTGACGAGATATTGGAATTTTGTTGCGACAGAAGATGCGCCTATAGATTGCGTGACAGGCGACGTGACGTTGACGGCAGATATGCGCGAAGTTACGTTGACTTTGCTTAGACTTGAAGTCGTTCAACACAACAAGACCTTCGAGGCGTTGAGTAAATTGACGGCAAAAGACGTGACAGTCTATGCGATATATGATATTCAACCTAAGGTTGAGGGAATGGACGAATATAGACAAGCGCTTGTCGAAGGCGAGGACGGATATCAGGTGGATTACCACAATGCGCCAGAGAACTGCTTTGTATATGACCCCAGCGGAGACCACTCTCAACAAGTGACTTTGTTGTATGAATACAATGGCGTAACCAAAGACTTTGAGTTGGATTGCACGGTATATCAGAAGAATATATCTACGGCAGACCTCTTTGACAGCGAATATACCTTCAACTATGACGGCAATGCAAAGCGCATACCCACGCCGTCAAGACTGCCTGATGGAATAACCGGGGTATCGTATAAATACTATCGCTCCGGCAGCAGCGCAGAGATAACGGACTTGAGTGCGTTGACAGGTGATCCTGATTCTACGGTGAGATACAACGTGGTCATATCCTTTACGGTAGAGAGCCAGAATTATCGCGCAACTGACAGGACTGTGCAAATGACTGTCTATCCGCAGGCGGTCGCCGTAGAAATTGTGTGGGATAGCCTTGAAGTGGAGTATACTGGCGGCGTGGTATATCCGACGGCAAAAGCAAAGAGAGTGTCAGATGGGCAGGAATTGAATATCCAGTTGCAATTCGACACCAGCGCCAACAGCGTTGAGCCTATTGCCGTAGGTAGCGGATATACAGTCACGGCTATCAGCGTAAGCGCAGAATATAGAATTACTGTCGGAGCAAGCGTCACGTATAGCATTACGCAGGCAAAACTCGCTTTGCCAGAGATAAGAAAGAAGTATACCTACAATGGCAATGTTCAGGACGTCACGGCAGATATCATAGGATACGATGCGTCCAAGATGTCGATTAGCGGAGATGCTTCGGCTACCAATGCAAGAGACTATATTATATATATTGATATAACAGACGACAACTATATTTTTGCTGACGGTAGCGACAACGTAGAACTTAATTGGAGCATTGCCAAAAAGCAATTGAGAGCCACTTGGAGCGATATCAAGTTGTTTGAGAACTCAAGCGCGCAATATCCAACGATTAAGAGTTTGTCAGGCTTTGAGAACGGAGATAGCGCCGATTTGGACAACGACTTCTCGTATATAGGAGACACCGGACAGTCGGCGGCGGGAAGTTATGCCGTCACTGCGGTTGTCAACGGCTCGGCGCCGTGGAAAGACAATTATGAGATTAGAAATCTTACTCGTACGTTTGCCATACTCCCAGTTGGCTCTACCAACGTCTCTCTACTTGAGATCGAGTGGGACGAAACTACGCTCATATATACCGGAAGTATTCTTCACCCAACTGCAAAGGTCGTCGACGAAAACGGCAATGAAGTCAGCGGAGTTACGTTGATATACGGCGGAGACTATTATTCGTCCAAGTGGGCAGGCAGTTATAAGGTGACTGTCAGCGTGGGCAATACGTCGTACTTCATATTGAGCGGTAGCGAGTGCGATTACGTCATTACGCCCGACCCTGAGACAGGAGAAGGCGTCAAGCCTTCAGACACGGCTCCTACAAAGACTGTTATATCTGTCAATTGGGATGACAGCGTTAAGCCGCCAAGGCTGGTGCTCACCGCTTTGCAAAGAGAAGTCGTAGAATACTTGTTCTATGACGAGCAGGGCAACGAAGTGACTTTTGACGAGATAGGAGTAGGCAAGTATACCGTGAAGGCAAGGATAAAGCCGGCGTATAGCAACCTTTATGAATTTGACGGCAACGTCGATATCACCGACGGAGTGGAATTTGAGGTGGTTGACGGAGACGACCTCAAAGACCCAAATGCTCCTGTTGATTCAGAAACGCCTAAAGACGACGACAAAAACGGCGGCAACGGTTTTGCATTGCCGGAGAACTTCCCATTGTGGCAGTTAATCGTATCTGCTGTGGCGCTTATATTCATAATAATCTTTGCTTCCAAGTTATTGAATTACAGTTCAAGGAACAAGAAGGCAAAGCGCGCTCTTAAGAAACGCGACAACTCAATGTTTGCTCTCTTGCCGGTATTCTCTACTACGCAAGTGTTGTTCGGGTTGTCCAATATGGTCTATAGCATCATAGCATTTGCGTTGCTTGCGGTAATGGTAGTCTTGTTCGTATTGATGATGATTATGCGCGGCAAGTGTCTCAAATCCGAAGAGCAGGCAGAGGATGCAAAAGACGAAGATATGAAGATGATGTTTATGCGTATGATGGGCGGCAACGGCGCGCAGGGCGCGTATATGAACGCTCAGTCGGGCATAGGCGCCGAAGAGGTGCGCGGTATAGTTGCGGACACCGTTACGGCGTTGCTCCCCGGTATGCAACAACTCTTGCCTCAGCAAGCCTCGACCAACGACGAAGTCGTGCAAAAACTCATTGAGCAAAACGAAATGCTTATGCAAAAACTCGCAGATCAATCATCTGCAGAAAAAATCGTTGAGAGAGAAGTCGCAGTCGCAAGCGTAGACGACGAGGTTATAAAAGAACTTATTGAGAAGAACGACCAAAATATTCAGAAGTTGATGGACGAAAACAGCGAGCGTATCGAAAGGCTTATGGATAAGATTATGTCTCTCACTGCAAACGGCGGCGAAACGCAAGTCGTAGAGAAGGTTGTAGAAGTGCCGGTTGAGGTCGAGAAGATTGTCGAGAAAGAAGTCAAGGTTGAAGTGCCTGTTGAAAAAGTCGTTGAGAAAATCGTTCGCGTTCCTGCAGGCGACGCGCCCAAGAGAGAAAAGACGCCTAGACTTACGCTTGACGAGGCGTACGCAAGACTTAACAAACAGCAAAAGAAGTTCTTTGATCAATTGAGAGAATACGCTCTGTCAAAAGAAAAGAGCAAAGAGAAAAAAGCCATTTATTCTTTGACGATAGGGCAGTCAAGCGTCAATCCTTATATCAAGTTGACGATTAAGAAAGATACGACGGTTGCGCTATTCAAGATGGAAGACGAGTATCTCAAGGATATTCGCCGCAATGCAGGATCGGACGGCACCAAAGTCAAGGTAAAAGAGACTGAAGTGCTGATAGCGGACGAGCAAGCCTTCCAGACGGCAAAAGATATGGTAGATTTACGCTTGGATCAGATCGACAGATACAACGATCTTCTTAAAGAACAGCGCGCTATGAAGAGAAAATAGTCTCAATGAGCGTGATATAATTGCGGTAATAATGACGGCGGAAGAGATTTTGCCGTCATTGCTTATATAAAAAAAATACAATGCTTTCGCATTGCCTCATAATTCTCCTGTGTGAAATCTGCTTAAACATTCTCAATAATTTTCCCGATTACCAAAATTTAATGTTTAAGCCGTATTTTGCTACATAATTTTTCCATTCTTTCCAAACTTTTTTCATTTTCGTTACCTCCTTTATTTTTTCGCCTATATATTAGCACCCTAT
>JAIDRT010000025.1 GCA_029061605.1 Clostridia bacterium | reverse complement strand
GTAAAAGTATACTTTTTTTAGAAAACATAAAAACAAAACGCAAAAATTTTGCGTTTTTGGTTTTTTAAAGGATTAGATTTCTCGACTATGCTCGAAATGACAAATTTTAGAGATTTCTCCACTACACTTCGTTTCGGTCGAAATGACATAAAATATATTGTCATTGACATAATATTATATCAATTTATTTCAAAAGCGTTTGTGGGGGTTTGGGGGGAATCGCAACCTCCCAACTCTTTTGTTTCTTTTCTTGGCAAGAAAAGAAAGTATATCTCACCTCTACTCCTCCCCTCAAGGGGAGGGCAAGCAATCGGTAGAGATTTCTCCACGCCGCTTCGCTCTGGTCGAAATGACAAAATGATAGAGACCTCTCCACTACGGTCGAGGTGACATTATAATACTGCTCGAGGTGACATTTTTAATAAATCGAGTTACCTTTGCTGTCAATTGCAACTACGACAGGAAAATCTTTGACAGTAATTCTGCGCACGGCTTCAGTACCAAGATCGTCAAAATAAAGTACTTCCGCCTCTTGTATACATTTGCTGTAGATTGCGCCTGCTCCGCCTATTGCGGCAAAGTATACGCAGCCGTTGCGCTTAAATGCCTCAATACTTGCGTCGTCGCGTTTGCCTTTGCCTATCTGCGCCGCCAAACCGTGGTCAAGCATATAAGGCGTATACTTGTCCATTCTGCAAGACGTGGTAGGTCCTGCGCTGCCGAGTACCTCTCCGTTTCTTGCCGGACAAGGTCCCATAAAGTATATGGTTTCGCCGACGAAATCAAAGGCTTGATTACCGTCTAAAATACTTTGATAAAGTCTTTTGTGCCCTGCGTCTCTAAAGACGAGCATATCGCCGTCAAGTCTGACCATATCGCCGACATTTAATCCCTTCATTGCCTCTTTTGTCAAAGGCAAACTCAACTTAATCACTGACATAACTTCCCTCCTTTGCTCCCTCTATGACAAACTCGCAAGAGCGCGAACAGTGACAAAGCACGTTGATTGCCACAGGCAACGAAGATATGTGAGTGGGATAACTCTCTATGAATACCCCAAGCGCGCTTGTCTTGCCGCCAAAGCCTTGCGCTCCTATGCCCAACTCGTTTATCTTGCCAAGCAATTCTTTCTCCAATTCGTCAAGGTGAGGTATGGGATTGGCGCTGCCTATCTTGCGGAAAAGCGCGTGTTTGGACATAAGCGCGGCTTTCTCAAGCGTACCGCCCAAACCGACGCCAAGTATTACAGGCGGACAGGGATTGCTGCCTGCAACCTTTGCCGTCTCTACGATAAGTCTCTTTGCCTCTTCAAGTCCTTGCGCCGGATTGAGAAGATAGACTTTGGACATATTCTCACTGCCAAAGCCCTTGAGCATAACTTGGACTTTGACGTCGCGTCCCTCGACGAAACTCGCGTGTACGACTGACGGAGTATTTGTCTTGGTATTAATGCGCGTAACCGGATCAAGCACCGACTTGCGAAGCGTGACATACGCTTCTTCGACAGCGTCGTCTATAGCGTCTTGCAACAACTTGCCTGTGAGTATCACCTCTTTGCCTATCTCCAAAAATACCACTACCATTCCTGTGTCCTGACATACCGGTCTATGTTCAGCAATTGCAACTTCGATATTGTCGTTCATAACTTTGAGAGCAAATTTTGCCGTTTGGTTTTGCTCTATCTCATAAGCATTTTTTAGCGCCAAAGCGCAACTCGGCTCAACTTCGCAGGATATTTTGTCTATCGCTTGTTTGATTTTTTGCGCTATCACTTGAGTATCTATCTTATACATATACACCTCTTTGCGTACATTTTACCATAATATCATTTGTATATACAATAAAATTGTGCTAAAATATTTTGTATGGAGTTTTGTAATCTTGCAAGCGGAAGCCGCGGTAATTGCAGCGTAATATCCACAAATCGCGTCAATATTATGATTGACGACGGCTTGAATTTCCGTACGCTTGCAGAAAGAGCAAGGCTTGCAAATATCGACCTGTCCAAAATCGACGCGGTGCTTATAACGCACGAACACTCCGATCACGTCAAAGGCATTGCAAGTTTTTGCAAAAAATATTCAGTGCCTGTATACTGTCACAGTGACAGCAAAGAATTTCTTGACCCAATGATATGTCCCTATATCGTTGATAGGGATATGGACGCGCCTTTTGAACTGGGCGATTTGACAATAACTCCCTTTCGTCTGCCCCACGATTCCAACTACAATCTGGGCTACAAAATATCTCAAGGAAAAAGCGCGATTTCAATTGCCACAGACTTGGGATTTGTAAGCGAAAGTACGCTGGAGAAACTAAAAGGCAGTGACTTGGTGATATTGGAAGCCAATCACGATCTTGATATGTTGAGAGAGGGCGCATATCCTTTTATGCTCAAACAACGCATACTCGGGAAAAACGGACATCTATCCAATGACGACTGCTCTAGCGCCGTCTTGGAATTGGCAAGGAACGGAACGAAGAGATTTTTGCTTGCGCATCTATCTCAAGACAACAACACACCCGAGATCGCATTTGACTGCGTGGCAAAAAATCTTGAGAAAAACTATTTTATCGAAGGACAAGACGTCTTCGTAGATATAGCAAACCAATATAAGTCAACGCGCAAATTTAATATATGAGGACATATGGCAAAAACTAAACAGACTTTGGATAATACCGACAACAAAAAGGGCTTTTTGAAATCTTTTAAAAAGTCTACTCCAAAACTTGAGTTTTACGACGCAAGCGCAATGTTTATAGCGCAATTTATCCTGCAATATATGTTGCAACTAGTGATGATGCTGATTGCCAGTAGCATACTTGCGTATCAGTTGGGCGCAGATATGACCACTCAAGCAGGCACTGACGCCGTGCAAAACGCTTTTAGCGCCTTTACCGCGTCGACCGGCGGAATTATTCTCGTAACACTGCTCAATGAGTCGACTATGTTGCTCTCTCCGCTGTGTTATTGGAAAATCAAGTCCTTCAACGTATTCAAAGGCGTGGGCTTCAAGAGAAAAGTCAACGGCGGACAAATCGCAATGACTTTGCCTACCGCAATAGGCTTACTTGCAGGCTTTATGCCTATCGCGAGCATATTCGTTTATCTCGTCAATTTGACAGGTTATCATTATTCTGGCGCAAATATCGTCGTGGACAGTTTTGGCAAACTCGTATTGTTCTTGATATTCGTCGCCGCTATCCCTGCCGTATGCGAAGAAATATTGCACAGAGGAATTATTGCAAGAGGCGGAAGCCGCATATCCATATTTGCAGGAATAATGTTGAGTTCTACCATATTTGCCTTTATGCACGGCTCGCCAATGCAACTGGTGCACCAATTCTTTGTCGGCGTGGTCTGCTGTCTCGCGTACTATATGACTGGCAGCATTTGGATAAGCGCGCTTATTCACTTCTTCAACAACGCTATCACCTTGATAAGCGGGTACGTCGTTTATCTTATAACAGGCTCAACGGATTTATCTATTCCTTGGTGGGGTATGTTGATACTCTGCGTATGCGGTCTTGCAATACTCGTCGGCAGTCTTATCGCAATGTATAAAATCAGTTACGTAAAACGTCAAAAAGAAGACAACGAAATAGATATAGACCCTCAAGAAGAAGTAGTATATACAGGCAAAAGACGTTTGCTCAAGACCTTCAACGATAAGTTGGCTTATCTCTTCAAATCTCCCAAGCAAGCGCTTGAAGAAAAAAGACAAAATCAAGAACTTGAAGAGCAACTCAAAGATTACAGCGAAGAAAAGAAAGAAGTCTACGCTTCTCTTCGTCAAGACGACAAAGTTGAACTCAAAAAGAAAAACAGCCGCGGTATTATATTTGCGCTCGTCGTCGTATTGGTGATTTGGATAATCAATACTATCGGGGGCTATTCGTTATGAACGTACGCATAGTCTGCGTAGGCAAATTAAAGGAAAAATATCTCAAAGACGGCATTGAAGAATACGCAAAGAGGCTGTCTAGATTTTGCAAATTTGAGATCGTCGAAGTGAGCGAAGAACTTCTCTCAGATACGTCGCAAAAGAATATCGACAACGTCAAAATAGCCGAAGGCGAAAGAATAATATCAAAACTCAAAGGCTACTCTATCGCGCTCGACCTCAAAGGCAAGATGCTGACAAGCGAAGAGTTGAGCGCAAAAATATCCTCGCTTAAACAAAACGGCGTATCAAACCTTACTTTTGTCATAGGCGGCTCCTACGGTCTTTCGCCTCAAGTATTAGACAAATGCGACTTTTCGCTGTGCTTCGGCGCAATCACCTATCCCCATCAACTTATTAGACTTGTACTCACAGAACAGATTTATCGCGCCTTTATGATAGAAGAAGGCAGCGCGTATCATAAATAACTTTTAACAGCAAAACACTCCTAAACTTCCTTATTGCAACTGCCGGTTGCGCATTTTCAAGCCCTAGTTTGTAGATTCCGACTTGTTTTTATGATATATTTATATTGATAAAGATATAGGGAGGAAAATATGACTTTCAATAACAAACTAATCAAACTAAGAAAAGCAAACGCATTATCGCAAGAAGAACTTGCAGAAAAACTTAACGTGTCTCGACAAGCAATATCTAAATGGGAATTAGGCGACGCTACACCTGATAGCGACAAGATTATTGCTTTAAGCAACTTGTTTGGCGTGACGACGGACTATTTACTCAAGGACGAACTTGAAAATCCCACCACTACGATAATAATGCGCAGTGACCCGCACAAAAATATTTTGATTAGCAAAGTTTTGAAGTTCCTTTCCACTTTCTTTTACGCGATTGGACTGCTGATTGCTTGGATAATTTGGGCAAATGCAAGCGGTGAGTTTGCTTTTGACGGCTATTATTATAATGGGCCATATAATCTAGGAGCAGTTGCTATATTAGTGGGAATACTAATTCAATGCGTAGGTTTTGCTTGCTATTATTTTGCCAACAAATTTCACAAGTCACGCTTGTCTTTGGGACAAATATACTTAAACTTCCTGTTTTTACACTATATGCCTTTGTGTGGGGTTTTCGGGTTTTGCGTTTTTGGCACGCCTACTCCGTATCCGTATATACCTACGATCAAAGAAGGTGACGATATGATGATTTTATGGGGAATAATAATTCATATTGTATTTATAGGAATAGTGGGATTGGCATTTTACTGCAAATATAAAAAACAAAAGAAAGCACAACTCGCGCAAAAACAAGAATAACAAAGATTTTTGCATACCATACCTAAACTAAAAGGAGCGTATCTAAAACGTGATACGCTCCTTTTAGCATTAAATAATGTATTGCAACTGCAAGTTGCGTATTTTCAATGCTGACTTTGTAGATTGCAACTGCCTTTTATGCTATAGTTATATTAGATATAAATCTAGGAGGGAATTATGACTTTCAACGAAAAACTTACCAGATTGAGAAAAACAAGCGGAATGTCGCAAGAAGAACTTGCAGAAAAAGTCAGCGTATCTCAACAAGCCATATCCAAGTGGGAACTTGGAGACGCCATTCCAGATACTGACAAAGTCATTGCTTTAAGCAATATTTTCAACGTAACAATTGACTATTTATTAAAAGATGAATTAGAAAACCCAACCGCTACTGTAATTATGTGCGAAAAACCTGATAAAAATATATTCGCAAGCAAGTTGTTGCAATTCTTCTCCACTTTCTTTTACGCAATAGGTATGATTGTCTCTTGGATAATTTGGCTTAATGAATATGGCAACAATGGCTATTATCCAATCAATTATCCAAGACCGGCAATAGGCTTAATGAGTATTTTTGTAGGAATACTTATACAAAGCATTGGCATAGCGTGCTATTACGTTGCTAAAAAACTCCATAAGTCTAAATTAAAATATAAACACCTTTTTATCAACGTAGCGCTTTGGACTTTTATCCCCATAGCGGCAATCTATAACTTCTGCGGCGGAGATGCGATGCTTGCGCCGTATCCCTATCGCGATCTATATTATACGTTACTCGGCTGGTTATGCTACTTTATATCAATAGGAATAGAAGCAATAATAATGTTGATAATTTATAAAAAACGCAAGACAAAATTAGAAAAAGAAAACAAATAGCAGAATGCTCTCGAGGTATCGAGAGCGTTCTTATATACTATAAATCAAAGACTTTCGCCAAGAGAATAGGCTTGTTTGAGTTCTTCCCTATCTGCTATCGCGCCCTTTTCGTTTACGCCGCCGACAAGAATCATTCCCTTGTCTTCAAAGTGAAAATAATCAACAATAAGTTGATATTGTCTGACGATTGCGTCAAATACGCAAGGCTTTGACGAGCCTGCCACCAACAGCATTGCGGTATTTTTTATTTTGAAATTCTTGCGCATAGGAGTATGACAGCGGTCTACTATATTTTTGAGTTGAGCGCTTATGCCGTAAAAATATACCGGCGAAGCAACGACGAGCATATTGGCATTTGCCATCTTTGCATATATCTGTTCCATTCCGTCATTTTGAAAGCACTTGTTACCATCTCTTGTAAAACAAGTGTTGCAACCTATGCACGCATTGATCTTATAATCGTTGACAGATACAATTTCCACGTTGTGCTTAAGTCTTGCGCCGTCGGCAAAAGCATTCGCCAACATATCTGTATTACTGCCTTTTCTTGGACTGCCAGTCAAAATTAAAATATTCATAAACACCTCACTTAAATTTATTGAATCATTAAATCAATATGACGAATGCAAACGCTATATAATTATTATGTTTTAAATAATTGTGTCATTCCTAACGCAAACGGATAGAGACCTCTCCACTGCGGTCGAGGTGACGCGACACGTTTACTGCATTATACGCAAGTGTGGAGAGTGCTGTGATTTTTGCCCGTGCGCCGACAACCGAGCGGTGAGCGTACTTGCCGTACGCGACCCTGAGGGCGTAACAGGCGTTAGGACAAAAAGCGCTGTGCTATACACGCTTGAGCAGTAATAAAAATGCGACTGTTAAATAACAGCCGCCCTTTCTATCATTCTTTTAATTACGCTTTTTTCAATGCGTCAAGTTGCTTAGAAAGTCTTGAAATCTTTCTGCTTGCAGTGTTGGCGTGATAAATACCGTCGCTCTTGGCTCTGTCGATCAAAGAAATGGTCTCAACCAAAAGTTTTTCTGCCGTAGCCACGTCCTTGCTCTCAATAGCCGCCTCATACTTTTTGATAGCGTTGCGAACTCTGCTACGCTTGGAAGTATTGATCTCGTTTTCTTTTTGAGCGATAATAACTCTCTTTTTCTGGGACTTAATATTTGGCATACTCTCCCTCCGTTAACGTATTTTTACTAACATATTCTAGCATAACAAAATAATTTATGCAACAAAATTTAACATATATTTTTTTCTTTTTCTCAATTGCAAGATTGATTATTCTATAAATTGTCACTTATGGCAATACTATTGATATGAAAAATAATCAAAATATCCGCTATCCCATCATAGAAGCAAGCCAAGACCTAGGCATACAGTCGCATTCGTACAAGCAAAAAGGCGTCGACGTAAGCGAAGTGGAAATCGACAAAGTCGCTTCAAGAAAGACAGGGCGTAAAGAAGGGTATTATTTGACCATATCCCCCACGCCGCAAATCAAAAGCGATACGCTTGCCGACGTACTCCACACTAGCATAAAGAAAATAATACGAAAAGTTGACGTAAAAGAGAGAAAAATACTCGTCGTGGGGCTTGGCAATGAAAACGTGATAGTCGACGCGCTAGGCAATGAAGTCATAAAAAGAATACGCACTGGCGGTAAGAAATATCACTTGAGCGCCATTGCGCCAAAGGTGGCGGACATAACCGGCATAAAGTCATTTGACATTGTCAAAGCAATAAGCGAATATCACAAGCCCAACTTGATAATTGTGATAGACACCCTTGCAACCAACTATATCACAAGACTAGGCAATTGCTTTCAACTCACAAGCGCAGGAATTTGTCCCGGAAGCGGCGTGGACAACGCTCAACCTTGTCTTGACAGCAACTCTCTTCTCTCGCCTGTCATTGCTATAGGCGTGCCTCTTATAATCTCCGTCGGCAGTATTATGGGTGACAAAAGCGACAAATACTCTCGTTATATGCTCACGCCTCGCGACGTAGATACGCTTGTGGACAATTGCGCGGACGTCATAGCCGGCGCAATCAACACGCTTGGAAGCGAAAACTTGTGATATATTAATTACAATAATTACATCAAAGGTCGGGAACAAGTCCCGACCCGAATTTTGGCTTTTGATTGAAGGATAAATTATGGTTTTTGCTTTTGTACTTTGTTTTATCTTTTGTATTTTACATTACATTGTATGTCGGCAAGTATCAAATTGTACCTTAATTTTTTAAATTTTTTTGACAAATTTAAAAGGTCGAGACTTGCCCGACCTTCTTTTTGTTGATTTGAATTACTTCTTTTCTACAAATACCTTTTTGAGTTTTGCAAATCTAGGAAGTCCGTCTTCAAGCGGAGCCTTGCTGTCGCCTTGAATGAGCGGCAAAGCGTAATCAATGAAATCTTGCGAAAGCATTGTGCCGTCGTTGATTATCCACTCAAGCGGAACTTTCTTCTCAGTGTTGGCAGCCTTTGCTACGTCCATTACGCCGACTTTGCACTTATATTTACCAGAAGCCGTGTCTCTCTTGAGAATTACCATCTTGTCGGTTTTGCCATTCACAGCGTACTTAACTGCCGCAGCGCCTGCCTTGAAAGCCTCTTCGACGTCTGCCTTAGAAGCCAAGTGCGCGCCGCATCTTTGCATAAGCGAGAACTCGATTGCTCTCGTCTTGCAACCAAACTTCTCTTTGCAGAGGTTTGCAAGAGCCGTGCCTACGCCGCCGAGTTGAGCGTGACCGAAAGAGTCCTTTGCAACGTTTTCGTTTATCTTTTCTGCAATAAGCGTACCGTTTTCGTCAGAGATACCCTCAGAAATTACTACCATACACTTACCGTTGTTTTCTTTCATCTTCTTATCTACGTCTGCGAGGAACTTGTCCGTAGAGAACGGTACTTCCGGCAAATAGATGAGATCTGGACCGAGACCCTTTGCGCAAGCAAGCGCAGATGCAGCGGTAAGCCAGCCTGCGTGACGTCCCATAGCCTCAACGACGGTGATCATTGGCGTATCGTAAACGGTAGCGTCCAACTTAAGTTCCATAGTTGTCGTAGCGACGTATTTTGCGGCAGAGCCGTAACCCGGACAGTGATCCGTACCAAAGAGATCATTGTCTATTGTCTTAGGCACGCCCATTACGCGACATTCCCAGCCGGACTTCTTCATATATTTGCTGACCTTGTTGCAGGTGTCCATAGAATCGTTACCGCCATTGTAGAAGAAGTAACGGATATTATACTTTTTGAATACTTCAAGCAATCTCTTATAATCGGTATCGTCTACCTTCTCTGCCTTGAGTTTGTATCTAACGCTACCGAGAGCGGAAGAAGGAGTATTCTTGAGCAACATAAGTTCGCTCATATCCTCTTTGCTGATATCGTAGAACTCTTCGTTGAGTACGCCCTTGATACCGTGAGCAGCGCCGTAAACGGCAGTAATGCAATCTTGTTTCAACGCCTCAGTAAATACGCCTGCAGCGCTTGAGTTAATAACAGATGACGGACCGCCAGATTGTCCGAACATACACGCTCCTACTAACTTTTCCATATAAAAGCCTCCAAAATTTTATTTTGCTTTAAAAATTGGTCATTTGCACCAAAAATCACTATTATTCTACCAAAAATATAATGTTATTGCAAATACTTTTGATTTCTTTTTCAAAAAAAGGAAACTGCGCCGCAAGGTCTAACTCCAACGTCATTTAGACATAGATTGAAATAACGTGAAATCATTTGTCTTGCGACGTCATTATAAGCGAATTATGGCGTTCTGTCACCTCAACCGTAGTGGAGAGGTCTCTATCCGCTTATAGTCCGACCAAAATCGATTGCAACTGAGATTTTGCGCTTGGTCGGTATTAGGGCGAAGTCCAACCGTATTCTTAGCAATTACTTTTTTATACTGTTGAGATCTCTCCACTTCGGTCGAGATGACATCTAAAAAGTTATTGCATATTTAAAAGGTTGTGACGCGCGCCCTCACCTGAGGGGAGGCTCCGCCATAGGCGGTTGTATTGACAATATTCTGTCACCTCAACAACAATCTGTCACCTCGAGCGTAGTCGAGAGGTCTAATCCGATTTTAAACTGTTGAGATTTCTCCATTCCGCTACGCTACAGTCGAAATGACATATTATAGTGCGAGCGTCAATGACAAAAGGCGGGGATTATTCCCGCCTTCATATTTTATTTATCCGCTCAAAAAACTCTCTCCCAACCGCAGAGATTGGTGTGAATTTTACTCGTGCGGCGGCAATTGAGCGGTGAGCGTACTTGCTGTACGTGACCCCGAGGGCGTCCTAGCCGTTAGGGTGAAAGGTGCGCCAATATATGCGGTTGCATTCTCTTACTTCTTATTCTTTAAAGCCCTCTGCTCCTTCATATACTCCTGATACCTGTCTATCTGATCTTCTCTCAAATTGACCATTCTCTTTGCCGTCGCAAAGGCTTGCGCGTCGGCTACTATGAGTTCTGTTTCTTTTACTCTCATTTTTGTTCCTTCATTGCCCGCGTCTCTTCTAATGTCCTTCAAATACTCGTCTTCCATCTTAAAGAGCGCTACAGTCGTGTCTTTCTTTATCGTTAACTTGATTAGCGGATTGACACTCGACTGTCCTAAGAGTATGAAGTAAGTCGACTTCTTCTCCTTGCACTTATCTTTCGTCAACGCGTATTCTCTTAGACTGTCAAAGTACTTCTTTTGTTGTTTAGACAGTCTTGCGTACGCTTCGTCAAGTGTAAGTCTTGGTGCCTTTTCCTTTGGCGTCTTTGCAGGTGCGGTTACTTTGACTTCTTTCTCTATTACCTTTTCTACAACTTTCTCTACAGGCACTTCGACTATCTTTTCTACCGGTACTTCCTTGACGACTTCCTTTTCAACAATTTTCTCTACCTCGACAGGAACTTCGACCTTGACTTCTTTCTCTACTATCTTCTCGACTTCTACTGGCACCTCAACTATTTTCTCTACTGGCACCTCAACGACTTTTTCCACTATCTTCTCAACAGGTACTTCTTTCTCGATTATCTGCGCTTGAGGTTGAGTCGCTGACAATTCCAAGATTTTTTCCATTAGTTTTTCTTGGTTTTGCATCAAATTTTCCTGTGTTTTCATCATCTGCTTTATTGTTTCGTCATTAGCAAGCGTTGTCACAACTTCTTTCTCGACGATTTTTTCGGCAGGCTGTTCAACAAGTTTTTGCATCACTTTACGCATTGCCTTTTGTTCTTCAACCAAACTCTTGATTACTTCGTCATTAGTAGATGCTTGCTGAGGCAGAGCCTGTTGCATACCTGGCAACAATGCCGTCACTGTATCAGTGATTATTCCGCGTATCTCTTCTGCGCCTATGCCATAGCCTCCGCCCATATATCCGCCTTGCGGCATACCTTGACCGACGTTGCCGTTATTTGCATTTCCGCCAAACATACGCATAAACATCATTTGCATATCTTCGTCGCGACGTCTTGCTTCTTCATCTCGACGTGAATATTCTGCTTCTCTTTTGCGTTCGTCCAAATCTCTTTGGTTGCGCTCGTATTCGTCCTTTGCGTCTTCCAGCGCTTCTTGCGCCCTGTCGTTGAGCATCTTCTCTATTATCATAAATACTAGGCTCAATACCGCCACGCCCATTAACGTGCACGCTATCGCTGTCCAAGCCGTCATTGCCAAACCAAACAAGCCTGTCGCTCCTGCATAATAGTTGGCGTACTTCTCCGTCGCTCTCTTGGCTTTCTTCCTCTTGTTTGCGTAGCCTATGCCCTTGGTCGTAAATATTATTATCAATATTATACTTATTACGCTGGCTATTACTTGCCACCACTGCTTGAGTACTTCGCCTACCTTGCCAAAGTCTACGCTTCCGCCTCCGCCATTGTTTCCACTTCCAGGATCATTGCCGCTTGGCGTATTATTGTCTCCTGGGTTGTTGGAATCGTCGTCTTCGTCCTCTTGCGGATAGTGCGTATTATTCGGGTCGTTGGGATCTTGCATATTGGGGATATCTTCTGCCCTCAACTCAAACTCTTCCCAGTCCGTCTCGTACGTGCCGTCCGTAAACGAATAGTTGTTGCGCATATCCTCTTTTATTATCGCCTTGATCTGGTACTTATTTCCTGCGCTCAATTGGCTATACTCCACCGGATTGCCTTGAGCGTCTGCTATCTCATACTCTATTCCGTCTATCTGGCCGTACTTAAGGTTGAGCACGTACGGCTTGGCGTCCTTATTCCATTCTTTCTTTATCGTCGCCGCTATTATCTCAAAAGTGTACTGCGTCGTTCCGCTCAATACCACGCTAGTCTTATTGGACGTGATTACAACCAAGTAATTGCCCCTCTCCGTCGGCGCTCCGTCCAACTTGTGCGCCTCGTCGGCTATGTCTCCGCTATAATATGTTAAATCAAAGTCGTTTACCGTCGCTCCGCTGCTTACTTTCAACTTCACGTTTCTCGGCTTACCGTTGTATTCTATCTTATCAGTTGCAATAGATACTTGAACTTCCACAGCGCCACCGCCAACGACAAACATCGGCGAATACAAATCCGTCACACCGTCGGTGAAAGTATAGTTGTTTTCGTCGGTTATTTTTGGCAACGCTCTATAATACTTCTTTACGGTATCAGAATACTCCAAATCTTTCAGATCAATGGGCGCAATATCTTGCAAAATTTTTCCGTTGCTATCGCACTCGTAATATTCGTACTCAACCACGCCGTCGGCTTTGCCATCTTTGAGTTTGTAGTAATCATAAGTATTGCCATTGTCATTGGTATAACTTGCGCTTTCCCAATCGTTTCTATTGCCTATCGCAATTATCGCTCTTATTATTTCCCAATCTATCTCCCAAGCAAAATCTCCGCTGCCGTCAAAGACATAATTGCTGCCCTTGCCATTCTCTTGAGGTATTTCGTAATTGCCCACAGCATCTCCTGTCAATGTAAACGATACGAATGCTGAGCCTATTTTGCCCACTGTCGAGCCTTTGTTGTTGTCATAACTTGCCACAAGACCGCTTGGCAAATTCTCCAACACCATTTCTACTTCTCTGCCTGTGTATTGCGCTTTGCCATTGTCCTTCCATACGACTGGAGATAAGTCAAACAACGCTTTGTCTATTGTCCAAGCAATCGAATAAATCTCCGTCGTCTCGCCTTCTTTCTTTATTGCTACTTGCGTAGTATATGAACCTGCATTGACGGCTTTTTCGTGACTGTATCCTGCGACAAAATCGCCTATATTGTACGAAGTGTCTACTTCATAGCCGTTGTTGGCTGTGACAAAGAACGAAAATTCTTTGCCATTGTACGTAATCTTTTCATCAAAGGCTACTTCTTTATCGGCGGCTCCGATATCTGCGTTGGCAGAAGAGCCAGTCATATTCCCGCCCTCTTGCAACCACCAAATAAGCGTCGGCTTTTCGCTTTTTTGCGACAACTTCAAAGTAACTGCCGTCTTAAAGGACAACGAATAATTGGTATTGTCAGGCTCTAAAGTCAATGTATAGTCTCCTGTTACCAACAACGCTGTTAAATCTAATTCTACACTCTGCGCATTACTGCTTGCGCTTGAGAGCGAAAACTCGCCAATTTGCTTTGGCGTACTTGTTCCAATTTGCGCCATTATCTTGACATTCAAAGCATTGTCGCTTGAGTTGGGCTTATTGGGCGTCATAATGCTCAAGACAGGACTATCGCCTTGTTGCGCATTTATCACGCTTTGCAACGTAGTCACTTCCAAATTGAGAGTATTGAGACTAAACGATATATATTTCGTAGAAGTATCCGCTGTAGTACCTGCCCATACGTCACTGCCTGAACTATCGGCGGGATTATATGGGTCTTTGAGCGTGGCTTTGAGAGCGTCTTTATATTCTCCCGCATTTGTGACCAATATATACTCGTCGTCTACAAATTCAAACAATCCTTTGCCCGCATACCCTTCGGCTACTTCCACAGTGATTTTATCTTTGTCATACTGCAATAGATATGACTGGCTCTGTCCGTTATACGTAAGCCAACCGCCGCTGATTTTGGGTATAGCAACGCCTGAAGTCTTTATTGCAATCGTCGCGGTGTACGTGGTTGCCAACTTATAATTGTCATTGTTGTATATCTCCACCGTTGCGACGTAATTACCTATTTTTGTGGGGTAATCATAAGTATAATCAGTCATCCCCACCGTATTATACCTTATGCGCAATATGGTATCTTTTAAGTCCGTGTCTCTTGAACATAGATTGGTAGGCGTTGCAGTCGGCGGGCTGACGTTTGAATTAAAGTCAACCGACAGCGATCGCTTGTCTATCTTATACGTGATGGTCTTTTCAGTTCCTCCGCTTGCCCATTGATACTTTGAACTTTGAATAGTAAGTTTTACTTTATATGTTCCATACTCTATAGGCATTGTGGAAGTGGGAAGAGGTGTCGTTCCGTCTTCATAAAAATACTCTACTTTTACGTTAGCGTTTGCGCTTGAGTACAACGTGGAATTATACCAACTTACGTTCGACCCATTTGACTTAAAGTACTCTTGTTGGGTGCCGTCGTAAGTGGTAGTCACGTCTGTAGGATTTGTAAGAGATGTAACAGAACTGCTTTGCGCCGCAGTGAGATTTAAATGCAATGCAGGACGAATTGAGCCCGTACTGTCAGCATTTGTCCAATATCCCCTGCCGTCATCATACACAAAAGTGCAGTCTCTGCCATTTTCTGTTCCAGAACGCAACCAAGCGTTATTGTTGCTACCCCTCATCTGGCTATCCGAATTCCACAATCCTACGTGACCGCTAAAATTATTTGAGTTGATATTGGCGGTAGGCCATCCCATCTCTATCCAACTTGGCAACCATATATAATCCTTGCCCCAACTGTTGTATCCGCTTTTGCTCTGAATAGCGTATATATTTGAATTTTCCCAAATACTGCTTGGCAAAGTATTCAATGCCTCATTAGCAAGAGCCGTCCAATTATTTGCTTTTGAATAGTATAAACTCTCTGTCTTTTGATAAGGTATATTTTGCGGCAAAACAATAAAGTCCGCTATTCCGCCGTTGGACCTATTTGAAGACGACGTAGGTTTTGTCGTGTATATTCCAAACGGATAAGTTGAATCTTTTGAATAAGTGGTCAGCGTACTAGCGCCTGCGCTCGCCACGTATTTTACTGCGCTCCCATCAGAAGTTACTCCGTTGAGAAGTCTTGCCCTTATATAACTTGAAGAGTACATAATAGACGGATATGACTGGCTAAGGTTTGTATCTGACCATAAATTGTATTTGCTTGTAAAACTGCTCTCTGCAAGCCAAAGCGTCAATACGACGTTGGGAGTAGAACTGTCGTCAGTGGTAAGAGACGTAACCGTCCAATTTTTTCCGCCAAGACTGACAACTATATTTTTACCGCTGTTTAGATCTCTGATATCCTTTGAATCAAGCCCGCCGTGCATTTGCGCGCTCGAAGTGCCTGATTTTGCTCTTTTTGACGCCGAAACCACGTCGTTAAACGTCGCGCCTGTCTTCCCTACCAATTTGTTGTACAACTCTTGCAAAACGTCGCCGTTAAATACGTTGCCGTCAGTTCTGGTCTTATACCCATTGAGCAACAAATCGCCTGATAACGTAACTTTGTTGCTTATTACGCTTGCATCGGCTCTGTCCGAATTGAGTCCGCTGAAAATAGAACTCAACGTCAAACAAACCAAAAGAGCCAACACTAATATAGAGAAAATTCCTGCTTGCTTCTTCCTTTTTGCTAAAATCATTGTATCTTCCTCTCTTTAGTACGTTTTGATTGGATTGAGACCTTTCGACTTCTCTTCGTTTCGCTCAAGGTGACGTCATAAGGCTTGTTTTGTATTTTGTCACCTCGACCGTAGTGGAGAGGTCTCTATCCGTTTGAGATTTCTCGACTTCGCTCGAAATGACATCATAAGGTTTAAGATTTCTCCACGACGCTTCGCTTTGGTCGAAATGACATTTTGAAATATCAATTTGACAAAAGCGTTTGTGGGGGCT
>JAIDRT010000024.1 GCA_029061605.1 Clostridia bacterium | reverse complement strand
GCAAAATAATTGTTCGTGAAGTATAATGTAATCGAAAAAATATGCCTTTTCACAGGCAGTCAGGAAAAGTATACTTTTTTTGGAAAATTGTGATTTTTTATAATTTTTGTCTAAAATTAGAAAAATATCTTCAGTGGAATTTATATAAATATTTATTTATCAAAGCATTTATTTGACAATATTATTCAAAAAGAGTACCTTTATAAATATGAAAAATATTATAGTTATTTCCGATACGCACGGAAGACTGCCCGACAATGAGTTTTTGTGGGAGGCTTTTGACAATGCAGACTTTATATTTCACTTGGGCGACGGCGCAAAGGAAATAGAAAAACTCAAGTCCGCCTACCCCGGCAAAGTGCACTTTGTCTATGGCAATTGGGACGGAATAACAAATCAGTCTGAAGAAATCGTAGAAATCGAGGGCGTTAAGTTTTTTCTCACGCACGGACATAATTATAAGGTCAAGTCGTCGGATTTAAATTTGCAAATGAGAGGCTTGGAACTTGGCGCAGACTGCTGTCTTTACGGACACGTTCATAAACCGCAGATAACTGAATATGGCAATCTCAAACTAATAAATCCCGGCTCGCTGACGTATGCAAAGACTTATTGCTATATGAGTGTCGTGGGTAATAAGGTGTTGGCAAAGATTGTGGAGTTGAGATAATCGTCATATTTTGATGTCATTTCGAGCGCAGTCGAGAAATCTAATCAATTTTATTCTGTAGAGATCTCTCCACTTCAGTCGAGATGACAACATAAAAACAAGTAATACAATTTAGGATATATATAATATGAAAAGACAAGATTTGAGAAACATTGCAATAATTGCGCACGTTGACCACGGCAAAACGACTATGGTCGACCAACTGCTCCGCCAAAACGGAGTCTTCCGCACCAACGAGGCTGTCGTAGACAGAGTAATGGACAACGGCGATATCGAAAGAGAACGTGGTATAACCATACTTGCCAAAAACACCGCCGTGCATTATAAGGGCGTCAAGATAAACATAATCGACACCCCAGGACACGCAGACTTCGGCGGCGAAGTAGAACGCATACTGTCTATGGTAGACGGCGTACTCTTGCTCGTAGACGCAGTGGAAGGATGTATGCCGCAGACGAGATACGTGCTCAAAAAGGCTCTTGGGCTCAACAAAAAAGCCGTCGTCGTAATCAACAAAGTTGACAGAGGCGGAGACCCCAATCAAGTAATAGATCAACTCATAGACTTGTTTATCGAACTTGGCGCCAACGACGACCAACTTGACTTTGTCACTGTTATGGCAAGCGCAAAACAAGGCTGGGCAAGTCTAAAAGTTGGCGAAGTGGGCAAAGATATGACCCCGCTCCTCGACACGATTATCGAGCAGATCCCCTGCCCCGAGGGCGATACGGAAGACGGATTGCAGGCAATTATATGCAATATAGACTACGACGAATACGTAGGCAGAATCGGTATTGGCAGAATTGTGAGAGGTACGATCAAGAACGGACAGCAAGCAATCATTTGTCACGCTGACGGAACTCATCATCAGGCAAAGATATCCAAACTCTATCAATTCGAGGGCTTGAGAAGAGTTGAGTGCGAAAGCGGCAGTGTTGGAGATATTGTGGCAATAAGCGGCGTGGACAACCTCAATATCGGCGAGACAATTTGCGACCTCAACAAAATTGAGGCACTGCCATTCGTCAAGATTGACGAGCCAACGCTCTCAATGCTCTTTATGGTCAACAACTCCCCCTTTGCAGGTAAAGAAGGAAAATACGTCACGTCAAGACACTTGCGCGCAAGACTATTTAAAGAAGTGGAAACCAACGTTTCAATGCGTGTGGAAGAGACAGACTCCGCAGACAGTTTTAAGGTCTTTGGCAGAGGCGAATTGCACTTGTCAATACTCATTGAGACAATGCGAAGAGAGGGATATGAATTTGCAGTATCCCGCCCTAAGGTAATCTATAAGACCATTGACGGAGTGCTCTGCGAGCCTATGGAAGAACTCGTCGTAGACGTACCTGAAGAATATGTGGGCGCAGTAATGAACAAGATCGGCGCAAGAAAAGGCGATCTCAAGAATATGACGCCAGACGATAGAGGCGGAACAAAACTTGAGTTTGATATTCCCTCTCGCTGCCTTATCGGATATCGCAGCGAAATGCTCACAGACACGAGAGGCTTTGGCGTAATGCACCACGTGCTCAAAGGCTACGAGCCTTATAAGGGCGAAGTGCAAGAGCGCAACAGAGGCTCGCTTGTCGCTTGGGAAGACGGCGCGACGACGTCTTACGGACTTTTCAACGCGCAAGAGCGAGGCAATCTCTTTATTGGCGCAGGCGTCAACGTATATGAAGGTATGATAGTCGGCGTCAACTCGCGCGAAGAAGATATGGTCGTCAACGTCTGCAAGAAAAAACAACTCACAAACAACCGCGCAAGCGGTAGCGAAGAAGCGCTCAAACTCATTACCCCTACGGTGATGTCACTTGAGCAATGCCTTGAATTTATCGCCGACGACGAACTCGTTGAAGTTACGCCAAAGAGCATAAGACTGCGTAAAACTATACTCTCTAAAGACTTGAGATTAAAGCACGAAGCAAAACTAAAAAAGAATATGTAATCGTCATTTTGCATATATACGTCACTAGCGCATATATCTTTTGAGCGTGTATACGTCATTTTGAGCGTAGCCGAGAAATCTAAATCCTTCAACCGTAGAGATTTCTCCACTTCACTTCGTTACGGTCGAAATGACATAAAAAGAATGATGTAAATAGAAATTACATTTATTGATACGACAACATTATATTAAAATAAGTATGAACAAACACAATAGCGGATTGATATCCGCTATTTTCATTTTCTGCAATGCAACTAAATACCACACTTTATTTTTCGTGTAAAATCTACATCATTCGCGTAAAACCTAATCTAAAACAACATTGAACTGAAAAAAGCATATTGATATAATAAATATACAAGGTAGCCGATGGCGAAACCAATAAAATAAGGAGGACAAAATTATGGATAGAGTGCGAAAAGAAGACTTGGCAATATACAACGATAAAAGTAGCAACGTCGTGGCAATTAAAGGGGCTTTCGGAAGATTATATGCGCTTACTTTAGAATTAGCGATAGGCGGCATAGCATTATCTCTGTTCGCTGCCAACAATATCGCCAATCAATATCTTGATAAAGGAGTATGTGACAACTGGAGTCTTCTGATATTCTCTATCGTTCTCATTGTCATAGCGGCTGCAATAACGATAGTAAGAATGATAATGTTAAAAAAACCAAATATATATTTCATAGGCAATGATATGTATATAAAAGAAGACGAATATTATTATCTAAAAGTTTCGGCGTACGAAATTGACGAATATGGCTGGATGCCCTTTGTATTGCAAAACTATGCAGGCTTAGCCACTTCTACGATGCGCTACGCGTCTTGCTCCCACTGGGGCAATATCAACATTGTCGTCAACGACAAGACTTACAAGTTGAATTGTTCGTCTATGAAAAAAGCCCAACACTATATTGAAGGCTTTATGAATGGCATATCAGTCGAAGAAAATAACTTTGAGGGCGATAGTCTCAGGGCGCTTAATATGCGTATACCCATTGCGGCTTCAGTCGTAGTCAGTATGATGTTTGCATTTTGCTTTCTGATGTTTGACAGCGCAAACAACGTGATTTCAACTATATCAGTAATATTGTTTGCTGGCTCAATCTTGACAGGAATCATCCTTATAATAAGATTCTTTGTCAAATACAAAGACATAAGACGTATGGAACTACAATATTATCAAGACTTCGTCGTAAATCAACCTGTCAAATTTCAAAAGTCTGACGAAAGCAACTACGGCAAAAATCAAGACTTTGAAGAATATGACAAATACTAAATTAGCCTTTTTCTAATACATACAACCCCTAATGCAGAAGGTCGGCCGCAAGGTCGGCCTTTTGTATAGTACGGTTGAGACGACATTAAGAATTACGCAGTCTCATATCACTAAACTTACTTGACATCAACGATACCAAATGCCACTGTCTTTGCATATAGGCCATTAGGTCTTTTGTGTTTTGTTGATAATCTATCAACACCGTTTTAGGGTCTTTAAAATGTTCTGCAATTGCCATTGCAGCGCAATAACCGCTCTCCATACCGCAAGATATGCCCTCGCCCATTGGATTGAGAAAGCCTGCGACCTCTCCTGCAAACACAACTCTGCCTACTCCGTAATCTGTCTTAAAGTCGGGACGAATATGCGGCATAATCCACTTCTCTTCCTTGACTTTTTTGTCAATCTCCAAACCGTGACTAGATTGCATATATCTAATAAAGTTGTCGTTGTAATAATTTATTTTGTTTATATCCTCTACTGCTACGCCCAAGACGAGCATACCGTCCTTGACGTTGAGCCAGGCGTCATACTGCGAAAACGCAGGTTGAAGGTACGCATAAAAATAATGTGGATCGAGATTTATTTTACCTTGATAAAAAGCCTGATAAGTGACGATATAATCTTTGTCGCAATTGAGAATACTGCGTTTGAGTACGCCCATTGCCCCTTCGCAATCTATGAGATACTTTGCGCGCTTTTTGCCTATGCCTTTATCTGAAAAAGTCACTTCAACAAAATCCTCAAAATCTTTGCAAGAAGTTACGCTTACGCCATCAATCACGTCCGCTCCGCTCTCTTTTGCTTTGCTCAAAAGAAAGTTGTCAAATCCGCTTCGCCACACGTTGAAACCGCGCTGCTCAAACTTATACTCCACGCCCTCATCGTTGACGAATATCATTCCGTAATTGTCATACGGCGTACATTTTACGCAATCGGGTATCTCTACTTGAAAATAATCCTTGACAAGCCCTGCCGTCTTGGCGATTATCATACCTGAACAAGACTTGTATCTTGGCAACTTGCATTTCTCAACTACCAATACGCAATAACCTTTATCCGCCAAAATCTTAGCGCAAGTTGCGCCAGTCGGTCCTGCGCCGATAACTATAATATCGTAATCTGTCTTCATATCTTTATCTTAACAAAAATATAGAGCAAAAGCAACTTAAAAGCATAATTGACATCTGCTATTAAGAACATAGCGCGCTAACTTAAAAGTATAGCGCGCCGTCTTTGTTACAGGATATGCTAATTATCTTTTATTGATAAACTCAATTATTACGTCAACTGCGTTTTCTACGCCGATAGAACTGTCTACCGTCAAGTCGTAGTTGCTTGATTCTCCCCACTTGCAGCCTGTGATTAACTCATAGTATTTTGCTCTGCGCTTATCCGACTTGATCGCAAATTCCTCTGCTTTTTCCTTGCTATCGCCGTACTTTTTCATTATGCGCTCCACGCGATACTCCAATGGCGCGTGAATGAATATTTTGAGAGGGTTGAAATCTGCAAGCACTTTGTCTGCCGCTCTGCCAACGATAACGCAGCTGCCTTTGTCTGCTATGCTTCTCAATACCTTTTCTTGCGCTTGTCTTGCTTGGTCGGTTGGGTCAAGTCCAATATACAAAGTTTCGATTTTTTGCAGTTTTCCGTCCTCAACGTCGTGAACGTATTCTTGAGAAAGTCCGCTTTCTTGCGCGGTAAGCAAAGTCAAGTCTTTGTTGTAATAAGGTACCCCTAGTTTCTCTGCAAGTAACTTTCCTATCTCTCTGCCCGACGCTCCGTGCTGTCTTGCCAAGGTTATGACTACGCCCTGCTTTGTTTCTTTTATTTGCGCAGTGTCGACCACTTGCTCCGCCTCTTTTGCCGCTTTCTTTTTCATAACGACAAGCACGTGCAAAGTAAGTCCCAATGCAAGCGCAAAGCCTACTATATCAGATATCGGCGCCGACCACAAAAGCGCCTGAATACCGCCAACGTTTGCCAAAATGATTGAAAGCGGCACGAGGAATATAACGTCTCTTGACATTGATATAAGTGTGGCTTTAATGGGAGAGCCGATTGCTTGGAAGAATATTGCCAAGTTCTTGATCACACAGGTGAAGAGAATAAATCCAAGATATATTCTGAACGTAAGACAGGTAAATTGCTTGTATGCCTCTTGGTCGACGCCTTCTCCGCCGTTGCCGAATATATAAATAAACAACTCAGGAAACGCCTCAAATATAACTGTGGCAATGACGCCCACTATAACAGTGGCTATCATCATATAAAGCAAAGTCTTCTTGACGCGGTCGTACTTCTTAGCGCCGTAATTATACCCTATGACAGGTTGAGCGCCTGAAGCAATACCTATGGCAATAGATACGACAATACCAAATACCTTGAACGCCACTGTTATGACGCCTTGCGTAATTGCTGTATCGTATCCGCTACCTGCGCTAAACTTAAACAAAAGAATGTTGTTGACGATAGAAATAATAACTATGGCAAGTTGGGTCAAAAGAGATGATATTCCAAACTTGAGAATATGTCCAATCTCCTTGGACGGAATCAAATCCGCAATTTTTAATTTGAAAGTCTTGGACTTGAATAGATACGCAACGTGCAACACGAAAGTGATCAACTGTCCAAGGAACGTCGCCAATGCCGCGCCTGTCATACCCATATCAAATCCAAAGATAAAGAGCGGATCAAGAGCAATATTGATTATTGCTCCTATCGCCATTGCAAGCATTGCAAATTTGGGACTGCCGTCGGCTCGAATTATAGGGTTGAGCACGCACGCCAAAGTAAAGAACAAAAATCCGCCAATAATAAAGTTGGCGTATTCGCTAGACTTATCCAATATATCGCCTTGCGCTCCAATAGCAACCAAGATTTTATCTTTCAAGCAAAAGCATATTATCATAAGCGCCACGCTTGCGGCAACGCCGTAAAATAGCGCAGTTCCTACGCTTCTTGCAGTGCCTTTGGTATTACCCTGACCTTGATTGAGACTCATACACGCCGCGCAACCGTCACCTATCCACAGACCTATGCCAAGCGCCACTATAGTGAGCGGATATACTATACCTGTCGCAGCATTTCCCGCCGTGCCCAACGTATTGCAGTGACCAATATAAATTTGATCTACTAAGTTGTAAAGCGATTGAATAATCAAACTCAATACGCAAGGAATGGCAAACATCTTCATAAGTTTGCCGACTTTTTCTGTACCTAAAAAGTTGTTTTGGGCTTGTTCTTCCATAATAACCTCCGAAAATTTTATCGTCTTTGTCGGAGTAAAGAACGCGTGAAACCTGCGAAGAACATCATAAAAAGAGCGTAGAATTCGTCGAAATTCTACGCTCTTTTGGCTGTTCAACGTCAATTATTTTATCAAATTTAAAAATTTTTGTCAAACAAATTTTTGCGAACTACTGGGATTTTATACAATTTATTTAACGTCATAAATCTCTATTACAATATGTCCGTCATCTAGATTTATACTTGCAGAAAACGTCTTGTCCTCTACTTTAAAACGAGGTGAAAACATCGTAAAATGCTGATTTGACAAATATATTGCAGGATTATTATAACTTTCAACCACCTCTTCTTCTCTTGACAAATTCATATCGTAATCATTAAACAACTTTTGAATAAAACTATCGTAGATAGCATCCGATGCAATCTCAATACTCATACGCGCCGAATAACCGTTGTCATTGGACACTATCTTACCCAAAATATTGCCTTGCGGCGCTTGCAATCCATCAAGTCCCAAATATTCCAACTCTTCTTGAGTAAACCACGTTTTGTCATCGCTGTCAATATCCCAAGAATGTTTGACACCAATCTGAACGATTTGTTTTTCAAGTACCAACAACAATTGATTCTTTTTGTAAGTCACCGTCTCTGAATCGTCAATTGCATCATTTCCCTCAAATTCTTCTATGAAGAACATAACGGCGCAATTATACTTATCTCCCGAAATTCTATACTCGCCGTTGAAAAGCATTACTCTGTCGTCTGAATAAATCATATCGTCAATTGAAGACATTGTATTGCCTAGCGTGTCTAAATTTGCAGGGATTTTTGTAAAACATTCTTCTGCCAAAGATTTAAAATTGTTTTCCGTAGCATCATTCCACAAAATTGACATCGCAACCTTCTCATTGCCTCTCACACTCTTCATTTGGCTCATAGAGAGTTGAGGAAGAGTCAAAGTAGAACTTGTCAAGCCTACGCTCTTCCAAGCAGCGTTGACGCCGCCGCAAGCACAAAGAGACATAGCCGTGATTGCGACCAATGCGATACACACAACTACTGCAAGTGATTTTTTCTTTTTCATTTTTACTCTCCTTAATTCAAATAATTTATATTTATATTTTAAATTCGCTTCTACCAAATGTCAAGCATATTTACTAAAAGTTATTAGAATTTTAGCATAATAAAATAGCGCAGAATTTATAGAAATTCCACGCTATTTTTATTTGCCGAATTTAAAAATTACTCATCAACGCTTTCTGCTCCGCTGACATCTTCGCCCGATACGCCAATGCTCAATGCGCTGCTGATTTCTTCCTTAGAAAATACTTCTGTATATTCGCCATCCATCCAAATTAAGGAAGAATCTAAAAATCTTTCTTGTCTTGTATCCGACCACGTGTCATAGGTTCCGTCATCGTAATTGCTTTCGTATCCAATGAATTTACCGTCTACAAAGTACGCAACGTCAAATTTGCCTTTTACTCTAAACTGAATTGCGATATAAATATAAAGATACGTGGTACCTTCAAATTCAAAATATTTTTGATAACCGCAATCACCGGCTATCTCAAAAGAATCGTCGTTGATCATTTCTTTCAATTCTTTTGCGCAATCAATGACTTGATCCAGCGGCGCTTTCTTATTGCAGGCTACACAGCAACATACAATGGAAAGCAACATTACTACAACTATTACACTTGTTAATACCTTTTTCATTTTGATCTCCTTAGTATTATATTTTTCTTATGATTTTAGCACTGTGTAAAAAATATGTCAACTATAAGATAGCATTATTTATTCAAGTTATATACAAAATTCTACATTCTTTTTCATTTTAAAATTCTTCAATTTTACGCCAAACCGTTCTACTTCTTGCTCTTTTATCACAATATAATCGCGCTTTTCAAAAAATTGTTTTGCGGTAATAGATGCATAAGTTGTTAAAACTGAAAAACCTTTTTCCACTTCGTCGCATAACGCTGTGGCAATGCCTTGCCTTTGATGATCTTTGTCGACAAAAAGCAAGTCCAATTCACCGCTCTTGTCAATGCTTGCAAATCCAACAATTTTCTCGCCGATAACTGCGACCACAGTGCGTTGCTCAAGCAAATCACGGCATCTGCGGCTTTTAAAATCCTCAGCGCTACTTGCCCAAGCAAACAATTGCTCGTCTGTATAATCTTTGGCATTAATTGAATGTACCGTCTCAAAGAATAACTTTGAGACGGTATCGCAGTCTTTGACTTTATAATCTCTTATTTCCATATTTATATCTTTAATTATACTTATCATTCAAACTTGATATTCAACGTCCCTGCCGAGATACTTGCTTTAATACGCTTCTCCGTAGCGCCCGACTGATTGGATACGTTGCAAGATCCTGCGCTCTTTTCGACGGAAATGTTATAATCCGACTTCGCGCCTACCATTGCTAATTTGACCGTTCCTGCGCTGATATCAACGTCTACGGATGAAGTATTCAAACTGCTGATATTTGCCGTACCTGCGCTTACGTTTCCAACAACAGAAGGACAAACAAGCGATTGAATATTTAAAGTGCCAGCGTTCAAATCAATGCTTACGTCTTCAGCAGATACCGTATTTTTCATATTTAGCGTTCCTGCGCTCAATTTAACAGCCAACTTTTTGCAAGTTACGTCGCCAATGCGCAAAGTACCGGCATTCATTCCTATAATAAAATCGCCGTATTCGCCGTCTGCAAATTTTGTCGTACCTGCGCTCATATCAAGATGGATATTCATAATATCGCCCTGCGGTATCCATATTTTTGCCTCAGGTATCTTACTGAACCAATTGAAGACATTCCATTTACGTTTGGTCGTCGTGGCAAAAGACAGCGTGCCGTTAGATTCAGAAATCGTTGAGGTCAGCACCTTATTTTCTGGATATTCGATCTTTATCATTTCTCCGTCATAATAGTTTACTTCAAGCGTCCCCGCCGAAAAATCTATGTCAAGCGACGTATTTTGCTGTGTACATTTATAGTATTTCATTTCGTAATCGCCGTCGATCTGCCAGTTGTTTACACCGAGAGCAACGACTAACACTATGATACCTATCAATAGAATTGCTGCGCCTGCTATGATTACCTTTATAAATGCTTTCATTATATTCTCTCCTTTTTATCAAACAAAGATTTAAGCCACGCGAAAAACCTTAAAAAGAGTTGCCACATAAGTTTTACCAACTTTAAAAACAACGGCATTATTATCAGACTGACTCCAAACAATACAAGTCCCATTCCCATCGTAACGGCGCCTGAAGCAGCGTTGGAAAACAACTCTCCCACTCCTGCCCCAATCGTTGCAACGCCTGCTATAAGAAGAGCAAATGGAGTCACGCAAAAACTCACTGTCACCCCAACCATTGCCATAAATATCCCAAATATCGGCACAGCAAATATCACGCAAAGCAGTACGAATACCCAAGAGCGGTCGCTTGTTTTTTGCGACGCGTATTGCGCTGATTGTTGTGCTACGTCAGACTTTGGTTGACTTGCATCATTTAGATATCCTTGGTCATATTGACTGCAATCATTGTCAGATCCGTATTGTGAACTAGGCTCTTTGATTTGTCCTTCGTTCATATAAATCGCATTATACTGTTCGTTACTCTCAGAAAGGATGCGTTGTGCAGCGTCGTAAGGCGCGCCAAATTCGGCAGTTATCTCTCGTTCAGAATAGCCTGCGTCTCTCCTGTCGGCATACGCTTCCGCATAGTAATCCAGTACCCTTTTTCTCTCCTGTTCAGGCACGCATAAAAGGTTGTATTTGAGTTCGTCCCTCCATTCATTATAGGTCATTGTTACCTCCAAGGCAGGCTAGATTTGCCCGCTAAACAACTTTTTATATATAGAATTTATTTCAAGCAAATCGTCTCTGCCCGATTTCAGTTTTTTTAGTCCCAGCGGCGTTATCTTATAATATCGCCTGAGGCGTCCATTGAATTCTGCGGTGCGAGTCATCACGTACCCGCCTGATTCAAGTCTCTTCAAAATAGGATAAAGCGTGCTTTCAGATATCTCAATTATACCCATAAGATCGCTTATTATTTTATAGCCGTAACTTTCTCCTTTGCTTATCGCATAGAGAACGCACACGTCCAATATCCCTTTTTTCAACTGTATATCCACAAGTAGTACCCCGCTTTACATAATACTATACATTGCATAGTATTGCTTGTCAAGTGTTTATCTTAAATTTAACCAAAAATTTTTAGCAATGAAAATATACAAGCGAATATTGTTTTATTCTAAACTATACTCACTCTCTCTAAACTTTATTATTTGTTCCCAAATATATTTATTTGCCGTGACTTTATCGACGTAACGTATGCCTAAGTTGCGTCGAATGTATAATTTAAAAGCAAAAGGGTTTGCGGAATATCCGCAAACCCTATGCCTTATAAAGTTGTTTTTACTTATTATCCTTTTTTGCGTATTGCAGATGAATTATTGCAACGCGCAGCTTTCCTATTGAATCTTATATTCATATACAATCTCAACAAAACGTATATGATATATGTTTTTTATGTTCGTCCACTGTTCTTTCGTGCCTTCGTATCTTACGAGGGTCATATTTTTTGCCAAAGTGGTCTCATCTATGCTTTCAACAAATAAAGGTATATATATTTCTTTTGAGGTAAAAGCAATTACTCTCTTTTCCTCAACGTCTATTATACAATTATACTGCATCCAAGTCGACTCGTCTTCGCTAGTATATTCAAAAGACTTGTATCTTTCGCTGTATATTCTCACATTGTTGAGATTTCAACATTCTGAAAAAGCGCCTTCGCCAATTTCTTCTATTTCGCTTCCCAAAGTCACACTATTTAAATTCACACATCCCTCAAACGCGCTTTTCCCTAGGTATTTTACGTGACTCGTTGGGTTTCCAACCATATTAAAATGTTTAAGACAACTGAATCCCGCTAAGGCGTAATCATTCACCGTCGTTGCCCTAAATGGAAGATTCACCGTTTCTACAAGAGTATCTTTGCCCTCGTCAACGCAATAAAGCTTGGTCTCGTAACCCTCTTCCCCCAGCCTATTACTATTGCCTTTATAAAAGCTATATACGGGATTTGACGTTTCATTTTCGAATTTAATAGCGCACCATTCGCTTATAGACCCGCTGTAGTACACCTCTTTTATCTTACCAAAGGTGCTATCGGGGCCAAAAGCGCTCTTACCTATGTATTTAAGGCTTTTCGGCAAATCTACTGATTCAATATATAACAACGGAGATCCTTTGCTATTTTTGAATGCATTTGAGCAAATAGTTACGGTTCCCTCTTTTACCGTGTAAGAAGCGCCAACGTTATTTCCCGCCGAAATGAGATGATTATCCAAATAGAATGCTCCGTCCACCCAATTGTTGCTGTCCGTATAAAGCGCGCAATCGGTTTCGTAATCGGAAGAAAACGCCAACATTGATATTTCGGACAGGCTAGCCGGCAATTTAATACTTTTCAAACTTGTGCAATTTGCAAAAACGTAAGGACCTATGCCGACTACGCTATCAGGAATAGTTATGCTTTCAAGCGAACTGCAGTTGCTAAAATCCGCCTCATAAAGACTGCGCAACGTCTTTGGCAGAGTTAAGTTTTTTAAAGACTTGCAACCGTATAATCTAACGTATTTAATTCCATCGGGTATAACCAAGTCAGTAACGGCAGTATAGTTAAAATCAACTTGAACCACGGGTTTGCCGTTGTATTCGGTTGGGATATTTTCGATCTTTGAAATTTTTCTTCGGGTTGCAGAGTCGGTATTTATTTCAAGAACGTACCCATCGGTTCCGTCGTCCCACATATTTAGGTGGTCGTTGTTTATATTAAATTCTCTATAGCTGAATTCCCACCGTGAAAACATGGACGAGAACAAACTGCAGCCCGCAAATGCAAAAGCGGAACATACAATGACAATGCAAAGCAAAGTCACAAGAATTATGGGTTTAAATAGCTTTTTTCTCATAAATTTACCTCCTTAAAATAAAAAAGCGTGTTTTTGAGAAACACGCCCAAAACGCACTTCTCACTGTTGCGACACATCTTTCCATTGAAAGGGCAGAGAGTACGTTTTTGCCAATAGTACTTCCCTAACAATGATATTAAGATGTATCGCACGTTCAATATAGCACATTTTCAATGAAAAATCAACGATTTTTATACGATGCGTGTTTTTCCATAAAAAAAGTCAAACTTACAGTAAAAGTAGTTCGACTTTTTTATGAAAAGTTGGCAAGCGATGTGTGGCTTTTTACCGTTTTTTCCAATAATTCAAATTAGGTAGTTGCGCTCCCAAATATTCACGCACTTGTTGCGTGGTAAAATTTTCATTTGCCATATGTCCTGCAATAAAATCAATCAATTCGCCAAGACTTTGATAAGCAAATTTTCCATCTGCATAACACCATTTGCAATATTCCTCATTAAAAGTTCCGTCTGTCTCTTTGCTAATAGTCGTATCGTCAAGCGGCATACCGCAACATTGACAAATGAGTTGTCTTGGCGAACCCAAAAGTGTATTTATTGATACATCAAAGACCTTTGACAATAATTTTAATGTCTCTGTATTAGGTACAGTTTCACCATTTTCCCAGCGAGAAACTGCTTGACGAGTTACAAAAACCTTTTCTGCAAGTTCATCTTGTGAAAATCTTTTTTTTAAACGAAGTTCTGAAATAATGTCCTTAGTTTCCATTTGTATTACCCTCTCATTTTTTACTGTTTTTATTATAGCGCAAACAAAATCAAAAATAAAGCAACTGTCAGTTGCTCTTATCGTGACTACCCCAACGGCAACGGTGTTAATGGGAGCGAGGACGAAAACTGCGCAAAAGAAAAAAACCGAAAAATCGGTTTCTTTCTCGTAAGGGTGTTTGTATACCCCTGTTATGGGGTGCCACTCTTAACCCAATGAACTTACTGGACTGCTTTATTTTTTTGTGTTGAATATATTTCAAATGCTTTATTGTATTTTTCGTATAAATAATTATAATTAATAATTGATAAAATATCTACAAGAAATTTTGGTTTTGTAAAACAACCTCTATATTCAATGTTATCAATTCGCAAACGCCAACCATCTCCATCGGTAGCATTGACTGTAAAATGATGTTGCGATGGGAACTGTATTTTAGATAATTGTTCAAAGGTGTATTTTAACTTCGCCTTGCTGATAGGTTCAAAATCAATTACTTTCGTTTCAAATTCACCATTGAATCCTTTAAGTCTAACAACTATCCCTTTTTCTCGATGTACAACTATCTTAAATTCGCGCAAATTGCCACAATATAGTCCTGAAGCATAATGAGTATATGAAAGCCTATTTATATTTACTATTTCTTCTTTTGGATATATAGGTTTAGTCTTTGTTGTGTACGAATTAACTTTTAGAATTTTTCCTGAAGAAGTTTTGCCATCAATTGTAAAATTAAAACTCTCTCCAATTATTTTACCTAGCATTGCTTGAGCAATGGGACTTTTTTCATTAATAGTACCTTTCTTTGGATCAGCACCTGTTATGTCAATAGATTCATATTTGCTTGAGCCATATGCCCCACCCATTCTTATAGGTCTATATTCTAAAATTTGTTTTAGAATAGTATATGTTTTAATCTCATTATCATACTCAAAAGTAACAGTGTCTCCGACTTTAACATTAAATTTGGTTGAGTAAGTTTTCCTTTGCATTTGTTTATACCTCAAAATAAAAAGTGCGTCAACCGAAGTCAACGCACGAAAAACACAAACCCCGATTGTTGCCAAACAAACTAAATGCAATACGGATATTCGCACACACTTAATGGAATTTGCATTTTTTCCTAATGCAAAAAGTGTGTGCAATATAATAGTGCATACTCAAAAAAATAGAATATCCCTATTATTGCATTGTATTAAGTTTGTTTGGCACAATTAGTATAACTCAATCCACTGTAAAAATCAATATTTTAAGTAAAAATTTATTTAACACTATAAATAACAAAAGCAACCTTGTTTGAATAAGGTTGCTTTTTGGTGCACCGCTTTGCCGCTAAAAAGAACATAGCAATATACAAGGTAAATCGACGGGACTATTATTGCGGCGTTGACTTGCCGCTGTCGGGTTATCAGTCAGTCGTGCGGAGTTGACGGCTCACGTCTTGCAAGGGCTGTCATAGCGTTTTTATAGATACGCTTAGACAGCTCTTTTGCTTGCTCTTTATCGGGCGGCAGTTCGGCGTAAATGTTTTTATTTTCGTCGTTGAAATAGATAACGCTTATTCCGAGCGGTATTTGCTTTTCCATATCTAATACTCCTTTAATTTTTGATAAGCCCACCCATATCCACCCTAAATGGTACAACAAGGCATAAAGAGTATTTTGTCATTTTTTATTATATAATAACCGATTTTACAATAAACGCCCTTAAATGTGTTACACGTTACGGGGTGGCGTGGTAATACTA
>JAIDRT010000023.1 GCA_029061605.1 Clostridia bacterium | reverse complement strand
AAGAGTCTTCTAAACCAAAATTTGTATATTTTTTTAACATATATCAAATTTTGATTTGCGTACGAAATTCCAAAAAAGGTATACTTTTACTGACCCAAAAATATTGCAAATTATTGATATACGAAGTATAATGTAATTGAAAAATTATGCCTTTTCGCAGGCAGTCAGTAAAAGTATACTTTTTTTGGAAAAGTGAAAAATCTTGATTAAATTAGTATGTTAGTTGAATAAAAAATCGCAACGCCTTTATTTCTGCGTTGCGATTTTTGTGTTTTATATTGATTGAGATTTCTCCGTTTCACTACGTTTCAGTCGTAAGGAGCGAAGCGACGGCATAGCGAGCAAGCAATATTGCGTCTCGTGCGAGCGTCAATGACATTATTATGTCGCCTCGAGCGTAGTCGAGAGGTCTAATCCGTTTGAGATTTCTCCTCTCCACTTCGGTCGAGGTGACATTATAGATTTTTTCATTCCGCTTCGCTCAAGCGAAATGACAAAAGTTCTACGTCATTTCGAGCGTAGTCGAGAAATCTCATCCGTTTGTTATATATTGATCATAAGGAGCAAAGCGACGGCATAGCAAGCAAGCAAATGCGAGGACGTAGCGAGCGTCAATGACAGAAAATTAGCGCCTCAATCAAAGTTGAGAAATATAATCCTTACTTGACAAATATATGCTGTATGACATATAATAAAATTATGGAAAACGTAAAAAAACTTTTAGAAGAGCGAGAAGCCAAAACTCTTTGCAAATACGCTACTCTTTCACAAAATACCAAGGGGCGAGAACGTGAGATTTCACCCTGCAATTTGCGTACGGAATTTCAAAGAGACAGAGACAAGATATTGCACTGCAAGTCATTTAGACGTCTCAAGCACAAGACACAAGTTTTTCTTGCGCCGGAAGGAGATCATTACCGCACTCGTTTGACCCACACTCTTGAAGTGTCGCAAATAGGTCGGACTATTGCGAGAGCGCTGTGTCTCAATGAAGATCTTGTTGAAGCAATTGCTTTGGGACACGACCTTGGTCACACCCCATTTGGACACGCCGGAGAACGCAAATTGAATGAACTTGTGCAAGGCGGGTTTATTCATTCTCAACAAAGCCAAAGAGTTGTGGAGTTGCTTGAAAACAACGGCAAAGGGCTTAATCTCACCTACGAAGTGCGCGACGGCATAGGAAATCACCGATACCACGACACCCCCAAGACATTAGAGGGCGATATAGTCAGGTATGCAGACAGATTTGCATATATTAATCACGATATTGAAGACGCAAGACGCGGCGGAGTGATTACTGACAATGACCTTCCCAAAGACTGCGTGGAGGTGCTGGGAACTTCTAAATCAAAGAGAATAAACAATCTCATTGCCGATATGGTGGAAAACAGTTGGGATAAACCTTATATCAAACAATCCCCTGACTTTGATAAAGCCACTGAAAAATTGCATACTTTTATGTACGAAAGAGTTTATTTCAATAATCAAGCAAAAAGTCAAGAGATTAAGGCTGTCAAAATGATTGAATTGATATTTGAATATTATCTCAAAAACTTAGACAAACTCCCCGACTTTTACAAATCATTGCTTGACGTCTATCCAAAAGACAGAGTTGTGTGCGATTATATCGCGTCCTTTTCTGACAGATATTGCGTAAGGGTATTTGGCGAACTATTTGTTCCAGACGAATGGAAGATATTATAATGCGTCACCTCGAGCGCAGTCGAGAGGTCTAATCCGTATTATTAACACCTCACCCCTACCCCTCCCCTCAAGGGGAGGGCGAGTATAGGAATAGATGTCAAGTTATAACAGCCACTTGCGAGCGCGGAGAGCGCTGTTTTTTTGTCCGTGAGAAGGCAACTGAGCGGTGAGCGTACTACACGTGCCCCCCAAGGGCGTCATAGTCTCTAGAAAAAAAAGAATTGTGCTATACACGTTCGTTTTCATAAGGATTGACGTGAATAACAATATGCTTAACCTCTTCAAAGGTCTCCTCTATTTTGTCGTGTACGCGTTGCGCTATCGCGTGCGCTTCGACGATATTCAAATCGCTGTCGACTGCAATCTCTGCTTCGACGTAAATTATTGAGCCTGATATTCTGGTCTTCAACAAATCTATATTCTTGACGTCGGCGTCGTCGTTGATCGTCTTGTAAATCTTGCTGACGAGTTCTTCAGACGCGGCGTGATCGGTAAGTTGCCTTATGACTACCTTGACAATGTCGTAAGACACTTTGACGATAAGCAAGGCAATAAGAACAGTCGCTATGCCTTCCAATACGTATACTCCAAGCATTGCTCCGAGAATGCCCACAAAACCGGCAATTGAAGAGAATGCGTCTGAGCGGTGATGCCAAGCGTCTGCCTTAAGGGCTTGCGAATCAAGTTTTTTTGCGTAAAAAATCGTATACCAGTACATCCCCTCTTTTACGACGATAGACACTATCGCCGCAATGAGCGCAAGAAGCGTTGGTTTGACGTAATCTCCGTTGCCGCTACTTGCCGCAATAATATCTTTGATACCGGTGTATCCCAATCCCAAGGCCGTAGCAAAAAGCAACATTGCAAGCATAATTGACGCTATGCTTTCAAATTTATCGTGTCCGTAATTGTGATCTTTGTCCTCATTCTTGACAGCAATTCTCGCGCCAATAAGCACAATCAGCGTTGACAATACGTCACTTGACGAGTGTACGGCGTCAGATATCATTGCAGTACTGTTGCCAAAGATACCTGCCAAAAATTTGCCGACTGCCAAAACAAGGTTGACGATTATTGTAACAATCGCAACCTTGTTGATTATTTTTATTGCTGTGGCATTGTCTTTAATTTTCACTGCTTTTCTCTTTATATTATATATATCAATATTAGTCCTATCTTTATTCGTTGTCTCTACACTACGTTTGGAGATAAGGCAGATAGGCAATAGATAAAATAACGGATTTTTTGTCAAGGTTGTCTTTGACTAGCGTCGTCGTACTTGCTGTACGTCGATGTGAGTTAAAGGCTGTATTGGCGGAAAAGACGTATTTTAGTTTTGCCTAGCCTGCCTTATCTCCAAACACTTATATCAAAGCGTAATTATCTAAGATTCGCCTTACCTCTTTGATGTACGACTGCAAAGGTTTGTATTTGTCTGCGACTGAAAGCAAGCCTATCCACATTGCTCTCACAAGTTTTGCTCTTTGGGTATCAAAAGAATAATACAAGCCGTCCAAAAGTGTGATTATCTCGTCTTTTTTTGCGTCGGATATAAGCGAATCGCCCTCCACGATATGCGTCATCTTGGAAATGTATGGAGCCACTTCGTCTTTGATCACGTTGTCGACTTTTTTCTCTTCTTCCGCTTCAAGAACTTTTTCTTTATATGTCACCACGTCGCCGAACGCCTTTGCATACGCCACCAACGCCGTATTGCAAAAGTGAGAATACCTCGCTGAATAGTCGTCGTACTTATAGTATGCCGACAAAAACTTATCCATATCTATATTATTCCTGTCAATATCAAAAAGCAACTTTGTCACGACAGATACGACTGCCATATTGTCTTGAGGCAAATTGAGAGCGGTTTCGCCAAAAATAGAATTGTAAGTCTCGTTGAGTTTAATCGACGAATTGCACTTGGAGATATAGTTGGTAAGACACGGCGTGGACGCAATAAATTTCAAAAGATTCTTTATCGCCCTGCTGGAAAGAAGATAGGACGAGTTTGCAACCTCATCACAATAGTTTAAAAATATGCTATACGCTCTGCTCGGAGACAACTCTATCATTGCAATTACCCCATTGTTTTTTTACATTATACTATATCAATATAAAAATATCAAGTGAGCAAAATGCAAAAATATCTTAAAGCGCTTGAAAATTCCGTCGCATTAGTATATAATTATTTTGTATTATGCAAAATCAATGCAATTTTTTCTAATTGCGTAAAGGACTTAATAATGAAATCAATATCTTTACTTCTCAATACTACTCAAAGCGTAAAGACTTTTGTCAATATCATATCCCAATATGACTTTGATATGGATTTGCGTTGCGGAAGATACGTAGTAGATGCAAAGTCTATTCTTGGAATATTCTCTCTCGATCTCAACCGCCCTGTCGTACTGGAAATTCACAGCGACAACGACTGCGAAGAACTTCTCAACAAAATTTCTAAATATATCTGCCAATAATGCTAGAGACCAACACCGTAAACAAACTTATTTTGCTATACGCGCTCGACAAAATGGAAGTCCCACTCCAAGAGGACGTCATTTTGGATATGATTACGGAAAATAACTGGCTTACCTATATGGACTGCAAAGTAGCGCTGACCGATCTTATCAAAAACGATATGATCACCAATATGGCGACAAAAGGTTGCAATCCAAGATATGCTATCACGAGCGACTCAAGAGAAGGTCTTAAACATTACTTCGTAGAAATCCCCTCTTCTGTCAGAGACAATATCGCAGAAGTTGTCAAACTCAACAAACTCAAATACAGAAAAAAACAAGATTATTTTTCTGATTACTTTAAAAACGCCGACGGCACATATACCGTAGTATTGAGAATAGACAGTACGTCCAATTCTCTTATGGAACTCAAACTTGTTGTTCAAAACAGAACAAAAGCCAAGTGGCTTTTTAAAAACTGGAGCGACAAAGCGTCGTCCCTTTATGAATTTATTCTAGAAAACCTTATTGATTAAAACGCGTATCATTATGATACGCGTTTTAATTACAACTTACCAAAAAGATACTTTTTATATTTCAATACTCTTTGTCACCTCGAGCGTAGTCGAGAGGTCTCTATCCGCTTTCTCGCCGTCCCCTTGAGGGGAGGCTCCGCCTTTGGCGGTGGTGAGGTGTCTTATATTGTTGAGATTTCTCCATTCCGCTACGCTACAGTCGTAAGGAGCGTAGCGACGGCATAGCGAGCAAGCAGATGCGTCTCGTGCGAGCGTCAATGACATTAATTCTATTTCTTATTGCGCATAGCCCGCTGCTCTCTCAACAAATCTTGGTAACGCTCTATCTGATCGTCTCTCAAGTCCACCATCTTCTTCGCTGTCGCATACGCTTGTGCGTCGCTTACTACTACTTCTGTCTCTTTTACTTTGACTTTTGTTCCGTCTCCTGTTGCGTCTCTTCTGATGTCTTTCATATACTCGTCTTCCATCTTGAGTAATGCTACTGTCGTGTCTTTCTTTATAGTCAATTTCAACAACGGATTGGTACTAGTGCGTCCAAATACTACAAAGTACGTCGACTTCTTCTCTTTGCACTTATACTTTGTGAGCGCATATTCTCTAAGTCCGTCAAAGTATTTCTTTTGCTCTTTGCTAAGCAATGCGTACGCTTCGTCTAGTGTAAGTCTTGGTGCCTTTTCTACTTTTGGCTTTGAAGGAGCGGTCACTTTGACTTCTTTTTCAATTACCTTTTCTACCACTTTCTCTACAGGTACTTCGACTATCTTCTCTACAGGCACTTCCTTAACAACTTCCTTTTCGACGATTTTTTCTACCTCGACAGGAACTTCTTTCTCGATTATCTGCGCTTGAGGCTGATTTGCTGATAGTTCAAGAATTTTTTCCATTAATTTTTCTTGATTTTGCAACATCTGCTTTATTGTTTCGTCGTTTGCGTTAGTGGCTACGACTTCTTTCTCAACAATTCGCTCAGTAGGTTGGTCTGCAAGTTTTTGCATTACTTCACGTATTGCCTTTTCTTCTTCAACTAAACTTTTAATTACTTCGTCATTAGTCGACGCCTGTTGCGGCAAAAGTTGTTGCACGCCCGGCAATAATGCAGTGACTGTCTCAGATATCAGACCTCGCATATCGTCAATACCCAGCCCTTGTTGAACTACGTATCCGCCTTGTGGCATACCTTGCGCCATTCCACCATTGTTGCCCATTCCCATCAGCATCATACGCATATTTTCTTCTTTCTTCTGCTGATATTCTTCAAACATCTCTTCATAATTCTCTTCTGCTTTGTTGCATCTGCTCTTGGCTATCAGCATCATCACAAAACTTATCACCGCCAAGCC
>JAIDRT010000022.1 GCA_029061605.1 Clostridia bacterium | reverse complement strand
AGTCAGGAAAAGTATACTTTTTTTGGAATGAGAGTATTTAGTCATTTGACTGAAGCGAAGCGTAATGGAGAAATCTCATTCTGCTAAATTGTACTTAAGAGAGGAAGAACTATGAACATTGGAAAAACAAAAGCAAAGTATTTAAAATACGCTATATTTATTTTATTGCTATGTTTTGCAGTAGGCGTGATAAGCGCCTGCTTACCGTTTAATATATCCGTGCCAAGTACTTTGGAAGAAAGCGCGATAGATAAAACTGCATTTACGATTACTACCAATGCAAGTGACGGCTTGGGCGAGTTTAAAGACGGCTATGCTTATGCATATACTGATAGAGCGTTAGCAGAGAACTATAGAGCAGGCGATCCCAATACGGTTACTGACATTGCTATTCAAAAAGTTGCAAGTACAGGAGTTAGAGGCGCAAAAAACAATCCTTACGTCATTGCGAGTGTAGAAGATTGGGATAGATTTGCCAAGAATTTAGATGACGGCACGATACCCGATTACGGAAGCGGAAAATATTTTGTTTTGGCAAATGATATAGATTTTGACGGAAAAACTTTTCATCCAGTTCGGTTTTTCAACGGTACGTTCTATGGTTTGGGCAAAAAACTTAAAAATGTTTCCGCGAACGGTACTGCGGGATGGGTGTATTGGAACGGCTCGGCATATGCGCAGATTCCTACTTCTGGGGCTGGCTGTCCATTTGGTTATGGAACGTTTTGTAAGACGACAAATGCCGTTATTACCGATTTGATAATAGAGAATTTTGATTTTAGACAAATGCCGTCAACGGCTGCGTTTTCGTCTAACCGCGGCGCAACGGATACAGGTGGATTGGTTGGACGTTCTTATGGCAATGACACTTTTCTTAATTGCCATACAGTAGGTGTAATATATACGGATGTAACGTCAAGCAAACATAATGGGTATAGCGGACTTATTGGAGCGCATTCTGCTACATCGTCGCCAGTGTTTGTCTACAGATGTTCTTCAGATTCCAACATAACAGCAAAGCAGCCAACTAGTTTAAATGCCCATATCGGCGGAATTCTTGGAGATTGTTTTAGCGGTGGAAACTTATATGTTTATGACTGCGCAGCAAATTTGGAGACTACAGTTTTAGCGGCGGCTAACACTGCGTCGAGTGCAGCAATAGGTTGTACGGAATATCAGACGGTATATTTAGAAAATTTTGTTGGAACAGTTAAGGTTATTTCTACGCTAAGATGCGGCAGCGGCGCTCTTATAGGTTATTATAGCGCCGGAACAGTTACTTTAGGCGCGCTAAAAAACAGTTATGTTGCTGGAACTCACGGCGCAACAGGAACAGAAAATGCCGTTCAACCTGTTGCGGGATCAGCAACCGCCGTAACAGTCAATAATACGACAATAAGCAATATAAATGCGCTTGAAGAAAGCGGAAAGTCGTATCCTACATACACGGCCGGAAGTAAACTTACCGGGTATAATAAATATACGGTTTTGTCTTCTTTGACCAACGATGCCAAGACGTTTTTTGATGCGTCTCCTTATTCAAAAATTTGGGATACTAGCAAGATAGGCGGCAGTTATGATCCGGATAATTCACCTGTCCGCAATTACCTCATAGTCAACGTACGTTACTACAATCGTACATTAAGCGGTGGAGTTGAAAATCTTACACCTCTTTGCTATACGGCAGATAATGGCGGAGAGTATCAAGAGGTCATAGCGGGCAATGCATTGGACACGATTCCAGAGGCAGAGTGGTCGGCAAATCATAAATTTATTGGATGGTCTACGTTGAAAGACAGTTGGGAAGATCCATTGACAGAAGCGGTCGGGATTTTTGGAGAAGTAGACTTATATGCGGTATGGGAATATACAGGAGATACGAAGCAAAGTATATCTGTGACGAATGCTACTGTTGACCCAAGTAATTCTAATCTATATACAAGAGTATATGAAAAGAATCAGAGAGTAAGGCTGGAGAGTTCTATCAATATAAACAATATGAATTCGCCGACGTTGGAATATCAATGGTATAAGAAGACAAGCGCAACTGAGACTGAAAAGGTCGCAGGAACAAGTGAAAACTATATATTGCAAGACGTGAGAGATAGTGGAACATATAGACTTGAATTTACGTATTATTCAGCGGTAGAGCCGTTGTGGCACGGTGTTAAGACAATTGACGCGCCTGAAGTGCAGATAACGCCCGCGCCGTTGTATCTTGAGAGTTTGACGACAGAAGAAACTGCGTACGTAGGAATGGATTATAGAGATATCAAGCCTATAGCAAAGATGTACGCATTAGTGGGCGG
>JAIDRT010000021.1 GCA_029061605.1 Clostridia bacterium | reverse complement strand
ACGCTCTCATTCCTAGTCTCGGGGGCGCGGTCATGTGTATAAGCGCCAGGATATAATAGTATTCTATCCTTCCGACGGCGTATCGGATATGCAGAAGTTGCAAATGATGACGCAGCAAGGCGAAAACGTCTTTGTATGCGCTATCGAGGGCAACTTTGACGACGCGCAGTCGGCAGTCAAGAGAATTTTCAACGACGCGCAGATGCAAGAAAAGTTGCTTGCGGGCGGATACAAACTTTCTTCTGCCAATTCAATAAATTGGGGCAGACTTGCTCCGCAAATTGCATACTATGTATCAAGTTATTGCGACTTGATTTCTTCCGGTAGGATTAAATACGGCGACAAAGTCAACTTCTGCGTGCCAAGCGGAAACTTTGGCAATATTTTGGCGGCATACTATGCGTCCTTGATGGGAGTAGGCGTCAACAAACTTATTTGCGCCTCCAATGTCAACAACGTGTTGACTGACTTTTTCACGACAGGAGAGTATGACACTCACAGAGAATTCCACAAGACTATGAGCCCTTCTATGGACATATTGATTTCATCCAATTTGGAGAGATTGCTCTTTGAATTTTCAGGTCGTGACGACGCGCTTATCGCTCAGCGTATGGACGCGCTCAAGAAAGACGGCAAATATAGCGTAAGCAAGCAAGAACTTGAAGAACTCAATAAGATATTTGAAGTAGGTTACGCTACTGAAGATGACACGGCAGAAGTTATCGCAAATTGCTTTGACGTATACGACTATCTTATGGATACGCACACGGCAGTCGCAATGAGCGTATACGACGATTATTTTGAGAATAGTGCTGACGAAACGCCCAGCGTGATAGTATCTACGGCAAACGCCTATAAGTTCCCTTGCGACGTATACGATGCGTTGGCAGAGGAGTATATTGAGGACGCTCAAAAGGCTACCAAAAAACTTCATTCTTACACAGGCGAAGAAGTGCCCGAGCCTCTTGCTGACCTTGACAAAAAGCCTGTGAGATTTACCAAGGTAATCGCAAAGCAGGATATTGAGAAAGAGATACTTGAATATATCAAGAAGTGAGAGACTTATTAAATAAAACATAAAAAGGTATAGATATGAAAACGATTTACAGCGCAATACAGCCGTCGGGCATAATGACGCTCGGCAACTATATAGGAGCCGTCAACAATTGGCGCAATATGCAAAACGATAAGGATAACAAATGCATATTTGCCTTAGCCGACTTGCATACTATCACAGTTCGTCAAAATCCTGAGGAATTTTACAAAAACTGTATGAGTTTTTATGCGCTTTTTCAGGCGGTAGGTCTTGACGCAAAGAAGAGTATCATTTATTTGCAGTCTCACGTGCATCAGCACAGCGAACTTGCTTGGCTTCTCAATTGCTATACTTACGTCGGCGAGATGAACAGAATGACGCAGTTCAAGGATAAGTCTGCAAAGCACGCCGATAATATCAATATGGGACTTATGGATTATCCTGTACTTATGGCGGCGGATATTTTGCTATATGACACTGATCTTGTGCCGGTGGGGTACGATCAACTTCAACATATTGAGATCACTCGCGACATTGCCACGAGAGTCAACAATATCTATGGAGATATCTTTAAAGTGCCTGAGGGATTTACTCCCAAGATAGGCGCAAAGATAACAAGTCTTCAAGATCCGACCAGCAAGATGAGCAAGTCCGATCCCAATCCCAACGGCGTGATATCTTGCCTTGATCCGCCGGAAGTCATTGTCAAGAAGTTCAAAAAGGCAGTGACTGACAGTGACACAACCATTGCTTACGATCCCGAGAATAAGGCGGGAATATCCAATCTCTTGGGTATATTGGCGGTTGCTACTGGCAAAACTATTGAACAAACGGTAGAAGACTGTCAAGGATTGAGATACGGAGACCTCAAATTGAGAGTTGCTGACAGCGTGATAGAAATGCTACGCCCATTCCAAGAAGAGTACAGAAGACTTATCGATTCTAAGGATTATCTTATGTCTTGTGCTAAAGAAGGCGCGCAAAAGGCAAGCGAAATAGCAGAAAAGACCTTGAAGCGCTTTAAGCAGGCTATAGGATATGTTGTAGATTGATAATGTGAAAATATTGAACCACTCACATTTCTTCAAACTGTATGTTTATTTAATAATATTATATATAATATATAATATTAAATAACATAGAGATGAAAAATATTAGAAGACTTGCCCTCCCCTTGAGGGGAGGGGTAGGGGTGAGGTGTCAATATATAAAAACTATTGGAGCCGTATTATGAATAATAACTACAATTCCAAATTAGTTCCGAATTCCAGAGTTTTGAGAAACAATATGACAAAAGAGGAGAGAAAATTGTGGTATTGTTATTTAAAAGGAATTAATATCAATTTTTATAGACAAAAAGTAATAGGACAATATATTGTAGATTTTTGTTGTCCAACGGCTAAATTAGTAATAGAACTTGACGGCTCACAACATTATGATAAAGAAAATAAAAAGCAAGATAAAGAAAGAGATTTGTTTTTAATGCAAAAGGGCTACAAAATATTAAGATATTCTAATTTGGAGATTTTAAAGAATTTTGAAGCAGTGTGTTTAGATATTGAGCAAAACTTGAATTCTTATTTATCTTAAATACACCTCATCAGTGCCTACGGCACTTGCTTCCCCTCAAGGGGAAGCCAAGAAAAAATACTGAAATATTCAGCGGAGCGATATGTTCGGATACGTTATTCCTGACAAACTCAATATGTTTATGAAAGACTACTATGGATATAGGGGGTTTTATTGCGGACTTTGCAAGAGCATTGGTAGGCGTTGCGGACAGTTGATGAGAATAGGCACGACCTATGATATGACTTTTCTCAACGTATTGGCTCACGCAGTATTAGACGTCGAGATGGAAATGAAGATGGGCGTATGCGTACTCAATCCAGTTCAAAAGAAACTTATTGGTCAGGACGACGAACTTACAAAAAAAGTCGTGGATATATCTACGATATTGGCGCATTATAAATGTGTGGACGACTTTAAAGACGAGAAGTCGGCATCTAAAAAACTTGCCGACACCGTGGTTATCAAAAGACACTACAAAAAAGCAAAAAAATTATATCCCGAATTTGACAGGTTTATATCCGAAGAATACCAAAAACTCGCTAGGCTTGAAAGCGAAAAATGCTCCAGTCCAGACAGAGTTGCGCATCCCTTTGCCGAAATAATGGTCAGGATTGGAGAAGTCGTATTTGGAGATAATTATCAAGAGCCTGTCAAAAATATGTTGTACAATATGGGCAAGTGGGTATATATATGCGACGCCATAGACGATATAGACGACGACTTTAAGAAAAAGGGGTACAACGTCTTTTTGCAGAACTACGATTACAAGGACAAAGCAACTTTTTTGCAAGACAAAAAAGATGTCCTTGAATATGTACTAATGAGCGCCTACAATGCCATTTTGGAAGATTTTGATAAAATTCAAGTAAAAAAATATGAGGGTATATTGACAAATATTATCTGGTATGGTATGTTAAATAACACCAAAGAGTTGTTGAGGAGAAGCGAAAAATGCAAGAAAACTCGTATATAATTTTGGGACTTAAGGACAACGCCACTTTGCAAGAAGTGGAAAACGCCTACAAAAATCTCAAAGAAAAATATCAAATTCAATGTTTTGAAGAAGGAGAGAGCGGCTCCATAGGCGCCAAGATGCTTTCCAAGATTAAGATTGCTTATAATGACTGCATTGAAGACATCAAAAAAAGAGAGATTATTGGAGACGGCTCAATTTATCAAGCCATAAAAAATCTGATAAAAGAAGGCAAACTCAACGAGGCTCAACAACTTCTTGACAACACTGAGCCAAGAGACGGCGAGTGGCACTATACGCAAGCCAATATATTCTATAAGCGCAATTGGTTTTTGGAGAGCAAAACTCAAGTGGAAATGGCTTTGACGCTCGACCCAAACAATTCTGAATACATCAATACCTTAGAGATTCTCAAGCGTCAGCAATTCAAAGCCGACGACGAAGTAAAGGCGCAACGTCAGTCTCGCGCGGGTTATGAACAACCAAGAGAAGTCGGAGGCTCTATGACTGGCGGACTTTGTTCTTATTGCGCAAGTTGTTTGCTCTGCAATGCCATCTGCTATTTCTGTATTTAAGAGTGTCAGGCACAAACCTAAGTATAGTAATTTTGCACATAAACAATAAAAATTAAGCACAACTCCTTTTTCACAAAACGAGAAGGGAGTTTATTTTATGTCATTTTGAGCGAAATTGGATATAGACCTCTCGACTACGCTCGAGGTGACATATAATGTCATTGACGCTCGCTACGACCTCGCATCTGCTTGTTCGCTATGCCGTCGCTTCGCTCCTTAAGACCGAAATGGAGAAATCTATAATGTCACCTCGACCGAAGTGGAGAGGTCTCAACCTATTAAAATATAATAAAACCGCAACGCAAAATAAAAGCGTTGCGGTTTTTTATCAACTAAAAGTCTAATTTAATGTCGATTTTTCACTTTTCCAAAAAAAGTATACTTTTCCTGACTGCCTGTGAAAAGGCGTATTTTTTCAAATATATTATACTTTACGAATAATAATTTTGCAATATCTTTGGGTCAGGAAAAGTATACTTTTTTTGGAATGAGAATATACGTCTGTACGTTATTTCGAGCGTAGTCGAGAAATCTAATCCGATTAAAAAGCATACTTGCCTAAAGGAAGAATTATGTCAAAATCAAATGGAAAAAAGAACGTTGCTGTATTGACAGTGCTTATTGCGTTGATTATATTTATGCCTTGTCTTATTATATCTACGACAAATATCGACTTTGCGCAAGCGTATGCGACTATCCCTGCGGGGACTATAGATAATATCTTCAACAGCGAGAATGAGGCATTTGTCAAAGACAATCTAGACAAGTTGGCGGCAAAAGCAGGATATAAAGATTTAGACGCAATGATAAATGGTGTGATAAACGGAGACGTAAAAGATTCGACAGGCTTTGCGACAGACACGACTGTAAAGTTAGGTACGTATTACAATTTATCCACAGGCAAATATGAAGACTTGGTATGGATACCCGTATATCTTGCAAAAGACAAAGTAGGAAAGTCTGCGGTGCTGACTCTTTGGCTTGCAAGTATTGACCCCACCGAACAGGCGTCTAATCAAGAGCGTAGCACTTGGACTGATGGGACTTATACAAGAGATTATACCGTTAAACAAGACGGAATGGTATGCAACTCTTACGATGGGAGTTATATCCGCAACGTTACGCTCAACAACGGTAGCAGTTATCTTGGCAATTGGGGTACAGGTACTGCTGTTACTCCGCCCAATTATACTTATCCGACAACAGATAAGACGAAGAATAAGTTTGTAGATTTTACTACAGGAGAATTGAGCGGATTTATAGTTTCGCCAAGCGAAATGACTTGGCAAATGGATGAGCATTTAAGTCCTAATGATCCGTCTTGGGCAGGACACATAACAAGCCCTTCTGATACAGATAAGATATTAGAGTGCTATCCAATATCTTGGACACAAGATAAAGTGTGGTTGCCTAGTGTAAATGAAATGACAAATATGTTAGGATTTGGGTATTATTCAGTATGGCAATGTACGAACGAGCAAAAAAGAACTGGAAAATTGTCATCTGAATACAGCACAGATAACTATGTGCTTTTAAGAAGTGGAGCGCAGGTGCAATCAAGTGTTGGTTATTATGGTATTGTAGATTGTAATGGTAGTGTGCCAAGTGATGATCTAGGTAGAGGCGATTGGAAAGGAATTGTTCGTCCTGCAATACATTTAAATTTATCTGCGGCGGCAGATGCAGTTGGAATAGACGAGCCGCAGAACGTATCTATAGAATATACAGGAGAGCAATTAGACTTTTCGTCGTTGACATCTATGCCAGATTGGTATCTGTCGGATAAAATGACGGTAGCATTTAGCGACGGCTCGACAGGCAAGGTCGATGCAGACGAATACGAGATGATTGTTACGATTAAAGAAAAGTATGCGCTTGCAGGCTTGAAGTTTAAAGGAACTCCCGACGCAGACGAAAGTGAAATATCGCGCAAGTTTAAGTTTAGCATCACAGAAAAGAAGATAGGAGTAGATTTGTCTTTAGACGATAACAACCGTCCGCAGTTGAAACCCAAGAGCGGAGCGGTATTTTCGGGAGACACGGAAGAGAATGGACGAGCGCCGACTTTTGGATTTAAATACGTTAATAAAGTCAGCGGCAAAGAATACGATGATTATCCAGAGGGAGAGGTAGGAACTTACGAGGCAATCGTAAGCATACTCAACGATTGCAATTACGTGTTGGACAAATCGTATTCCATAGACGTGGAGATAAAACGCAGCAAGGTAAACAAGCCAAGTATGGCAATAGTCGAGCAGGCGTATTCGGGGTCAGAATTGAAGTTCAACGTGTCGCAGGTAACGGATAAGGTCACAATAACTCCGCCTGCTGGGATGACATATAAAGACGGAGTGCTGACGGCAAAGAATGCAGGAACTTATGACGTGCGTATATCTTTGGCGGACAACGGCAAGTCAACGTGTTGGAACGTCAGCGGAGATACGGAAGATATTTCGGCGTATACAATCACAGTTAAGATAAAGTCTGTAAAATTAGATACGCAGATAACTTGCAGTGACGCAGATTTGAGTTGGGAAGTAGGCGACCAAGTTACGTTTACTATTTCTGACGGAAGATATAGCGGAGACAGTATAGATTATTACGTATACTATCTCAAGTCGGGAGACAGTACGAAATATGACGCAATTGATGCAAATAAAATAGTAGAGGGAGATAATGTTAAAGTAGATATCCCCAATAGTTTGGGTATAGGCAGTTATACTTTTGTAGTGGAATTGAGAAAGAACTCAACGAGTTCAGACAATGGCAATTACTATATAGACGGAGACAGTAAGACTGCTACTTTCAGTATTGTTGGCAACGGCATAACAGTGACTGCCAACAACATAAAGTGGAAGGTCAACAACGTAGATATAGGAGATCTTACCAATGGCAAATTGCCTTTGACGTACAGTGGCAGCGCATTTAGATTCTCAGTAGACGAGAGCAATCTCAAAGCGTTGGGAGTGAAGATAGACACCAGCAAAGGTACAAGAGGACTTGAGGGAGACATAGAGCAGACCAATGTAGGCGCGTCATACAGCGTTAAGGTATGGCTATGCAATTACGACAATACATACGATACTTACAGTGGAAGTTATACGCTCAACTATGAGATACAGCAAGCCAAGTATGATATGAGCAAAGTCAAGTGGGATTATACGGATGGGGCGTTGAAATACAATGCAAATTACCAGACAGTGACGTTGACAGGCTTACCGAGTACGCTTACGGTAATCAATGACGGATACGAGGGCAATAGGTATAGGAATGCAGGAGAAGGGTACGTGGCAAGTGTACTGGGATTTAACAATACGGACAGCAACTATATGACGCCGTTGTATAACAAGCCGGAGACATACGAAGGAGACTTTGATTGGACTTTGACTTGGAGCATAGGCAAGGCAACGCTTACGCTTGAGTGGGAGAGCGTAGATACGCAAGACAGCGCAGGCAATGCATTTAGATTGCCAAAAGTCAAGGGCGAGAATGCGCAGTTTGTAGACAGCAATAAATATAGATATTATAAGTCAAGCGGCGTAAGCGTGGGAGACGAGATAAATCTTGAAGATATCTTAGTGGGCGAAAGCGCAGTGAGATATTGGGTAGAGGCGGTCTTGACGGACAATGCGGCAGTGAACTATGAGATAAGCGAAGCGACAAAGAGAATATCTTTCAAAGTGGGAATGGACGGCGAAAAGATAACGGTAGACTTGGAGGCTCAATCATTTACGTACGACGGCAACGCACACGGCGGAGAGTTGAGAGTGATAGAGGGCACTATGAAACTTGAGAGGATAATCAAGACGTATTACAGAGGTAGCGTAAGCGAGAGTAATAGACTTGATGGGGCGCCGACAGATGCGGGAGATTATATAGTGGTGTTGAGTTTGAGCGAGGCAGACGAAGAGGACTTTGCGTTGACAAGAACGCAGATAACGTTTAGCATAGCCAAAGCCAAGATAACGGCAAAATGGGATACAAGCGGGCAAACGCCAGAGATAGCCAACTTGAGCGAAAGCCAAAAAGCAGTCGTGGGATATATCTATTACGACAGCGAGGGCAACGAGTTGCCGGACGGCGCGCAGTTGGAAGCAGGCAAGACGTATAGCGTCAAAGCAATATTGACAGGAGACAACGCAAAGAACTATGAGTTTGTCAGCGAAGAGGGAGAAGTCTTGCCAAATGAGACGGAGACGGAAGTAAAAGACTTTACTATAGGCTCAAACGGTGGAAGCGGTAACGTAATAGGCGGAGTAGACAGCGGAAACGACCCAAGCGGAAATAATCCGGGCGGAGACGGCGGAGCACTTGACGAGATACTAGAGAAACTCAAAGAGATGCCGTTGTGGCAGTTGATAGCAGGGATAATATCTATAATACTTACAATAATATTCCTGTCAAAGACAGCAAGTTACGACAGTAAGAGACGCAAGTACAACAAGAAAGCGGAAAAGTTAGACACGTCAATGTATGCGGGAGCGTACCTCGGCGTGGCAATGACGATATGGACAGCGATAGCGTGCGTACTGATGGGACTAGCCGTGATAAGCCTAGTAATGATGCTTATAGCCAAGAGCAGATGCAATAAGGCGGAAGAGGAATACGAAGAGGCAAAAGAAGAGTACGCACGAAACAGAGAAGAAATGATGTTTATTCGAAT
>JAIDRT010000020.1 GCA_029061605.1 Clostridia bacterium | reverse complement strand
ATTACCTCAAGCGCGTCAGAAAATATAATATAATTACGTTATACCGTCTTTCCAAAAAAAGTATACTTTTACTGACTGCCTGTGAAAAGGCATATTTTTTCGATTACATTATACTTCACGAACAATTATTTTGCAATACCTTTAAGTCAGTAAAAGTATACTTTTTTTGGAAAAGTGAAAAAATTTAAGTCAAATTAGTATCTTAATTGAATAAAAAATCGCAACGCATAAAAATAAGCGTTGCGATTTTGTTATATTTTAGTTGAGATTTCTCCACTCCGCTTCGCTTCGGTCGAAATGACATAAATATATAAAGTCGAGATGACATCTAAAAAGTTATTGCGTTATTACAGGTTGTGACGCACGCCCTGTCACCTCGAGCGTAGTCGAGAGGTCTCTATCATTTTTATTAAATAATAAATAACAGAGAAGAAATAATAGAACTGGATTATTTATCCGACATTATTATCTATTCTATATTCTCTATTAAATATTATCTAAAAGGATAAGATTTCTCCACTTTGGTCGAAATGACAAAAATATAAAGTCGAAATGACAGATTGAAGACGTCATTTTGACAGAAGCGTAGCAAAATGGAGAAATCTAGATACTTTTATTTGTTTGAGAATAGACACAACCGCAAAAGTCTTGACGATACAAATTATGCTTTTTAGACAGTTCAATAGAGCGGAGATAACCGCCTTTCTTTTTGAAATCATTGGGCAAGTGTTTTACTTTTTTACCGCTGGCAAGAGCTTCGCCAATGGCGTTGAGTTTTTGCGCGTTTTTGTGTGGGCTTATTGAGAGCGTTGAGCAATAATAGTCAAACGCGTTTTCTTCTGCAAAGTCACAGGATTTTTTTAATCTCAACGCATAACAAATTCCGCACCTATCTCCCCCCTCAGGACATTCCTCAAAGCCTCGCACTTTGTCCAAAAACTCACGCTGATCATACTGCGGACAAACGATATCGAAATTAAGGCTCATCTCTTTGACAAGGCGCTTAAGTTCATTCAACCGTTTTTCCCACTCCTCTGCGCTTGAAATATTGGGGTTGTAAAAAAACAAAGTGATATCAAAATAGTTTTTGAGATATTCAAGGCAATAACTGCTGCAGGGCGCGCAACACGCGTGCAAAAGAAGTCTCGGCTTTTTTCCGTCGAGGTTTTTGATAATATTGTCAAGTTGAAGTTGATAATTGATTTTGCTATCCATACGTCTACTCGTCTTTTAAAAGTTTGTTTGCAAAGTCTATTCTTTCGTCGTCGCCGTCTTTTGTAAACTCGTCATACGCCTTTGACAGCATAGCGTCTTCAATTCCAAGGTCTTTGAGTTTCAATGGGTATTTGACGTATTTTTTCAACTCTGTATAATAATTATTCACACAGTCCTTGATTATTTGACCGCCCTTTTTGCCGTCTTGAACGTTGATATATTGATTGTAGCCAATGAGATTGACGAGCGCATAGGTATCAAAATCCCATTTAAAATCTATCTTTTCCACGACTTTGGCAAATAGTATATTAAATACGTCGCGGTAATCTACTCCGCTTACGTCGCAAATCAAATCGGCAAGCGCCGTCAATAAATCATTTGGCGAAGACCAATAAGCGCAACCTGCCAACATTGTGGCAAACGCCACGTTGAATCTATACTTTCGTATGCCCGAATACAGAAGACATTGCTCAAAATTGTCAGTAATCAAAGTTATTGCGTCCAGCGCGTAGACTTTGGTCATAGAATCGACTTTCTTTCGAGAGATCAAAGACGTGATAGCCATAGCCAACGCGTTGAGCCCTGTCGAAGCAATGCGTTTTCTGCCGACAAGCGAACACATACAGGGATCTAGCGCAAGTACGTTGGTCTGCGCAAACGGCGTATCAAGTTGAATTATCCTACCGTCTTCGCTCAATACCCTAACAGTGTTACTTGCCTCGATACCTGACGATAAATACGTGGGTATTACGGTAAGCGGAATAAAATTAGACGATATATTATTGACAGAGCAATCAAGATAATTTGACATAAACGATACTCCGTCTTTAAGCATAACTTTGACGGCTTTAGCCACGTAAATCGCACTTTTGTGTCCCAATGCGATTATGCTGTCGCAATCTTTTTCCTTATATAGTCTCAAAGCCTTGTCGCAATCTTCCGCAGACGCAAACTCTTCGATCTTTCTATACTGCGCAACGATATTGAGTTCTTTGCCCACTCGTCGCAACAAACTTCTAAGATGTCCGCTATTTACGCTCTTTTCGTCGCAAATAAGCATAAACCGCCTGCACCCCATATTGCTCAAAGTGACCGTGCAGTTACGCAACGCTCCCTTTCCTGTCAAAAACTTGATATCGCTCTCAAAATTATATTGCTCTCTCATCTCAACACCGCCTTGATTGCAATTGGGTCAAAATGTCTAGGATTGTTGAGCATATGCGGATTGTAAGAAAGATTGACCGCGATATCCTGCCTGTCGTCGTCCGTCAGAATTATAGGACTGCGATCTTCAACGTATTTATCCGTCACTTCATCCACAAACTCTTCAACGCAACGCACAAATGCTTTTGCCATTTCCTCTTTGGGATATTTGGAGTATTCGTGCCATCCTACAAACGACCAAAGCGCCTCAGAATATTTTTCTTGACACACTCTCAGATTATAGTTGAGCGAGGCTTTTATTGCAAGCGGCAAACACCGTGAATAACTGACACCCTTTACGTCGCTGATAGCCAAAGCAAGAGAATAGATCATACCCATACCGTTGCTGTCTAGCCCTTTTGAGAGATATGCTCCGTCCAGAGCAAAACTCACAGCCTTTTCTTCATCAGCAGAAGCGAGCATATCCAAAGCCTTTGCTCTGAGATTTGTCAATGCAACTTTGCTGAATATCCTGCCGACTGCGTGCGCTTCAACTCTCTTTATCGCAATGCCCACTCGCGCGTATTGCACTGCAATAAATCCGTCTATTGCCTTGCCAAGCGTACTCAAGACCCCATACGCCATAGAACTCTTCGTCGCGGACGAAATGATATTGCCGTCTATGATACAATAATCGGGAGAAAGCAACTCATTGAAAATATTGCGACTTAACTTCTTCTTGCTGTCATAATATACTGCTAAGGCGTTGCATTCATTACCCACGCCCAACTTGCGCGGTATCGTAATAAGCGGAACGTCGACCACCTTGCGTCCAATGGAAGAATTGTTGAAAAATTTCTGGATATCCTTGACTTGCGTGCTGACTGCAAGCCGCAAAAGTTTGGCATAGTCCACCAGTTTTCCGCTTCCGCAAACTACTATGCCGTCGCAACCGTTGGACATATAGACAAAATAAAGATCTCTTAGCGCGCTTTCGCTGTCCTGCGTATCTTCACCCAAATAAACTGCTCCGACAGCAATCTCGCCGCCCTCGCGCACACGCTCTTTGACCTTGTCGAGATACCCCTCCGACATCATACGCCTATCACCGATTATCATAATGCGTGACGCGCCAAGACCGCCAAAAAGTATATGCAAATCTGCAATACCCTTTTCGCCGTCTATTATCTTTGTCCCATTGGAAAACTCCGCATATCTCATATTCAAATTATAGCACACCAAATTACGGATTGTCCATACAAATATCAATCACTTCTTCCCTATTACCTATTACTTAAAAAATTCCCCTCTCGTTTGACGAGAAGGGAGCGGCGCGCCTCACTTCTTGTCAAATCCCCTGCTATACTTACTCAACCTTGGACATATCAACGAGCAAATCACGCACTTTGCAATATCTATTGGAATAAAAGGTATTAACATCATCATAAGGAAGTCCCAAACTGCTGTGGATAGATGCATATATCCATACATTATTCCTGCGCCGTAAGCAACGCCTATAATATCAAGTATCAGCAAGTCGATAAGCGAAGCCCACAGGTAAGTCAAGAAGTTGTTTTTTCCAACTTTCTCTCTAAACCAAGCGGCAAAAAATCCGCCTACGAGCATACCAATCAAAAATCCAAACGACGGCTTAAGCACATATGCAAATCCGCCTCCGTCAGAGAAAATAGGCAAGCCGAAAAGTCCCAACAACAAATAAAGCAATACGGATATTGTACCCCACTTTTTGCCAAGCAACAGACAGCATATATTCGTAACCAAAAATTGCAATGTGATCTTTATCGGACCTATAGGTATGGATATAAATGCGCTGATTATCATCAATGCAATAAACAATCCTGACGTCGCTATGCCAAGAATATATTTACGGCGTTTTTCGTGATCTTCCCTTGCCTTTTTTACGTCAAGCGCAACACTACCGTTGTCAATATCTGCGCTTTTGTCGTCATCCTGCATAGGCTTGTCGTTTTGCAAGTCGTCTACTTGCTCGTCTTGTTTTTGCCACTCGTCAAATCCATTCATTTTCAGTACTCCTAATAGATATTTCTCCGCAAGTCAACTTGCGTGTTGTATCCCCCTCTTGTATAACTAGTCCGCCGTCATTATCTATATCAATTACCTTTCCTCTTTTTTCTTGGCAATTTATCGCATAACTGATTTCCTTGCCCACCACCATAGAATGCTCTTTGTATTCTTTCATAAATTCTCTGTCACTCAAATTATCTGTCAACGAGATCAAATTATCGTATATCTCAGCAATAAGTTGAGACCTCGTGACAGTAGGCTGTCCGTCAAAAAGCGCGCAGGCTCTGTCCTTGATATCGTCAGGAAAATCCTGCTCAACAAAATTGATGCCAATGCCCACTATAAACGTGCCTGCCTTGCCGCTTTCAAAATCTATATCTGCTTGCGTAAGAATGCCGCACACCTTTTTTTTGCCAATGTATAAATCGTTGACCCACTTGATTTTTACGTCAATGCCTGTGAGTTTTGATATGCTTCTTTGCACTGCCACAGCCGCTGCGGGAGTGATTACCATCACGTCTTGCATATTCTCTACGCTCTTGCAAAGACTGACGCTCATATATATTCCCTTTTTAGGCGAAAAGAAAGACTTGCCCATACGACCTCTGCCATTCGTCTGCTCGTCGGCAACGATAAGCGCGCCGTGCTTAAGATTTCCGCTCATAAGTCTTGTCATAGCCTCTGCATTGGTCGACTTGGAAGACTTAAACGCGATCACGTCAATATCCGCATACTTTGGCAATAGACACGCTCTCAAACTCTGCTCGGATAAAATATCGTTGGACGCTTGCAAAATATATCCCTTGTTGGTCGTGGCAACTATTTGGTACCCTTCAGACTGCAAGCCTTTTACGCTCTTCCATACGCTTGCGCGCGACACGCCAAGCGCATCTGCAAGTTGCTGACCTGACAATGCCTGTCCTCTGCCGTTTTCTAAAAGTTGCAATACCTGTTGTTTTAAAGACATATCTCACCTCTTTTCTGTGTAATTATATACGACTTAAAAACGATTGTCAACTAAAATATATAAATTAGTTGACAATTAATTATGCTTAGTTTAACGTGACGCATTTATTCTAAAATTAATAAACCTATAGAGGTCTCAACTATATAGAAAACCCCATTTTGTCACAAAATTCCACCTTCTCCTCAAGTGAGGGCGCGCGTCACAACCTGTAATTAAGCAATAACTTTTTAGATGTCATCTCGACTGAAGTGGAGAGATCTCAAAACCTTATAAAAAAGTAATAGTCAAGGTGAAAAATACGTTGTCAAGAAAACAAAAAGCGCTTGGAATTTACCAAGCGCTTCTTATTGAATTTGTAAGACTAACGTCTAATTCTCTTTGCAATTGCTCTGCCCACTCCTATTGCAAAGGCAATCGTGATTGCCACTGCGCAGAAGATAGATATCATTGCGACGTAATCTCTTTGTTGTTGAGCCGACTCGATATCAATGTCAGTGCTGTCAGTATTTGCCGAATTATCTTCGTAGATACTTACTTGACCGTTTGAGTTAGCGCCATTATTGACTGTAGGAGTCTGCTGCTCTGTCTTGTCGTCGACAGGCTCCGTAGGCTCTTCCTCTTCCTTTACGTCGAAGATAGTGGAGTCGATTATCTTAATCATAAACTCTGTGATATCCTCGTCCATAACGTATTTGTTGGTTAACAACTCGCCATTTGCATCATACTCCGGCAAAGAAATGACAACTTTGAAGAAGCCTGCCCCTGCTTTTGTAATATCGTCAACTTTCTTGGTGTAACCGTTGTCTACAAGTTCTTCCGTACCACTGTCATAATAGTAATCGCGAGCGTAGAAAGTTACGTTGAGTTTCTCATAGTTGCCGTTGGAGCGAATAAAGCCAATCTCAAGATTGCGGTCTGCGATATTATTTAAATCAAGACCTGTGAACTGTCCTCTCTCATATACCAGTCTGTCTACTGGAGCGAGAGTAACTCTCAGTCTACCCTCAGTCACGTTGCCGAGTGTGTAATTGACAAACGTAGTTCCGTCAACCACCGCAATAACATAACCCTCACCATCTGCCGTCTGCGGCAACAACTCATACGTACCGGTGTAACCGTCAGGCTTTTGAACGTAGATACCAACGTTCTCTTCAAAGCCCTCAACCATACCGCTCTGAGTATAGGTCAACTCCGGCAAAGATACTCCATAAATCTTAGTCTTGCTATCTATCGTGACGTCAATGACTTTCTTTTCAATTTTGCCTATTGCGCCCTCAATCTGATTGTCCATCATCTTGGTGTCGTCAGTGCAGAATACGCTGATTATAAGCGTAACACTGTCGCTTGCGTTGATATCTGCATACACAACAGAAGTAATTTGAACTTCGCCGTTGATCTCATTTTCTTCTTCAAAGCCATCTCTTATGGAAACATTGCCAAAGAAGGTATTTGTTCCGTCAAAGGTCTTGACCGAGTTCTCAATAACGAGATCTTCAAGAGTTATCACAACTTTAGGAAGATCGATAACAACGTGCATTGTTTGATTTCCCCAATTGTCAACAAGCGGATATCTATTTGGATACGGATATACGTCGTCCTCAGGGTGATCGTAAGTATTTGATACCGCTCTAAACTTAACGAATTGCTCTGACTTGACCGTAACTACATCTTCGTAAACCGTCCAAGTGCTTCCGTTGTCAAGACTATATCTTATTTCACCGCCCGATTCGCCGAACGTTGCGCTAGCCTCAAAGTATACTGCGGAAGAAACTTTGCCTGTATCATTAGTGAAGGGCACCTTCTTTTGAACAGTGGTATATATCGGATTACCGTCTGTATCAGCACCGCTTTCTACATCTTCTTCAACAAAGTAGTAAGCGTCTACAGTTAAAGTCGGCATTGTCGTATCTATTTTTACGTTTACCTCTATAGTAGAAGTATGTCCTGCATTATCAGTAACAACTATCTCCTTTCTACCGGTATCTTGGAATCTCCAAGTATAGGTGCCGTCACCGTTATCTATGCCCTCAGTCATAATGTCGTGAGAATGAGTAGGCGTCGTCGAATCCCCATCATAACTATTCATAACTATACTTGCAACGCCGCTGGCTCTATCAGTTGCATCAATAGTAATCTTGTTGTGAGTATAGTATCTATCGGCTGGGTGCTCATAATGCGTTATCTCCGCAATAGGAGCAGTCAAGTCAATCTTTACAGTATAAGTATAAGGCTCAGTGACTACCACACCTCCGCTGGTCAACTCAATTTTATAAGTTCTACCTGCGCTGTTGGTGTCTTGCCTATTTTGCATAACAAGTCCAGACACAGGGGTTGGTAAAGATCCGCCTACTTCGTATTGATAGCCGTCTGCCGCGCCTTCTATTCCGCCTGTGAGTTCAAATGTGAAATCCTGTTGTTCTGTCATCCAGTTTTCTCCAATAAGATCTGCATTCAACGGAGTGATCTTGGCAAGATTAACATTGAATGAATACTGCGTCAACGGTTCTTCTTCTACAAACGCCACTACTTTATTTTGAGTGTCTACGTAAGAAAGTCCCGCCTCTTTTTCAGTCAAAACAAACGTATATTCTCCTGGGAGTCTGCCCGATTTAACGGCTTTTCCCTCTGCCGTACTTGCATTGAGACCTTCAGGATTGACTACTCCACTCTTATCTCCTGCCAAAGTGGTGTAACTGAGTTGATTCAACAAGAAATCTTCACCTGTATAAGTATACTCTGACGAGCCTACGTTGCTTATCGTTGCAATTTGGTAAGAATAAGCGCCAATCTCCCAATATTTGTTGGACAATGCTTGATAAGGTCTTATGGTAAATGTATATTTATCCTGTCTTATATCAACTTTGTTGTAAAGATAAGTCGATCCGTTGCTTGCTACGTTTGTATAAGTGGCAGTATCTTCTACGCCTGGCTCAAGACTTCCGTCTGTAACGGTGCCTCTCTTTTCATACTTTGTGAATGCAATTTCGCCAAGCATAGACTTTTCTTTATCTTTTGGCTCAACCGTAATGACTTGATTGCCTTGTTCATCAAAACCTACTGTCACATTAGAATGTTCTCCAGTATGAATAAGATTGCCATAGCCTGTCTGATGCTCTCCGTCATTACCAGAAACTCCGCAGTTGCAATTGTCTGTTTGATAATCAACGTGTTGATTATTGACAGTTTTGTCCGTGGTTTTTAATATAGTAACGTCAGTCGACTTACCGCAGAATACAACAGAGTTTCTTGAAACATAATCTCCCATATTGTGATTGTTATTAACCACTTCAAAGTCAACAATTATATTATCTACTTTTCCTTGAGCGTCAGCGCTCGCGCCTACGCCGTGAGAATAACTTGAGTTGCTGCAAACAACTGAGCCGTAACCTCTATAAGTATTTGCGCTTGTCAAACCTGCCGTTTGACCGCTCGCCGTCATATTAAAATTAACATTTGAGCCAAGTATAACTATTTCGCTTACACTTGCAGTATTAAGAGCGTTTTTACCTGCGATACCACCGCCAAAAGATCTTGCTTCCGTAGGTTTACGATTGCCTATACTACCAGTTTTCGTATTCTGCGCATTAGTATATATGTTAAGAGTGAAATCTTTGTATTGCGCAGTAATGTTTTTTATGACGCCGCCGTTTCTACCTGCAATTCCGCCCCAGAAAGTATCAAAACGATTGTTTCTATTGTCAGAATCATCGCCTATCTTACCGTTTTCATAATTAAAGGTAAATGCGCCGCTTACGTTAAGATCGCAATTCTCAATTCTTCCGGTATTAGTACCGCAGACAATGCCTACGTAGTTTGCATACATAGTTTTATCTCCGCCAGAACCGTCTTGATCGTTATTTTTAATGGTTGCACTCGTAAAATTATAGACAAACTTAACATTCTTAATTGTGCCAAGATTATAATCTACAAGCATTCCATAGTTACGTCTTATCGCAAGCCCAGCAATTGACGTATTCGTCTCCAACGGATCTATGAATCCTTCTGCATATCCTGAAGTATTTCCGTTATTACCACTGCTAGAATCAGCAAGTTTAATTGTGAATCCATTACCGTTCAACGTTCTCTCTGTAGCAAAGACCGTCTGAGCACCTACACCTTCCCAATCAAGCGTATCCTCAATATCTTGAGTAAGATAGCCGTAAACTGCTTCCCCTCTAATGAAAGATTTCAACTCGTCCAAAGTGGATATTGCCACTGCTCCGTCAGGCGCGTCTTCAGGCACACCGTCCGGCGTAGTACTTGACTTTGTGGAAGTCTCTGCGATTACCGTCACGTCGGTATTGGAAAGTCTTACGCTTTCGCCGACGTATTTATTGTTTGGTTGGACCACCACGGAGAACAGCACGCCCGCCGTGATTGCCAATATCAAAGATATAATACTGATTATAGAGATGACTCTTTTTCTTGCTGTCATATTACACCTCCTCTGGGTTTGTTGCTGGGGCGCCGGTAATATTCACCGTCACCTCGCAACTCTGCTCGTATACGCCGTTCTGATCGAGATATACGATTGCGGTATAAGTACCGTCTTTGTTGAATATTACTTCGTCAGTAAACCAGGTCACGTTTGCCGTAACTTTATCTTCTCCAAGCATAATTTCAATGCTGTCTCTGAAGAACGCCGACTTGCCGTACTTCATATATTCGTTGTAATCGACATCAATCGTCGCCTCTATCAAAGACATCTTGATAGATGGCACAACTACCTGTATAGTAGTCTCTAAGAGCGACTTGCCGTCATTCTCTACGTCGACAGATACAGGACACGTAATGGTCATTCCATCTGTCATTGCCTTGAGTATCGTCTCTTCGTCTTTAAAGATAGCGGACAAGTCAATCGTGACAGGCACGTCTTTCTTGATGGATCCATCGCTCGTCTTGAATTTAAGAAGCGTCGGATAGCATCTGTCTAATGGCACGTTGCCGTAGAAGTAGTACTTCCAGTCGAATACTACAGACTTGTTTGAATCCGCCAAGTCGACAATATCTGTTGAGAGTACGTCTACTTCAATGCCGTACAACCTCCATTCGTTATACTCACCGGCGTTGAGGATCGCAGACGCCATATACTGTCCTCCCTTGAGGTCGATAGTCACGCCTGAGATATCCCATTCGCTTACTTTTGCCGTATACTTGAGTTGTTCTTTGCCATTGTAACCTACTACGGTTATTTCATCAGGGAAAGACTCACCCTTTGCGTATTCAATGAAGTCTGTCTCTATATAATTGACTCCGTTACGCTCAATGTAGTAGATATCAAACGGCGTAAACTCAACAGTGAGTACCATATCGCGATCATATTCCGTTCCTGCGCCCACGTGTACGTCTACTTCGTAGGTATTCGGCTTTTGCAACTCTTGTCTCGTCATTGCCTTTATAGCCTCAAAGTTGTAGATTGCAGGCAAGTTGCGGTAGAAGGTGTCGTTTACTTTTACCCTTATAACCCCGCTTGTTTCAAGTCTTTCGATCACGTCAAGATAATCGTATGCATTGAGCACCAACGTATCAAGTGTAATGTCTTCTTCTTCAAATACGATAGTAAATTCGTAAGGCTCTCCGCCAAGCATCACGCTTGCATTGTTTTCGTCGTTGACTCTGCCGTCGCAAAGTATCTCTATGTTGGTGATAAGTCTTTCCGTTCCGTCAGTAAATACAGCCGTAACGTAATTCGGTATATCCTTCATTGCCTTGACTTGCATATCCTTGACGTACTCTACCTCGGCAGTATGCAATGTGACTTTCACTTCAATAGTTGTATCCCAAGCGCTACCAACAAAGATATATTCTCCATCTTCATAGATGTATTCTTTATCTGGATTGTCTGGATCTTTGCGTACACTTTCGCTAAACGTAGCAAGGTCTACACCGCTGCCTTTGAGCGTCCAAGTGATATTCTGCCAACTGTCTACTTCCCAATTCGTCACGACGTGCTTTCTCGCTCTCGTCTCAAACATATCAATGAGATTTCCGCCGAGATTAGGATTGAAGTAAATTTGAGTAGCCTGATTCTCCCAACTTACTACCTCATCGGCTTTTCTGTTGAAGATATAGATACCAAATCCATAGTCACTATTAGAATTAGATCCTATCGCTGAAATATTAGCGAGTTTTCCGTCAGTCAATGATACGTTGACCGCCAAATCTTCGATATTAGGAAGCGGTAAGAATCTCTGTACAAGCGAATGGACTTGACCTTTAATATCGTCATTACTTGCTATTGATCCAACTATTTGACCTATAAAACTCATACCTGCAACCGCTTTAGTAACTTGTTGCTTTATAATCGGTATGATTACTTTTGAAAACAAATCATTGAAGAAAACATTTGCATTTTCATTGTCATAGTTGATCGTTACAAGACCTTCCACTCCCATAGACGTCAAATCAAGGTTAGTCAGCACACCGGAAAGCAGATCTTTCAAAATCTTACTGATATATGAGCCGTTTATATCTACGTCAACATCTACGTCCATACTGCCTGTTAGCGTGATCTTTACGCCAGGTATAATTTCTTCAATTGAAGGCGTAGGCTCGCTCGGCTCAGTAGGTTCGGTAGGCTCGCTTGGCTCAACCGGCTCTGATGGATCAGTAGGAGTAACTATCGGCTTTTGTGGTGGCAATGCGCCGTCCGGCACTTCTATTGCTCCGCCAAAATCTTCGTTTTCTCCATCTGAAGCATCCCCAAAGAGTCCGCTCAAAGCATTGACAAGCATACCCTTGAGGTCTACGTTTTCAATAGGAATATTAAGAATATCTCCCTTTAATTGATAAACTACAAGATTTACCGAAAGCATTCTCTCCGTACCCTTGATTTGTATCTTCTTTCCATCAAAGTCAATATATCCAAACAAGAGCGCTTCAGATGTCGTGTTATTCCATCCTGCATATATTGCAAGTACGATAGACTTATAAGGTGCTTCCAAGCCATTATCCAATCTTTCTGTAAGTCCTGGAGCCGTTGCCGTCGAATTACGAATAACAATTCTCGTCTTGTTCTCGTGCGACGGATAATCCACGTTGTTGTTGTAAAGGTCAAGAGTCAAGTTGAGCCTCTCAGACACGAGTATGCTGTCTACAAGCATTTCTGCGTCAACTGCGTTGTACTCTCCGTACTCTGCCTTTGGTAAGTTTGCGATTACGTCTTGTATTCTGTATGCCGATTCACTCTCTTTGCCCAATGACATAGACAATCCGAGTTTTGCGGCGTTGCTAAGTCCAAGTTGAGCGTTGACAGAGCCGTCAAAGTTGAGATGCGCGTCAAGATCAACGTCTATGCCAAGATCCATTGAGAGCATTCTCATTATCAAAGTTACAAAATAACTGTCAACAGCCACGCCTATATAGTCACTGCCTATTTCGACGCCGGAAGAATATGCAGACATAGCCATTGCAGGCGCAACTTCTTCAACAAAGTCTTCCGTAAACGTATCTGCGCCCAACAAACCTCTCAACATCTGGAAGAGATTGACGTGCGTCAAACAGAACTTCATAAATCCAAGTCCCGACAGATCAACGTAAGTGCTGTCATTCTCATTGTATGCAGAGATAAGCGTATCTCCTTTTGGCGTGATAAGTTCAAGCAATATTCTACCTTCGGCATTTTCCTCGTCATAGTTTGTCGCTACACGAAGTTTGAATACGCCGTCGTAGTTGCTCAAATCAAGTGTGATTGGCATCTTGAGATAGGTGCTGCTGTTTGCTACCGCCATAATATTGTTGATTACTGGCGTCAAATTGACTGTTGTATTGACAGTGGAAAGATCGAGATCCAGGCTCAAATCCAAGTCTGAGAGCAACGATAGAGCAAAACTCAATATAATACTCTCAATATCAGTGCCATAATCGTCGATATTGCCTATGCTGTCCTTTATATCCTGTCTTGAGACTTTAGCCTTGCCGATAAGGAAGTTGTCTGCTCTCAAAGTCAGCGCGTTCATTGCCTTAACTTCAACATACTCAATGCCGCCCTTGTACAGTCCCAAAACCAATTCGCCAAATAGCGGCAAATCTATTGGTTCAATTTTTGCTATATCAGATATTGCTTTAAATAATACCTCGTCAATAACGACGGTTATTTTATCGCCCGACAAGACTACGGAGTTTTCAAAACCTACAAGTTTCAACACACCCATTATTACGCTTTGGAGCGACGGCGACAATATCGTTTCTCCGCTCTCGTTTACGCTTGCCGTAAGCATTGCGCCTGACGGAACGCTAGGAGCATACTGCGTACCCAAGAATCCGTCTATTGCATTTGTGACTAAATCTACAAGTTTGGATATATATCCCTTTAAATCAAGAGGAATTGCAACGTTGATACCGCCGTCAGCAAAACCGTTAACGCCGTTGGCAAGAGCCTTGACATAAAGTTTTCCGTCAAGATAGTTTGCTCTTACGAGTTCGTTAGTTCCTGCCCACAATATTACGTTGACGTAATTGTTATCCTCGTCAAGTCCGTCAAGGTTTGGATCAAGAGACGCTTTGATATCCAATTTATATTCTGCGTCACCGTCAAGCATCAATATGCCCTCGCCGAAAATAGGCTTTGGCAAGAACTCGTCGATCACTGCGCCGATATCAAAAGATTCGCCGTTGGTGTCGATTGTGAGAGTAAAGTCTGCATTGAGATTACCAAGAGTCAATACCTCGTAATTATCCAGTCCGTCAGGGATGTCAAGCGTCAGCGGCTCATTTGAGAACGTAAGAGCGCTGTCAAAGCCAACCATAGTCTGTCCGTAATTTTCGCTTTGAGGGTCGTTGTCATACAATTCGACTTTAAACTCGCTCAACATACCGTTGTTGACGGTTGCCTTGAGTTGTCCGTTGATAAGCGGTATCATATCAAGTAATTCGCTTATAAAAGATATATCCAATCCTTCAGGCAAGAAATTGCCAAGTAATCCGCCCGGCTTCAACAAACCGCTTATCGGATTGAGAAATCCCTGAACGTCAAAAGGAAGTTCAAAGTTCTCAACGTCGTCTACCTTTTCATATACGATTTTACTAGACGGAGAAAAACCTCCAAGCAAAATATCCAATATCGTTGGAACGAGTGATGCATAATTACCCAACAGGTCGTTGATAATTCCTGAGAGTTTATCCGGCAACTTATCTGCTATTGAAGCCAAATAATTGGCGTCTATCTCAGCCACGTTGTATATAGTGCCGTCTTCCAACTCAATAAAGAATTTTGAATTAGTAATATAGAAAGCAAATGTCAATTCATTTGTGCCTTCTGGTCTAAATACCGCAGATACCTCAATGTTGTTCTCTGCCAAGTTACCTTTGAGCGACATCGTATATCTTTTGCCGTTTAAAGTTACCGTACCAGTAAAGTTCATAGATAAGTACTCGCTGGGCATAGACTCAACCATATAACCCACCGCGCCTCTAAAACTCTTGGCATATTCAGGAATAACCGGTTTGGGATCCGTCGGAGTTGGCGGTATCCACGGTGGCTCTTCACCGCTGTCTACGATCTCTCCAGGTGGATCTCCGCTTGGAGTCTCTCCCTCTACTGGTTTTTTCTTACAAGCCACTAATGCCAAGGATAGAGTGAATACCACTAAGAGCATCACTGCTATCGTCACAAACAATTTCTTGTTGCGCATAATTCTCCTCCTTTTGGTGCCATTTCTTGCACCGCATCTTGTCGCACCGTTTTCCCACACTTTAGTGTGTGACAAAATGCAAATTAGTGTATACTCGGGCAATTACATTATTATATGTAAACATTAAAAGTTCATTAAAATTCAATATTTTTTATAAAAATTTTACATTTTTCTCGTTTAAACCTTAAATTAACCTTAAAATCTAATAAAAATTTTGAAATTTATTCCCAAAAAGAAATAATTTAATGTTAATTTATTTTCTCAAATAGGTTATATCTTGTTAAGAACTTAACAATTGACTTAGATAATTCAAAAGTCATTAACCAAGTGTCTATAGTGTTCACCTCAAGCAAACTTAGTCTTTCTTTGACGTTACCTTGAGCATAATGCACCACCGCCCTAACCTATCGTAACCTCAGCATTTCAATGTACCATCACCAAAACCTAAAGTCACCTCGAGCGTAGTCGAGAGGTCTCTATCCGTTTATAGTCCGACCAAAATCGAGCAGCGCTGAGATTTTGCGCTTGGTAGGCTTTAGGGCGAAGTCCAACCGTATTCTTAGCAATTACTTTTTTATACTGTTGAGATCTCTCCACTTCGGTCGAGATGACATCTAAAAAGTTATTGCGTATTTACAGGTTGTGACGCGCGCCCTTACCTGAGGGGAAGGTGTCACAAAGTGACGGAAGGGGTGTAAGTTCTGTCACCTCGAGCGTAGTTGAGAGGTCTCTACCGATTTATAAAAGGATTGAGATTTCTCCACTTCACTGCGCTCAAGCGAAATGACATATAATTTTGACTTAACTTTAACTCTCCCAAACTTATCGTCACTTCAAGCAATTTAATGCACCATATCCCTAACCTATTGACGAAAGTCTATTTCTTAATTTTGTGTGTAGGCAAAAAATCTAATTTAATAATAAATACAAATAAAAAAAAAGAGCCAACGGCTCTTGATTATTAAATAAAAACACCAAACTAACAGAAGAAGAAATAGAAACTATGTAAAAGCAGATTAGGTTTTTGTTTTGTTTACTCTTGGGTATCTCTACCCTCAAGCGACAATCACACTTGTGTGTAACTGCCTCGACCTAAGT
>JAIDRT010000002.1 GCA_029061605.1 Clostridia bacterium | reverse complement strand
AATATATAATATAATATACGTGCCATACTAAATTAAAATGGCGAAAACAGAATTTTTAAGGAAATAACCTAAATGGAAAAGATAGAAAAAACTATAAAAGGATTTGACGATTATCAAGTCGTGATGTCGATCTGGGAACCTGATTGCGCTCCCAAGGGCATCGTGCAGATATTCCACGGAATGGTGGAACATATTGACAGGTATGAGGATTTTGCTCATTACCTCAATTCAAAGGGCTATATTGTTGCAGGCGACGACCACAGAGGTCACGGACGTACGGCAGGCGTAGATTTTTTAGGCAAAGTGCCTTTTGGACATACTTATTTTGACACTATTGACGACGAAAAAGTCATTACTTCATATCTCAAAGAGAGATATGCGGACTTGCCGTTGTTCGTATTTGCTCATTCTTACGGCTCATTCTTGGGACAGGGCTATATCCAGCAAAATTCTAAGAATATTGACGGCTGTATTTTGAGCGGATCGGCTAATATGAGCGGAATTGAGCCTAAAATCGGCAGATTTGTTGCTAATATTCAACACAAACTCTATGGCAAAGACAAGACTGCGGAGTTTATTAAAAATATGACTTTCGGCGGATATGAAAAGCCTTTTAAGAAAGAGAAAAGACAGAATGCTTGGCTTAACAGAAATGCGAGCGAGTGCGAAAAATATAATGCCGACAAGTATTGCAATTACACTATGTCAGTAGGTTTTTACAAGAACTTTTTTGACGGTCTTTGCAGAATATACGAGCCCGAGAGACTTGCCGAGATAGATAAAAAACTGCCTATATTTATAGTCGCAGGCGATAAAGATCCAGTGGGTAAGATGGGCAAGTTGGTGAGCAAACTCTATGATATGTATACTCAACTTGGCATAGAAGACGTCAAAATTAAATTATACGAAGACGCGCGTCACGAGATAGTCAACGAACTCAATAAGGACGAAGTGTACGCTGATGTATCCGGTTGGTTGGATAATTTGGTGGAGAAAACCAAGTCAAATAGCGCTCAAGAAGAAGTAGTTGCTGATACAGTAGAGGCTGTTGAAGAAAAAGAGCCTGAACTTGCAGTCGCAAAATAGTGAATTACTACAATGGGAAGGCATTTGACGCCTCCCTTTGAGGAGAAAGATGGAGAGAGATTACGGAGCAAAAGATATAGCCGTACTTAAAGGACTTGACGCTGTCAGAAAGAGACCGGGTATGTATATAGGTACAACCGGCGTCAAGGGTATGCATCACATTCTTTGGGAAATCGTCGACAATGGAATGGACGAAGTTCTCAACGGATACGGCAATTCCATTGAAATCGAGATTTTTAAAGACAACAGTATCAGTGTGACTGACCACGGAAGAGGTATTCCGGTGGATATCCACCCTACGGAGCACGTATCGGGCGTTGAACTCGTATTTACTACGTTGCACGCGGGCGGTAAGTTCAACAACAAGAACTATTCAGTATCTGGCGGTTTGCACGGCGTAGGCGCTTCTGTTACCAACGCGCTTTCTGAGTGGCTTAGCGTAGACGTATATAAAAAGGGAACTAAGTATAATATGCGCTTTGCTTCCGTTGAACTCAAGAACGGCGAGATCGCAAGCGGAGCAAAAGTACAGGAATTGATGACAGAGCCTTGCGATCCAAAAATCAAAGGCACAAAAGTTACGTTTAAGCCCGACCCAAGAGTATTTGGCAATGAGGAATTTTCATTTGATACCATTGCGAAGAGACTTAAAGAACTTGCATTCCTCAACGGCGGAGTTAAGTTTTCTCTCACAGACAACAGAGTTGTCGGCGAGGGTGGAAGAGCCAAGGTACGCAAATTCTGTTATGACGGCGGTATCAGCGACTTCGTATTGCATCTCAACGAGGGCAAGACGGCAAAATATAATCCCCCTATCTACATTGAGAAAAAACAAGACAAATTTGTGGTGGAAATTGCATTCCAACACACAGATACCTACACAGAGAGCCTTTTTTCCTACGTCAACGACATCCCGACCACAGAGGGCGGTACGCACGAGACGGGATTTAAGTCGGCTTTGACAAAGGCGCTCAACGACTTTGGAAGGGCAAAGAACATAATCAAAGAAAAACAAGCCAACTTCAGCGGCGAAGACTATAGAGAGGGTTTGACGGCGGTATTGACTGTCAAAATGCAGAATATGCAGTTTGAGGGGCAGACCAAGACTAAACTTGGCAATCCTGAAGTAAAGTCTATCGTAGAGAATTTGCTTACCGACGGTATCAAGGATTATCTCAACAAAGCCAAGAAGGACGTCATTGACGCGATTTACGAAAAGGCGAGAGTTGCGGCAAAGGCGAGAGAGAGCGCGGCTAAAGCAAAGAGCGTGGCTCGCAATCTCAATAATATGACGTCGTCGGCTCTAATAGGCAAGATGGCGAATTGCTCAGGCAGGAAGCCCGAGTTCAACGAACTCTTTATCGTAGAGGGCGACAGCGCCGGCGGTAGCGCAAAGCAAGGCAGAGACAGAGCAACGCAGGCAATATTGCCTTTGAGAGGCAAGCCGCTCAACGTAGAAAAGAAGAAAATTGAGGATATACTCAAAAACGACGAAATTAAGTTGATAATCAACGCTTTAGGGACAGGCTTTGGCAACGAATTCAATATCAACAATCTCAAGTATCACAAAGTTATCATACTTGCAGACGCCGATCAGGACGGCGCGCATATCAGAGCCATCTTGCTCACAATGTTCTTCAGATATATGCGGGAACTTATCACAGGCGGATATTTGTATATAGGTATGCCTCCGCTTTATAAGATTACGGAAAAAAATAAGATACAGTACGCTTATGACGACGAAGAACTCAAAAAGATTCTTGAGACAGTGGGCAGAAACTATACGCTTCAAAGATATAAAGGTCTTGGCGAGATGAATCCCGAGCAACTGTGGGAGACGACTATGAATCCCAAGACGCGTTCGCTTATGAAAGTGTCGATAGACGACAACGCCGAGGCAGAGAGGCTCATTGTTACGCTTATGGGCGACGGAGCGGAATTGAGAAGAGAATATATATTCGAGTACGCCGACTTCAACAAAGTCGACACCTTGGCAGAAGCGACGAAAAAGGCTGAAAATAAACGAAATCACGCCAATTGAACATTGTTCAATATATAAAATAATAATTCAAAGCGTCGCAATGACGGCGCATAAAAGTTTGAACTAACATAGTATTGATAAAATATATACGCGGTTATTATACACGCGCGCATTAAGAGAGTTGACGAGAGTAGTAAGAGCAACGACGGACAAAAGCAAAGGATAGATATGGCAAAGAAGAAAGAAAATGAAGAAATTATAGACAATTCAAAGATTATCGACGGAACTTTTGAGCAGGTTATGCACAATTCTATGTTGCCTTACAGCGAGCACGTCATTCTTGACAGAGCGTTGCCTAGGGTAGAGGACGGATTAAAGCCTGTTCAGAGAAGAATTCTCTATACAATGCTTGAACTTGGCACTACGCCGGACAAGCCTCACCGTAAGTCTGCGCGTATCGTCGGCGACTGTCTAGGTAAATATCATCCGCACGGAGATTCGTCGGTATACGGCGCAATGGTCAAGTTGGCGCAGCCTTTCAATACCAAGATGTTGCTTGTCGACGGACACGGCAACTTTGGCTCAGTTGACGGCGACAGCGCGGCGGCAATGAGATATACCGAAGCAAGAATGACGCCATTTGCGCTAGAAATGTTGAGGGATTTGGAAAAAAATACAGTGCCAATGACGCTCAACTTTGACGACTCGTTGGAAGAGCCTGCGGTATTGCCTAGCAGACTGCCCAATCTTCTTGTCAACGGCGCAAGCGGTATCGCAGTCGGACTTGCCACCAATATACCGCCGCACTCACTTGGCGAATCTATCGACGGTATCGTCGCGTATATTGACAACAGACATATCACGCTTGAACAGATGATGCAATATATTCCCGCTCCGGACTTTCCGACAGGCGGAATAATAATAGCCAATCAGGGCATATACGACGCGTATTCCAGCGGAAAAGGCAAGATAATAGTAAGAGCCAATCTGCACGTTGAGGACGAGGGCGGAAGAAAGAATATCGTAATCACAGAGATACCTTATCAAGTCAATAAGGCAGAACTTCTTGCTAGGATAAGCGATTTGCGAGAGACCAACAAGGATCTGTTTGGCGGTATTATGGATATCGTAGACGAGTCGGACAGGACTGGTATGCGTTGCGTCATCAAATTGAGAAAAGACGTTGACGCAGAGACTATGATAGCGTTGCTTTTCAAAAAGACGAGTTTGCAAGTCAACTTTTCTGCAAATATGACTGCTATAGTCAACAACCGTCCTATGCAACTCGGTTTGCTGGATATAATTAGACACTACGTCGAATTCCAAAGAGAAGTCATTTACAGGCGAAGCAAATACGACCTTGAAGTTGCAGAGAAGAGGGAGCATATACTTGAAGGCTTGTTGGTTGCAGTAAACAACGTACGCGAAGTCGTGGACATAGTGCTTGATTCAAAGACTTATACGGAGTCAAAAGAGAGGTTGATGCTGAGATTTGAACTCAGTGAAAAGCAGGCGGTTGCAGTGCTGGATATTCCGCTCAAGAGACTTAACAAACTTGACATCAACAAAATGCTCGAGGAGCGCAAAGAGTTGCTCGAGAAGATTGCCAACTTGAAGGAAATCACCAATTCCAAGGCAAAGCAGTACGGTGTCGTACGCAAAGAGTTGCTGGAAATCAAGAAAAAATACCCAGACAAGAGATTGACAAAGATAGTTCACGAGAGTTCTCTCAACGAAGTAGAAGTTGATCTCAACGCAAAGATAAAGAGAGATGGATTTGTTGTGTTGCATTACAACGGCAACGTCAAGTTTGTGCTTGAAAAGGGATATAACACTGCAGTCAAGTCGATTGTCAATTGCGGCGCAAACGATATCGCCAAGAAGGTGATCAAGAGTGACAGCGAGAGTTTGCTCTTTGGTATCACTTCCAAGGGCAACGCCGTTACGTTCCAGGTGTCGGCTCTTGGCGAAGACAAGTGGAAGAGCCGCGGAATGGGTATCAACAAGATTGCCAAGGTGGACAGTGACGATAAGTTGCTAGAGATATTTACAGAAAAAGAACTCAAGGGCAAGAAGTTGCTTATAGTCACGTCTATGGGTATGGCTAAATACGTGGAAATGTCAGAATTTGTCTTTGACAAAAAATCGCTTACTACGGCTATGACTTTTAAGGACGAAGATGACTTTGTGGTCAGCGTTACCGCAGTTGCTCCGCCGGAGTTTGACGACGGAACGAGAGAAGCAAGAGGCTTTGTGCTTTCGATAAGCGCCGAAGGTATGGTACTCAACTCTTACGACGACGTTCCTACGCAGGGCAAAAAGGCGAGCGGTGTCAAGTTGATGAAACTTGACGAAAAAGATAGGATAATATTTGCCCAACACAACGACGGCAGCGGAGAAGTGTTGAGCGTGTCGGACAGCGGATATGCAAAGAGAGTAATACTCGGATGTATTGAGCCAAGAATGAGAATGTCCAAGGGCGTCAAACTCAGTGACTCCAAGGCGGGCGAGTGTATCTACGCGGATCTCGTGACGATACCTTATGATTTTGCGCTGATATTCCCAGGCGGTGAAGTGCGTAGTATCAATACTGAGCAAATACCTATCGACGAGCGTACCAACAAGGGTAAGAATATTATCAAGTCAGTCGCAAAGGATAAAAACGTAATGACTATAGGCGACGCAAAGAGACATAATATAAAGTAAAATGTAAATGTAATTGAATAGTTAATAAGTAAAGGCAGAGCGGAGAGGCTTTGCCTTATTTTTTATACTGTTGAGACCTTGCGACTGCACTTCGTTCCGCTCAAGGTGACATCACAAGGTAGAGACCTTTCGACTGCGGTCGAGGCGACAAGAAAGGATTAGACCTCTCCGCTGCGGTAGAGGTGACGTTGAAATTAGATTTTTCAATAACGCTCGAAATGACGAATAAGTTTGTCGAGGTGACAAAATTTAATGTCATTTCGACTGGAGCGTAGCGGAATGGAGAAATCTCAACAGTATAAAACGGATTAGACCTCTCCATTGCGGTCTAGGTACGATTGGGCTGAATAATGCGAGCATTAAATTTGTGTGAAATGGGTATTGACAAGCCAACTATCAAGGGGTACAATATAACTAAGAGAAGTTAAGATTTTGCGATAGGGCAGATATAACAAATCTTTTGAAGTTTAAGTATTTTAGATATAGGGAGGGAAATATGAAGAAAAGAATAATAATAATTTCAATTTTGGTCATATGCATTTTGTGTACGGCGTTTGCAATTTCCGCCTGTATCGTAAAATCAAAAGAACTGTTTGTAGTTGAGGGAGACGTAATCGTTGATACTACGTATAGTGGAAGGAAAGAGACTTATATTTATATCCCTGAAGGAATTATAGGTATTGGAGACGAGGCTTTTTATAACTGTTATGAATTGACGAGCGTATTCATTCCAAGCAGCGTGACCAGTATAGGTACGCAGGCTTTTGCAAGTTGCAACAAGTTGACGAGCATAACGGTAGATAGTAAAAACACTAAATATTTCAGCGAAGGAAACTGCATAATAGAAAAAGATACCGGGACTTTAATAGCGGGTTGCAATAACAGCGTTATACCTAATTCTGTTACGAGCATTATGGACTACGCTTTCTTTAGGTGTATGAATTTGACAACAATAAATATACCAGACAGTGTGGTTAGCGTCGGCAAGGGGGCGTTTAAGGATTGCTATAAGTTGGAAAGCGTCGTTATACCAGGCAGTGTAAAATTTATCAGCGAATCTATGTTTTACGGTTGTAGCAATCTGAAAAACGTAGAAATATTGGACGGCGTGACGAGTATTGAGCAAAATGCTTTTATGAGATGTAGTAATTTAGCGAGTATAAAAATTCCGGACACGTTGACGAGCATTGGACGATACGCATTTGAAGATTGCGTCAGTATGACGAATATAGAGATTCCAAGTAGCGTGACAGAAATAGAAGGTGATCCGTTCAGCGATTGTTCCAGTCTCGTAATAAGATTTAAAGCCAAAGATATACCTGACGAGTGGAGGAGTAAATTCACCTATGGAATGTTCTTTGAAAGATATGATATTCCAATAGTTTTGGATTGTAATAATAATGACGTTGCAATCGACGGATACATATATACTGTGGCAGAAAACGGTGTGCAATACGCATTAAAAGACGCTCAGGCAAAAGTGACAGGACATTCGGCTATAGCGGGAGACGTTGAGATTGCCGACAGTATCGTTTATGATGGACGGTCATATAAAGTTACAGAAATTGACAGATATTCATTCTGTAATGCTTACGACGTCTCCAACGTAGAAGTTCCGGACGGAGTAAAGACGATTGGAAATTATGCATTCCACTTTTGTGGACTGGTAGAGTTAGATTTGCCTATTGGCATAGAGCAGATCGGAGACAGCGCATTTTCGTATTGCCATAGTTTGAAAAGCGTACAATTGCCAAGCGGTTTGACAAGTATAGGTAAAGACGTCTTCAGCAATTGTGTTGCATTAAGAAGTATTACGGTTAAGGTCGGAGACACAGTAAATTTTATTAGTTCTGGCAACTGTCTGATTGAGAAAGCGACAAATAAGTTGATAGCGGGATGCAAAGACAGTGTAATCCCTGATAACGTCAAGATTATCGGAGAGTATGCGTTTGCCAACTGTAATCACTTGTACAACATAGAGATACCTGACGGAGTAATAGAAATAGAAGAAGCAGCATTTTATTCTAGTGGACTTGAAAAAATAGTTTTGCCAAGCAGCGTAACGAATATTGGCAAGCGGGCATTTGAATATTGCAGAAGTTTGCAGAGAGCGGATATACCGAGCAGTGTAACAAGCATTGGGAAAGACGCTTTTGCATACTGCAAAAGAGATATGAATATTTATTGCGAGGCAAAAAGTCAACCAAGCGGTTGGGATAGTCAATGGTGCGCAGGCAATTGCAAGGTAAAGTGGGGAGTAGATAGGTAAAGGATAATAAATAAAGACATTTTTTATAAGGCAGAGCAGAGAGGCTCTGTCTTATTTTAATTGGATAGAGAGGTTGAGGTGACAATCAATTGTCATTGACGCTCGCCAAGTATATTGCCATTTCGACTGGAGCGCAGCGGAATGGAGAAATCTCAACAGTATAAAACGAATTAGATTTCTCGACTGCGCTCGAAATGACAGGAAAGAATTAGATTTTTTGACTGCGGTTGAAATGACGGATAAGTTTGTTGAGGTGATGATGGAATTAGGTGACGGCAAGAATTATGAGAAAGTACATTTTTAATTAAGACGTCCAAAAACTCTCTCAAGTAGATAAGAATTGGCTCAAATTTATTTAATTTACGAACAAATGTTCAAAAGTGTGTCATAATCGTTTGCATTTTGGAAAAATCTTGTCCTATAATTAGGGTGTCGCAAGGAGAAATGCAAACAAAAATTGCAAATATAGAGAAATATATTGAGAAAGTACTTACCCAAATCTTGAGCGACAGAGAAGAGGGAGTCAGGAGGTGATCTAATGAATCAAGAGACGTGGTCAAAGAGTTTGCTTGCCACATACAATGCGTTGCCGCTTGTCGTCAAGTGCATTGACAGAAGCAATATGCAAATGGCGCTGGGAAGTTTTTCCTATGAGGGAAACGTCCTAGACCTTATGAATAAAATGCTTGCAAACAACGCTCGCAAAGAGGCGTTGATAAATGCAAAAGTCATTGTTGATAACACGCTAGAATTGCTCAAGCCAAAGCATAGGCTGGTATTGGAAATGAGGTATCTCAAGCGTAAAAGTTTTGAGCAGATAGCGCAGGATTTGAATATATGTCTGCGCAGTGTGTTCAGATGGCACGAATTGGCATTAAAACAATTTTCAAGCATACGCACTATGAAAGGCTATGACGACGAATGGCTGAGCAAATATTACTCGGGCGATCCGGTATTCGTCAAATGTATCAGATATTGCGCAGATAGGGAAGAGATGGAGAGAAAAAATCTGCAAAAATCAAAGCAGGAAGAAAAGTTAAATATTGTTGCGGCGTTGAGCGCAGTGGCAAACGTGAGACAGGGCGCGGTATCTACTACGGTATAGTTTTTTATTGATTTGCTATAGCAAATTTTGTTGAAGGCTAGTAATATTTAAACGGTATGTACACAGTGTTGTACATACCGTTTTGATTGCTGATAAATGTTTGATTAGAAGATCATTTTTTCAAAGCAAAATCGTCACTATCACTGTTGGCGCTTCTTGGTCGGCACAAATATCAAAATGACTATTACCACGCACAAGACGGCAATCACGGCAATGAGGATATATCTGTCCAAAGAGTTCTTTGGAGTTTGGGTATCCGAGCCGTTGATGTCGGCAGATGGGGGATTGTTGTCGCCGGAATTTATATCACCGCTTGGAGTAGGTGGTTTTTCAACGGTAGTCTGCAAGATATATCCTGCACTTTCGGGAACAGTGCTTTCATTAAAGTTGGCTTTGGACGTATCTGACGCTTTGATATATCCGTAGATAGGTATAGGCGTATTGTAAATTACCGCCGTAGCGTCTACGAGGAAATAGTAATCGTTGTCTTTAATGTGGTATCCAAAAATTGAGTTGATAGTAACTTCGCTTTTGTCAAAAGAGTGGGAGTCGAGTGTCATATCCATTTTGTAAGGAGTGACTTTATCCGCTGTGATATTCAAATCCGACAAGTCGTACGCGTAAGGATTGTTACCCCATTTTGACGTAACTTTCTTACAGTTGTTGTTGAAAGACTTGGTATCGATAAATCCCTCTTTTGAGTTGTATTTCACTTTGATAAATGCGCCGTTTGGCTCTTCAAGTTTTTGAAAAGCGTAGGAGTGGGGTATATAGAGCAAGACTTTGCCTTCGGCGTTTGCAACTTCGCGCAAAGGAAGGTTGGGAGTATCATCCGATTTTTCAAAGTAATACCATTCAGACGTCGTAGTTGAAGTTTCGTCTGCAAAACATACGCCTGCGGAAAGTCCGCACACGCAGATAAGCGACAATAGCATTGCGATAATTATTACTTTTTTCATATATACCTCGATTGCAATAACTCGGTTGTAATAATCTAATTATATGGCATTTGGAAAATTTTTACAAGACTATTGCGATAATAAATAAAAAAAATATCAATGGAAATTGGCGAATTATGAGAGAAAAAGACATACTTTTTACATTGTTATCCATAGAAAAAGAGCAGATGAGGCGCAAGGCAGGCGATAAACTGGCAAGATATAATACCGGAGAAAAGGTTCATCAAAAACAAATTGACTTCCACAAATGCCTCAAACGCAACCGTTGGGTGTTTGGCGGTAACCGCTCGGGTAAGACGGAATGCGGAGCAGTCGAGGCAGTGTGGTGGGCTAGGGGAATACACCCTTACAGGCTCAATCGCAAAAACGTGTCGGGGTGGATAGTATCGCTGTCATACGAGGTGCAGAGAGAAGTTGCGCAAAGCAAATTCCTGTCATATCTCAATCCTGATTGGATAGAGGACGTAGTTATGCTGTCAGGCAAAAAAGGCTCGGCGGAGTATGGAATAATCGACTACGTGCTTATAAAAAACGTCTTTGGGGGTACGTCAAAAGTCGCTTTCAAGAGTTGCGATCAGGGCAGAGAAAAATTCCAAGGCGCGTCGCTTGACTTTGTGTGGTTTGACGAAGAGCCGCCTAAGGACGTCTACGACGAGTGCCGTATGCGCGTCATTGACAGAGTGGGAGAGGTATGGGGGACTATGACGCCGCTCAAAGGCTTGACTTGGGTATACGACGAGATATATCTCAACTCGGCTGGAGACGACGAGGTGTGGCACGAGCACGTAGAGTGGGCGGACAACCCTTTTTTGGACAAAAAAGAAGTGGCGAGTTTGTCGGCGAATATGGACGAACAGACGCTTTCTTCAAGAAGGTATGGCAGATTTTGCGAGGCGGAAGGTATCGTGTATAAAGAGTTTCAGCTTGAGCGGGACGTCATTGAGCCATTTGACGTGCCTTTTGAGTGGCAGGACGAAATATCCATAGACCCTGGGCTTAACAATCCTTTGGCGTGTCTTTTCTTCGCCACTGATTATGACGGCAACGTCTACGTGGTGGGCGAGTGGTATATGGCGGGCAAGGATATAGATTATCACGCCGAGCATATCAAAGATCTTGCTTATAAGTTGAATTGGCACACCGACGGCAAGGGCAGGCTGACGGCATTGATAGACAGCGCCGCAGACCAGCATACCCTTGCTTCTCGCAAGAGTGTCAGCGAGTTGTTTTACGACAGAGGCATACTCGTCAATACAAACGTCGACAAACAACTGTTCAGCGGTATTGCTAGCGTCAAGAGTTATTTTGCGGAGGGAAAAATCAAGATATTTTCCACTTGCGTAAATCTAATCAGAGAACTCAAAAGTTACTGGTGGGGCAAGGGAGATAAGCCTATCAAAAAAGACGATCACGCCCTTGACGCGTTGAGGTATTATATCGTGTCAAAGCCTCAGCCTGCAAGACTGCCAAAAACGCAAGTCAGCGAGATACAAAAAGACAAGCGGCGACTTATCAACGCCCGAAATAACTTGGGTAAGAAAATAAGATAGGTATCAGATATATCATAAAATACGTATTTATAAATTTGCCTTAGATAAGGATATTGGGAGAATAAGATGAATGACAATATAGAGAGCGCTATTTTGCGCAAAGCCGTGGGGTATGACGTTCAAGAAGTGATAGAGGAGTATTCAGGCGAAAACGAATTGCTCAAACGCAAGGTAACCAACAAACATATTCCGCCCGATATGACGGCTATCAAGACGATTTTGGAACTCAAAGGACAGGAAAACGACTTGGCGAAAATGAGCGACGAAGAACTGGAACAACTCAAAACAAAACTGCTCAGGCAACTAAAAGACCTGACGAAAGGAGAAAGCAATGAAAGTAATAATTCAAACAAACAAGATTAAGTGCGACGTGGGCAACTGCCGAAACCTTGCAAAGTATTCCGTTGCGCCGGAGGGAGTGGGCGCAGGACAGTACATCAATCTGTGCGAAGAGTGTATGAGGCAACTTTATGGAGAGATAGGCTTGTTGATTGCGCCAAAGCGAAAAAGAAACAAAAAAACTTCAGTGGGAGAAATTAAGAATGACAAAGTTTAACGGCAAATTCAGCGAAGACGTGGTCAAGGAAGTACGCAAGGATTTTGAGCGCAGACGGCAAGAACGCAAACCGCTTGAATTACAGTGGCGGCTCAATATGAATTTTTACAGCGGCAACCAATACGCGGAAATAACCCCGGTCGGCGACGTGGAGCAGTACGGCAAGCAATACTATTGGCAGGAGAGAGAAGTATACAATCATATCGCTTCTATAATCGAAACGCGACTTTCCAAACTCAACCGTCTTAAATGCGCGATAAGCGTCAGACCTTTCAGCAACGACGACAGCGACGTGCAGACGGCAAAGTTGTCTACGCAGATTATCAAGGCTTTGTGCGAAGAAAACGATCTTCCACGATTGCTCAACGAAGCGAGCAGTTGGAGCGAGGTGACGGGCAGTTGCTTTTTTAAGACGGTCTGGGCAGGCGAAAAAGGAAGGGTGATCGGGCAGAGCAAAAAGGGCGCTGTGCGCGAAGGCGACGTAGATATTTCCGTCGTTCCGCCGTACGAGATTTTCCCCGACAATATAGGCACTTCAAATCTTGACGACTGTATGAGCATCATTCACGCCAAGGCGTATCACGTCGACGAGATCAAAGATATTTGGGGAGTGGAAGTCAACGGCGAGGACGTCAACGTCTTTTCGCTTGACGGCGCGCAAGTTGGAGCCGGTCTTGGATTTGACGGCGCGCCCAACGTACTTGACGGCGTGGCTCACGATATGTGCGTGGTGATAGAGAAGTACTCCCGACCTACGGCGGACAAGCCCAACGGCGAGTTGAGTATCGTCGCAGGAGATAAGTTGCTATATCACGGAGACTTGCCTTATATCAACGCTGTAAACGGCGGAAGAAGTTATCCTTTCACAAAGATAATTTGTCTTGAGAAGTTGGGATGTTTTTACGGCACGAGTATTATTGAGAGACTAATTCCGTTGCAGAGAGCGTACAACGCCGTTAAAAACCGCAAACACGAATTTATCAACCGTCTGTCTATGGGCGTATTGAGTATCGAGGACGGCTCTGTCGATACCGACAATCTTGAAGAAGAAGGTCTGTCTCCTGGCAAAGTTTTGATATACCGTCAAGGGTCGACTCCGCCCAAACTTCTTGAGAGCGGAAGGGTGCCGGTAGATTTTCAATATGAAGAGGAGAGAATACTGTCGGAGTTCACTACCATATCAGGCGTAAGCGAACTCAGCAAGTATTCCAACGTGCTCAATCAGATGTCGGGCAAGGCTATAGGTATGCTCGTTGAGCAGGACGACACGCGACTGTCGATTGCCACGACGTCGTTGAGAATGGGTATCAAGAGAATATGCGAGCAAATGCTGAGACTGTATAGGCAGTTTTGTCAAACAAAACGAATGAAGAGATTTTCCGGCGACAACGGCGAAGTGGAACTAGCATATTTTACTGCAAGCGATTTGCAGAGCGACGACCTCGTATTTGACAACGAAAACGAACTTACCGATACTTTGGAAAACAAGCGAAATATGGTAATAGAACTCGTGCGTATGGGTATCTTCAACGACGAAAACGGAGCGATATCCAACCGCAACAAACTCAAGATACTTGAGATTTTGGGCTTCGGCAACTGGGAGTCAAGCAGAGATATTGACGAGAGCCATCGCAAAAAAGCAATGAAAGAAAATCTTGATTTTGGCAAAGAAGACGTCAAAGTCGCGGAGTATGACGACCACGGTTTGCATATAGACGAACATCTCAAAAGATTGCTTGAAGAAAAAGACGAAAGGCTTATTGCTTTGATAGACGAGCATATCAGACAGCACAGAATGATGAAGACGATAGATATGGCGAACGCGCCTGATGACGGAGGACAAAATGAAAACAGTATCATACCAACCAATTGATATCGACGGCTCAACGGCAGTTATGCCCAAGCCGGAGAATATAACACCCTTTGAGACGCAGGGGGAAGAGAATTTGCAGGTTACGGAAGATATCCTGCCTGAAGAGCAAAGTGTAAAGGACGCCGACGGTGGCGCTTGCGACGGAGGAGATGGGGAGGATATAAAAGACGCTCCCGAGAATGGGAACATATCCGTATTTGAGCAAGTCGGTTGGAATGAAAAAGTGCGCGACTTTTTGCAGGCGTATCCAATAGCCAAGGACTTTGCCGCTCAGATAGGAAGGATTATAGCCAACAGCGAGCAGTTGTCGCAAGATGAAAATTGCTTGGAAAAAGCGCTTGCGACGGCGCTTGCAGGCGCTTATGTATCTCCGGAGAAACTTGCAACAGACGAGGAATTCTTGCAAAAGTACGTCTTTGGCAATCAATCGTTAAAGGACAGAATAATTCAAGAGTATCTTGACGGCTTGCAGCAAAATCTTCCCCCCAAGTCAATTTCGGCAAGGGGACAAATCACACTTACTCCGCCGTCAAAACCTACGAGCATAGCCGAGGCGGGGAATGTATTTAAGGCTATGTTCAACAACAGGAGGATATAATGGTAACATTAGAAACAGCAGAAAAGGCGCTTAAAAGCGTGTACTTAAACGTAGTAGCAGACCAACTCAACGTGGGTGTCAATCCACTTCTTGCAAAGATAGAGCAGACGTCGAGCGACGTGTGGGGCAAGGAGATAATCAAACTTGTGCCATACGGTATCAACGGCGGTATAGGCGCAGGTACGGAGACAGGGGAACTCCCCACTCCCGCGGCAAACAACTATGATAGATTCAAGTTGGAACTCAAAAACCTTTACGGCACTATAGAACTTTCTGACAAGGCTATCAGAGCGTCGCAGTCCAACACCGGCGCATTCGTCAATCTTCTCAACGCAGAGATGGAAGGCTTGCTCAAGGCGTCCAAGTTCAACCTTGGCAGAATGTTGTACGGCGACGGCAGCGGTACGCTTGCAATCTGCAAGGGACAGGGCAGCGCGACCAACGTAATTGCGCTTGACAGCGTACGCAACGTGATGGAAGGTATGGTAGTTGACGTATATTCCAAGACGAGCGGTACGGCATACTCAGATCTCAAGGGAGTGAGAATTGTCAGCGTTGACAGAGTAAACAATACTATCACGCTTTCGGCAAACGTGGCGACGTCGATAGTCGACGGAGATATTTTGACGGTGCAAGGCTCCAAGGAAAACGAGTTGACTGGTCTCGGCGCGATTTTCTCCAACAGAGATTTATACGGCTTGTCAAGAGAGGGCAGAAGTTGGCTTGCGCCCAAGCAGTACACCAACGTAGGCGCTATTTCTACGGCAAAAATTCAAAGCGCGATAGACTATATCGACGAGGTTGCAGGCTCTCAAATAGACTTTATCGTATGTTCATACGACGTGAGAAGAGCATATCTCGACTATCTTGCTTTGACGAGAACAAACGTCGATTATATGAATCTAGACGGCGGCTTTAAGGCGTTGTCTTACAATGGTATTCCGCTTATTGCAGACAGATTTGTTGAGTCGGGCACTATGTATTTGCTCAACAGCAAGGACTTCAAGTTGCACCAACTTTGCGATTGGAGATGGCTTGAGGGCGACAACGGCAAAGTCATCAAGCAAAAGGCGGGTAGCGCAACTTATGGCGCAACGCTCGTCAAGTATGCGGATATGATATGCGATAAGCCTATCGGTCAGGCAAAATTGTCAGGTATCACGTGTTCATAGACCGAGCGCGTATAGCGCCGCTCTTTTTGCCCTGACGTCGGGACTTGAGAAGTCGACGTGTACGCAAGTACACTTGACGACTTCATCTCGCCCTAGCACGGACAAAAATAACAGCACTCTCCGCACTCGTGTGTGACTTTGAGACATTATGTTATGTCATTTTGACAAAAGCGTAGCAAGCCTGTTATGTCATTTCGACTGTAGCGTAGCGGAGTGGAGAAATCTAATTTAGGAGCATTATGGACAGACTAATTGAGATAACCAACGATCTTTTTGATATATCTTCGAGGATAAAGAGCATAGACGAAAATTACAAAATCTATTTTAATGGGGGAACTTGCAGATATGAGTTGCACAACTCCTCAAAGACGCCGTCCTTTCAAGCAGTCTTTCCGTATGTTTCTCTAGACAAAAGGGCGCTTGATTTTGCAAGGCAGACTGCGGTGCGCAACAAAGAGAAAATACTCGCCGAAATTGACGCCCACAACGCTTTGCTTGAAAAACAGCGCCAAGACGAATTGATTCAAAAAGTTTTGGGCGGCTTACGCTTATAAAATCTATGTGTAAGAGTAATAGAGTATTAAAAAAATAGAGCCTATCATTAAGTAAGCAGGATTGCCGCGCGAACTTCATTATAGGCTCAAAAAATAAATTGGAGGAGGGAAAATGCAACTAAAAGAAGCAATACAAATTTGTTTGACGTATCTCGGAGACGAAGACGCTAGTATAAATACGCAGACAGCGCAGCATCCAAAACTCAAACTTTTGGTCAAATGCGCCAATCTTGTGATAAAAGAAATTGCCGCTGAGTATGTCCCGTTGATAGAAGAAGAGACGGTCGACGTCGTCGACGGCAAGATAAGTTTTGAGGGGCTTATGCACAAAGTTGCCGAGGTGCGCAAAGTGCAGGATGCTGTCAGCGGACTGTCGTCGAATTTTTACAACACGCCCACGCATTGCAAATTGCTCAACGACGGTGTGAAGAAAGCGAGGGTAGTATACAGTTATATACCTCTTGACATTGATATTGAGGACGACTGTCCGTTGCCGCCTGCCGTCAGTCCAAAGACGTTGGCGCTTGGGATATGCGCGGAATACAGTATGATCTCAGGTATGTATGAGCAGTCTGTGATGTATTCTGACAGATTTAAGCAAGATATGCGCACTGCGGTGCGAAAGAAAGGGGAGATAAAAGTCAAGCCCCGAAGGTGGTATTGAGATGTTTTATGACAAAGATTATGCGCTCACAAAGCCTGAGCGCAAGAGAGTGGCACTGTCAGGTTTCAAGGGGTATGACGAAACCAAGGTGTCGCGCAATTTGCCCTGCGACTACGTCGACTGCGTATATAATTATAAGTTTAAGAACGGACGCCTTGTCGATCCATACGGCATAAGCGCACTGGAGTTTGACGGCGAGATAATTCCGCCAATTCCCGACGGTCTGGGAGAGCGCAAGTTGTTCATAACGACTGCCGAAAAAGACGGCAAACTCAAAAGCAGACTGGTCTTGTCTCACAACGGCGGACTGGAGTATTTGACAGCAGGAGATGGGGAGTGGACGCATATCGACGCGCAGGGTATTTTTAATTCGGGCGTCAACTATTTGTATGAAGATGAGGATTTGCTGTTGCTGTCGGGAGAGAGCGGACTAAAAGCCCTATGGCAAGACAAACTCGTGGATATCAAAAACGATATGCGTATTCTCGATATGTGCGCGCATTACGAGAGGATATACGCCGTCGTCGAGGGCGTGCGCAACAGTCTTTGGTTTAGTGACGACTTTGACCCTTTTAATTGGAACGTGTCTCTTGACGAGGGCGGTTACATAGATTTTGACGGCTCGCTTGGCGGTGTCAACGCCGTCAGGAGTTTTGACAATTATCTTTACGTATTTTGCGACTTTGGCATTTACAGATTGACGGCTTACGCCGACCAAACTCAATTTACAATGAAGAAAGTATATACTTCGGGCGGACGCATCTTTGCAAATTCTATCACGGAGTGCGGAGAGTACGTAGCCTTTGCGGGAGAGGACGGTATATATCTTTTTGACGGCTACGACGTGTCAAGATACTCCGTCAAGACCAACGACTTTTTGCAGGGTGGTTTTAGTGACGTGTCGGCGTGTTATGCGCATCACAAATATATTTTGTCGTTTACCAACGATGCAGATTGCGATTATGGGATTTTTTCCAGACAGCGAGACAACAACGTCGTTATGATGTTTGACTTGACGGACAAGTCGGTGGACTTTATGAGAGGTATATCTCTTTTTGATTTGAATACCGTCGGCGCATACGGCGAAGGTAAGATAATTGGACTTTCTGCCGATTGCTTATCGCCAGTTCAACTTGACGACAGCGGACTTTATTTGGGTATGCCTTATCAGAAATATTGGCAGAGCGGCGAGATAGACTTTGACAGACCTTCAACGCTCAAAGTCGTGCGAGGCGTGGAGTATAGCGCGGACAGTCAATACGTGTTGGGTATTATTGCAAACGGCGAACGGCGAGAGTTCATTCTTTCGCCTCAAGAGAGCCGACACAGTATTTACGTGAAGTCGGATAAGTTCGTATTTTATATTCGCTCCGACGGCGTCAACGAGAATATCCGCCCGCCAATACTAGAGATAGATTTTTTGAAATGAGAGGCGATTCTTAAGTTCGCGCGGCAATCTTGCTATCGATTTGCGCGCTAAGTTCGTCTACGTATTTTGACGTAACTCTGCTACGCCTGCAATACGTATCCTGCTTATCACAAAAATCGCTTGCGCAATCTTGTTCACGCTCACATAAGAATCGCCTCTAAATATGTGGAGTATAAGTTATACATATCCGCGCGGCAATCTTGCTATTGATTTGCGTGTTGAGTATGTATACGAATTAAGGAAGAACTTTGCCCATAAGAAGAGTAAATAAAGGGGAGAGAAATTATGAACGTAAAAAGAATGGAAGTTATGCTCGGCGATTTGAGCGAGAGTTTTGACAGACACGTGTCTTCGTCAGTGGCAAATTATTATTTCGTATTGCCGGCAGAAGGCGGAGAGGGTAAGTTAAGAATTCGGCTGTATTCGCAGGGCGGAAGCGCTCAACTTGAGATATTGGCGTTTGCATTATCAGGCAGTCAAATGGACTTTGTTGTCAAAGTTGACGGCGAGACTGTTGACGAGCGAGCGGGCGCAGTCAGCATTGCGTCATTGGCTCTTGCGAGAGGTTGGCGCATTGTGGAAATTGTCGGGCAGGGATTATCGTCCGGCAGAATCCGCATAAGCGGAAACATATCCAACGCAAATATACTTGCGGAATAAATTTAATTATGAGGAGAAATTATGACTTGGGATGATTTTACAAAAAAGGTTAAGGAGTTTTTTACAGGCAAAAAGGTGGCGGACGACGTAGATACGTCTCCTTACGATGAGGGCGAGCAAGAACTTATTGGCAAATTGGGAGAACTTGACGAAGAATATAAAAACAGTGATAAATACGATCCCGGCAAGGGGTATGAGGATATATCTGATCTATTGCCGGAGAAACAGACTTTTGAGTATCTCAAATATGAGGGAGACGATGAAGATACAATAAGGAGCAACACTAAGGATAAATACGACACATTGCTTGAAGATGAAAAGAAAAAAGTTGACGACGATTTGAATACCAAGACGGCAGTCGTGGAAAACAAAAAGCAGTCAACAGACGAAGAGTATTCTCAAAAGCAACAACAAATCGACAGGGATTATGACGAATTCCAAAAGGCTTTGGAGCAAAAACTTGTCAAGAAGGGACTTTACCGCTCCTCAATCAAGCAGGGGCAGACAAAAGCCAACGAGCAGGCAAGAGCGTGGGAGAGCAAAGAACTCTCGTCAAAACGCAATGTTGATATCGGCAGTCTTGATGCCGAAATAGCCAAGTTGCAGGGCGAAGCAAACACCGCGCTTCAACAACTTGACTTGTCATACGCTCAAAAACTTGACAGCGAGATAGAACGCTTAATTGACAAGCGAAACAAAGAGATTCAAAGCATAGACAAATACAACAATGCGCTAAAAGAAAAAGAAGCCAAATATATTGAGGACAGAGCCAAAGCAATCGAGGCTCAACTTGCCCAGAGACTTAAGGACGAACTTACCATAAAGAATATGGAAGACAAGTACGGCTATGCAGGCGCAAAAAAGGAGAATTATCAAAAGCGTTACAATATGGCATACGAATATTATTCCGCGCTTCCGCAGGACGCGGCTTTGCAAATGTTGCAAAAGAACAAACAACTTGAGGAGTATCTTGGCGCATATTACGGCAAGTTGATTACTGAAATCGCCAAGACGAAGAAGTGATATGTGGGATCAAATTTTACAACTTGCAATAGGCGATGGACTGTGGGCGTTGCTGTTTTGCGTATTGTTGATTTATGAGTTAAAAGACAGCAGGGTGAGAGAGACGAAATATCAAAATACGATATCTTCTCTTGCAAAGGACCTCGAGTATATGAAAGATATGGATGAGGAAATTGAAGATATGAACAATGCGGTAAGGGAGTATATGGAGAGCGTTGTCAAAGATAGCATTGAATCCAAAAGTATTTGCAACCAATCTCCAGTCACTTCCAACGCGGAGGAGATAATATGAAAGAAAAACTTAAAAGTTATGAATTTTGGGTATCTATAGTCAGCGCAGTTATGGTAGTCTTGCAGAGTATCTCTCTCAAATTCGATTTGCCGTATATCCAAGAGATAGTTATGGGATTTTTGGGAGTGTTGGCAGTGGCAGGCATAGTCAAGAAAGACCCGCCGACAGACGACACGTACGACGGCAATTCGGCAGAAGATACTAATTTGACAGACAGCAGCCAAGAAGAAGATGAACCGTAATGTCATTTTGACCAAAGTGTAGAAATCTCTTGATTTTCTTAAGGTTACAATAATCTAAAAGTCTAATGTCACACAAGTCCGAGCGCAGAGCGACCACAATAGCGCCGATCTTTGCGCAGCGGCGTGCGCGCCTATACATAGGCGACAGATAACGACGCAATATTACAAGCCCGCGTCAAAACGGTGCAGGCTTTTTAATAATACAAAACGGCTCCTTGAATAGAGGAGCCGTTTTTAGTTGTACACAGACGAGCGCCAATCTGAACCCGCTTTGTAGCAGGTGGGTATCCTGTGTAAGTGTTTTGTAATCCTTAAAGACCGCCTAAGCGGTAAGGCGCGCCAGCCCGACTTCCAACTCCGGATTCCCTTTTCAAGAGTGCGGTACAATGTGCAACTCGTTTGTGTACATTTATTATACTATACATTTTATGCAAAATCAATACCTAAACTAAAAAAATTCCAACATTTGAGCGGCCGCATTTATCAGTCGACTTTTTGCCCTAGTATAGATTCTTCGATTTTGCTTACGCTACACTCAGAATGACTCGTTAAAGCGGAACGAAGTGCAGTCGAAGGTCTAGTAAAAATCGGATTAGACCTCTCCGCTACGGTCGAGGTGACAAAACATAATGTCATTGACGCTCGCTACGTCCTCGCACCTGCTTGCTCGCTATGCCGTCGCTACGCTCCTTACGACTGGAGCGTAGCGAAATGGAGAAATCTCAACAGTTTCAAGAAATTCCGAAAAAATCATTTGTAATTTCGCGATTTCTCGTGTATATTATTATATAGATATACAATATAAGTAAGCAGAGGTGTTTATGGCAAAGATTTCTTTAAAAGAATTGGCGCAAAACTTTGAAAAGTACGCAGACAAGGAAGTGAGCGTTTGCGGTTGGGTAAGAACGATAAGAGACAGCAAGAGTTTTGCTTTTATTGAACTCAACGACGGCACGTACTTCAAGTCGACGCAGATTATCGCAGACGAAAATGCGCTTGAGAATTACAAGAACGTAATATCCCAAAACGTAGGCGCAGGATTGAGCGTAGTAGGCAAAGTTGTGGTTACGCCGAGTTTGAAACAGCCATTTGAAATCAAGGCGAGCAGCATTGAGATTGAGGCTACTTCCACACCGTCATATCCTTTGCAGAAGAAAAGACACACAATGGAGTATCTCCGCGAAATTGCGCACCTAAGACCGAGAGCCAACACCTTCCAAGCCGTATTTAGAGTGAGATCGGTTGCTGCTCAAGCAATACACGCATTTTTTGCGTCGCGCAATTTTGTATACGTCAATACGCCGCTAATCACGACGAGCGACTGCGAGGGCGCGGGAGAAATGTTCAAAGTCACTACTTTGGATTTGAACAACCCACCCAAGACAAAGGCAGGCGAGATAGATTATTCTAAGGACTTTTTTGGCAAGTCGGCGGGACTTACCGTCAGCGGACAACTCAACGCAGAGTGTTTTGCTTTGGCTTTTAAGAACGTCTATACATTTGGACCTACTTTCAGAGCAGAGAAGAGTTATACCAACCGTCACGCATCGGAGTTTTGGATGATAGAGCCGGAGATTGCCTTTGCCGATCTCAAAGACGATATGAATCTTGCAAGAGATATGGTCAAATACGTAATCAAGGACGTGCTCGAGAAGTGTCCTGAAGAGATGGCTTTTTTCAACAACTTTATGGACAAGGGACTTATTGAGAGACTGCAGGGCATCGTAGACAGCGACTTTGCCACAGTCACTTACACTGAGGCTATCAAGTTGCTTGAAGAGCACAAGGACGAATTCCAATTCCCTGTATATTGGGGCGCGGATTTGCAGACAGAACACGAGAGATACCTCACGGAAAAGATTTTCAACAAGCCTGTATTCGTCACTGATTATCCAAAAGAGATCAAGGCATTCTATATGCGTCTCAATGACGACGGCAAGACTGTTGCCGCAGTAGACTTGCTTGTTCCGGGCGTGGGCGAAATAATCGGCGGAAGTCAAAGAGAGGAGAGACTTGACTTGCTTGTTGAGCGTATCAAAGAACTCGGTCTAAGAGAAGAGGACTATTGGTGGTATCTTGACTTGAGACGTTACGGCGGCGTCAAGCACGCAGGCTACGGACTTGGCTTTGAAAGATTGATAATGTATCTCACCGGTATGCAGAACATAAGAGACGTAATTCCCTTTGCGCGTACCACAGGCAACGCAGACTTTTAAAAAATATCCCGCTTAAGTCGTTGACAGACGACAAAATGGGTAGTATAATAATTAAGTCTTTTGACACTAATTCTAAGCGGTATACGTTACCGCGATATGCTACTGTGGCTCAGTAGGTAGAGCAGTTCACTCGTAATGAACAGGTCGCCAGTTCGAATCTGGCCAGTAGCTCCAATGAAAAGTGTCGCATTTTGTCGAAAGATAAGATGCGATATTTTTATGTTTTAAGAGGAAATATAAAGGAATTTTGAATAAAACGACTTTAAACTGTCTAATTTTTAGGCGGTTTTTAATTTTTATCTAATGTGCGATTAAGAAAAAACTAAGATTAATAATGTTTGCAGATTTAAACATAAAAATAGGTAAGTTTTATTTGATATTCATCCAATTTTCTGCTATAATTGAAATGGTAATATTATGAATATAGAAAAGTACAAATTAGCCATTGAAGAATATGATGATAGTTATAAAAAAATATGGATGCAAC
>JAIDRT010000019.1 GCA_029061605.1 Clostridia bacterium | reverse complement strand
CATTGACGCTCACAAGAGGCTATCTACTGTCATTTCGACCAAAGCGAAGCGTCGTGGAGAAATCTCAATCCTAATGATGTCACCTTGAGCGAAACGAAGTGAAGTCGAAAGGTCTCAATCCATTCAAATTGTACTAAAGAGAGGAAGAACAATGAATTTAGCAAAATCAAAATCTAAGTATTTAAAATGCGCGATATTTATTATATCCATTTGTATCTTATTGGGAGCATTAAGTGCGTGTTTGCCGTTTAATATATCTTTGCCAGACACGTTGGACAAAGATGCGATAGACAATGCCGCTGCGACGATCACTACCAATTCAACAGACAACTTGGGAGAGTTTAACGACGGATATTCTTATGTGTATACTGATAAAGATTTAATTGACGATTTTAGAGCAGGAAATCCTAACACTCCATTTGATATTAATACGCAAGAAGTAAAGAAAACAAGTGAGAACAGAGGAAAAATAGAAAATCCATACGTAATTTCGTCGACAGATGATTGGGAGACTTTTGTCAAGAGAATGGAGACGGACACTACTCGCGGTAGCGGGCAGTATTTTGTATTGGGAGCCGACTTGGATTTTACAGGAGTGACATTCCATCCAGTAAGATTTTTTAGTGGTACTTTTTACGGAATGGGGCATTTTATAAAAAATATTAGTTGTTCATCCTGGAAATATTGGAATGGAGAAACTCTTGCTGATATTGGTTCCACAACAAATGCTTTTGGATTATTTTGTAGAATCACTGGCGCTTTAATTACTGATTTAATATTAGATAATTTTGACTTTCAAGGGATGCCAAGTTTGTCACTTTCTGGTACGACTAGAGGTACGTTTATTGGTGGACTTGTAGGAATGTCAGCGGGAAATAATAGCATATTGAATTGCCACGTTGACGGTAAAATTGCCTCTTCTACCAATTATTCATCTCTTGCGCCAGTTGGTGGAATTGTAGGCGGTATACATACTTTTGGCGTGGCAAATACTACGCTATTGACGTATCGCTGTTCAAGTGAAATTGATGTAAAGATTACCTCTGCCGGCGGCGTTATGCTAGGCGGAATGCTTGGTGATATGTATAATGGCACAGTTTATTCAAATGTAAATGCATACGAATGTGTTGCAAATGTAAAATGCACGTCATCCGGTACGTTATTTACGTCAGGTGGTTTTGGACTTTGTTTTCAAAATGGTAGGATTTATGTAGAAAATGTTATTTGTACTTTAGATATTACTACTTCTTCTAGTCTTCGTTCAGGTGTGTTGCTGAGTGCCTGTGGAAGCATTTCTAGTTATGTTAAGAATTGTTACGTAGAAGGAAAAGCAGGCACAACTGATGAAAATAAGAAGTCAATATATGCTATTGTAGGCGAGAGCAAAATAACAAGCGCAAGCAACATAAACGTTGTAAAATCCACTAGCACGTACGCAAGTATCGCATACGCTGATTCATTGTCAAATATTGCAAGTGAGCCTACTGAATATCCAACTACTGACGCAATGCTTTCCAGTGCAAAGAAGTTTTTTGGAGACAATTATTCACAGATATGGGACGTGGAAAAAATCGGCGGAACATATACCTCCGATACTTCTCCTGTTAGAAACTATCTTGTAGCGTTTGTAAACTACCGCAACTTAATTGACGGCGGTAGCGATGAAGAAAGCGTGGGAATTGAAGACGAAAAACTGTATATTCCTAATGAGAATTTGGAAGACCAGCCGTCGGCAGATTATTTGGCAGGTAAGTCAAATAATCAAATATTCTTGGGGTGGACTAACGATACCACAGGCGCAAGCAAGCCTTTCAAGAAGTTGCCTAGCGGAATGTTTGGTCACGTAACGCTATATGCGGTATGGGGACTGCCTAGCGAACACGTGGAAAAATATATAAATCCAACTTTGTCAGTAAAAGACGACGTGTCAGAAATAACTTACGACACCAAGGCAAGTATTACGCTCAACGCAAAGGTAGAATACACAGGCGCATCTGACGGCGGAATGACAGATCCGCAAGTGACGTATCTATGGAAACAAGGTAATAAAGACAGAAATGATACTAAGTCAAGTTCGTTTATAGCCAACAAAGTGGCAGACAGCGGAGAATATACCTACGACTATATAATGAATGACAAAATTCAACCGTTGTGGTTGTATCAAGGAAGCAGTGAAGAAAACGGAGTAAGCAAAACTATAACAATCAACAAAGGCGTATTGTCACTCCAAAGTTTTGATCTCACTTCAAAACCATTTTATGGGAAAAATCTATCAGAATTGGAGTACAATTTAAAAATCAAGAATTCAGCGGATATAGAGGTGTCTATTGCGCAGAGTGATTGGTCAGATCCATTTGGAGTGGTGAAAAAAGGCTCCAACAATCCTGAAATGACTATAGTACCTTCAGATACTGACAATTATGAAAGCAGTTATAGCATAACCAACATACAGTTCAATTCTGAGGCGTTGTTGCTTAAGTTTGAAATGGCGCAACTACTTGGACAGGAGTTGAGGGTTGAAGTCGAGTATGGACAGAATTACGGCTCTAAGGAGATAATATACAAATTCAATACCGTATACTTGGACGCATTGGCAAATAATCCTGCATTTAAATCTATTGCAGACAGGGGTATGGCTCCATACTTGGCAGATGCTGACGAGATAAAGGAGAATCCAAGTTATCAGGGTGCGCCGATAGTCGAAGACTCTTCAGGCAATGCAATATACGACGGACAGTACAATAATATAAGAGAAGAGTACGTTATTACTGTATTTTTCAAGGAAGTTACCTACAAGGTGTCTTTTGATCCCCAAAACAACGGACAGACGCCGCCGCCAGCAAGCGAGGATTACGGCTATGGCAAATTTGTTAAGAAGCCAGCGCAAGATCCCACGTATGACGAATTGCTGTTTGTGGGCTGGTACTTTACGGACAGCGACGGCGAGTATCGCGCTTGGAGATTTAATTCAGAATATGAC
>JAIDRT010000018.1 GCA_029061605.1 Clostridia bacterium | reverse complement strand
TAACATCCATATGTGCTATTTGTTTATTTATATTAAGTAGCTCATTTAATATAGAGTTTTTTTGTTTATACGCAGCATTAAAATCTGTGCGCTTTTTTTCTAATTGCAACAGCAATGAATTTAGATTTTTAATCTCATCATATAATCCATTCTCACTCATATTTAGTGGAGTATATATCTTATTTCTCTTTATTGAAATAGCATCAGCATACTTTTTTAATAATTTTTCGCAAGCAGATATTTGTACATGAATTTGATTAACTAAATCACCGTCAAGTAAGTTATATGTGACATAATCATTCTCAAAAGTAGGAAAAGTAATTTTTGAGAGCTCTTCTATATGTTCATCTGTATCCTTATTTAACACGCGATTTATACTTTCTAGCAATTCGCTTTTGTATATCTTATCAATTGGTCGAAAACAATAAGGGCAGAAAGTTGTGTTATCTTTACTAAATACGCGACGAGCATCTTCTATTGCGGTTTGTCCGTTGCTTTGTATAATTGTCAATATTTGTTTTTCTCGTTCACTTAAACATGGTTGGTCTATTTTTTTTGCTAATAAATTGCAGATTTCGCTTTCCCAATTAGTTGGAAGAAAAATTTGTTCAATTTTATTTGGATAAGAGGTTGTAGTATCATCCAATTTGTCATATAGGATCTTTTTTCTTTTAAATTCTTCAATTAACTCTTCATAAGTTTTGGATGGGGAAAGTGTGCAAATATCATTTATAATTCCATCAGTAACAGAGGCATTTCTACGATTGCCTTTTAGCTTTGAATCTTGCTCTGCCCATCCGCCAGGTTTTTTTAAAATTTCTTGTATTCGAAGCCAATGATACTGTGGACTTAGTATGTTTTCATTTTTAAGATATTGTTGATTATTTTCATATGCTTTTGTGTACTCATTTTGTACTATTTCTATTTCCTTTTCACATGCATCAATCTCTGATTGAATATCTGCTTGTTTCCCAAACAATATTATTGTTCCTAATCCGTCATCATCTATTTTAATATTTCTATCAATATAATTTTCATTAAATACAAAAACTTTATCTTGTATATCAGGTAATTCAAGTTCATGTTGAGCCTCATCTAAAAATGTAGCCGTTAATTCATCACAAATATGCTTATTTGATGATATATTTATACCTTCCGAAATAGTGCTTTTTCCACTTCCATTTTTGCCATAAACTAGGCCGATTCTATCACCAATGTCCGTGAAGAAGATGAAATCAGTTTTATTAGTAAAGCATTTTCCTTGAATTCGGATTCCTTTTATTTGGTCTATCATATTATTCCTCATTTGATTTTTACTATTTATAATAGGATAAGATATTTATCTATTTATGATCTAAAGAAATTCAAAGTATAATATAAAATTATTATATCATTGTAAAACATTAATGTCAATGAAAAAAGATTTCTGCTAATAATATGGAAATCTATTAATAACCTTGAAGACTGACATTAGAATTTTGAAAGTATTTTTAACGCAATAATACTTGGATAATTTGCTAGTTCTTCACATTTTTAAGAATTATTATATTAAGTTTTTATATAGTTCAGTTAATGAAATAATCTGTTTGCTGAACATGAATAACATCAATAAGTAGTAATATTTTGTCACAGAGATTATTTCAAAATAATAAACATAATGGTTAAGGTACTATTTAAAAGATATTATAACGTATCATGATTTATTTGGGATTTGGAGGGAAACAGATTGGCTTTGGAAATCGGATATAAATACTATATTATTGAATTGCACTTTTTTAAATTAAAGAAAAAGCGAAAAATTACGGATTTCCAATGTGCTAGAACTGTACGAACTCCTTTTGGCAGGGGTTCGTACAGTTCTAGTTATGGCGGAAGCAGAGGGATTCGAACCCCCGTGGGCTTGCACCCAAATAGTTTTCAAGACTACCTCGTTATGACCACTTCGATATGCTTCCAGTTAAAATATTAAGTTTTTGTGTAAAAATATTTTGTAGATTTTTTTGTGGAATTCTATGCTTCGGCGGTTGCCGTGTAGAATTCTTTGACCGACTTTGGCTTGTCGATATAGTGCTAAGGGCAGTTTGCTCATCGACACAAATCAGACGTTTTGGGGAAGTTTTCAGTTGGTCGGGCGAGGGTTGTAGATTGATTTTGAAGGATTGTCCCTTTGATATCAATTTCCTTTCAAGACCACCTCGTTATGACCACTTCGATAGGCTTCCTTATTGGCAAATTGGTATTTGCCAAAGTTATTAATGGTTGTATTATAGCAAATTGTGCTTTAGCGTGTCAATTAAATTGCAACAGTAGGGGAAGTTAATCTTCGTCGATATCGTCGATATCTTCTTCATCGTCCTCGTCAATGTCTTCAACGGAGTCGATGTCGTAATTGAAGTCGGCTTCAAATTCGTCATCTTCTTTGTTGACTTCTTCTTCCTCGTCTTCGATCTCTTCCTCTTCGTCGTCGAACTCTCCTTTGCCAAAGTCGTTGGCGGAGAAGTCGTCCTGGTCGTCAAAGGCGTCGTCATATAGGTCAAATTTTTCTTCTTCGTCAATTTCGTCGAAGGATATTTTTTCAATATCTTCTTCAGAATCAGTTTGAGTCGATTCAATTTGACTTTCGATATCGCTACCTGAATCGCTGTCACTGACGTAAGAACTGCTTCCGCTCTTGGATTTAGCAAGACAATCCGCGCACATTTTTTTGTTGCGTTCAATATAATTTATACCGCAGACTGGGCAAACGATATCTTCCTCTTCGTCCTCAAGCAAAGTGAAACCTTCCATTCCCAATTCTGCTTTACAAACGTCGCAGTATTCGTCCGCTTCCAAAATCCAATTGAGTTCGCATCTTGGACATTTCATATATTTTCCCATAAGACCTCCAAAAAGACCTATCAAAAGGTGTATGCTTTCAATGTTTAGTATTATATGCATAAAATCTTGATTTGTAAACACTTTTTTAAAAAAAATTTAAAAAATATTTAATGTATTTTTTCGCATAGATATCAAAGGCATAACAAACGGCTTAATAGCGCCAATTATATTAAAATAAGTTATGAAAATGCAATATTTGCAATTGATTGCGATATTAAGATATGGAAACATACAGCGACAAAAACGGAGAGAACAAAATGCTCGCTCCGTTTTTGTATTAAGGTGTATTGGTGAATAAGTCGAATTAAGCGCCTTCCATAATCATCTTGTCAGCGAGCAATGCGATAAATTCTCCGTTGGTAGGCTTATCGTTGGCGGTATAAATTTTGATACCGAAGATATTATTGATATTTTCTATCTTACCTCTATTCCAAGCGACTTCGATTGCGTGTCTTATGGCTCTTTCCACCTTTGAAGGGGAAGTGGCGAACTTGTCCGCAATAGACGGATAGAGTTTTTTGGTAATTGAATTGATTATTTCTGGCGAGTCAATGGCCATCTTTATTGCCTCTCTCAAGAATTGATAGCCTTTTATATGAGCGGGTATACCCACCGTAATAAAGATATTTGCAAGTTTTTCGTCAAGAGTACGTTGAGATCTCTTAAGCGCCTGCTCAACTAGTTTATCGTCAAGCGTATTTTTCTTTTTAGGAGCGTTCAGACCGCCAAATTCCTTGACGCGATCTTTGAGCATAGCCATATTAATTGGTTTGACAAGATAATAACTTGCGCCCAAAGAGATGGCTTTGTTGATAAAGTTATCGCCGGTAAGTTGAGATACGACGATAAAGTTGGGCTTTTTGCTCATCTTGGAATAATTGAGATTTGCAAGCACGCCGAAGCCGTCGACTTCTGGCATAACTATATCCAAAATTACCACATCAGGGCAAAAGTTTTCAATTTTGCTGATTGCTTCAAGGCCGTCCTTAGCAGTTGCGATTATTTCAACGGCGTCGTCGTCAAAATAACTTTCCTTCACGTTGTTGATAAACTCTTCGTTGTCGTCAACGACAATGAGTTTGATCTTTTTCATAGAAATCCTCCAAAAATGTATTGGCAACTCGGTAATATAGCCTTATAAGTTTTCTTTTGGTGTAATTGGCGTCGTTACCATAAATTTGACGGATTATCATACGTGAGTTAGTTATTTTGTCGTATGCTATCGTAATCCGAGTTACAGATATATTTTATTATGTAGAAAAATTTCTTTCAATGGTGTGAGTTGCCGAAAAATGAAAAATTATTAAGATTTTATTAAAAATATCGTATTTATGATAAAATCAGCACTCAAAATCGCTTTTCAAATATCAAGACGTATGTTAAAATACGGATATGGAAATTCAGATGATATTAAAAAGATTGAGAATAGATGCGGGGATAACGCAGGCGCGACTGTCCAAAGATCTATCTATAGGGCAAGCAACTATATCTCAATGGGAGAGCGGAGCAAGCAAACCGACTGCAGACGCGTTGATTGCGTTGAGCAAATATTACGGAGTGTCGACGGACTTTATTTTGGGAATATCTCACGACAAAGAGGGAGACGGAGGATTGGACAAAGACGTGGAGGAGTGCATTGCGCTCATTGACAATCTTACCAATTATCAACGAAGACTTGTAAAAGAATTATTGAAGCAAATAAAACCTTTTGATTGACATTTGTAGCAAAAGAGTATAATGTTGGATACGGCAAGCAGACAGCAAACAAACGGAGCGAGGTATGGCGGAATTTAAAACTACTTTGATAATGGTCGCGATAATGTTGGCGTACGCTATTCCCGGCTTTATATTGATAAAAGTAAAAGCCGTAAAGTCGGATCACATATCTTCGTTTTCAAAGTTATTGATGTTCGTATGTCAGCCGGCTCTTACGCTTTATTCCTTCAACAAGGCAGACTTCACAAAAGAACTGGGCGTAAACCTGCTCATCTTCTTGGGCATTATCACACTTGTGCAGTTGATATTCATAGGCGTTTTTTATTTGATATTCCGCAAGAAAATGGCAGACGTGCGTTATCGCATCACGACAGTGGCGACCACTTTGTCCAACTGTTCTTTTTTGGGAGTACCGTTGCTTGAAGCGATTTTTCCCAATTCACCAAACGTAGCGGTATATTCTATGATGTACTTTCTATCTATGAGTTTGCTTGGCTGGACTTTGGTGTCGACGATCATTACGAGAGACAAGAAGTATATAAGCGTAAAGAAAATACTTATAAATCCTGCGACGTTGTCGATTGCAGTATCGTTGCCGTTTTTCTTCACAGGCTTTAAGATAAGCGCAGACAACGGTCAACTTCTTGGACAGATAGAAAATATGATAAATATACTTGGCAAGATGACAACGCCGCTGTGTATGCTCGTTATGGGTATGCGACTTGCTACTATCAAATTCAAAAGTCTGTTCACCAATTGGATGCAATACTTTGCCGTGGCGGTCAACCAAGTGATTTTTCCGCTTTGCGTACTGGGATTGCTTATGCTCTTTGGAGTAGACGAGGAACTCAAATGGTGTATGTTTATTATGTGCGCGTGTCCCATTGCTGCAGTCGTGCAGAATTACGCTGAGATACTTGGCGAAGGACAGGACACGGCAGCGAATATGGTCTTGTTGGGCACGATTAGTTCAATAGTGACTTTGCCTCTGATGGCGCTGTTGATATAAAAATCTAAAAGAAGTCAAAAGCGTTGACAAATCGCAAGATAATTGAATATAATACAAATGTAAATAAAGCAATAAGCGTTTAAGAGTAACTATCTTACTTTGACAGCAGAGAGAAAGGTCGTCGGCTGAAAGCCTTTTGGATAAGAGATAGCCAAGTGCGAAACGCTTGCTCGCAGGGGAAATACTGCGCGTGGAAGTCGCGTTAAGACTTTATGAGAGGAAGGGCAAGCCCTTCAATCAAAGTGGGACCGCGAGTAATCGTCTTTGAAGAAAAGACGGTTATTTTTTTGTTAGGAGAGAAGAAAATGGGCAAAATAAAAATGGATTTGCAGACGGCTCTTGAAAAAGACCCCGCCGCAAGAAATAAATTTGAAATATTTTTTACCTATGGCGGATTTAAGGCGCTGTATAGACATAGGTTTGCGCATTGGTTTTACAATCACGGTATGAAGTATCTTGCCAAGCGCATATCGGCAGGCACGAGACGTAAGACAGGCATAGACATACACCCGGCGGCAAAGATAGCGGGCGGAGTATTTATTGACCACGGCGTAGGCGTCGTAATAGGCGAAACTGTAGAGATAGGCACCAACGTGCTGATATACCAAGGCGTGACGCTGGGCGGCACAGGCAAGGATACCGGCAAAAGACACCCGACTATCCAAGACAACGTGATGATTTCGGCAGGAGCAAAGGTGCTGGGACCTATCGTCGTGGGACACGATTCCAAGATAGGCGCAGGCAGTGTCGTACTCAAAGACGTCCCGCCAAATTCCACGGTGGTTGGCGTGCCAGGGCGAGTAGTAAAATACAACAACGTGAGAGTCAACGATATTGACCAAAAGTTGCCAGACCCGATACTTGAGGAATTTGCAAGGCTTAATCGTAGAATAGAAACATTGGAAAAACAACTCAATATAAAGGCTTGCAAATATTCTATCACACAGGATAATAACGTCGAAGATGGAAAAGAAGAGAATGCAATCGAGCAGGAAATAGACGATCTTGAGCACAAAACGACAATAAAAAGAGTGAACTTTAATAGCCAATGATATTTATTGTTATGTCACCTCAAGCGAAGTCAAGAGGTTTCTATGCAGAATTGTAATATATTGATATAAATATTATTTAAATATAAATAAAGAGGTTGAAGAGATATGTTGAAAATTTATAATACGCTGACGAGGCAGAAAGAAGAATTTGAGCCTCTCAAAGAAGGCAAAGTGACAATGTACAGTTGCGGACCGACGGTATACAGTTATGCGCATATAGGCAACTTAAGGACGTATATCTTTATGGATATCTTCCGCAGAGTACTCAAATATGACGGCTACAAACTCAAAGGCGTAATGAACATAACCGACGTAGGACACCTTTTGTCCGACGGAGACGAGGGTGAAGATAAGATGGCAAAGGCGGCAAGAGAACAGCAAAAGACGCCTTGGGAGATCGCCGAGTTTTATACCAATTACTTTTTTGAGGACTTCAAGAAACTCAATATTGGCAAACCCGAAGTCATTGCTAAAGCCACGGATCATATTGCTGAGATGATAAAAGACGTGCAGACGCTCATTGACAAGGGGTACGCATATAAGATAGAGGACGGCATATATTACGATATATCCAAATTCCCTGATTATGGCAAACTTTCAAGACTGAGCCTTGAGGATCAGCAGGCAGGCGCGCGCGTGGAAGTCAACAGCCAAAAGCGCCATCCGGCAGATTTTGCGGTATGGAAAAAGGCGGATCCTCAACATATTATGCAATGGCAAAGTCCTTGGGGAATGGGATATCCCGGCTGGCACATAGAGTGCTCGACAATGAGTAGAAAATATCTTGGATCGCACTTTGATATTCACACTGGCGGAGTAGACGCTATTCCTGTGCATCACGAAAATGAGATCGCGCAAAACGAAGCGCTTGAAGGTCACAAGACTGTCAACTATTGGGTGCACAGCGAATTTATGCTCGTAGACAACGGCAAGATGTCCAAGAGCCTTGGCAACGTCTATCGTATAGATCAACTTGAAGAAAAGGGATATTGCGCTTTGGATTACAGATATTTCTGCCTCAACGCGCATTACAGAAAAAAACTAAACTTTACTTTTGAGGGTATGGACGGAGCAAAGACGTCTTACGCAAGACTTTTGAGTGCGCTTTACGCTCACAAAATGAGTAATATTCCCACAGATCCTCAAGTATTGGCGGAATACAAAAAGCAATTTGACGACGCAATAAATGACGATCTCAATATTCCGCTTGCTTTGGGTGTAGTGTGGACTATGGTCAAAGGACCTAAGAGCAAAGATATCTACGCTTTGGCTCTTGAATTTGACAAGGTATTGGGACTTTCACTTGACAAGGCTCAACCTGCGCAAGAAGAGCAGGCAGATATCCCGCAAGAGATACAAAAACTCGCTGAGGAACGTTTTGAGGCAAAGAAACGCAAAGACTTTGCGACAGCAGACGCCTTGAGAGCCAAGTTGACAGAGTTGGGATATAGCGTGCTGGATAGTAAGGATGGGTATAAGGTCGTACCAATCAAGTGATATCAATATAAATACACACCTCACCACCGCCTATGGCGGAGCCTCCCCTCAAGGGGAAGCCAAGTACGGATGAGATTTCTCGACTGCGCTCGTAAGGAGCAAAGCGACGGCATAGCGAGCAAGCAGATGCGTCTTGTGCGAGCGTCAATGACATAGAATAATGTCATATTGAGCGAAACGCAGTGAAGTCGAAATATCTCAATCAGATTAGACCTCTCGACTACGCTCAAGGTGACAAATGTATATAATGTCATTGACGCTTGCACTATAATATGTCATTTCGACTGGAACGAAGTGGAATGGAGAAATCTCAACAGATTAAAATGTGCAAAAATCGCAACGCAAAAATAAAAGCGTTGCGATTTTTTATTCAATTAAATGCTAATTTAATACAAAATTTTCACTTTTCCAAAAAAAGTATACTTTTCCTGACTGCCTGTGAAAAGGCATATTTTTTCGATTACATTATACTTCACGATTAATTATTTTGCAATATCTTTGGGTCAGGAAAAGTATACTTTTTTTGGAATATTTGATTATGTCTATATCTAATAAAAGCATACTTGAGAAAGAGGTGTAGACAAATGGAATTTAGTAAAAGATTAAATAAAATATTTATAGTATTGCTGACTATTATTATATCCGTAGGTATTTTTTTAACTTGCTTTGGCGCTGTATATAGCAATCACTCAGCGGATGCTATACTTGCTAGTAATATAGCAAGTCAAACTACTAATCTGCCAGAATTATTATTGGAAGATTATGAAACTACCAGCGGTAAGCAGGTTTTTGATTTGGATATTTTTAATAAATTATTAGAGCAAATCAGTGGTATACCAAAAGCAAATATTTCTTCAATTAGCGGTTTGGGAGAAAAAACTTCGGCAGATTTTAGGACGAATAATGGCAAAGATATAGTTGTGACTATTGGCGGTAAACAGTGGACGGCTACGTATCTCTCTCAAAATAACAAAGGCGAACCGATTCTTACATTTTTACTTGCGGATGGGGCAAATGACGTGCGATTTAATTCCACATCTACAAATTCTGATGGAAATTATCCATCCAATATGTATGGAACTAGTGCGATTAGGGCAGTGACTTTAAACAACGGTGGAGGCTATGCCGAGACATATAACGCGACTTCGCTTACGCCAACATCAAAAGATTTATCTAATGAGTGGGCAATATATACTATGGATATATCAGAAGGTTGCGCTGGCAGTATTTCAAAATTTATAGAAGTTCCTGATAATATGAGTTGGCAACATAACCAGAGCGCGTTGACTTCTGCTCCAGAGCAAAGGTTTAAATATAATCATAACAATGATGCTTTGGATATTGGCGGTACTGGTACGACTTCGTATTTAAACAAAACCGGATATAAAAATTGGGCAAACGACAAATTGTGGTTGCCAAGTGTTGCGGAGACTGGACAAAGTGGAGAATCTGGTATATGGAAGATGTCCAATGCGCAAAGGGCAATAACTAGAAATAACACATATAATTATTTTTGGTTGCGCACTGCTATGGATGTGGATGAGTGTTATAGGGCAGTCCAAATGATTGATTCGGGTGGCTCGTCATTAAGTTATAGTGCGGCAAGCAACATTGCTTATTATAGAGTACGTCCAGCATTCCATCTTAATTTAAAATTAGCAGAAGAAAGCACTGCTTCTGTGTTATCTGCTCCGTCTGATACATTTATGGAATATACAAGCGAAAGAATAGGGGTACATTCTTTACCTACGCTTCCGTCTTGGTACGTATCTTCAGCATATGACAGTAGCGCATTGATTACTACGCTCTATAAGAATAAGAATACTGGAATTGCAATAAGCGGAGGCTTGCCGAGAGATGAAGGGGAGTATACGGTTGAGTTTACTCTTACGGCTGATGGCGCTAAAAAATTAAAATGGGAAGATTCTGCAACAAATACGTCACCTACTCGAAGTATCACGTTTAAGATAACGCCCAAACCTATTAAATATACATTGTCAGGCGGAGGCTCGACATTGCCAAAGGTAGAGCACGACGTATCAGACTTGGGAACAAACGATACAAAACTTGCGCAAGGCACAGTCTTGGGATTTAGGTACACAGGACTGTATGGAAGCAGTTACAACGACACAAAATTACCTACTGTCAACGGCACGTATAGAGCGACGGTAATTGCGCTCAATCACAACTATACACCCGATTCTAACATTACTCCTAATTACAAGGATTTCAGCGTAGAAGGCGCGAGAGCCAATGTGCCGACGTTCAACGATACGACGCAAGGGTATGACGGAGGCAATGCAGTTAATTTTGTATTAAGCGGATTTGATTCGGATCAAATGGAAATAGTTACGCCATTGCCAAGCGGCGTAAGTTATGACGGTGTGGAAATCATAAGCGCGACTAAGGCGGGTAAGTACAAGATAAAAGTTGCGTTGAAACACAAAGATGGGTCAATATATTGGAACAGTTTAGAGGGTAGCGAGGATATGGAAGACAAGGAGTTGGAATTTGAGATAACTCCTGCGGAAATATCCGTAGTGATAGATCCAGACAGCGGATCAACCGATACGATAAAAGTAGTGCGAAACGAAAAGATCAAAGTAAGCGGAATGATAATGCAACAACCGCTAATGTCGGTGAATGGGGACACAACGAATTTACATTTTTGGGCGGATTTGGGGTCGTCAAAATATGAATTGGGATATACAGATGCATCCGGCAACAAGGTGATGACGGGATATCCCATAAGCGCAAACAGCGGAACTATTACGCTCACTGACTTAGAATTGCATACGGACGTATTGCCTATGAATGGCAAATGGACGTTGAGAATAGAGTCGTCAAACAGCGATTATGAGGCTGAATTGAATAGCGGCATCTATTTGCAGGTAGAGACGAAGGTAGTTACGGCGGATCCGACGTGGGTATTGAAGAGAAATTCAGCGAGAATGGATACGCAAAGCGTAAAATTGGGAGATACAACGCCAATAATATACTCCAAGTCGTTGACGTATAATGACAGATATTCATATGAATTCCAGATGCTTGCCCCGGGCTATAAGATAGACACGGCATATGATCCGAGCGGATATAAAGTGGTGGCTAACAAGGGATCAAGTAATACAGCGATAGGAAAGAATGCGGATACCTATACTACGTCAGTAAGACTGATCGACAGTAGCGGAAAGGAAGTTATATATTCAATTACTTGGACTATAGACCCAGTGAAGTTTGACTTATCTGGCGTCAAATGGTTGTATAACGGACAGTTGCCATACGACAAGATCAATGGCAGCAAGGCAGAACTTGATCCCAAGACCCTGCCGGCGGGACTTGTCCCGACTGTAATAAACAACACAGGTACGACTGTAGGTACGAGTGCAAGCGCGTCAGTATCTTTCACGTTGGATCCTGCGTACGTAGGCAACTATATCCAGCCGGACGAGACAGATCCGTCTACGTTCATAGACCCCAACTCAGACTTTGAGTGGAGCAAAACTTGGACTATAGTGCCCGCAACGATACAGGCGTCGAGTTGGAAGAATAAAACGAATCAAGACACCAATGGTAAGTCTTTTGATATACCTGTGTTGAGAGACCCCAACGCAGATGGCGGAATAGTGGAATACGAGTATTACGAGTGCGATCCAATGGGTAATATAATCAACAATACGCCAATTACGATAAATGACATAGTATGGTCGGAGAGTGATGCAAAGTATTATATCGCCAAGCCGATATTGCAAGATACCAACAATTATACTTTGGACGACCCATCAGCGCAATCCAAGGTGTTTAGAGTGGGCAAGGACTTGACTAAAGTCAGTGTAAACTTGGAAAAAGATAAGATGGAGTACAATACCAATCCGCGACACGCGACAGTCAAAGTTACAGACAGCGCGTTGCCAACGACAGCGTTTGAATTGACGTACTACGACGGATATACGAGACTGACGACTGCTCCAACGGAAGTGGGTAAGTATAGAGTTGAAGTAAGCCTTAAGTCAAGTTATATAGACAAATACCAAATAGACGGAGATTATGAGTTTGATTATGAGATAGTCAAGGCGCAAATTGCTATAGACTGGAATGACAATATCAAGCCGCCTACGCTCAAGTTGAGTTTTGGACAAATCAACGGTGTGGAATATGAGATCGTCGACAAGGACGAAAACGTCGTGTCTTACAATGATTTGAAGGCAGGCGAGACTTATAAGATAAGAGCCAAGATAAAGGATAATCAACTCAATCATTTCGTATTCGTCGGAGATAAGACGGAGACGGACTGGCACGAGTTTAGCGTAAGCAACAACGACCAGTTGTACGATCCAAATTCTCCAAGCAATCCGTCATATCCGCAGACAGATCCCGATTTGCCGGGTAATAGTGGCGATCCAAGCGACCCGGGTACTACACCTGGCGGCGACGACGGCGACGGACCGCTTGACGATATACTGGAGAAACTCAAAGATATACCGCTGTGGCAGATTATAGCGGGCGTGATAAGCATAATCTTGACGATAATATTCCTGTC
>JAIDRT010000017.1 GCA_029061605.1 Clostridia bacterium | reverse complement strand
TTCTTATATAAGGTTGTTGATAAAATGGTAATAAAAAAAGCCGAAGAAAAAGAAAAGCAATTATTAGAAGCTTTTAAAGAATTGATTGACGGAGATAATATCAATAAAGCTAAAGCAGATATTGAGGAACAGTTAAAATCCTTTGTTGTATATTTGCAAAAAAATTTAAATCCTAATCAAAGAATTTTTGAAAGTCTAGAATCTAGAATTAAAGGACAGCAATCTTTTTCTGAAAAAATATTTAGGAAAGAATATTTACAAAGTTGGGAAGTAACCAATAATTTGAATAGCAATAAGGAACTAATAGCAAAGCAATTGCCAGATCTAATAGGGTTTCGAATCACTTGTTTTTTTTGGGAAGATGAAAAAAGTATTTATCAACTATTGAAGACGTACTATGATTCTGGGAAATTTAATAAACTCACAATTAATTTTGATGAAAATTGTAAGCAAAAAAATGGACATAATATTTATAAAATTTCTGGATTATATAATAATGAGTATTGTTTTGAGTTGCAAATTAAGTCCATTATGCACAATATTTGGGGGGAAGTTGAGCATAAAACTATTTACAAAAGCCAACTATTTGATCCAAATATGGAAACAAAAAAAAGTATATCTGAAGAGCTTTTTAATATTTTAAAAGCTGCTGATAAGCAGTTGCTCATTTTATTTAAAGAATCTAATACTGAAGAGAAATTGTTGCAATCATTGTTTTTTATTAGGACAAAGACGCAAAGTGCTGAAAAAATTAAAACTTATATATTAGCAGAACATTATGAACGATTTTTTAAAGTTTTTTCGAGTGAAATTGATCGGATTAAAATAAAAAACTATGTTGTGTCTGCGTTACAGCAAAAAAAATATAAAAGAGAGAAAGTAAAATCTTCAGAGGTAAGTTCGTTTGAGGAAGGGATTATAAATGAAATAAAAAACAATTTTTATGAATATGATTTAAAAGCAATGTTTCATATCGCAAGTATCATCTATTCATTTCAGAGTTATAATCGATTTTTATACTATTTGGCAAATCGGCTAATTTGTCAATGTGAGTTAAAAAATGATGAAATTGATTTTAGCGATGATGAATTCGATGATCCGTGGGATAAAGTAGATTCTCAAGAACAAACAAGAAAAAATATAATTATGTTATTGAATCAAAAAATAGGGAGAAGAAAGATATGATTCAAATTTATCAAAAAGACAATATAAAATTGTACGCTACAAAAAAAACAGTTGACTGGCTTGTAAATAATACAGAAGTAAGCGTTTTTGATCCTATTACTTTCAGTGGATATCAACGTCAAATCAATGAAAATCACTGCAAAAAGATAGTTGACTTTTTATGTGTTGATTTTTTTCTGCCAACAGCAATTATTTGTGCTACTAGTAAAAAATTTGAGCCAGAATCAAAATTGCGGATTGTTGATGGGCAACATCGTGTTTATGCATTTCGTATGTTGCAAAGAGACCATAAAGAGAGATATGATGAAATTAAAATAAAAGAAGTCCCAGTTATTGTTATGGAGATGGTTGACGAAAAAGTAGAGATAGATACGTTCATTACTATTAATAAGACATCCAAAAAAGTAGATACGTCTTTGGCAATTGTATTGAAAAACAAGATTAATAAATATGCTGCTAGTAATGATTTAAGTATGCCGAAAGCGGAGTATTTGGCAGTTGAGATTGCGCTTAAATTAAATTCTGATCAAAATTGTGAATTGTGGTTTAATAAAATTCTTTTAGAGGGCAATACAAAGAATACCCCGCAGATTATCACTTTAAACGCATTTGTAAAATCTACTCGTACGCTTATTAATAATATGGCAAAAAAGAAGTTGTTCTTATTGGATTGGCAAACAGAAGCAGATATTCAGAGTTGCATTTCAGTTTGTCAGGAAGTTATTATGGCGATATGGAATTCGGTTACGGCAAGGTGGAGTGATTTGTTTGATGGTGATATGGAAAAGAGACGTATTATACAAGGTCCAATCGGGTATTCATCAATTAATAGGGTTGTTAATATGTTGCTGGCTGAACAGGATGGTATTTCTTTAAATGCTTTTAAACAATTGATTGAAAGTAAGATAAGACATATTTCATTGGATGAAAAAAACTGGTTGCCTGGAGGTTTTTTCTCTGGTTTTTCATCTGAATCGGGATATAGTATTGTTGCAAGTGAACTTATTTGTTCAATTAAATGAAATGTTATTTAAGCGACAATGTTGACATTTTTATGAATAAGATGAAAAAATATATATAAAGATTTTTATTAAAAAAGAGCAAAGTGATATTTTATCAAATAAATAATTTAATCGACAAGGCTTATTTTGAGACTTGTCGATTTACATTATTGTTATATTGGAGAAAAAACTTTAATTGAAGATAATTTCTTTTATGTTATTAATATCATAGTAGAATAGTTCATTTTTATGATTTGTAACTAATCAATATAGTACTGTCGAACTAAAATTTATAAGAAAATTCGCGCTATTATTACATAGATTTAATATTAATATTACTTAATAAAATAGCAATTAATATTAAGATATTGACCCAAGTATTTATATATGATAATATATATTTATATAAATATATAGGTTGAGAAAATGAAAATTTATATTTTAAGAAAGTCTTTATCAAGTCTTAAGACGCCGGTGGAGCGTAAGGAATATGATACTCAAGCGTTGACAGTGCGGGAGTTTATAAGCGAGATGGTGGAGCGCAACTACAATGTTCGACCTATTGACTGCACGCTTGAAGAGTGCGTAATGTTGGCGTGCGACGATTTTTCGGACGGATGTTGTTATATCGTCAATGCTACGCAGAATATTAAGTACGCTGATTTGGACGAAAAACTTAATCTTTGTGAAGAAGACGAAGTTATGCTTGTCAAACTTAAGTACGTGAGGGGGATAATATGGTAAAGATAACCAATCAAGAGATATTAAAGGTAATCAACGCTATTGATGACAAAGAAGTCAAGGCGGTGCTTTTGAGCGGAGGACAGACTTTTTTATGTTCGCTCAAATTTTTGCGAAAACACGAAGAGGCTTTTCGCTCTTTGATTCCCAATTATTTTGACGAATATATGAGCCTTTATTACGGCGATAATTCAGATTATTCTTACGCTGACCGCAATTCTTATATGACGTATTTGTGTATTGAAGTGGGAGTTGTGAAGACAGACGATTTTACAAGCGTAGTTAATTTTGCGACGGCAGGCATAGACTTGGTCTTTCTTAGGTCCGATTCGCCGTCGGCAGTGGACTTGTTTAAAGACAGTATTTTGAAAACAAAAGACAGCGATAAAAAATTGCTTGATTTTGTTGAAAAAAATCCGCAGTATTTGACATACTTTTTGCCGCTGATATGCTCAATTGACAGCGACGTCTTTTTTGGCGCATTGACTGACTATGTTAAGTCAGCAAAATTAGAGGACACTTTGCGCGTACGCGTGTTGGAGGCAATGATGCAATCATCTGACAAAAATATGCTCTTGAAGTGCCTTGACGAAATTGACAATAATAATTATTACAGGTTCAAGGCGCTCAACGAAGCAAGCGTATTAATTGGCGATTTAACTATCGTGCTCAATCCCAAAGAACTCGTCGCAGTATTTCGCGACGTTGCCAACGGCAATTGGGAAAAGTACCTTAATGCGGATTTTAAGTGCGCATATCATTTTATTGAGGCTTACGAAAGAGTGCACAAAGACAAGTTCCGTTCTTTTGCGCTTGAGGCGCTTGAACGCGGCTGTGACAGAGTGAGGTGGGCATTGTTATATTGCCTGTCAGTCAGAGACATCAACGACAAATATGCGCAAGACATCTTTTCACGCAAGTTGACAATTGAAGATTTATCATTTTTTATATATAAGATACGCGGCGAAGAGATGAATACGTCAGTTCTTCAGACGGCATATGAAAATCTTTTTGGCATACTTACGGCAATGGATAAAGTCAATTATCACTATAAAGTTGATGACGACATAACTTTTGCAAGAGACGTATACAAGTCTATCGTTGTCTCAAGAATTGCGAAAATAGCGTTGAGAATGGGTAGTGACGAGTATATCAATAGGCTTGATAATATCTACGACACGTTTAAGGAAGAAGCGCAGGCAAGTTATTTGTCTGAAGTAGGCGCAAAGACAAGTCTTGACGTGAGAAGATGCGCAATAAAATTTCTTAAGACGGATAATTATGAATCAATAAATTATTTTGACAATAAAAATATTAAATTGACGTACGACGAGGCGATATTTGTCTCGGATTATCTCAAATCAAAAAAGGGCAGTGTAAAATCAAAAATTGTCAAGGCATTTTTGAGTTCTGAAGACAGCGAAAAAATAACGGAGTACTTGTTGTCTTGCAAAGAAGATTACAAAAAATCCGTCGGCGAAGAAATGCAGAAGAGTCAAGGCAAGATTGACGATAAAAAACTTGCTAAAAAGACAGAGCGATTCAGTTGGTGGAGCGAAAGCGTCTTCAAAGTAGATAAGCCTATTGAAGAAATAGAACAACTTGCCAAGCAGTCAACCGACGTAAAGCCAATAAATCCTATTTCTCATAAGAGATTAAAAGACTTTTTTACGTTGATAGAAGATTTTATTCAAGCCAACAAAGACTATGAATACGCCGCTGATTTTACAGAGGGGCTTGAGCATTTTGGCTCAAATTTCAAGAGGCTAAAGGATCGTGATAGAGAAGACGGATTTGATGCGTATCCTTTAGGACAGCAGATAAAAACGCTGATAAAAGACAACTTTACGCAAGAAGAAATCGCAGGTATGCTTGTGGTTGTTTATTGCGTGGATAAAGGCGTAAAAAAATTGTATGATGCAGTATGCGGAAAAAATATTTTTGAAGACGCCGAAAAGAATTTTGAATACGTAGTAGCATCTAGCAACAAGGGAAGATGGTATTATGATACAAACGAATTTAACATCATACGCCAATTGGATTATTATATTACGAAAGAACTGTTGGGGGAAGAGGCAATACTGGCGATAGTTGCCGCGTTTACACAGGAGAATGCTCTTGACAAGTATGAAAAAGGTAAAGACCCCTATATGTTTTGCAATTTGCTGGCTAAGAGCAACGATATCAATACGCTCAAAGCGTTGGTACACTTTGAGTGCGCATTGATAAATGCAGGCGTGAAAGAAAGCATTAGTTACAATTTGATTGCAAAAGCCTTTGAAAACAATTTGATTTCTGACAGACTGACGAGGTATTTTATCTTGAAAGAAGGTTTTAGCGAGTCGTTTTTGCCAACTTCGCCCAATTACGTTATGCGCTCGGACTATAAAAATCAAAAGTACAAAGCGCTGTTGATAGACTTTGCCGAAAATGCTCTTGACGTGGAATTTAATCGCGGAAGTTTGCAGACTCTCTATAGTGAATTACTTAGTCGCAGTAGTGTAAGGTTTTTTGGCGTAGAGAAGTACTTTAGGGCAATCGTTGCGCTCAGAGGACTGACTTGGGCGCGCTCTTCTTACGGTATGGAGAAAAACGAAATTCTGTCAATTATTCTAAAAAATACTCTTAAAGGCGAAAACGACGACTATGGCAAGTTTGTCGAATTGATTAAACAATATAACATAACTGACGACGAACTTATCAAAGCCACGCTATTCAATCCCGAATTTGTCGATTATACGGCGCAATACTTTGGCGAGCCTCATCTTAAAATTGCGGTATTTTGGTTTATCGCGCATCTCAACGAGACTCTTGATTGCGAAAAGCAAGAACGCCGTATAGAACAGATCAAAGAATTTTCAGATATAGATTATCAAGACTTTAAGGACGGCGCATTTGATTACAATTGGTATGCCGAATTGGTGGAGAAGGTCCCCGAGAACGTAATCAAAAAAATATACGCCAATGCAAAATACGTGACTGTCGGCGGTCTGCATAAGCGCGCGCAAAGATTTTTTGACGCGTTGAACGGACGAATTGAAAAAGCCGAGTGCATAGACAAGATAAATAGTACGCGTAACAAAGATTACTGTCTCATATACAGTCTCATTCCCATTGAAAGTAGAGAAGATTTGCTTGAGAGATATACTACGCTTGCGGAATTTGTAAGGAGCAGTAAGCAATTTGGCGCGCAAAGGCAGTTGAGCGAGCGAAGGACTGTGGATATTGCTATGGAAAACCTCGCGCGCGTTGCGGGATATGCAAGCGCGGATATATTTATATTTGAAATGGAAGCGGAAAAGCCCAGCGATATCTTCAAGGCATATACCGTCGAAGATATTGAAATTACGCCGTATATTGACGATAGTAAATTCAAGATTGCCTACAAAGTTCAGAAGGGCGGAAAGTCCTTGTCTTCTATACCGACTAAATATGGCAAAAATCCCACAGTAGTTGAGATAAGAGATGCGATAAAAAAACTCAATCAGAAATTCCGTCGAATAATCGCGAGTATGGAAAATGCAATGAATACGCACGTGGCGTTTACGGCGGAGCAATTGCGCAGTATGAGCCGAGATCCAATTATGGCGAAAGTGCTTGAAAAATTGGCGCTGATAGCAGACGGCAGACTGTGTATATTTGACGGCGGGCTTAAGAGTATTGACGGCAAGCCTGTCAAGGCTCAAGATGCGTATATTGCGCATCCTGTCGAACTCAAGAAGTTGGGACTGCTTTCTTTGGCAATAGAATACGTGGTAAAAGGAAATGTCCGTCAGCCGTTCAAGCAAGTTATGCGCGAGATCTATACCAAGACGGATATAGAACTCACTCAAGACGAAGTATTGCGATTTAAAGGCTTTGAAGTCGACCTCAAAAAGTGCGTAGCCGCGCTCAAGGGCAGGGGCTGGGGAGTGTCTGAGGACATAGGCTTGCGCAAGGTTTATTACCGCACTGATACGGTGGCGGCAATATTCCGCGAGTGCGACTTTTTGTTTACCGTAGATTACGACAACGTCAATAGAGAACTGCACGGCATATACTTTTTGAAACGCAAAAGCGGAGAGATAATACCTTTGAAGGACGTGGACGATATTACCTTTTCTGAGACTTTGCGCGACGTGGATTTGATGATTTCCATAAGTTCCAAAGTTATTTACGACTTTGCTATGGCTATGTCTACGGTGGAGATGCGCCAAGAGGTGTTGAAGTCAATTGTTGGTATTTTGGGACTTTCCAACGTATCTTTCTTAAAAGACAATATCAAAGTCGAAGGCACGTGGGGGACGTATGTCGTCAATATCCGCACCGGTCTTGTATTCAAAGAAGGTAAGGGCAATCTTGCTATTGATACAATATACAGCGTCGACAAACCGATACTTCTGGACTTCGTCGACGAAGACCCAATGACGGCTGACATAATAAGCAAAGCAATTGTGCTTTCAGGCGATTGTAAGATAAAAGACCCTGCGTTGTTGAGAGAAATAAAAGATTAGAAAGGGCGTGAAAATAATTGGTTTAACTCAGGTAACGCATTTTATAGCAATTAAGCGCAAATTGGCTTAATTGCTATTTAAAATTGCTTAATCAAGTGATATAGTTACAAAAATACAGTTAATTCATAATACTTTTAGCAAGTTTAAGTCTTGTTATTGCAACTTACTTCTTTTGTGATAAGGCTTTATTTTTAATACAAAGTATGATAT
>JAIDRT010000016.1 GCA_029061605.1 Clostridia bacterium | reverse complement strand
ATCGTATGCCGTGACAAGCAAACTGTTGGGATAAAAATACTTGAGGTCATCCGTCTTGTCGGGATATCCCAAAGTCGAGAAGGGCCACAATGCGCTTGAAAACCAAGTGTCAAGCACGTCTTCGTCCTGTCTGACGTGTTTGCCGCCGCACTTAGGACATACCGTAACTGCCGTCTTGGACACGGTCATTTCGCCGCAGTCGTCGCAGTAATAAGCAGGTATTCTGTGTCCCCACCAAAGTTGACGCGATATGCACCAATCCTTGATATTTTCCATCCAATTGAAGTATATCTTGCTGAATCTTGAGGGTATAAACTCCACTTTCTTTTTTCTGACAACGTCGATAGCAGGCTTTGCAAGAGGCTCCATTTTGACAAACCATTGTTTGCTTACGATAGGCTCGACTGTCGCGTGACAACGATAGCACTCGCCCACGTTGTGCTTGTAATCCTCAATCTTGACCATATATCCCTGCGCCTGCAAGTCTTCACAAATACGCTTGCGGGCTTCAACTCTGTCAAGTCCTTGATATTTGCCTGCAAACTCGTTCATAGAGCCGTCGTCGTTCATAATTCTTATGACTTCGAGATTGTGTCTCAATCCCACTTCAAAGTCGTTGGGGTCGTGCGCAGGCGTTATCTTGACCGCGCCGCTGCCAAAATCTTTTTCGACGTATTCGTCCGCTACGATAGGTATCTGCTTATTGACAAGCGGCAAGACAAGCATTTTGCCTACCATATCCGCGTATCTTTCGTCCTTGGGATTGACTGCAACGGCAGTATCGCCGAGCATAGTCTCAGGACGCGTAGTAGCGACGATTATCTCTCCGCTTCCGTCAGCAAGCGGATATCTTATATGCCAAAGGTGCGAATCTTGCTCAGAATACTCGACTTCTGCGTCGCTGAGAGCCGTCTTGCAGCACGGACACCAATTGATGATCCTGTCGCCCTTATAGATAAGACCTTTGTTGAAGAGATTGACAAAGACTTCATTGACCGCCTTAGAACATTTCTCGTCCATAGTAAAGGTCTCTCTCGACCAATCGCAAGACGCGCCCAACTTCTTGAGTTGTTCAACAATTCGTCCGCCGTATTGCTCTTTCCAAGCCCAAGCGCGCTCCAAAAATCCATCTCTGCCCACGTCCTGCTTGGTGAGACCTTCTTCCTTTTTCATCTTCTCAACAATCTTGACTTCTGTCGCAATAGACGCGTGATCAGTGCCGGGAAGCCAAAGCGTGCTGAATCCCTGCATTCTCTTAAATCTTATTATTACGTCCTGAATAGTATCATTGAGAGCGTGCCCTATGTGAAGTTGACCGGTGATATTCGGTGGAGGGATAACGATAGTAAACGGCTCTTTCTTTCCGTCAACTTTGGCTTTGAAGTAGCCCTTGTCTACCCACTCCTTATACAACTTGTTCTCAAACGATTTTGGATCGTAAGTCTTTGACATTTCCATATAATTTTTTCCTTATATATTTAACTATTGATATTCTGTATTAGTTCCAATTCATTGTGATGATCGCCACCAACATACCTATAAACACTACGCCCATTGATATAAACTTGAGCGCCGTATAAAGCATCTCCGTGTTGGGGTCTTCACCTTTTGCCTTGCGTTTGTTGCCGATTGCCGTCGCAATTGGTCTAGAGCAAAAACTAAACACCAGTCCCACCACCATAACGCATATACCTATTATGACGGAAGGCTGAGTAAATCTCTCCCAGTGAAAAGAAATTGCCAACAAATTCAATAACTGCACTTATTTATTCTCCTGTATATCGTCAGCGATCTCCGCTTCGTCTTTTACGACTTCTGCCTCAGAGTTATCCTCAACTCTATTGTCTACTGAAGGCAAAGGATTGCCGTATCTGTCGAGCGTGTCAAGAATACCGCTTTCTCTCACTTTCTTAAGTTGCTTCTGATAAATCACGGTATATATTGCCGCCGCAACGATCGCAAGAGCACTGCCCACAACCAAAAGCGCAAAATCTACCCACCAAATTACGGTATATTTATTTCCAACCTTTTCACCCAAGTGCGTAAAGAAAGACAAAAGGATACCTGCAAAATAGATAAACGCGCCTGCCTTGCCCACTTTGTTGGACTTTTGCTCCACTTGCCTCTTGCTTGCGCGCATCCAATACTTGGAAGTCACACCCATATAAACTTCTTTGACTATGATAATTATAGCAAACGCCCAGTGCAAATTTGCGCAAATACACAGCATCAACATTGCTACGCATTGCAAAACCTTGTCCGCGATTGGGTCAAGCACCTTGCCTATATCTGATATTTGATTAAAATGCCTTGCGATATATCCGTCGCAAATATCCGTTATTTCAGCAAATAAGAATACTCCAAAACTAGCCCACATATACACGTTGTTGACAGATTCCATTGCTTCAAAACCGCCTATACGGTACATAATCATAAGAACTGCAAAAATCGGTATGCAAATAAGCCTGATATAAGTCAAAATATTTGGAATTGTAAATAAATCTTCCTTTTTGAACTCCATAATAACCTCACAAAAAGTATTTTGCAATTTATTATAGCACAACAAAATTGTGTTTTGCAATAATTATGTTAAAGTATATAAGTTAAATTGGAAAAATTACATATGTCACCTCGACCGAAGCGGAGAGGTCTCTATCCGCTTTCTTGGCTTCCCCCTTAATGCGAAGGTGTCACAAAGTGACAGAAGGGGTGTAGCCTATTCTATAGGCGTTTATATAATTAAATATCCTTTTTAAGTCCGACCAAAATCGAGTGCAACCGAGATTTTGCGCTTGGTCGGTATTAGGGCGAAGTCCAACCGT
>JAIDRT010000015.1 GCA_029061605.1 Clostridia bacterium | reverse complement strand
CTCTGCATTTTTATACTGTCCGCTTACCGGCACGTTGTCCGCATACAGTTGCCATCTTACCGCCGTACCCGACGACGCGTCTGACACCGCAAGCGTTGCCGTTGGCTTTATATTAACTGTATAATTGGGATTGGTGGTAGACGCGCTTAGCGTATAAATGGTATTTTCTAAATCAGTCGCAGTTATCTTTATCTGTTTTAACGTATCCTTGCTTGTCAAGTTGATGACGTCACTCACTTTTTCTGATGCCAAGTCTGGCGCGCTTGCGCTTATGATTATTGGCACGGTTATTGGGTTGTCGGAATTTTCGTGCACGCCCTTGCCCACCGCTACTTCTAAATTAAAGTTTTTATCCGCCATTGATAAAATTGTCAATGCGCTACTTCCGCTGGTAATATCCGACAGTTTGATTTCTATCTCAAACTTTGTGACGTGAAAATCCAACTTTGTATCAGCGGAATTAAGCGCATAATTTTTACTATCATTCAAAGATACGTCGAGTTGATAATCCCCTACGTCTGTAACTGATATTACATTATTTGAAGGTATCTCGCTCCCTTCGAACTCAATTTTCAAAGCATCTTTGTCATAAGTTGCAACTCTAAAATTAATTCTTTGTCCGCCGCTGTATTCTTTCGACGACTCATTATTATAAAACTTGGGAAATTCTATTTGCTTTTTACGTATTACAAAAGTAGAAGTCCTAACATTGTCCGTCGCTCCGCTACTGTCTGCCCAAGAGTAATTTACAGTGTCAATAAGAGTATACGTCACTGTATAAGTATCCGCATCTTTAGGATTTTTGTCCGACGAAAGTGGTCCGTCAGAATTTGAATACGCCACCGTCATTTTTGACGTATCTCCAAATATATCAGAATCATACCAAGATACGTTTTCTAGTCCATCGGCGTCGTCTATAGTCTGTTCTGCGCCATCATACTCGCTAGTGAGTTGTGTGGGCGTAGAAATTATACCTATTGAATCTTCTACTGCTTTTGTCAAATTCAAATGAAATGCTGGACGCACTGCTGCTGCGGTGTTTGCAGCGCCTGCGCTTGCGTCTAATCCGTCTGCTCTAAGCCGCGATATGTCTGAATAGTTTACACCTCTGGCAGTACGCAACATAGTAGCCTCATTTGCCGCGACATTACTACGCATTGTTGAAGATGTCTTCCATAGACCTATATAATTATACGTTTCATCTTGTTTCCAACCTGTTTCTGCCATTGACGGCAACCACAATCTATCAAATTTCCACGCATCATAATTGGTCTTACTTTGATAGTCACGCCCTGAATTAAAACCAGACATAGTAAGAGAATAAGCGTCATTTGCGTGATTATATTCAAATTGCTCTCCAGAGACTTTTAAATTATTTTCTTTTGCCGACAGTCTTTCTTGCCACGCAATATTCTCCGGCGTAACTATATAGTCAGTTAAACTACCGCTGATACCTTCCATAGTATAAATAGCAAAAGGATTCTCTTTATCCTGCACATAAGACTCATCTAATGAACCGGAATAACTGGTAGCATACGCCCCGCCATTGTTCAACGTAACAGATCTGATTATACTCGTACCGTACATATTCGCCGGATAACTTCCATTGTTATTATTTCCAAATGCTGACCATTGCGCTTTTTGATAAGCCGTCGGCAATTGTTGGGAATCAGTAAGCCAAAGCGTGAGTACAACGTCACTACTTGCACCATTAGTTGTTGAAAGATAGGCAACATACCAAGTAAGTCCGTTAATTTTAACTATTATATCTTGACCGCCATTGACACTTCTGAAGTAATCACTATTTCGCAATCCCAAATCTGCGACGTCATCTATCGTATCGCCATTAGAATTTGTAAGCAGTTTAAAAAGTTTTGTAAGTTGTCTTAATTCAAATACTTTGCCGTCATTTCGACTTGGGTAATTTTTAATTAATAAGTCTTCTACAGAAGTAGACCTAATTTGATCTGCCTCAGCAATATCAGGCATTTTATAACAACAATCTAAACACCCTAAAACAATATATATAAGCAACACTAAGCATATAAGCGTTAGAATAATTCCCTTTCTTCTTTTTATTTCCATATTTTTATCCTTTATCAATATACTTCGCGGTTTAAACCTGTTTTCCAAAAAAAGTATACTTTTACTGACTTAAAGGTATTGCAAAATAAATATTCGTGAAGTATAATGTAATCGAAAAAATATGCCTTTTCACAGGCAGTCAGTAAAAGTATACTTTTTTTGGAAAAGTGAAAAATCGGCATTAAATTAGACTTTTAGTTGAATAAAAAATCGCAACGCTTTAATTTACGCGTTGCGATTTTTTTATATTTTAATAGGTTGAGATTTCTCCGCTCCACTGCGTTTTGGTCGAAATGACGAAATTAGTTGAGACCTCTCCGCTCAAGCGAGGTAACATTTTCGATTACTCGTTTGAGCCAAACTCTACTACCTACTTGCTGAACAGTCCGCCTTTTTTGCATTTCTTGAGTTGAGGATATTGCGAATCCGAAAGGCTGTCTTCAAATGCCTTGAGAAGTTTGAGTTGCTTAGAACTCAAGCCCTTAGGCGTCTCGACTTTAACTACTACGTACAAATCGCCAAAAGCGTCTTTTTGCAAGACTTTCATACCGTAGCCCTTAAGTCTAATCTTTGTGCCCGACTGAGTAGCCTCGGGGATCTTGCATTTAGACTCGCCCTTCATAGTATCTATATTGATTTCGCAACCGCACGCTGCGTCGTAAAAACCTATTGGCAGATCCATATAGAGGTCGTTGCCTACTCTCCTGAATTTTTCGCTTTGCATTACGCCAACTGCAATGACGAGATTGCCCTTTGCTCCGCCGTTTTGTCCGTTGTGTCCCTCGCCTCTCAAGGTCATAGACACGCCGTTGTCCACACCTGCGGGGACATTGACTTTGACGTTGGCTTCTTTGCGAGTATATCCGTTGCCACGGCAAGTGACGCATTTTTCGCTGATAATTCTGCCTTTGCCGCCGCAATTTGTACACATAGTCTGCACGACTTGCTGTCCAAAGAGCGTCTGCTGATTTTTGCGCACGGTACCGGTACCCTTACAGTATGGACAAACTCTTATTGACGAAGCGTCCTTTGCTCCGGTGCCTTTACAGGTTGCGCAAGGCTCGTCTCTGTTGAGCCTGATAGTCTTGGTTACGCCGTTGTAAGCCTCTTCAAAAGTCAAATTGATTTTGACGTGAATGTCGTCGCCCTGCTTAGGCTCGTTGGGGTTACGTCTGCCAAAACCGCCGTTGCCGTTGAAGAAAGAAGAAAGAATATCCTCAAAGCCGCCAAATCCGCCCTCAAAACCTCCTGCTCCGCCAAAGCCCTGCGAGCCGTCTTCGGTGCCGTACTTGTCGTAATTGGCTCTTTTTTCTTTGTCGCCAAGCACTTCATAAGCGCGGTTGATCTCCTTGAACTTTGCTTCCGCATCTTTTTTTTCTTTGTCAGTTGCATTTGCAAATCTGTCAGGGTGCAAAGTTATGGCAAGTTTGCGATAAGCCTTCTTTATCTCGTCGTCGCTTGCCGTCTTGGATACGCCCAATATTTCGTATAAGTCTTTTGATGCTGCCATATTTTCCTTTTTCGCAACTATGCCACTGACCCCGCAAGGTCGGTGGCATTAGTACTATATTTAATTACTGATTAGTTGTCGATAATGATATCGTCGGGGTCTATTGCTCCGTCACCATTGGGGTCGGAGTTCTTGGTTGCCTCTTCTTGAGCCATTTGATAAAGTCTTGTGAAAATCGGAGCGTTTGACTTGGTCATTTCGTCAGTGATATTTCTGACGGTATCTGCGTCGTTTGCGTCTGCAAGATCCTTCTTTGCCTTATCTACGGCTTCTTTCAACGTGGTCTTTTCTTCTTCGCTCAACTTGTCTGCGCTCTCTTCCAAAGCCTTTTCGGTAGCGTAGATCATTTGGTCAGCGTCGTTCTTTGCGTCGACAAGGTCTTTACGCTTCTTATCTTCTTCTGCATACTTCTCTGCCTCTTTAACAGCGGCGTCGATTTGATCCTCGGAGAGGTTTGTTGAAGAAGTAATGGTTACGGATTGCTTCTTGCCTGTGCCCTTGTCTACTGCAGTAACGTTGACGATACCGTTGGCGTCAATATCAAAGGTAACTTCGATTTGCGGAATGCCTCTCGGTGCCGGTGGAATTCCGTCAAGTTGGAATCTTCCAAGTTCTTTATTGTCGTTTGCCATAGATCTCTCGCCTTGGAGAACTCTGATGTCAACTGCCGTCTGATTGTTGGCTGCCGTTGAGAATACTTGGGACTTGGAAGTCGGAATAGTCGTGTTGCGCTCAATAAGTTTTGTAAATACTCCGCCCATAGTCTCGATACCAAGCGAAAGCGGGGTTACGTCCAAGAGCACGACGTCTTTTACGTCGCCTGCAAGTACGCCGCCTTGAATTGCTGCGCCAAGCGCTACGCACTCGTCAGGGTTGATACCCTTAAACGGCTCTTTGCCTGTCACTTTGCGAACTGCGTCTACTACCGCCGGTATTCTTGTAGATCCGCCTACGAGAATGATCTTTGCAAGGTCTTTTGCCGTCAAACCTGCGTCTGAAAGCGCCTTTTTGAGCGGAATGAGAGTTCTATCTACGAGGTCGCTCGTCAAGGAATCGAATTTTGCCTTGGTGAGTTCCATATCTACGTGCTTAGGCACGCCGTCTACCATAGTGATATAAGGAATATTGATAGCCGTCTTGGTCATACCGGAAAGTTCGATCTTAGCCTTTTCTGCCGCTTCCTTAATTCTGTGCATAGTTGCGGCGTCTTTGGTGAGGTCAATTCCCTCTTTAGCCTTGAAGTCGCTTGTGATATAATCCATAATCTTCTTGTCGAAATCGTCGCCGCCGAGCATATTGTCGCCGCTTGTTGCAAGCACTTCAAATACGCCGCCGTCAATCTCAAGGATAGATACGTCGAAAGTACCGCCGCCAAGGTCGTAAATCAATACTTTTTGTCCCTTGCTGTCGCCCTTGTCAAGACCGTATGCAAGCGCAGCCGCCGTAGGCTCGTTGATTATTCTCAAAACTTCAAGTCCTGCGATCTTTCCTGCGTCCTTAGTAGCCTGTCTTTGAGAGTCGGTGAAGTATGCCGGTACGGTAATGACCGCCTGCGTAACCTTGTCGCCAATATAAGCCTCAGCGTCTTGCTTGAGTTTGGTCAAGACCATTGCGCTTATCTCTTGCGGGCTATAAGCCTTGTCGTCGATTTTTACTCTATAGTCGCTGCCCATATGTCTCTTAATGGAAGAAACCGTTCTGTTTGCGTTGGCAACCGCCTGTCTTTTTGCCGTTTGACCTACAAGACGCTCTCCGTCCTTTGTAAAGCCTACTACCGACGGCGTAGTTCTTGCGCCTTCGGGATTTGGAATAACTACTGCCTCGCCACCTTCCATAATGGCTACGCAAGAGTTGGTAGTACCGAGGTCAATACCAATAATCTTACTCATAATACTTTATATCTCCTTAAAAAGTTTTCTTTATAATGTCAAGCCTAGGCTTGAGTTTTGCTGTTTTATTCCGCAACGACTACCATTGCGTGTCTCAATATCTTGTCTTCTTTTGCATAGCCCTTTTTGACTATCTCCACGATCTTGCCCGCGTTTTGCTCGTCCTGCACCTTGAATACCGCTTCGTGCATATTGGGGTCAAACGTTTCGCCAACTGCGCCCATTTCTTTGACGCCTCTCTTGGTGATGACGTCCATAAAGGCGTTCTTGACAAGTTCTATGCCCTTGCGCTGCTCTTCGTCCTTCTGCGCTTCTATTGCCATATCTAGATAATCTATGACCGGCAACACTTCAACTAGCATATCGTTGATACCGCTTGCGTACATCACGCTTGCCGTAGAGGAGTTACGCTTTCTAAAATTGTCGAAGTCTGCTTGCAATCTGACGTATTGCGCATAAAGTTCGTCATATTTTGTATCGCCGCTTGAGACTTGCTCTTGCTGCTCTTCCTCCGGCGGTACGTTGGGATTGAACTCCAACACCTCTTCTTCATTGACTGCTTCGCTAAATTCTTCGCCGTTTTCAGGTTGTCCCTTTTTGAATTTCAATTTTCTCTCCTCCTCTTAATCGTCTAATTTATCTATAAGTTTGCCCAGGTGTTTTAACACCGTTAGCACTCTTTTATAGTCCATTCTCTCAGGGCCTATGACGCCAAGTTGTCCCACTTCTCTGCCCTTGATGTGGTATTTTGCGCTGACAAGCGCCATATTGTCCAAGCCGTCGCCTTCTTCCGCGCCGATTTTTATGGAAAATTCAATATTTCCGTCGTCGCTCATAAGTTCTTTGAGTTTGTCTTTCTTGCCCACGATAGTCATAAAATTCTTGACGTTGTCATAATTCTTTGACTCGGGATACTCAAATATTTTGTTGGCGCCCTCGACGTATAATTGACCGTCTCTGCTCTTCTTGTACTCGCCAAGCAAATCTATTACGTCTTCAAATATCTGCTTGAACGCCTTGAGTTCGCTATCCAAATCCACGTGTGTAGAAAGTATTTGCGAAAGCGTCCTGCCTGCAAAACACTTGCCTAGCAAACTGTTGGCAGATTCGATATAATTGTCTTCCGACGTGGGAAGTTGGATCTCTTTGTCCTTGATGACTCCGCTGTCTGTGATAATAAGCACAAGCGCCGTACCGTCGTACATATCCACCAACTTGACGTCCTTTATCGTCAAAGTGTCGCTGTTGGAAATCATAAGCAAAGACGTATAGTTGGTGGCGTCACTGACTATCTTTGCGCCGTTTTTTACTATCTCCGCAACGCTGTCGTACTTGCGATCAAGATAATCTTTCATTGCGTCTAAGTCTATATCGTCGTCAATTATGAAGTTGTCAACATAATACCTATACGCCTTTGAGGACGGAACTCTTCCTGCGCTGACGTGCGGTTGGATAAGATACCCCATCTCCTCAAGGTGCGACAATTCGCTTCTTATCGTGGCAGTGGACACTTCTGGCAAATATCTCTTTTGGATATCCGAAGAAGATATCGGCTCTACCGAAGTGATATAACTGTCTACCAACGCTTGCAAAACTTTTTTCTTTCTTTCGGTAAGTTTGTCGTCCATTTTCCACCCATTTGGCAGTCGACTTAAAAGTCTGTTAGCACTCCCACACCTCGACTGCTAATTCAATTATACTACAATTATATGGAATGTCAATAGTTTTGATACAAATTTTTAGAAATATATGGTAAATAATATTGATATATTTATTATTAATATAGTTCTGTAGCCTTGAGCGTAGTTGAAGGGACTAATCTTTTAATATACTGTAGAGATTTCTCCACGACGCTTCGCTTTGGTCGAAATGACGTCACAGAGATAGAGATTTCTCCACTTTGGTCGAAATGACATCAAAGAGATAGAGAGTTCTCCACTTCGGTCGAAATGACAAAACAAAGATAGAGAGTTCTCTACTTCGCTTCGCTACGGCCAAAATGACGTTTAATGGTCTAAACGAATTAATATTTAATCATATGTACATAGTATTTCCGCAGGGTCTACGTCCAATATCTTGCACAAGTTGGCAAAAGTGTCAAGCGCAGGCATCTTCTTGCCTTTTACGTAATTGCAGACTGTTTGGGATCTTATACCCAATTGTCTTGCTATTTCTGCCTGCGACATACCGCTATTTTGAATTTCTTCAATCAATTTCTCTCTGATTTGCACTAAAGTTATCATAATTTACCTCATTTAAAAAGTATCACCTAATGGCTTCTGTTTAGTTGACATACAGCCCTTGGCTACAGTATTATATTTATAGACAAAAATCCGTTACAATTATTATAGACAAAAATTGGAGGCTTTAAAATGGACACAAAAAATTCTGCAATACTACAAATGATAAGAGGCGAACGTGGTAATATTGAAAACATTGAATATAGCGACGAATACAAAGAAGCCAAAAAATTGTCAATTGAAGCGCAAGAAAGATTTATTCATAATCTCGACGATTATCCTCAACTCCAAAAACTCTATTTTGAACTTGATAGAGCAATTGGATACGAGTACTCGTTGCACCTCGAGGAAGTATACAAAGAAGCATTCTCCTTTGGATTATCTTTAGGCAAAGAAGCAAAGTAATTTAAAAGATTATGTTTCTAATACAAAAGTATAATCCTTTTCTTGAGGTCAGGAAAACAAAAGCGGTTCTTGATAAAATAAATATGCGACTATCGCTCAATGATAGCCGCATATTTATTTTATCTCTTGTTATTTATTAATTCTGCGTAGGCGCAAATCTATTCTTATTGCGTTTTTTCTTCGCCGTATAATCTGCGATCGCCGCTCCTATCAGCGCAATGATTATCACGCCTGGAAGAATAAATATCGCGTACAAAAATCCCGAATACTCTCTTATCTCCTCTTTTTCTATCGCAAGGTATGAAATATAGTCGATATTGATAATATCTTCGTCGCTTGCCGGCATAACCTTGACGGTATGCTCTGCCCAAAGGTCAAAGTCGATTGCAAAGATCAACTGATCGGTCATAGTAGTTTCGCTATAGAGGTCGACAGTCTCGACTTTTGAGCCGTCTACATATACGTCCATTTTTCCGTATCTGCTATCCTTAACGCCATAGATACAAATTTGTCTCGCAAGCGCGGTGAAGGAAATAACGGAATTCTGATTCACGCTTTGGCTGACACTGCCGTTGATACAGACGTATTCGCCTATGTCTGACCAACCGCCCATATACGCAATACTTGACGAAGTGTTGGGGACGATTTGGCTTGCGTCAAAGTGCTGCCCCATCTTGAGATCGGTAAACGAACATTCAAAAGGCTCGTCCGCATAGAAAGTAATCTTGATATACTTATCCTTGACAGCGTCAAACATAAATGTATTTAAGCCTGCCACGATTTGACTTTCCTTGAGCGTAATCTCTCTAGAATCGGCAAAATCTGCATTGCCCCCTACAAAAATCTTGACGCGAGCGCCAACCATAGAACTGACGTTTCGCACAAATAACTGTACGTATTCCAATCTCTTTTCGCCGTCTAAATTAAGAATAAAATCATATTCAGACTTTCTCTCCAACGCCGTGTAATAAGAACTGTTGAGTTCGTCAAAGACAAATTCGATTTCACTCGACGCATTAAACGCCTTTGGATAGTCGACCACGTTGTCCTCTGTCAAGACGTAAGGCTGATAGAACTCGTCCTTAAAGCCGTAGCCAGTTGGATAAATTACAGGCGGCTCAAACTTGACAACTTTGTCATCAGACAAACCGTTGTAGATCAAATAATCTGAATCAACTATATCCGCTATGATACCCAAGTCAAGATTATCATCCACGCTTTCGCCCTCAATATATCTTATGCCCAATGCAGCGTCACAGCCGCCCTTGGTGGAAAGCAAATATAGATTGAAATAATAGTTGGTGTCTGCATCTAGGTCTATGTCATAAGAGTGTCCTCTCGTAAACTCCGTGAAAGGTATGGATATGTCAAACATATTAAACATATATTTGGGCACGCCAAACTCTACTCTGCAACGACCGTTGTTGCGCAGGTAAAAACGGTATTTTCCACTCTCCGGCACTCTAATACAACCGCTTGTGACAGTCAAAACGTATACGCCGGTATCAACTTCCGAGCGGCGGCGTACTCCTGCAAAATCTATGCTGCCAACGTAATCGGGCGAACGCTTTTCATAAGCGTCGATAGCCTCTGCAAGCGCGGTCGAAGGATTGTCAAACTTCCAACCCTCGTAAATCTTGTAAGTCGCAACTGTGATTATCACGTTGATCTTGCCGTAAAGCGTAACCGTGTAATCTCCGTTGGAAAGCGTGACTTCAAATTCGTCTATTAACGCGTCTTGGCTGGGATTATAGTAATATACGCCTTGCTTTTGACTGTCTTTGCTCCAAAGGCTGATATGTTTGCCGACAACCTTCTCTACTTTCCAGCCGTCGACAACGGATATGATGTTGTCTTCAAAATCAAACACTGCCTTCTCGCCCATTGCAACGGTATATCCGAGACTGTAACTATTGGCTTCGCTGCCCACAGTAAATAAAGTCTGCACAGGCACGTAAAGTTGATTGCCAGACATTTTGTTTTTTGTCTCCTGAGTGAGCGGCATTTGGAAAGTGTCAAAATACATACTCATATCGGCTCTCAATACCGAACTTATCAAAAGCGCATATCCGTCAATGTCAAGAGGCTCGCTCTCTTTGCGATACTCAGATATTATCTCGATTGTTTTGTCAAGTCCAAAACTGTGCAATATGTTGATAAAAAACGCCATTGCCAAGTCTTCTTGATGATATTGCATTATTTCCGCGGTGGGAAGTTTAAGAATTTCCAACGTGCCTTTAAGGCAAGAATATGAATCGTGAAGCCAGTTGATACCGTTGTGAGATTCTTCGCTTGGATTGGTCATCACCACGTGGTCGACTGCGCACAGAATGTTTATCAGCGATTCTTGCGAAATAATACCGCCGACGTCTCCTCCTGCAACCCTCGTCTTATAATCACAGATATTGAACAAAAGATCCCACGCTTCGCCCTCAAGCAAATTGCTGTAAAACAAAGTCTTTTCAAAATAAGTAATAGGCGCATAGGTTACGCGCACAGTAGAGTCGTAAGATATCGACGAATAATCTCCAAAAACGATACTTGACGTATAGTCTCTTGAACTGCTTGCAATGCCAAGCGTCTCATTGACAAAGGATACGGCAGACTGCCACCACAAAAGCACGTTGTAAAGATCGTCTATCTTGCAATTCTTCTCTTCGTCGTAAAGCGCCGACGTAGGCACATAAAATCTAGTATTGACACAGTCCAACACCGCGTAAGCGCCGTCGCCACTCTCTATCTGTCCCAAAGAATCTCTGCCAAGTCTGTAATACGGAATGACGATTCCGCCCTCAATAGTCATATTGAAAGACGAATTGGTAGACTCACTCGTCAACTCGTCACTCGCAGGTACGAATATCTCCACGATACCGCCTGTAGGCGAAGTCAACTCAGTCGTTACGCTGGAAATGTATTTAGATACTCTTCTCTCCGTCGAATAAGTGTCTACAAAGACCGAATAATAATTGTACCTTACTGTGTTGGGGACGGTGATAGTCAACGTCTCTCCGGCAGGCAAATACAGTCCTGTGATATGATAACCGCTCATTCTTGCGTCAACGTTGACTTTGGCGGTCACGCGCTGAACGTCCTTGTATTCTTGAGCCGTCCTGGGCGCAAGATTGGTAGAAAGCACCGCAATGCCGTCGCCAAAACGCGATACTACGTTGTCTTGAATCTTGATATTGTTAGTTAAAGTAGAACACGCCCCAAGCCCTGCGAGCAATGCGACGACTACGATAATAATTGCAATAATCAAAGATTTTTTTCTCATATTGTCCTCTGTCAGTAATACCACTCTATTATTATTCACAATAAGTTTACTACAAAATTTCCAAAAAGACAATTGAATGAATATAATTCTTTAAATATTATATACGTCATTTCGAGCGTATTAACGTCATTTCGAGCGTAGTGGAGAGATCTCAATCGGATAGAGACCTCTCCACTTCGGTTGAGGTGTCGTAAGATATGGTCGAGGTGTCGTGATATACGCTCAAAATGACAAAATAACTTTCATTTCCCTATTCTCTATTACCTATTATCTATTATCTATTCCCTATTACTTATTACTTATTACCTATTACCTATTACCTATTACCTATTACCTATTACCTATTACCTAAAAAACTCCCCTCTCTTTTGTTGAGAAGGGAGTCGCATCAGAATTCAAATGCAATTATGCGTCAACTTCAATACATCCTAAGTTGCCTGCTTTTCTCTTATACAGCACGTTGACTTTGCCTGTCGTGTTGTTGAGGAAAATATAAAAGTCGTGATCGACAAGTTCCATATCCTCGACGGCTTCTTCGAGGTCGATTTTTTTGAGCGCCATAGACTTGGTACGAATGACTTCCATCTTTGCTTGCTCGGCTTGGGGATACATCGTCTCGCCTTCCAACGCGCTCTTTTTGAGTTTGCCAAGTTTCGTGCGGTGCTTTCTTATCTGTCCTTCTATCTTTGGCAATGCCAAATCTATATTCTTATACATATTGTCTGATGACACTTCGCTTCTGACCATATTGTTGCCGAAGAAAATCGTCACTTCCATTACGTACCTTTCTTTGCCTGTTTCTTTGAGGAAAATCTTTGCGGTGGCGTCGTCTTCAAAGTATCTAGAAAACTTCTCCATCTTCTTGTTGATGATTTCCTCCAAATTGTCGGTAAGTTTGTAGTTTCTCGCAATTATTTCAATTCTCATATAATTGCCCTCCTTATTTTTTTAAGAGCCTCTGCTCAAGTCAGCGATCTTGTATCATTTATACGCTCGCTTAATCAGCAACTCTTTTTTTATTATTTACATTATATCATATTATTTTAATGAATAAAAGGGGGGTTTGGAAAATTTTGTGAAAAAATTTAATAAAATTTGCGGTAAAAAATCTCAAACTTTGCGCATCTACTTAGCAAAGCGAAGCGAAGTTGAGAAATCTCCAACTAGTAGAAACCTCTCAACAACGCTCTATGCAACAAAATCCACATTGCAACGTATGGTATCTAAATCAAGGAACAAACAACTGCCCTATGATTTTTAGACTTTTGCCAGTATCTTGCAACTTATAAAAACAAGCGTGCTCTACTCTTTCGCTCTTGTCGTTGACAAAGCCCGGGGAATGAAAACCTAGCACAAGATTGCCCTGCATATCTTCAAAGACAACGGGATGCCCACCGTCCTCAGCGTACTTGGTATTCTTAGAATACAGCGGCGTAGTCTGATGTCTCCACTCGCCGTCTACCTTGCCGTCCTTTGAATACGCTATACCCACTGCGTAATTGTCCAGCAAATCGCTGTTGGACCAAAGCATAAGCAATCTGCCGTCTTTTGTCTTATAAAAATAAGGAGCGTCCGTAACCTTGTTATTTGACCAAAGCGGGTCTTTGGCATAAAAAACAGTCTTGACTTCGCCTACTATATGAGTGAGGTCGTCAGAAAGTTTTGCCACGCACATTGAGCCTTCGCCCTCGTCCACCCACTCGTGAACAAATGCCGTCCAAGGCTGTCCGTCTTCGTCAATATATAATGTAGCGTCTATACAATTCCATTCGTGAGGCGTGACGTGTCCGTCGGATATGAGTTGAAATTCGCCAAGAGGACTGTCTGATACGAATACGCCTGTCCCTCTATTGCCTGTGCTCGGAGAAAGATAGGTGCCAAACAGATAGAATTTGCCATTATACTTATGAACTTCGGGCGCCCAAAAACAACTCGTGCCTTCAAAATTCTTGTCCCAATCTGCCAAAAACACGTCGCGCGGAGTCTCTTCCCAGTATTGCAAATCCTCGCTTACGTAACAAGCGTATCCGCCGTCTTCTACCGAGCAAGGGTACATACCGTACATATAATATTTGCCGTCGTCTATTACTACGGAGATGTCTCTTATGCGTATATCTGCCGTACGCAAATATCCCTCTTTGACAGGTATATTATCGTCATATTTTTTTGCGCAACCGACAAATGCGAATAAGCAAATATTCATCAGTACAATGGCTAATAATAGAGATATCGTTTTATATGCCTTTTTCATTTCTCCCCTTTGCAAATATCTCAAATCCTTTAGATACTTGCCAAAAAGTCCTTTTACTCATTTTCTTGTTTTTTAAACGTAAGTTTCTCTCCGTCTGCGTCGATATCTATATAATCTCCTATCGCAAACTCGCCTTTGAGAATACGCTCGCTGAGTTCGTCTTCTATCATTCTCTGCAAGGCTCTGCGTAGCGGTCTTGCGCCATACTCTTTGTTGGCGCCCTTTGCGACAATGAGTTTCATTGCCTCGTCGCTGACCTCTATATTGATATCTTTGTCGGCAAGACGCTTTTTAAGCGAAGCCGTCATTACGGAAATTATCTTGGACATATCCTCGTCTTGGAGCGGTCTGAATATGATAATATCGTCGATACGGTTGATAAACTCAGGTTTCAAGGTCTTTTTGAGAGCCTGCATTTGCGCCTGACGCATATTCTCGTAATCGTCGCCCGCTTCCTTTGCGCCAAAGCCAAGTCTAGCCGTAGCCTTTATCTCGCTTGCGCCTATGTTGGACGTCATAATGATTATGGTATTCTTAAAGTCCACTTTTCTGCCGTGCGAGTCTGTCAATACGCCGTCGTCGAGTATCTGCAAAAGTATGTTGAACACCTCAGGGTGCGCCTTCTCTATTTCGTCAAAAAGCACTACGGAATAAGGCTTTCTCCTTACTTTTTCCGTCAACTGTCCGCCCTCTTCAAAGCCGACGTAACCTGGCGCCGAGCCAATGAGTTTTGACACGCTGACTTTGTCCATATACTCTGACATATCCACTCTTATCATAAGATTTTCGTCGCCGAAAATTGCTTCGGCAAGCGCCTTGGACAACTCCGTCTTACCCACGCCGGTAGGTCCAAGGAAAATAAACGAGCCGATAGGTCTCTTGGGGTCTTTGATGCCCACTCTTGCTCTTCTGACTGCGCGTGAGATTGCCTCGACAGCCTCATCCTGCCCAATCACTCTCTTCTTGAGAATATCTTCCATACCCAGAAGTTTTTCACTTTCGCTCTGCGTAAGTTTGGTGACAGGTATCTTCGTCCAAGACGATACGATATTGGCAATATCCGTCTCGTCAACACTCATATTGCTTGCGCTCGTGTCGATTGCCCATTTATTGCGCTCTTCTTTGAGTTTTTGCTCAAGTTCTGCCTTATACTTCTTGACTTCTTCGGCTTTGCCGTACTCCGTCATATCGACGTAAGTCTGTATCGTGCTCTCGGCTTTTTTGATGTCGTCTTCTATCTTTTGTATCTCTTGCGGCAACGAAGAGCCGTGAATTCTCTTGCGAGAGCCAGCCTCGTCGATAAGGTCGATTGCCTTGTCAGGCAAGAATCTATCATTGATATACCTATCGCTCATTACTGCCGCCGCAACTATTGCGCTGTCAGTGATCTGCACGCCGTGATGCTCTTCATACTTACTCTTCAAGCCGTGAAGTATCGTGATAGTATCGCTGACTGACGGCGGATCTACCGTGACGGTCTGGAATCTTCTCTCCAACGCGCTGTCTTTCTCAAAATACTTGCGGTATTCTTCCAAAGTGGTCGCGCCTATCGTCTGCAACTCGCCTCTTGCAAGTTGAGGCTTGAGAATGTTGGCGGCGTCCATACTTCCCTCGGTGCTGCCTGCGCCGACGATAGTGTGTATCTCGTCAATAAATAGTATCGTATCGCCTCTCTTGTTGAGTTGCTCAATAGCCTTCTTCAGTCTCTCTTCAAATTCGCCTCTATACTTCGTGCCAGCAAGCAGACTTGCCATATCCAATGAAAATACGCGCTTGTTCTTGAGTTGCTCTGGGACTTTTCCCTCAATGATTGCCTGCGCAAGTCCTTCTACCACTGCGCTCTTGCCCACGCCCGGCTCGCCTATCAAGATGGGATTGTTTTTCTTTCTTCTTGAGAGGATCTCAATGATACGCTGAATCTCTTCGTCTCTGCCGATGACGGGGTCAAGTTTGCCATCCTTTGCCTTCTTGGTCATATCCTCGCCAAGTCCTGCCAAAGCGTCTTCGGAGTCCTCTTCGCCGTACTCGTCTGTCGCAAATTGATTTTTTGCGTTGTCCTTTTTTCTTTCGCCCATTGAAGACGGTCTGCCTTTCATAATAGACGCATTGAGCGTGTCAAGCGCGTCGTTGCCTATGCTTTCGGGAGATATCCCCATTGCCATAAGACCTTGACAGGCATAAGAAGTTCTATCCTGCAAAGTGGCTATCAGCAACAAAAGCGAATTGGCATACTGAAGTCCTATTCTGTTGCACAGCATTATTGCAGTGTTGAGACATTCCTTTACTCTGGGTGAATACTCACACGCCACGTACGACCTGCCGTCGCCCGGCAAAAACTCTTTGACGATACTCTTGTCCACTCCGTGTCTTGCCAAAATCTTTGTCGCAGGACAACTTTCGTGATAAGTGAAAGCGCAAAGCAAATGCTCTGTTCCCACAAGTCCGCCGCTCTTCATTGCAAGCATTTCAGCAGTCTTTAAAATTTTGTTACATTCTTCGTCAAATCTTTCCATATTTACTCCTATTTTTTGCTTCGTTTAGCAAACCAAGATTATTTTCTTTACTTTGTCTTACAAGCGATCAACGCTTCTCTCACTATCTTTGCTCTCATTATGTCACGCTCGTGCGGAGAGAGTTTTTTACCCGCCTTTACTGAAAGCGTGTATGGCAACACGTTGGGGATAAGCCTGTTGATCGAAGGTATATCCAACTTGAGAAGTCCATATCCCACCCCCAACTTAACGTTGGCGATATTTATCATAAATTCGTCTGAGCCAAGCACTCTTGCAAACAGCAAAGTGCCGTAAGCGCGCATTATCTGATCCTCAATATCCACGCCCTTTCTATCCCAGATAGCCCGCCTTGCCTGCTCTTCAAGCCTGCAAAGTTCTTTGACTACGCTCTCCATCTTGGCAATGATCTGCTCTTCGCTCCAACCTATTGCCGCCTGATTGGATATCTGATACATAAAGCCCTTTGCCTCGCTGCCTTCGCCGTATACGCCTCTTATCGTCACGTCTTCGCCTGCGTATTTCTTTATGAGCCGTCTTAAGTCTCCGCTCAAATCCAAAGCGGGCAAAAACATCATTACCGACGCCCTCATACCTGCGCCCAAGTTGGTAGGACAAGCCGTGAGGTGACCAAGCCCTTTTTTGTATGCAATATCCAGTCTGTCGTGCAAAGCCAAGTCTACTTCCAAAAGCCTTTCGTACGCCTCTTTAAGTCTAAAGCCGCCCAATATACATTGCTCGCGCAAGTGGTCTTCCTCGTTGAACATAACGGATATGGTCTTGTCTTTGCTTATTATCGCTCCGCCGAACTTGCCTCTGCCAAGCGAAGGGCTGATCAAATGATTTTCTACAAGCATAGTCAAAATATACTCGCCTGCGCCCTCGTAAAGTTCTCCGCCGATATTCATACTTTTGGCAGTAAATATATCCCCATCAAACTTGGATGCGCATACACTTTGAACAGTGTTCAAAAACTCTTTAAGCCTTGGTTCGTCGCCCGAAAGCAAATGCGGAAACGGCAAATTATTGACGTTGCGGGCAAACCTAATTCTACTTGAAACTATGACGTCTTGGCTATTCATTGTTTGCCTCCTTTGAGTTGTTGAATTCGCCTGTCAATGGCTTCGGCTTTTGACATCTCTTGATTGTCTCTCGCTTCTTGCAACTTCTTCATCAAAAGCGGTAAGTCGTCTACCGTCATCTCAGATAGTTTTCTTCTTGTATTCTTTTTATTCTCATATCCCAAGTATCTGCCTCTATATTCTTGACCGCCCAACTCCTCAAAATACTCTTCGACTTTGTCGGAAAAAAAGTCGTAGCACGCAGAGCATCCAAATTTATAGTCCTTTTTAAGCCTGCTCAAAGACATTCCGCACGAAGGACAAACCGCTTCGCTGTTGCGCGCCATAAACGCCGATATAGGATTGAATTCGTCATACATATAGAAATAATCCGAAAGTCCTTCTATCTCTCCTGCCGCCTTGAGCAATCTGTATCTTTGGAAACACGTTCCGCAAAGGCTTGCGCTTCCCTCGTCCGTTTTAACGATAGCCTCCACAGGTCTTTTTTTACAAAGTCCGCAAAGCATATATTCTTACCTCCTGATCAATCCTATCAATATTTCTTTAAATACACTCTTTCGCACGTTGGCGCTGTGAGTGATGACGTTTAGCGCCTTGTCGCTGATTGCGTTTTTGATTATATCGCTCTCCTGCTTGGTGATTATTTGCTCTCTCTCAAGTCTTTGCAAAAAGCAATTTGCTCTGTTGAAAGACAGCGCCTCAATACCCTCTATTTCTTGCAAGATTGTGGAGAGCGTATCCTCTTTGTCCTCGCTTATTCTTACGATGGTGATAAATCCTCCGCCGCCTCTTTTGGATTCGATGACGTAGCCTTTATCAAGATTAAATCTCGTCGACAAAACGTAATTTATCTGACTTGGCGCAACGGAAAAATAATGCGCTAAGTCATTTCGCGACAGCCTAAGACTGTCGTCTGAAAATATCGACAGTATAAACTGCTCAATCTCGTCGGATACGTTTGCCATCTCAACCTCCTTTTGTCAAATTTTATGTTTGACTTTCTTTGACCTTTGTTTTATTATATCACTATTTTTGACCTTGTCAATATCTTTTATGCAAAAATTTTTGAAAAATTTGTGTAAACATTGATTTATATAGATTAATAGTATATAATAGTTATAAAATACAGTATTTTCATTATCAAAAAACTTATTGGAAGCAAGAGACTCTTCAAGTTAGGCGAAAAATATTAAGTTTGTCGCAAAAACTTAAGAGATACTCGCAAAAATTGAGGGAAATATGACAAAAATCAGAAAGGCAGTAATTCCGGCAGCCGGTTTTGGAACAAGATTTTTACCTGCGACAAAGGCAATACCAAAAGAAATGTTGCCTATCGTCGACACCCCTACCCTGCAATACGTGGTGGAAGAGGCGGTTAAAAGCGGCATAACGGAAATCCTTATAATACTTGGCAAAAACAAAAAATGCATCGAAGATCACTTTGATATATCTGTAGAACTCGAGCAATTGCTTATGCGTACTAAAAAAGACGAATATCTCAAGCAAGTGAGAGATATATCCAATATGGCGCATATCTATTACGTACGCCAAAAGGAAATGAACGGAAGCGGTATGGCAGTGCTTGAAGCAGAGGCATTTGTAGGCAACGAGCCTTTTGCAGTGCTTTACGGCGACGATATTATTTACAATCCGCAAAAGCCTTGCCTCAAACAACTTATTGACGCGTACGACACGACAGGCAAGGTTATACTCGGCTGTCAGGACGTGCCTAAAGAAGAGGCTAGCAAATACGGCATCGTCAAGCCGGGCGCAACCAAAGGCAAATACACCGAAGTAATCCGTCTTGTGGAAAAGCCGAAAATCAATGAACTCCCCTCCACTTTGGCAAGTATCGGCAGATATATTCTCACTCCTGACGTTTTTGATATTCTCAAACGCACCCCTGCTATGGCAAACGGCGAAGTTTGTCTCACTGATGCAATTCAAACGATTGCGGAATCCACAGGCGTATATGCTTATACATTTGAAGGAAGACGCTATGACGTCGGCGATAAGTTGGGATATATTCAGGCAACAATAGAATACGGCTTGAGAGACGAAAAACTAAAAGACGGTCTTAAGCAATATCTAAAAGGTCTGCAACTGTAATAATACGATATAATAAAAAATACGGCAAACGCCGTATTTTTTATTGTTATTTTAGATATTAATATTTAATCTAGTCACCTCAACAACTTTATCTGTCATTTCGAGCGTAGTCGAGAAATCTAATCTGCTTTTATTTCTGTCACCTCAAGCGTAGTCAAGAGGTCTTTATCCGTTTATTTATACTGATTGAGATTTCTCCATTTCGCTTCGCTTCAGTCGAAATGACATTGGGTAGATTCTCCACTTCGGTAAAAATGACGCATTACGTATTTTCATCCGGCACGTATTCCAAAATATCCGCGGGCTGACAGTCCAAGACTTCGCAGATTTTGTTGAGCGTAGAGAGTTTGATTGCCTTGACCTTGCCGTTTTTAAGAAGCGACACGTTTGCCATAGTCAAGCCCACTCTTTGAGTGAGTTGAGTAACGCTCATTTTTCTTTTTGCCAACATCACGTCTATATTGATTACTATCATACGATACCTTCCGTCTCTTCTTTAAGTTCTGCCGATCTCTTGACAAAATACGCGATTATGCTCATACAAATTGCCACGGCAAAGCCTATCGCCGCCAAGAAATAATAGATTATCGCAAAGACATTCCAATCCAAAAACATAAATACCAAATTGCCTATCAAGAATACGCCTAAATCTATGTACAGTATCAAAGCCGCTATATTTATCAATTTTGCGGTGCTCAACGCAAAGAACTGCCCATTATGTATGCGATTTGTCACAAGCCAAGCAATTACCAATATCGCAAAGCAAGGCAGCGAAACCGCCATATAGAATGCAAATTGCGACCAAAACTCCGCTGTTTGCGCCTCTGTCAGCGATGAAAGACTACTGTCTACTCCTATTGTTGACAAAGATATACTGAACGGCCACCAAAATGCGCATACAGTCAAGCCGAATAGACCGACTATTATAATTGCAGTTCGCAAAAGCCACGCAACTTTCTTGTCATTCATAAAAGCCTCCAAAATCTGTCATTGATTTAATAAATTATAGTACAAGATATAGAATAAGTCAATACATATTTATCGTAAATCAATAAATTTAATAGTATACAACACAAAAGAAAACAACGCGCTCCGTACGGAACGCGTTGTTAAAATATGCAACTTTTAAGACTATTTGGTTTCTGCCGCTTTCCAAACGACAAACGAATCAATACTGCTATTCTTCTTTTTGCACTTTACTTTGACAGTATGTTTGCCTTGCGTGAGTTCCGGTGACAAGAAGGACACTACCGTGCGGTCGCTATCCAAATTCTTGAATGAGTCTGAACTTACCACTTTGCCGTCAATAGTCACCTCAAAGTCTCTGTTGAATACAGACGATGAAAGCAACGCTAATCTATTGCCCTCGAAAGTAAATTCTACCGTAGCGCCTTTTTGTCCGACTACAACGTGTCCAAAACTTGCCGCTGTGGATTGCTCGCTCCACTTGCCGCTATACTCGAACATCTCATTGTTGATAGAATACTTGATGCCATTGAGTTGCTCGTAGTGCTCCATAAAATCAATTCTATTGATAATTATGAGACTGTTGGACGACTTAGTTATGATCATTCTGTAATAACGGAACGTCGTCAAATCAAAATCGACTACGATTCTATTGTTGCTTATGATAGGCACGTCAGTAAAGTCTCCAATCTTAAAGAAAGATTCGCCATCTAAACTTCCGTATAATTGGAAATCCTTTGGATACCTATAGTCTTGTCTTGATTGCGTATTGACGTACATTCTGTTGGCGGTTATCTCCCTACCCATATCGACAGTGAAAATGAATGGCTTTTGCGCCGATATGGCTTGCGTATGGATAAACGTATTCAAATCTCCGTCTACGAGATGCTCGGGAGCGTAAAGTTCATAGTTGTTTGCCCAAGGTACGTAGTTGACCATATCTCCATACAAAGACTGCTTATCATTATACATATAGTTGTAGTTATAACTGTATGTATAGTCTCTCTTGTAGTGATACTCCGACGTAAAGTTCTTGTCGACAGACTCATAGTCCTCTCTATATCCTACTGCATAACTTAGCGTAATCTTCTCCGGAGTTTCTATCGTATTACCATCTGCGTCGAGCATAGGATCGCCGTTTGCGTCAAGTATAGGCATTGGGTCGTCAAATTTATTAAATCCAAGTCCGATAAAACTTGCTTGTACTCCTACTTGCCCAGTGATCATTACTTCTTTAAAGTATACCCAATCGCCCTTTTTAAGATCGGGGATATCATAATACGTTGAGACCGCATTGATATTATTTCCGGTATTTGAAGTTGAAGACGCCGCGAGTTTATACTCTCCTTCGTCATTGATCCTAATATACAGAGCAATATTCCATCTACCTCTCAATGCGATACGGTATTTGCCGTCTTCATTTACGTATAGTTTGCCCTTGATCTCAACAACTCCATTCTTTGGAACTTCGTCGCCTGCTTGATTGGTATACCATACGTCGGTATTGCTATTTTGCGTTCTGTTGATATTGTCGCCTTCAGTCTTATTTGCATATCCAGCATATCCTGCCTCATAAGCCTCCACTGCGTTGGTATATCCGGAGCCGTCGGCATAAGTGTAAGTAGTACGTTGAACGACGTTTTTGTTCATCTCGTGCGACTGCTCGAATTCAAGTATCAAATCAACGTCGTCAATGTTGGTATACACGCCTTGAGTGTCTTTGACCTCCAAAGTCGCGATTATCTTGCCTGACAAGATTTCCTTATTTGGCTTGAAGACGTAATGCAAATCGTCGACTTTCTCAATAGTACCGTTGATCTTTTGACCGTCTTGCGCTGCCACGTTCTTGACGGTATAACTGAATCTTTCAGGAATTACGACGCTTCCGCTTTGATAAATACCGCTAGCGCTATCGACCGTATATCTTGACAAGTCGATATTAAATTGCTCGCCGTATTGTATTACGAAAGGTTGTTGAGTGTTGAAATATACTTTCTCGCCGTCATAGACGTAACTTCTGCCCGTCTGATATACGGACGCCATTGGAATAAACAATGGATAATTCTTTGATTTTGCGTTGTCAAGTACGCTCTGCGACACGTTGTAACCTATCAAATCTTTGTAATAATACGTCATATCGTTGTGAGACGTATTCATACAAGCGTTGAACCAAGTGTCGACCGACTGTCCGCCGGAATTTCTGATCATCTCAATATAAGTCTCTTGACCAAAGTTGTGCAACAAGTTAGCGTATATAGCCAAGCCTTGTCTGCCATTGCTGTATCTGCCGTTGATGACTTGGTCTGCCGCCCAAGTTGCGCTCGTATAGCAATTCCAACCTGACAAGCCGCCACCGCCGTAAGATGCCAATGTTCTTGCAGAAGATATGTGTGTAAACCAACTGTATTCCACAAGATTGAGCGCATTGTTGGTAACTTCACCGCCGTTGCCTACTCCAAAACCTTGGAAGTTGTGGTTGTATTCGTGCATATTACCCCAAGCGCCGCCTCTAATATAAGAATCTACTTTGAGCGAGCCGGACATCCAACCAGCAGGACAATTGACGCTCTGCTGACCTGGGAATGCCACCGCCGCGCCTGCCGCAACGAACGGATCGTATAAGAATACTATACCCTCTCTCTTTTTACGCGCATAATTGGATACCAAAGATATCTTTTCCCAAAGCACGCCTGCCTTTTGAACTTCTTCATAAGTAGATATGCCAGCGCATTTCTTTGGTCCAGAATGAAGAACTCCGCCGTCCCAAACTTCCAAGTCGAAATACGGAGCCGACGACTTTGCATTCTCGTTGTACTCATCTTCAGTCGTATATCCCAAGACAAAGTGAGTATATCTCACTCCGCCTGAAATTTTTACGTCTACCGTCACGTTGGTATTATGTATATAGATTGGTCCGCCAAGGAATGAGCCTACGTATGCCGTGTATGTGTGAGTATTTTCGTCATAAGTCGCAGTGCTTTTATTTACTTTCATTGAATTGAGTATTACAGGCATACGGTTGATGCCTTTTGCCGCCCATATATTGTTTGCCTTAGTATTATAAAGCGCTTGACCGATATGCACGAGAATACCTCCGGTAGCGTCCATATCCTCTTCGCTCATCTCAATCTTTATTACCTCTCCCGCAGGAGCGTACATTCCTGTCAAACTATAGGAATTAGAATATCTGTGTCTCAGAGTAACATTCTTGACGATTGCAGGCTCGTTGTCGTCGACGTCGCCCATATACATACCGACTGAAGCGGTATGCTTATATAATTTTTCGCCTGTCGCCTCTCCGTTGAGATAGAGATTTCCGTCTGCGTCCATTGAGTTGTAAGTACCCTTAGGATAACCGTTGCTACCAATTCTCGTGTCTATGGAGCAAAGTTTCCAACTTTCAAGTATAACCGCATTTTTCTGCTCAGTCGTCAAGTTTTGAGTACTTCCGTACGTAGGATACCCCTGCGCCAGTCCCCCATTCTTCATTTCGGTCGGGATCTTTCTTGCTACTTCGCCAAGATATTCTGCAGAATAACCTACTTCTGTCGTGTTCTTAAATATATCAGCATACGTTCCCTTGCCGCCAGAGGTACAAGCCCTTATGCTCAATATCATTGTCAAAAGTATTGCAAGGCAAGCCACCACTGCAACACATATGATTATTATCTTTTTATTTCTGTCCAAAGATATCGCTTTTGCTCCGCCCGAGTTGCCGCCGTTTCTCTTAGACGATACGCTTTGCTTGTTCTTGTCTGCCTTTTTGTCAGCAACCATAGTTGACGTCTTGTCTGCCTTTGGCTGTCTATTCTTGGCACTTTCTACTGCAAGCGTTGCGCCGACTTCTTCTGTCGGTTTCTTTGCCTTTCTGTCTGCAAAAGAATTAGATTTCGCTGGCTCGGCTTTCTTTGCCGTAGTTGCGCTCTTTGCTGGCTCTGCTTTCTTTGCCGCAGTTGCGCTCTTTGCAGGCTCTGCCTTCTTTGCCGTAGTTGCGCTCTTTGCTGGCTCCGCCTTCTTCGCCGTAGTTGCGCTCTTTGCAGGCTCAGTCTTCTTTGCCGTAGTTGCGCTCTTTGCTGGCTCTGCTTTCTTTGCTGT
>JAIDRT010000014.1 GCA_029061605.1 Clostridia bacterium | reverse complement strand
GTCAGGAAAAGTATACTTTTTTTGGAAAAGTGAAAAATTTAAATTAAATTAGTATTTTAGTTGAATAAAAAATCGCAACGCTTTAATTTTTGCGTTGCGATTTTTGTAATTTTAATAGTTATTATTTAAGCGGTTGAGATTTCTCCATTCCACTTCGTTCCAGTCGAAATGACATATTATAGTGCAAGCGTCAATGACATTATATACATTTGTCACCTCGAGCGTAGTCGAGAGGTCTAATCTTTTTAATTTAATTGGTAAGCAAGAACATCAAAAGGAACAATATTGATATTACCCACGTGACGATTGATATCTCTTTGACCTTACCTGTAAAGACTTTGATAATTACGCAAGAAATTAGCCCTACGCCAATGCCAAAGGATATTGAATATCCAAATGCCATTACTGCAATTGTCAAGAATGCCGGCAATGCTGCCGCAGGATTACTCCACTCTATATCTTTTACGGAAGACATCATCAACACGCCCACCCATATCAACGCTGCGGAAGTGGCTGCAGACGGAATGATTTGAGCAATCGGGCTTAAGAAAGTGGCAAGCAAAAAGCATATTCCGGTAACTAAAGCAGTAAAACCTGTTTTTCCGCCTGCGGCAACGCCAGATGAAGCCTCTACGTAAGTGGTGACAGTCGTTGCTCCGCATACTGAGCCTACACAAGTTGCTACTGCATCAGAAAGCATACATTGATTCATTCTCAACGGATTGCCCTCCTTGTCAACAAGACCGCCCTTTGAGCAAGCGCCGTACAGCGTGCCTATCGTATCAAACATATCTATCATACAAAGAGATAACGCCGAAGTAAGTATAAGTACAATGAGCGAGCCTGCATTATTACCCTCAATACCCATATATTTTGAAAAATTAAATCCGTTTGCAAAAACCTGACCTACAGATTCTTTACCCCAACTTGCAAAAGCAGAAAATGGATTTTCTATAGAGAAATTCTTAAAGAGATTTAGGCACGATTCGTCTTTCCAGGCGCATCCCAGCCCCGCAAAGATATAATAAAGCGCGGTTGCGCCCAACATTCCCCACAGAATTCCGCCCTTGACGTTCTTTTTGCAAAGTATTGCTATTGCAATCACTCCTATCAGCGTAATTACCGCAGACATTGCTCCCAGATAAGACAATTTTCCACTCAAGACGTTGAAAGATGCAAATCCAATACCTGAATTGGAGATATTTACAAGTCCTGCATTGTTGAAACCTATAAAAGCAATAAATAAGCCTATGCCGACCGGTATGGAGATTTTTACTTCGTCAGGAATAGACTTGAGTATCTTCTTACGCAATCCAGTAGCCGTCAATAATATGAATATTACGCCGTCTAAGAGTACAAATATCATTGCATTGGCGTAAGTAAGTCCTATTTCACTTGCCAACAATGTTCCTGTGACGTACGCAGTTGCGCCAAGACCCGACGCTTGAGCAAGAGGCATTTTTGCAAGAAAAGCCATAAGCATAGTACCGACAATTGCGCCCAAAGCCGTGGCTATATATACTGCTCCAAAAGTCACGGTATCGCCGTACATACCAGGCACGACAAGCAATGCGTAGACCATTGACATAAACGTCGTCAGTCCTGCAATGATTTCTGTCTTAAAGGTTGAGCCGCTTTTGGTAATTCCAAAAAACTTGTCAAGTTTGTTTTTCTCTTTTAACTGCTCTTCTTGTTTTGCGTCAATGGCTTCGACTTGATCCGTCGTCAACTCTACTTCTTGAGTTTTTTCCAATACGTCGTTGCGCTCTTCTTCCATAGTAAAACCCCATATGATTTTTTTATATTATAGCATACCGCTAAACGCGAAATCAAGATTTTGGAACTAAATGGCAATTGACTGAAAGTAGCACAGTATAGATTTCAATATAACTTTTCTACAAAATATGGATATTTTTCCTTATACCCAATATATGTATCACAAGCGCCGCATAAGTCAATTTGATACATTCTGAACGTAACTAAAATATCCTTAGGCTGCCACTGCTCTTGATAAGAATAACGATACGTCATACCAATTTTCTTCATTACTTCACCGCTATGAGGATTGTTAATATCGTGCGTCGCCGTAATAAATGGAAAACTTACTTGCCTTAGCCTCTCCAAAATTGCCAAACAAGCCTCACTGACTATGCCTTTTCGCCAATACTCCTTGCGCAAAGCATATCCCATATCGTTACTATCGCCGATATCGTTGATATGAACGTATCCTATCACCTTGTCGTCATTTTTTTGCACTATTGCATAACTGTATGCAACGTCTTTCTCATAGAAAGATAAAATAACATCATACAAATATTTCTTGACTTCTTCTTTAGTCTTCATAGGATACCACGGTAAAAATCTATTGACTTCTTCGTCACTGTAAAGCAAAAACATATCGTCTATGTCTTTATCTGTAAATTTACGTAAAATCAATCTTTCTGTATATAAAGTAGGCGTATTTTCTTTAAACATAATTACCTCTATATATTTAGATTATAACATAAATACAAAAAGAATAAAAGAATTTATATATGCCACCTCAAGCAAAATGACAATGTGATGTCACCTTTTATTAAATAATAATGAATAAGGAATAGATAATAGTGTCAGATAAATTATCCATTTCTATTATTTTTTCTCTTGTATATTTTATTTATTTAAGCAGATATTTTATTGTCATTTCGACTGTAGCGAAGCGTAATGGAGAAATCTCTATCCGCAACTCGCAATAGGCATATAACAACTATTGTATAGCAAAAAAAGAGAGCAGAATTAACTACTCTCTCTTCATTGGAACCGGCGACGTCCTACTCTCCCAGGTCGTGTCCAACCAAGTACCATCAGCGCT
>JAIDRT010000013.1 GCA_029061605.1 Clostridia bacterium | reverse complement strand
CTAAATAAAAATAACGCCTATAGAATAGGCTACACCCCTTCCGTCACTGCGTGACACCTTCCCCTCAAGGGGACGGCGAGAAAGCGGATTGAGACCTCTCGACTGCGCTCGAGGTGACAGATAAAGTTATCTAGGCGACAAACCTAATGTCTCCTAGAGCGAAACGAAGTGTAGCCAAAAGGTCTAAGTCTAATTTTTATCCATATACGAAGACAAATATAATTATTATACTTGTATTTTTTTTTAATTTATGATATTATTTTTTCGTATCCTAAATAATAGGAGTATTATACAATGAATGCAATTGACAATGCTATATACAGTATGACTGGTTACGGCAAAGGAGTCAGCGAGCAAGACGGACTCAAAGTTACAGTAGAACTCAAGTCCGTAAATCACAGGTTTTTGGACCTCAATATCAAGTTGCCTAAGGTATTTACGTTTGCAGAAGACGTTTTGCGTAAGACTATTCAGGGAGCGATCTCAAGAGGACATATAGACGTATACGTCAACTATGAAGATACTAGGGAAAGTAAAAAAACTTTGTCAATTGATTACGACTTGGCGTCGCAGTACGTGCTTGCCGCAAGAGAAATTCAAGGCAGATGTCTTATTCAAAACAACTTTTTTACGGCAGAGGTCTTGCGTATGCCCGACGTGGTTACGCAGGTGGCGAAAGAAGAAGACGAAGAGATGCTTGCCAAGTTGCTCAAAGACGCCTGTCTTGGCGCAATCGACAGTATCAACGCAATGAAACTGCGAGAGGGCGAAGCGCTTGTCAAAGATCTGTACTCAAAGATAGAAAATATCAGAAATACGATTCCCAAAATTCAGCAACTTGCGCCCAAGACGCTTGAAGAATATAGGGCAAAACTTGAAGAAAGAGTAAGGGAATATTTAAAAGACGCGCCTATCGACGAGGTCAAACTTATCAACGAGATTGCTTTTTACAGCGACAAGTTCTGCACCGACGAGGAAGTCACAAGACTTTATACGCATATAGATCACTTCAGAGAAGTGCTTGGCGGCGGCGGAGCGGTAGGCAAAAAACTTGACTTTATCGTTCAGGAAATGAACAGAGAGACCAATACTATTGGCAGTAAGTGCAACAACGCTCAAATCACTGAATGCGTCGTATTTATGAAGAGCGAAATAGAAAAAATAAGGGAACAAATTCAAAATCTCGTATGAGCGAGTATGATTGTGACGGTATCGGGGAGAATTTATTATCGTTTTTAATAACGGAGGACAGAAAGTGGAAAAGAAAGGTTTGTTGATAGTCGTTTCAGGTCCTAGCGGAGCAGGCAAAGGCACCGTCCTTGCGCATACGACGGAGAAATATTCCAACCTAAAATACTCGGTGTCAGTCACGACTAGAGCGCCCAGAGATGGAGAAGTCGACGGCGTCAACTATTTTTTCAAAAGCGTAGAGCAATTTAAAAAAATGGTTGCAGGCGGGGAGTTTTTAGAGCATAAAGAAGTGCATAATAATTATTACGGAACTCCGCTTGCTCACGTGCAAAAGAATCTGTCCGACGGCTACGACGTGGTGTTGGAGATAGATACAGAGGGCGCATTGGACGTCAAGAATATATATCCCGATTGCGTTATGATATTTATCACCCCAGAGAAGTTTTCCACTATTGAGAAGAGATTGAGAGGCAGATCTACCGAGAGCGAAGAACAGATTCAGATCCGCATCCAGAACGCTTATAAGGAGTTGAAACAGGCTGTGTATTACGATTATATCGTCGTCAACGAGGACGCGCAGCAGGCGGCTATGGACGTCATATCCATCATTGAAGCGGAAAAATGCAAAGTAAAAAACAATAAAAAATTTATAGACAATCTAATTTATGGAGGCAAATAATTATGATGATCGATCCACCAATTGACAAGTTGATAAAGAAAGCAGAGTGCCGTTACGCGCTCGTGTGCGGAGTGGCAAAGAGAGCAAGACAACTCGAGACTCAATATTCGGATATGCTTGAGAAGTCGGGTATGAAGGCAATATCTCTCGCCGCTCAAGAAGTATACGAAGGCGACGTTGAGATAAAGAGAGACAATCAATAATTTTTGCGGGTGTGAAATGCTTGAAAACTTCAACGTATTGTTGGGCGTAAGCGGCGGAATTGCTTGCTACAAGTCGTGCGAAATCGTATCGAGACTCAAAAAACTCGGCGCAGGAGTGGACGTCATTATGACGGCGCACGCCACCGAGTTTGTGTCTCCTTTGACTTTTGAGACATTGTCGGCGCGTCCTGTCGTAAGCGATATGTTTTCACGCGAAAGACAGTGGGAAGTCGAGCATATCGCGCTTGCAAAAAAGGCTGATATATGTATCATAGCCCCCGCTACTGCCAATATCATTGCAAAACTCGCAGAGGGAATCGCAGACGATATGTTATCCACGACATATCTTGCGCTCAAGTGTCCGATAATAATTGCGCCTGCAATGAATACCAATATGTATTGCAATCCGACCGTCAGGGATAATCTTGCAAAACTTAAAGACAAAGGCGTGATTATCATAGATTCTATTGAGGGCAGACTTGCTTGCGGAGACAGCGGAAAGGGCAAGATGGCGGAGCCTGTAGACATAGTTGCAAAGGCAGTGGAGACATTGCTCCCCAAGAGAGATTACGAGGGCAAGAGAGTGCTTGTTACCGCAGGCGCTACGAGAGAGAATATAGACGGCGTAAGGTTTATCACCAACCGCTCTTCGGGCAAAATGGGTGTTGAGATTGCAAAGAGCGCAGCCAAGAGGGGCGCGGAAGTAATACTCGTCAAGGGACTTACGCAAGTGGAAATACCCAGTTATATTACTCGTGTAGTATCAGTCGAAAGCACAGCGCAAATGTATGACGCCGTAATGGAAAATTATAAAGATTGCGACGTGATAATCAAGGCGGCGGCGCCAAGCGACTATAGACCTGTTGAGGCTATCTCGCAAAAACTTAAAGGCGAAGAAATTACGCTTAAACTTACAAAAAATCCCGATATAGCAAAAGCCGTCGGCGAGTTCAAGGGAGAAAGAAAACTCGTTGTATTTTGCGCCGAAACTCAAGAATTGATGTCAAGCGCAAAGGTTAAACTCAAGAGCAAAAACGCCGATATGGTAGTCGCCAATGACGTGACCGCAGAAGGCGCAGGCTTTGACGTGGATACCAATATCGTGACGATACTCAAAAGAGATGGCAGCGAGATTTCGTATCCAAAGATGAGCAAGAGCGAGGTCGCTGGAGTAATACTCGACGAGGCGCTCAAATGATTGCCAAAGTAATCGTTGACATAAGCAATTCGCAGACGGACAAGATATTTGATTATGAGATACCCTCAAATCTTGACGTGCGAAAGGGATCGAGAGTGATCGTACCTTTTGGACCGCGCAGAATTGAGGGCTTTTGTATAGATATTACCGATACTTCTGACGTTCCGTCTTTAAAATACGTTGAGGCAGTATTAGACGACTTTGTCTGCATAAGCGAGGAAATGCTGGAACTTATGCGGTATATGAAAGACAAATTCTATATTCGCTACGTTGACGCATTGCGACTTTTTATTCCGTCAAAACTTCGAGGTGGGCGCGTCAAGGAATTGACGAGAGTATTTTTAAGTCTCAACCCCGATTTGAGTTTTGACGAGATAGTTGCGCAAATACCCACAAGGGCAAAGAGCCAACTAGCTCTTGTTGAAAGGCTAAGGCAAGGCGGAGAGTTTTTAACAGCGCTCTCCAACGAATTTTCATCTAGCGCTATCAATGCTTTGGCAGATAAGAATATCATTGTCAAGTCGAGCGAAGAAGTGGGGCGCAAGCCTATGGCGAGCGTCAAAGGCAACGGCGCAGACGTCCAACTGAGAGAGGCGCAAAAGAGAGCGGTCGACAAAATTTTTGCAAGTCAAAACGATGCGATATTGCTTCACGGAGTTACCGGTAGCGGAAAGACGCTTGTGTATATCAATGCCATTCAAAGGGCGCTTGCCGAGGGCAGGACGGCAATTATGTTGGTGCCGGAAATATCGCTCACTCCGCAAATGCTTCGCAACTTTAGAGGATATTTTGGCGACAGTGTGGCTATGTTGCACAGCGGACTTAGCGACGGCGAAAGATTTGACGAATGGCGCAGACTGCTCAAGGGCGAGGCAAAAATAGCCGTCGGCGCAAGATCGGCGATATTTGCTCCCATAAAGGATCTGGGACTGATAATTATTGACGAAGAACACGATTCAAGTTACGTCAGCGAATCAAATCCGCGTTATCGCACAATCGACGTTGCGAGGTTTAGAGCGCAATATAACGGCGCAAAGGTCGTGCTTGGAAGCGCAACTCCGTCGATCGAGAGTTATCTTCTTGCAAAACAAGGCGAGTATGATTTGGCGGTGATGAGCGAGCGTATATCCGACAAGGGGATGCCCGATATTGAGATAGTCAATATGTCGCATCAACTTTTGATGGGCAACGATTCTATGTTTTCTTCGACTTTGGAAGAAAAGATTATTGCCACGATCAAGAAGGGCGAACAGGTGATGATATTCCTCAACCGCAGAGGTCACTCGTCTTTTGTGATGTGTCGCAAATGCGGATATATAGCAAAATGCACTGATTGCGACGTGTCACTCACTTATCACTCGGTGGATAATTTGCTCAAATGTCACTATTGCGGCAAAAGATACAAGATGCTCAGCCGTTGTCCCGACTGTGGCAGTGACGGCATACGATAC
>JAIDRT010000012.1 GCA_029061605.1 Clostridia bacterium | reverse complement strand
CATTTTAGATAATATATTTCTTGACACAACTCAACTAAAAGATATGAATTAGAATATATTATGGATAATAATCCGAATTTAAGAATATAGTCTGGTATAAAATGTTTCACACGGAACAAAATGGCAAAAAACACAATATCCCTTATCAACATTGGTGAAACTATGCTTTTTTCGCAATTTTTCGCATTTTTTACTTAAAACGCTATTGCATTATTAATTGCTGGATTCATAAGTTATCTTTTCTTTGGTTTAACGCAAAATTCCTAAACAAACTACGATTTCAACATTTTCAAATTTAAGTCGCACTACCAAACTATAGAACACTCTAGACATACTTTGTTTATCAAAATAACAGGGCATACCACAATCCCAACACAATGCACTTTACACAAATCAACCAAGCATTCACATTCAACAAAATCCTACGCACTTCAATAAAGTTATTATAAACCTAATTTTGCAAAATGTTGCACGTGAAACAATGAGTTTGGGAACAGTTATTCTCATTGGAAATTAAATTTAACCATCTGCGAACTCGCAATAATATAAAACTTGATATTGCTGTTCACATTTCTATTTGCTCACCTTAAACGCCGCCACACTACCGCAATATATCACAACATCACACGTCTTTGTTTATCTGCTAAATTCCACATAATCACACGCAATCAAAACCCTAGTTGAGACACTTATAAACTTTCTGTGCGTCAGATCAACATTTATGCCATCCTTAATTACCGCATTGACATCATTATAGCAAACACACTTTACTAGCCAAAACACAATTATTGCAAATAGTCAACAACACTTAATGCAATTCTTATATTTGCGATATACTAATATTAAAATCACACAACACGTGAAAACACGTTTTACACAACTTTAATTCCGTTTTTACCTAAACATCTATAATTTGCTCCGAAATCTTGCGCTATCATTTTATTTATGGATAAATCATTTAACCCTTATTCCTTTTAGTGATATAATGCCAGCCAATTATTAAATTATCATAAGCAGATTTATATACTAAACAGATCGCCCTTTCAATTCTCAACTATTTACAAACACGTAGCAACAAAAATACGGCCTTATAAGTCAACATCTATAACTTGCTTATGATTGCCTTGTAAAATTTTTAAGCCTACGCCAAGCATATCGTTATCCCACCACATCGCTCAAATATTTGATACTGATGCAAACTGATACAAAATAATCTTTAGAACAGCAAAATAGATTTATCAAAACTATGTTTTACGTGAACTTATGTATTAACGCAACACATTTATATATTTTGTTTAATGTTAATTTAGAGGCCCCAGACAGACTTTAACTCAACAGGCAGATAGCATTTAACAATCTCCAACGATTGTTTGGCAACTTGCTTTAACAAAGAGCAAAAGAGTAGTGAAACTGTACTGAATTTATAGCAAGCCGCATTGCCGCAGCAAATCTAATTGTTTACGTTTTAGTATTGCCTATCATACAACTATGTTGCGTTTTTTTCACATTCTTCGCTTTATAAACCCTAGCACTCTGATAATCGCAGCACACAATAACTTGCCAAAGGCTTTTTTGATCAAGTTAAATTGATGCAAACCGTATATTGTTGATTAAGAATATCAATTCTACAGCACCGCTTAAATTGCATAATCTTATAATCAAATTCTAATACCCAAAGACATAACTGCAACGTTACACGTGAAACATTGCAACAATTTCAATACATCAAAATTGGACTTGTTTCTAAATTTTAGACTTAATTGTCACATAATCAACAAATCACAGTCTTATTTGGGGCACTATCAGCACACTTATGTCCACCGGTGATGTATCAATAAGAATTTTGATACTTCATCATATAAATGTCACAAATTTACTTTTATTACTTGCATAGACTTAACTTTCAAATCAAATCCGATTATATTAGCGTAGCATCAACATAGCCATCTGTATCTCTTTCCCTAAATTTTATCTTAATACTAATTTTTCACATTAAACGATTACGACACAGCAACCAATTAAACCAAGCGGTCATTTATTATTCACAATTTTCAATTCCCTCTATATTCTATATACAACGCAAAATTAGAAGCAGTACGTTGTTTTCACGTTAAACAAATAGATCATTCACACAGGGACAGTATAAACAGACCTCAAATTCATTATGCATTGATAAAAAATAGTTTAAAAAGCAAATTGGATTAATCATTATCTATATAATTTGTCAATCAAAATGTTTTACGTGAATAAGTATTAAAACACAAATGAAAATTTTTAATTATTATATAAAATATAATAATTAAATTTTAAAATTACGGATATTAAATTATGCAGACTTCCAATATTGCTATGCTTTTCCAGATTGTTTTTAATACTTTATATCAAAAACAATTTCTACAAAGACTGTCACTGCAAACCGTTAAGAATGCTTCGTCTTGTGATTTTTCTTTATATTTTCCAAGCAATGCAATTTTACTTGACAGTACCCTGCATTTTCTTTATAATAATATAGCATAATTATTTTTTATATAAAAAGGAGACAATACGATATGAAACAGACGTATCAACCAAAAAAAAGACAAAGATCAAAGGTTCACGGTTTTCGTGAGAGAATGCGTAGCAAGAGCGGTAGAAACGTTATAAAGAGACGTCGCAATAAGGGCAGAAAGCAACTTACTGCTTAATTTTGGTATGCAAAAAAAGTACAGGCTTAAGAATGGCAGAGTATTTAGTTATCTGCACAGAAAAGGCGAAAGCAGCGCCAACAAGATGCTTGTACTTGTCCACGCCCCTTCCAAGTATTCATTGAAGGTGGGCTTTATCGTAAGCAAGAGAGTCGACAACAGGGCAGTAATTCGCAACAAAGTCAGAAGACGTTTGAGAGAAGCGTTTAGAGCGCTTATACCATATCTCAAGAACGACGAGAATTATATCGTTATAGCAAGAGAGGCTTGCGGCAATGCGAGTTTTGAAGAACTTGCCAACAGTCTTTTGCATTTGATGATCAAAAGCAATTTGCTTGCGAAAAAAATCGACGATGACGTAGCGCAAAGACTAAAAATCAAACAGAGCATATTGGACAAAGCAAAGTTTGATTGAGGCGTACGGACGATAAATGAAAAGCGGAAATTTTTTTATTCAATATTACAAGCAATTTATCAATCCGGTAGTGGGTGGCAAGTGCAAACATATTCCGTCGTGTTCGGCGTATATGGGACAAGCCATAGCCAAAAAAGGATATTTAAAAGGCTCTGCAATGGGCGCGGCTAGGATATTGAGGTGCAATCCCTTTTCAAAAGGCGGATTTGATCCCGTGAAAGACGATCTAAAAGGAAATGCAAAATGGCTATTATGAGTTATAGTTTGCTAGCGGCTGTGAATGCGATTTGGAAACCTATCATCAGCCTGCTAGATTGGATGAACAGCGGTATCGGCAACTTCGGTTGGACGGTAGTGGTGTTTTCTATTTTGTTGCGTTTGTTGATTTTGCCGCTTGATATCTGGCAAAAGTTGATTATGCGCAAGCAAAAAGCCAAGATGGACGCAATACGTCCGCAATTGGAAAAACTTCAAAAGCAGTACGCCAACCGCCCCGACATTCTCCGACAAAAGCAATACGAACTTCAGAAAGGCTCAATGAATATCTTCACTTCCTGTTTGCCAATGATTTTCACACTTGTGATATTCGGCTTGGTATTCCAAGGCTTCAGAGAGTATATTGTCAACTACAATCAAACGATTGTAAGCAATCTTTACAACGACGTATATTTGCAGTTTTTCAAAGACAACGCCGAGGCAATCTCGCAGGCGTGCGGAATTCAGTTTATGAATGGCAATGACTTTGTTGAAGGCTTTATTCCTTCCTACGACTATATCCGTCAAGCCGGGCTTATTGAAAAACTCAACGAAACTTTGGTCACTGGCTACAAGCCGGAGAGTTGGCTTTGGGTCAAAAACGTGTTTATGTCCGACACTTGGGCAAACGTAATCCCCAGTTTTTCCAACTTCACTTCGACTAGAATAGGCGGTATAGGCGCAACTCTTCCGGAGATGGCTGGCGTATCTTACGATCAACTTATGACGCCTATAATCAACAATTATAATAAGACAAGTTTTTGGAATATAAGCAGATGGAACGGTTATTTCATACTTCCAGTGCTATCAATTGCAACGAGTTTTCTGTCAACAATGTTGCAACAAAAGATGCAACCAGTGCAAATGACAGGCGACGCGGCTCAACAAAAACAACAACGCATAATGAACAAGACAATGACGTATCTTATGCCTGTTGTACTTGGTTTCTTTGCAATTATGTACAGCGCAGCGTTTGCGATTTACTACTTTGTCAGCAACTTTATGACAATGATCACATCCATTTCTTTCAACCTTATAGTGAAGAACGTGGAGAAGAAAAAACAAAGTCAGCCTATCATTATCCAGCCGGTAAAGAATGTAGAGACTAAAAATTCCAAAAAGTCTAATAAGGCAAAAAGATAAGACTAAAGGGTATTGATAAACGCCTCAAAAATGAGGTATTGCACATAATAATACGGATTATTAGATAAAAGATAGCGCGCTATCTTTGAGGAGATATATATGAAAAGTATAGAAATTACTGCAAACAGTTATGAAGAGGCTCTCAAGCAGGCTCTTGAGGAACTTGGTCTTGACGAAAGCCAAGTTGATGCAGAAAAAGTAAAAGAAACGGGACTTATCCGCAAAAAAATTACCGTAAGAGTTACGCAAAAAGTAACTGGCGCAACTCTCGTAAGCGACTTTATCAACGGTATAATTCAGAGAATGAATATCAACTGCGTTGCCGAAGTAGAAGAAAAGGAAGACGCTTTTTATATCAACCTTACCGGCGACGATACAGGCGTGCTTATCGGATACAGAGGCGACGTACTTGACGCTCTTCAATATCTTTCACTTCTTGTAGTCAACAAAAACAATCCTGACAACAAGAGATTGGTTATTGACGGCGAAAATTACAGAGAAAAGAGAATTGCAACTCTCTCAAAACTTGCCAAAAAGATTGCTTTCAGAGTGGCAAAATCCCACAAATCAGAATCTCTCGAGCCTATGAATCCATTTGAGAGAAGAATAATCCATTCGGCTTTGCACGACGACAGATTTGTTACCACAGAAAGTCACGGAGAAGAGCCTAACAGATATGTCGTAATCTCTCCTAAAAAGCCTGCTTACGACAGAGAAAGAGGCGATAGACGCAACGACAGAGGCCCAAGAGACAGAAGGGATAACAACCGTACTTCCAAGCCAAGAACCGAAAGTCAACAAACAGAAAGACAACCGCAAGAAAGTCGCAACTTCAACAAGACTGGCGTAACAAGAATGAAAACTTATGGCGGAGATATGAAAAAGTTCTTTTAAGGTAGTTTGGCGAGAAGAGAGGTGTCGTAATTTTACACGGCAATTATGTTTCCTCTACTTCTTCAAACTCACTTGACGTACATAAAGTACGCCTGCGTCGTTTTCATCGTATAGAAAATCATTCTTACTCGTGAAAATATTACGCCACTCCCTTTTCGCCAAACAGGAGTGGCGTTTCTATTCTATCAAAACTGCCAACTTGGTCTATTTTTAATTATGTTAATGGTATTTTTAAAGCACCTCAACCACCACTGTCTGTCATTTCGACCATAGCGGAGAAATCTCTATCCGTATTTTTTAATCAGTTAATCCTAATAAATAATCTGCGCTGACGTCTAATTCTTTGCAAATAGAAATCAATACGTCCAAAGTCGGCTCTCTTTTGCCTGTGCAATAATTATTTACTATAGTCTGCGACAAATATAATCTTTTTGCAAGTGCTCTTTGTGATATCTTATTTTCTGCTAAAACTTCTTTGAGACGATCTTTAAATTTATTCATATTTCTATTATATACGGCTTTCAGCCTTATAATACTTGACATATGGCTAACTGCCTTATATAATAATATATGGCTTTTAGCCTTATATTATTAGGGGGATTAACTAATGGATAAACTATTTAACACAGACGCAATAAAAAAATATATAAATTTAAATAGAATTACAATAACGGAATTTTGCGAACTATGCGAAATAAGTAGAGTAACATATTATAACATTATGAAAGGAAAAGATATCCGATTTGCATCTATATCAAAAATAGTTGAAATTGTGGGCTTATCTTTTTTAAATGTATAGAGCCTTTTTGAGATATATCTTCATATCAATTGAGATTTCTCAACTACGCTCATAAGGAGCATAGCGACTTTGTCACCTCGAGCGAAGTCGAGAGGTCTCTACAGTATATATAATATAAATTGACAGAGATTTCTCCACTTCGGTCGAAATGACATCCTATAGTCAATTCAATTAGAATGCTTGTCTTGAGCGTGGAGAGTGCTGTGATTTTTGTCCTGCCTTACACGTCGACTTCTTGAGACCTGACGCCTACGGCAAAAGGCGCGGCGCTATACGCGCTCGGTTACCTAAGTATACCCAATTCACTTACCCAAACAGAATTTACTAAAAATAGTATCAATAATATCCTCGCTTGCAGTATTGCCGGTAATTGCGCCCAGCGCAAAATATGCGTCTCTCAAATCAATTAGACTGCATTCTGTCGGCAGAGTAGCGTAACTTGCTTTTGCGTTCTTAAGACTTGATATAGCCTGTCTGATGGCTTGCGCGTGGCGTTCGTTGGTAATTATATTGCCATTGGTATCCACACTTGAATCTATAAAAGTGTTGATTATTGCTTTTTTAAGTTCCTCAATACCTACGTTGTTTTTTGCGCTTATTTTTATGCCTTTGCGATCGTCTTTTGCCGTATCGCATTTATTTATTACCAGTAGTATTTTGTTGTTGCCGTCAAGACTTTTTATCAAGTCATTTTCATATTGATTTAATTCTCGACCTGCCTCTGTGACAAACAAGACTATATCGCTGCCTTTTGCCGCCTGCATACTTCGCTCTACGCCCATAGCCTCGACTATATCGCTGGTATCTCTTATACCTGCGGTATCAATTAGTTTGAGCATAACTCCGTCGACTTCAACGTATTCTTCGAGACTGTCTCTAGTAGTTCCTGCGATATTCGTCACAATAGCCCTATCCTTGCCCACGAATACATTGAGGAGCGAAGACTTGCCGACGTTGGCTTGACCTACTATCGCAACGTTGATGCCTTGACGGATATATCCGCCTACTTTTGCCGTAGAATTGAGTTTTTCCAATTCATATATCAAATGATCTGTCGTCTTATCGGCGTTTGATTTTGCCTCTTCTTCCATCTCTTCAGGATAATCAAGACTTGCCTCAAGCTCAGATACGCAATCAAGTAGAGTAGTTTGCAGAGATCTTATTTGATCTGCTATATCTCCTGTAGATAGTCTGTAACTTGCATTTAATGACGCCACGCTTTCGCTATTTATCATATCAATTATGCCTTCTGCGTCGCTCAAAGCAATCTTGCCGTTGAGAAAAGCGCGTTTAGTGAATTCTCCCTTGTCAGCAATTTCACAACCGTTTTTGAGGCAAGCCTTGAGTACTTCGTCAATAAGTCTCACGCCACCGTGACACTGAAATTCCACTATATCTTCGCCGGTATATGAATGCGGCGCTTTGAAATAAACCGCCAATATACTGTCCTTAAAAGCGCCTACATCAATACTGCCGTAATACATATAATTGGGCATTGCGTCCTTAAAACTTGCAAGTTTTTTGCAAGTAAAAATTGAAGAGGCAATCTCCAACGCTTTGTCTCCGCTCATACGCACAATGGCTATTGCTCCGCGACCTATAGGGGTGGATATAGTGGCTATAGTTTTCATAATTAAATTATATCATAAGCGCGTTATATTTGCAAATGCAATAAGTATTATGGTATAATTTGAAAGTAAATATAAATGTCATTTCTACCAAAACGAAAATGATTTAGATTTCTCGACTACGCTCGAAATGACGTTGAGTTGTAACTTTGAAAACATAAAGGAAAATAAAAATGCTAGACGGCTATCAAAAGAATTATGACGCAATAGTTATAGGTTGCGGACACGCAGGAGTTGAGGCGTGTCTTGCTTTGGCGCGTCTTGGGCATAAGACTTTGGCAGTTACTCTTTCTCTTGACGCCATAGCATTTATGGCGTGCAATCCTGCGATCGGCGGCACGGCAAAAGGTCATCTAGTGAGAGAAATTGACGCACTTGGCGGTCAGATGGGACTTTCTGCCGACAATAATTTACTTCAGATACGTATGCTTAATATGGGCAAGGGAGCGGCGGTGCAGTCGCTTAGAGGACAAGCCGACAAAACGCTGTATCATCATTATATGAAGAATATAATGGAGACTACGCCCAACTTAGATATATTGCAAGGCGAAGTCGCTGAAATACTAACTAAAAATGGCGCTGTATACGGCATAACTACGAATTTGGGACAGACTTTTTACGCCGACAGTATAGTAGTTGCCACAGGCGTCTATCTCAACGCTCATATCATAATTGGCGACAACGTGACTAAGACTGGTCCCAACGGTTTTTCCAGAGCAACAAAACTCACAGACAGCCTTATTAATCTTGACGTACCTACTCGCAGATTTAAGACAGGCACGCCTGCCAGAGTGGATAAAAACAGCATTAATTTTGACGCTATGCAAGTGCAGAATGGCGACGATAATATATATCCGTTTTCTTTTATGACAAAAGGATATATACCTAACAAAGAGGTATGCTATCTCACTTATACTACTCAAAAGACAAAAGATATCATAATGGCGAATATTGACAGATCTCCGCTATACAACGGCTCTATTCACAGCATTGGACCAAGATATTGTCCGTCAATCGAAGACAAAGTAATGCGTTTTGCCGACAAAGAACGCCACCAGATTTTTATAGAGCCTGAGAGTTCCTTGACTAATGAAATGTACGTGCAGGGTATGAGTTCTTCAATGCCTTTTGACGTCCAACTTGAGATGTATAAATCAGTAATTGGATTGGAAAAAGTCAAGATAATGCGTTTTGCTTACGCAATAGAATACGACTGTATAGATTCGCTTTGTCTCACTCCATATCTAATGGTCAAGCATATCAAAGGTCTTTTCCTTGCAGGACAACTCAACGGCAGCAGCGGATATGAAGAGGCTGCTGCGCAAGGACTTATTGCCGGGATTAATGCGTCATTGTATCTCAAAGAAAAACAACCGCTTGTATTGACTAGAGATTCTTCATATATAGGCGTACTTATTGATGATTTGGTCACAAAAGGCACCAATGAGCCTTATAGAATGATGACGGCAAGAGCAGAGCATAGATTATTGCTACGCCAAGAAAACGCCGACAGAAGACTTACTAAAATCGGCAGAGAAGTAGGGCTAGTAGACGACGAAAGATGGCAAGAATATACCAAAAAAATGCAGACTATAGATGATATATCTCATATTCTTGACAAGACTTTGCCGCCAAAAGAATATAAAGAATTTTTTGAAAATATTGGCGAACCTGTGCCTAATAATGCGCTTTCTTATAAGGATATGCTGAAGAGAGCGGCTATAACTTTTGATATGCTTATGCAGAATTTTGAGGAACTTAAAGACCTTGACAAGAGATGTTTTGAAGAAGTCTCTACTGCAGTAAAATACGAGGGATATCTCAACAAACAGCAATCTATAATTGCCGATATAAATAAACTTGAGAACAAAACTCTTCCGCAAGATATAGATTATAGCCAAATCAAAGGACTTAGAATTGAGGCAAGACAAAAACTTGACAAAGTCAAACCTCTCAATTTAGGGCAGGCGTCAAGAATAAGCGGAGTATCACCTGCGGATATAACTGTGCTTTTAGTTTATCTATCAAAGGCGGGTAAATGAAAATGCAATTGGATATTCTTAAAGATTATTTAATAAATAACGTTTATAAAAACACCTGCAATGATGATGAAAATTCACTTTATCACGATAAAGTTTTACTTTACTTGACTAAATTTTCACTTTATTACGATAAATTGATAGAGTGGAACTCAAAATTCAATTTGACGGCGATTACACAGCCCCAAGACGTGCAGATAAAACACTTTATCGACAGCATTTTGCCCAACGATTTATTAGGCAAAAGTCAGAGCATATGCGACATCGGTTGCGGCGCAGGCTTTCCGAGCATCCCATTGGCAATTCTCAATCCCGATAAAAAGTTTACTCTCGTGGACAGCGTAAACAAAAAGATATCTTTCATAAATTATATCATAGAAATTCTTGATTTGCAAAACGTAACTGCAATACATTCTAGAGTAGAGGATTTTGCAAGAGAAAATTTTCAATCTTTTGACGCTTGCGTTGCAAGAGCGTTGGCAAGTATGCCTACTCTTGTGGAATATACTTTGCCTCTTATAAAAAAAGACGGTATTTTATTGGCGTATAAAGGTATAAATTATCAAGAAGAATTGAAACAGTGTTCAAAAATACTTGATATTTTGAAAGGAAAATTACAAGAGGTAAAACAATACGATTTGACTGACGAAGAAAAAAGATACGTTCTTATCATTAAGAAAATAGGCGATTGTCCAAAAAAATATCCCAGAATTGGCAACAAACCGAGACTTCAACCTATTTTAGGATAAAAATTTATGTTGCATATCTAAATTTTCTTTGTTATAATAGAATAAACAATAAAAAAATATAATTTTTTTATTGTGGGCTGAAACTAAAAGAAATAGCAAACGATAAAAATTTTCGCTATAAAGAGAAAAATATTAACAAGAGACTCTTTAACTAGGAGAAATTATGAAAAAAGACAATAATATGGATAGAAATTTGGGTAACGACAGTGAATTCACTACCTACGATAAAAACGGTAATCTCAACGAAGGCGTAGAAATTTTGCCTTTGGAAAGTATTGTTGCCAATCCCAATCAGCCAAGAAAAAAATTTGACGAAAATTTGCTTGAAGAACTTGCTATTTCTATTAAAAACTACGGAATTATTCAGCCTATCATAGTTTGTCCTATTGGAAGCGGTAAATATCAGATAGTTGCAGGCGAGAGAAGATACAGAGCAAGCAAACTCGCAGGTATAAACACCATACCGGTAATAAAAAAATACTATACTAGCAAAGAAATCAAAGAAATTTCTCTTATAGAAAATCTTCAACGTCAAGACTTAAATCCAATAGAAGAGGCTCAAGCATATAAAGCATTGATAGACGAATTTGATTTTACGCAAGAACAACTCGCTGATAAACTCGGCAAATCACGTCCTGTAATAACCAATTCTTTGAGACTTCTTACTCTCAATCCTGTCGTAATTGATATGGTAACAAACGGAAGAATATCCGCAGGCCACGCAAGATGCCTTACTTCAATTAAAGATTACGTCGTGCAGCACACCTATGCTTTGGCTTGTTGCGATAAGCAATTGAGCGTAAGACAATTGGAACTTATGGTAAGAAATTATCTTAAGACAGATCCAAACGACGAAGAGCGTAAGAAAAAAGCAATACCGGAACTCACTATCGAACTTAAAGATTTGGCTAATATAATGCAAAGAAAATTTGGTACAAAAGTAAATGCCGTAGGTAATAACAACAAGGGTAGAATATATATAGATTATTATTCGACTGCAGATCTTGATAGAATATTTGAGATATTAGAGAAAATTAAGTAATTAAAAGAGAGGCTTAAATGCCTCTTTTTTTAGATTCTTCGATTTCGCTTTGCTCCACTCAGAATTACTCGTTCAAGGTGTTTACACTTTAAAAAGGTCTTTCTGAGTATAGAGATAGTGTATTATACTGATTAGATTTCTCGACTACGCTCGAAATGACATCATATTAGATTCTGACGCACGTACAAAACGTACCTGCTTGCTCGCTATGATCCTTACGACTACACTTCGTTTCGGTCGAAATGACAAAATAATAAAGTCAAAATGACGTTATGTATATTTATCCGTATATATTTTTGTCCTTAACAAAAAAGTTAGGTACAATAAAGTACCTAACTTTTTAATATAACTTATTCTTTAGCAACAATATACTATTTTTAAGCAAATATCACTGTCTTTAAGTGACAATATAACTATTTAATTTGCCAAACGTTAAATAAAATTTATCTCGTACGAATAGGCAATATCAAATACAAATATTCTTCGCTCTCTATTGGAGTAATAACCACAGGATTACTGCTGTTGGAAATCTTGATAGAGAGGTATTCGTCACTGCTGTTTTTGATACAGTCAGTGAGGTATTTTGCGCTTAGACTTATAGTCACGTCTTTACCTTTTGTAAAGGTATTTATTACTTCTTTTATATTGCTGGTGCTGGTGTTGCAATAGATAGACATCTTTCCTTCTTTTATATCTATCTTTATATAATTGCTCTTATCTTGCTTGGCAATTACGTCTACTTTATCCATACTGTATTCAAGACTTGCTCTGTCTACAGTTACTTCAGTCTCAAAATTCTTTGGAATAGTGGATTCATATTTAATGAAAGTTCCTCCAATTAGGGAAGTTATTATCTTGCTGTTTTCAAATTCAACCATCATTTTCTTTTCGTTGAATTGAATATTGACTAATTCGTCGTCATTCTCAAGAAGTTTTGCAATCTCGCTAAGACTCTTTGCCGGAACTATTATATTGCTGTCTTGATGCTCATTCTCAAGTTCTTTATTGCAAATTGCAAGTCTATAACCGTCAAGACCGACACTTCTTATTCTATTGCCTTTTATATCCAACAAACAACCTTTGAGTTGTTGTCTTATATCTTCAGTAGAAGTTGCAAATATAGTCTTATTGACAAGGTCTTTGAAATCCTTTTGCTTAATAGTAAGCCCTGTCGTATATTCTTGATCCTCTATAGAAGGGTATTCGCTTATGTTCATAGTAGCAAGATATATAAAACTGTCGCAGTGAGAAATATACAACTTGTCCGCCTCTATTTGAGAATCAAACTCAATTATATTTTCCTTGCTTATCTTTCTTATATATTCGCAGATAGTTCTGCCCGGTACAAGTACTTCTCCTTCCATAATTATATCGGCTTTTATTTTCATTACTATTACAAACTCTATATCCGTTGCCATTATCGTCAAAGTGTCGCCGAAAGCGCTAAACTTGATACCTTCAAGAATAGGCATACTTTTTTTTGAAGGAAGAGCCTTCATTACTTTTGACAAAGCGTCTGACAAATCTGTTCCGTTGCAAATAAACTTCATTTATACACCTCTGTAAATTATATATTTTTTTATATTTGTTAGATAATCATAATATCAATAAGGGATAGGGAAATGTTGATAAGTGTTTTTATCGACATATTTTCAATAAAATTGAGATATTTTATGTATATAAGTATGTTGATAAAATTTATAAGATTTCCACATTATCCACAAAAAGATATTCTTTTATATCTATTATGTCAATTGGTTATGCGTTTTTATCTTTTTTGTATCATATTGCGTATATCTTTGATTTGGCTGTTGACCAAGTTGTCGCTTTTGATAAGTTCTTCTATCTTATCGCGCGCATATATGATAGTGGTGTGGTCCTTTCCGCCAAAATAACTTCCTATTGTCGCAAGGGGAACGCCCATCATATCGTATATGAGATATATTGCAATCTGTCTTGCCATAACTATTTGTTTGAGTTTTTTCTTGCCGATTATATCTTGTTTTTTGACGTTGAAATAAGAGCAAGTTGCGTCTACTATGGTATCCATTGACAGAATATGAGTAGTGACGTCAATATCGTCTTTGAGAGCCTCTTTGATTATGTCAATATTGTCAGGCTCTTTGCCAAGCAACTGACAGTAAAATACGACCTTTTGAAGAGCGCCTTCAAGTTCTCTTATATTGCTGTCTATCTTTTCGGCAATGAAGTATACTACTTCTATCGGAAGATTTACGTTTTTATAAAAAGCCTTCTTTTGAAGTATGGCAATTCTCGTCTCCAAGTCAGGAGTGGATATGTCTACCGTAAGTCCGCTTGCAAATCTCGACTGCAATCTCTCTTCAAGGAAAGTCAATTCTTTTGGATGACGATCAGAAGAGAGTATTATTTGCTTTTTGAATTGATACAAGTCGTTGAAAGTGTGGAATAAAGCCTCTTGCGTACCTGTCTTTCCTGCAAGAAATTGAATATCGTCAAGCATAAGAATATCTACGTTGCGATATTTTTCTCTAAAACGTCTGTTTTGTTCGTTGTCTTTATTGTTTTTGATGCTGTCAATAAAGTCGTTGACAAATTGTTCTGTCGTGCAATAGATTATCTTGGCTTTTTTGTTGTTTTTTAAGATCTCGTTGCCGATAGCGTGCATTATGTGGGTTTTTCCAAGACCTACGCCGCCGTAGATAAACAAAGGGTTGTGCAACGTGCCGGGTTGAGTGGATATTGCTTTTGCCGCAGCATATACTATCTGGTTGCTTTGACCTACGACAAATTTGTCAAAAGTGAAGTCAGAATTGAAAAAACTCTTGCTGTCGATATTATCTTTTATCAATTCTTCTTTGTCTTCTTGAATTTGACTTTCATATACCGATATTTCGTCAGGCGTGATGATGACAAAGTCAGTGATGTAAGAATAATTGAGTTTTTTGATCTCGCTGAGAATGAGATCTCTGTAATTGTTGTTGATAGCCTGTTTGGTAGATTTGAGTTTTGCAACAATAATAAGTTTGTTATAAGCAACGGTAAGAGGCTCTAGAGAAGTAAACCACATATCGTAACTTATTGTAGATATATTATTTGATATTCCTATTGATAATTCGTTCCAAATCTTCTTGCAATCTTCCATACGTATATTATAATATAAAAAGAAAAAATTTTCAATAAAAGAATACATTATTTTTTTAAGATGATTGAGATTTCTCAACTACGCTCGAAATGACGAATAGAACACCCCTTTCGTCACTGTGTGACATCTTCCCTTATAGGGGAAGGCGAGAAAATTGATAAGATATTTAGTTGAGAAAAAATATAAATTATTGTAAAATAAAATTATGTATATAGAGAGTGTCCAACTTAAGAATTTTCGCAGTTATGAGCAAAAACAAGTGACTTTTAAAGAAGGTCTCAATATTATCGTTGGACAAAATGCCAGTGGTAAGACCAATCTTTTGGAAAGTATCTATTGCTCGGGTATTGGCAAATCTCCTCGTACAAACAAATATAAAGAAATGATTAAGTGGGGCAGTGATATTGCTTATATAAAAGTAGTCTTGAGAAAAAATAAAACTACACATACTATAGAGTTTTCTATAGACAATCAAGATAAAAAGAGAATTGCCGTCGACGGAATACCGCTTGTCAAATTGGGAGAAATAATAGGTATACTCAATATTGTTTTCTTTTCGCCTGACGAAATGAAACTTATAAAAGAAAGTCCGCAAGAGCGAAGAAGATTTGCAGATATAAGTTTGTCACAGCAAAACAAAAAATATTTTTATTCTCTCTCTAAATATAATAATATACTTGCTCAACGAAACAAACTACTAAAAGAACACAGAGACGTCAAGGCTCTTCCCGAAATGCTGTACGGTTGGGATATTCAACTTGCAGAACACGGCGCATATATCGTACAAAAAAGATATGAATTTGTAGAAAAGATACAAGTATTTGCCAAGAAGATGCATAGCGAATTGACAAGCGATCTTGAAGATTTGACGCTTGAGTATGAAAGCCGTGTGGAATACGGAGAATACAATAAAATGAAAGAATCATTTTTTGAGAGATTGAGAGGAGACTTTGAAAAAGACCTCAATCTTTTGTATACTTCTTTCGGCGCCCACAGAGACGATATAGGCATAAAAATCAACAATATAGACGTACGCAAATTTGGATCTCAAGGACAACAGCGTAGCGTGGCGCTGTCTCTTAAATTGGCGGAGATATATCTATTTGAAAGCGAAGTGGGGGAAAAACCTGTTTTACTTCTCGACGACGTGCTTTCCGAACTCGATCCAAGCCGTCGCAGAAAACTTATGGAACTCTCAAGCGGATTACAGACGCTTATTACTTGCACTGATTTTGATATGGATATAGAACACAACAGGATAGTCATAGAAAAAGAAAAGAAATAATGAAAGAGAAATTAAAAAATTTTTGGGATGATATAAAAACATACATCGCACCTATATTTATCATAGTGGCAATTGGAGTAATAGTTGTAATAAGCATATGTAAATGTGTAGTAGAGGTAAAAATGCAAAATGCTCAAAATGGCGGTGTGATAGTTGAAGCAACTATTGTCAATGTGAGGTCCTATGGGTCAAGCGGTATGATTGGAGAATTTCGGACTAGAGGAGATAAAAGTTTTGAAACAATTTATAATTATATTGACGTTGACGGAACAATTTATAGCGGAACCGCCAAAGCAGGATATAACACAGAAAAAGAGGCAAAACAGCATATTGGCGAAAAAATAGAAATTTATATTGATGGAAAAGGAAACAGTATAGCAAAAGGAAATAAAACAAATCCTACGCAGTATATTATTGTTGCTATAATATTTTTTATTATAGACGTAGCAATTATTGCATTTGTGATATGGTCAAAGATTCCATATCGTCATAAAGATAATAACAGTTATGAAGAAATTATAATTGAATACGAAGAAAATAAAAGAGATTGATTATTATGAAACATATAGGCACGCAAACGATAGAGACGGAAAGATTGATATTGAGAAGATTCAAAGACGAAGAGGCTCATTATATCTATGAAAATTGGGCGTCGGACGACGAAGTTACTAAATATCTTATGTGGCAGACTTATACGGATATGAGCCAAGCAAAAGAGAGGATAGAGTATCTAAAGAAAAACTATGTCAACGATAATTTTTATGATTGGGCAATAGTGTTGAAAGAAATTGACGAGCCTATCGGTACTATCGGCGTAGTTGATTTAAAAGAACATATAAAGGCTGCGCATATAGGTTATTGCATTGGCAAAAAGTGGTGGCATAAGGGCATCACTTCAGAGGCTTTGAGCGCAGTAATTGACTTTTTGTTTGACAAAGTGGGATTTGAAAGAATAGAATCACGCCACGACCCTGTCAACGTAAATTCAGGTAGAGTTATGAAAAAATGCGGTATGAAATACGAGGGCACTATGAGAAAAGCCGATATAAATAATCAAGGTATCGTAGATTGCGCGTATTATGCTATCTTGAAGAGTGATAGAAATTAAAAGTATGGAAGAAAAAAGAAATAAGAAAAAGAAAATACATAACGTAAGCGTTGGGTCATTATTAGTGACTTTGATACTATACGCAATATTCGGTACTACGTACGGAGTATTGTTATGGGGGTGGGGTAAAGCGTGTTATGAGGTTCATTATGGATACGCCGCTATTAAAGCAGGGATAATAGTTGAAGCCGAACTTACTCGAGTTGAAGTATATTTTAGAGGAGGAGACGTTCGTTATCATGATCCGTCACATGTACAGTGTTACGTAGTATATGAATATCAAGATGGAGATATAAAATATGAAGGAACGGGATTAGTAGGTATAAGAGGTAGAGAAAATGCTGAAAAATATTTGGGTAGGAAAATAAATATTTATATCGACGGTAAGGGGCATAGTATAGCAGTGGGCGGCAAGCCTAACACCTCTATTTTAATAGGTTTAACTATTTTTGTAGTGGTATTGTTTTATCCAATGCTATTTTGGCCTCTGCTATTAAAGCAAATAAACAAAATTCAAAAGAAAAGAAAATTGAAAAAACAAAATTTGTCGCCTATATTTATTCAACCTAACGATAATAATGAAGATAAATAATTAAAAATTAAAAGGATTAGATATATCCACTTTGGTCGTAAGGAGCGGAGCAACGGTATAGCGAGAGAGGCGTGGTGAGAGGATGTAGCAAAAGTAAATGACAATAAAATATCCGACACTCACTATTATTTTTTATTTATTAATAGGATTAGATCTCTCCACTTCGGTCGAGATGACAGAAATATATAGAGATTTCTCCATTACGCTACGTTCCAGTCGAAATGACGTTAAGTTAGTTAAAATTTAATAAAATCACTTGAATATATATATTTAATATGATATAATAATTTTATTATAATATTATAATCTTGCGTATGCGTGTACGCACGCACGTGTGTGCGTGTATGTGTATGTGTGTATGCGAGATGAGACTATGAACAAGTGACGCAAGCAAAATTGCGTAAGCGATTTTTGCGATAAGGAGGATAAGCGTTGCGCTCGTAGCAGAGTTACGAGCGTGTTGGTTAGACGAACTTAGCGCATAAATCGGTAGCAAGGTTGGTTGTGAGAACTTGCGAATAGGCTCATAAAAATCAACGGAGGTAAAAATGAGTAACGAAAAGAATCAAGCGTATACCCAGGATAATATTCAGGTGCTCGAAGGTCTCGAGCCTGTCAGAAAACGTCCCGGAATGTATATAGGCTCAACCGACGAAAGAGGATTGCACCATCTCGTATATGAGGTCGTGGACAACGCAATCGACGAGGCTATGGCAGGCTTTTGCGACAAAGTAATAATTGAGATTATGCAAGACGGCGCTGTCAGAGTTATTGACAACGGAAGAGGTATTCCTACCGGTATAATCCCAAAAGAAGGAAAGTCGGCAGTCGAAGTCGTGCTTACCAAGTTGCACGCAGGCGGAAAGTTTGGCGGCGGCGGATATAAGTTCTCCGGCGGTCTTCACGGCGTGGGCGTGTCGTGCGTAAACGCGCTTTCGGAATGGCTTGACGTAGAGGTCGCTCAAAATGGCAAACTTCACAAGATGACTTTCAACAGAGGCGTTGCTCAAAGACCGCTCGCAGTGGTGGGAAATACCAACAACAGAGGTACTACGATTACATTCTTCCCGGACGGAGATATTTTTGAGACCACTGATTTTAATTACGCTACGTTAAAGCACCGTATACAGGAACTTGCGTATCTCAACAAAGGATTGAGAATCGTCCTCAAAGACAGCAGACCTTTGAAAGAACAGCAAGAAGAATTTTATTATGAAGGCGGTATCGTAGAATACGTCGACGTGCTCAACGGCGGCAACGGCGTACTCGAAAAGCCATTCTATATCCACGCAGAGACGGACGAGTATCAAGTGGAAATTGCAATGCAATACAACGACAGTTATAGCGAAAATATTTTCTCTTACGCCAACAATATAAATACGCACGAGGGCGGAACTCATCTTGACGGATTCAAAGCGGTGCTGACGAAATTGTTCAACGATTACGCCAACAACTTCAAGATGCTCAAGAATGACGAGAAGTTGTCGGGCGAAGACTGCAGAGAAGGTTTGGTGGCTATCGTAAGCGTAAAACTTATTGACCCGCAATTTGAAGGTCAGACCAAGACCAAACTTGGCAACAGTTTTATGAGAGGCGTTGTATCTAAGGTTTTGACGGAGAAATTTGGCGAATACCTTGAAGAAAACCCCAAAGAGGCTAAGGAGTTGATACTCAAAGCCGTCAACGCTAAAAAGGCAAGAGACGCAGCGAGAAGCGCAAGAGACCTCACAAGACGTAAGAGCGTGCTGGAATCTACTACGTTGCCCGGCAAACTTGCAGACTGCTCGGACAAAGACCCCAAAAAGTGCGAGATATATCTCGTAGAGGGCGACAGCGCAGGCGGTACGGCTAAGCAAGGCAGAGACAGACGTTTCCAGGCGATTTTGCCGCTCAGAGGTAAGATTCTCAACGTGGAAAAGGCAAGGCTCAACAGAGTGCTTGAGAGCGAAGAAATAAAGAATATGATCACGACGTTTGGTTGCGGTATCAACGACGATTGCGACGTGAGCAAACTCAAGTATGACAGAATAATCTGTATGACAGATGCCGACGTAGACGGCAGCCATATCAGAATTTTGCTCTTGACGTTCTTCTATCGCTTTATGAAACCAATCGTGGAGCAAGGTCACGTGTATATCGCTCAACCGCCGCTCTATAAGGTCACGCAAAAGGGCAGTAAGAAAGAGAATTATTTTTATGACGATATATCATTGGAAGAGTTCCTCGTCAGCATAGGCAGAAAGGGCGAAATCCAAAGATACAAAGGTCTTGGCGAAATGGACGCAGAGCAACTTTGGGATACAACAATGAATCCTGAGACGCGTACGCTGCTCAGAGTTAATCTCAAGGACGCTGAAGAGGCTGATGAGATATTTACAGTACTTATGGGCGACGAGCCGGAAAAACGCCGCACCTTCATTGAAGAAAACGCAAATCTCGTAAAAGATTTGGACGTATAAGGAGGCTGAAATGGAAGAGAAGAAAGATAATATTTTGGAAATGCTCGACAAGACCAACGTCGTTGAAGTCGACGCAGTAAACGAAATGAAGACTTCCTTTATTGCGTATGCAATGGCGGTCAACGTGTCAAGAGCAATTCCTGACGTTAGAGACGGTCTCAAGCCGGTGCACAGAAGAATACTCTTTGCAATGAACGAACTCGGTCTTACGTCCGACAAGCCTTTCCGTAAGTGCGCTCTTATTGTTGGAGACGTGCTTGGTAAATACCATCCGCACGGCGATAGTTCAGTATATGACGCATTGGTAAGACTTGCGCAAGACTTTTCTATAAGATGTACGCTCGTCGACGGTCACGGTAACTTCGGCTCCGTAGACGGCGACCCTGCGGCGGCTTACCGTTATACGGAGGCGAGACTTAGCAAGATAGCAGACGAAATGATAAGAGGCATTGACAAAAAGACTGTCGACTTTTATCCCAACTTCGACGACACGAGAGAACAGCCTGTCGTGTTGCCGTCGAGATACCCCAACTTGTTGGTAAACGGATCTGACGGTATAGCAGTTGGTATGGCTACGTCTATTCCGCCGCATAATCTTGGAGAAGTAATTGACGGCACTGTCGCTTTGCTTGAAAATCCCGATTTGGAAATTGACGCTCTTATGGACTATATACCTGCTCCGGACTTCCCGACAGGCGCGTATATTATGGGCGGCAGCGGAATAAAGAAAGCCTATCGCACCGGTAGAGGTAATTGCATAATAAGAGCCAAAGCCGAAATAGAAGAAAGCGACCGCAGCGGAAAAGCCAAGATAGTTATATCCGAGATTCCTTATCAAGTAAATAAGGCAAAACTCATTGAGAATATGGCTGACCTTGTCAAGCAAAAGAGAATTGAGGGTATTTCCGACATTCACGAACTTTCAGATAAGGACGGTATGAGAATCGTCGTTGACGTCAAGAAGGACGCCAATCCGCAAGTCGTGCTCAATATGCTCTATAAGCATACGCAGTTGCAGACTTCTTTCTCTATGATTATGCTTGCGCTTGTGGACGGTACTCCGAGAGTGCTCAATCTCAAGCAGATACTTGAAGAATATATCAAGCACCAAAAGTCAGTCATTGTCAGAAGAACTCAATTTGACCTCGACAAGGCTTTGGAAAGAGAACACATATTGCTGGGTCTCGTCAAGGCGCTGACCAACATTGACGAAGTAATAGAGACTATCAAGAAGTCAAAAGACAGACAGTCGGCTATCGAAAATCTTATGAACAATTTCGAATTGAGCGACAAGCAAGCCATTGCTATCCTTGAGATGAGATTGCAAAGACTTACCGCTTTGGAAGTGGAGAAGATTCAGGAAGAACTTGCAGAACTTGAGAAGACGATTGCAGACTTGAGAGATATACTTGCAAAACCAGAGAGAGTAATCGAAATCATCAAGACGGAACTTCTGGAAATCAAGGACAAGTACAACGACAAACGCCGCTCGGAAATTACTTATGACTATTCCGACATAGATATCGAAGATTTGATAGACGTAGAGGACGTAATTCTTTCCATTACTCACAACGGTTATATCAAGCGTATGCCTGTCGACGAATACAAGGCTCAACGCCGAGGTGGAGTTGGCATATCCGCACATAAGACTAAAGAAGAGGACTTTGTGGAGAACGTAATAACTACGTCCACTCACGACAATATACTTTTCTTCTCCAACAAGGGTAAGGTATATCGCACCAAAGGATACCAAGTGCCTGAGGCAAGCAGAACTTCAAAGGGCAGAGCAATCGTCAACCTTCTCAATCTCGAGCCGGGAGAAGTCATAAACGCTTATGTGCCTGTGCCTAAGGACAGTCAAGGTTTCTTGATGCTTGCGACCAAGCAAGGCCTTATCAAGAAGACGACTTTGGACGAATACGTGCGCATCAACAACAACGGTAAGAAGGCTATTACGTTTGCAAACGAAGACGACGAACTTATCGGCGTGCAACTCACAAGCGGTCAGGACGAAATTATTATGGCGTCAAGCGGCGGTAAGTGTATTAGATTCAGCGAAGAAGATATCAGACCTACCGGCAGAACGAGTATGGGCGTCAAGTCTATCAAACTCGACAAGGGCGAAGTAGTCGTGGATATGACCAAAGTCAAAGAGGACTGCGAAGTGCTGACTATTACGGAAAACGGCTACGGCAAGCGTACGGATATCAGCGAATACAGACTGCAAGGCAGAGCGGGTAGCGGTATCAAAGTCGGCGTACTTAACGACAAAACCGGTAACGTAGTCAACCTCAAACTTGTTCATCCGCTTGAGGACGACGTAATGATTATCTCCGACAATGGTATTATCATCAGAATTAAAGCCGACGAAATCTCTAAGATTGGCAGAAATACTCAAGGCGTCAAGGTAATGAGAATGAAAGACGGCAATTCAAAAGTCGTTGCGTTTACAATCGTGCCGCACCAAGAGGACGAAGAACAACCTGCGGAAGAGAATACCCCAACGGACGGCAGTACAGCGGCGGAAACTGCGGAGACTAACGCCGAAAGCGTTGCTAACGACAATCAAGATAGCAATCCCACTGAATAAACTTGAAATGTAAAGCGGAAGAAATTTTCTTCCGCTTTCGTCATAAAGTCTGTCATAAAGATTTGTTACGGGTATTGACACGGTATCGTAGAATAAAAGTATAAAGAAAAGTTTCGCTTGGGCGGAACTTTTTTTATGAGAGGGGGAAAATCAAAATTGCTATTGCTTTGCAAGTTTAATATATGATAAAATTAAAGACGAAAAGGGAACGGTGAAATGAAAGAATATGATATTGTAGAAGTAATAGTAGAGAAAGAAATATATGCCAAGCAGGGCGTGCATAAAGGTATGCAGGGGACAATATTAGACCCGCGCAAAATTGACGGCTGTTGGTTAGTATTTTTTGAGGATGACCCATTTGGAACGGCAATTAAAGAGGTAGATTTAAAACTTATCTATGACAGTCCAACAAATAAGGAAATTAGAGTTGAGGTTGAGATTTTAAACGACAATTATGCAAATGAAGGCATTCGAATTGGCGCAGTAGGCATAATTCGAGACGTAATAGGTGTTGATAGCAAGTGGGAAACAGATTTTGACGGCAAAAAAATATGGCTAAAAAGAGAAGAGTTTAAAATCGTAGGAGATTATGCAAAACAGTAAAATTTTTGACAAGTGGATGGTATATCCGTACGGAATTATAAGATTGATAACACCGTATGTGGGAACAGTAGAATGAAAAAGTATGATTATGTAGAAGTAATAGAAGAGAAAGAAAATATGCCAAGCAAGGAATACATAAAGGAATATTGACGACTTTGTTTGTTTAATATATAATAATGCAGGGGGAAATTATGAAAAGATTTTTGGTAGTGCTTTTGATTTGCTGCTTAGCGGTTTGTCCGTTGTTGGCTATGTCGGGATGTTCAATGTCTTCGACGCCCGATGAAATCTCAAAAAATTATGAGAACGTCGCAAATGGGTATACTGTCGATTCAAAAAAAGGCGGAGAGGGAGATAGCATTACGTTTTCGTTTGAAGAGGCTAAGACTTTTAATTCAATCGTACTAAAAGAAAAAGACAATAATATTACAAATTATGAGTTGTACGTCAACGGCGAAATGCTTTATAAAAGTGATTTTATTGGCAAATATAAATACTGTTCGCACAAAACTGTTACGGCAAGTAGCGTTACGCTCAAAGTCGTCGCTTGTGACGGTCAATGGACGATAAGCGATATTGAGGCGTATAATATAGTCGGCACTGCGACAGAAGACTTTGAGGTTATGTCCTATCTGCTGGTTGACAGGGCATATACGCTTACTGAAGAGTCGGCAGCGTTGATGAGCCATACTACAGAGTTTAATTTGTTTGGCAGCGTGTATCTTGACAAAGACGGGCATTTGCATTTCCAAGATTATCTCTTTGACGGAAAAAGCGTAGAGGGCAAGGAAGTACTTCGCAAGGCGGCGGAAACCGTACGCAAATATAATCCAAGCGCAAAGATTACGTATACTATATTGGGCAACTTGGATATTATGGGAGACGAACTTGATACTGAGGATAGGCACAGCAAGGCAATGGGCGACAATGCCGATACGCTTATCAAAGAATGTCTTGACGTGATGGAGGAATATGGTTTTGATGGGATATCGTTTGATTACGAATACCCATATACGCGCAAGCCAAATCAAATATACGGCAATTTTTTGGAAAAGTTAAAGGCGGCAATGCCGGATGGGAAAAAACTTAGCGCTGCGTTTAGCCTGTGGAATATCTCAGGATTTAACGGTTTTCCTGTAAAGAAACTAAGTTGTCTGGACAGTATAGAATTTATGACGTACGACGGCTTTGACGAAAGAGGCAATCACTCTTCTTTTTATGAAATGTGCGCAGACGCTATATATCAGTTGAAAAGAAAAGGCGTGGATATGAGCAAAGTACATCTCGGTCTGCCGTTTTATTCCCGACCTGCCGATAAGGCGGCGTATTGGGGCGATTATGCGCAAGCGTCCAAAAAACTTGGCGTGTGGGGCAACTGTCTTATCGAAGAAATCAACATTGACGGCAAAGTCTATCAGCAGACGTGTTATTACAACGGCAGACAAATGATCTATGACAAGACTTGCTACGCATTGGATCTAGGCTTGGGCGGAGTAATGATATGGCATTATTCTTGCGATACGTCAGACAGTGAGTTGTCGCTTTACGGCGCAATAAGCGAAGCCATAGCGGCAAGAAGGTAAAAAAGAAAACGGAGTTGAAATCCAACTCCGTTTGTAATTATATTGAAAATATGCGCGATTATTTATTAAGCAAGAACAATGCGACTATTGCGCAAAGCGAAATCAGAGCAGTGAAACCAAGCGTAATGCTTTGAAGAATAATTTGCGTGACAGAGTGTCTGTCAATTTGGCGCAGACGACGTACGTTTTCCGTTTTGATTTTAAGTTCAAGTTGTCTATCGTCAAGTTTGACGAGTTTGTAATACTTAAATCCTTTGATATCGTTGCCAGTCTTGACAAAGCCCTCAGGCAGGGCGCCAATACTTTTGAACTTTTCTTCGCAGGCTTGCTGTTCTTCTTCAGTTGCCGGCACAAGTCCAAGTTCAAATTGTTCTCCGAATTCGTCATATGCTTTTATCTTTTTCATAATTATCTCCTATAACAAGTTTTAACAAAGTGTCACAAATTTCAAAAGACTTGAATTGAGTGATGCGACTATATTGCGTTGGCGATTTTTGAGATAAGCAGGATACGCATTGCAGTCGTACTATATGTACGTCAAGATGCGTAGACGAACTTAACTCGTAAATCGGTAGCAAGATGGCGTATGAACTTAATTAAAGTCTTTTATAAAACCAATGCCGCTGCGCCAAGTATTCCCGCGTCGTTTTTGAGACTTGCGGTCTTGACTTCGATAGACGGATTGAATTTGGCTCCAAATCTTCCTTCGTTGACAGCCTTTTTGATGGGAGCGGTCAGATATTCTTTTTCGTTGCTTATACCGCCGCCGATAAGTATTGCGTCAGGGCAGAAGATATTGACAAGGTTGACAAGTCCGCAAGTGATATAACTCATATAGTTGTCTACGACTTCTTGACCGGCTTTGTCGCCTTGCTTAGCAGCCATAAAAGCCGTTTTGCCTGATACTTTGCCTTCTTCCTCAGCAAACTTGTGCATAAGGCTTTGAGGATGTTGGTCCATAGCCTCTTTGGTCTGTCTCATAAGCGCTGTCGCAGACGCATAAGTCTCCCAGCAGCCTCTTTGTCCGCAGTTGCAAAGGGGAGCGTCTTTTGACATATTGATGACCATATGTCCGCCTTCAGTACCTGCGCACTCTCTGCCTTCAAAGAGTTTTCCGTCAATAATAAATCCGGTGCCTACTCCTGTGCCGAGCGTGACGAATATCACGTCGTTATATCCTTTGCCTGCGCCAAACACGTGCTCGCCTAAAGCCGCGCAGTTGGCATCATTGTTTATGTATATTGGAAGATCGTAATACTTTTTGAGTTCGTCCACGACAGGCACTCTCTCTAGGGCAATGTTGTTGCTGTATCTGATAATACCTTTTTTGGAATCAATTGAGCCGGGTTGTCCAATGCCAATTCCCTTGACGTCTTTGAGATTGATTTTTGCGCCCTCAACGACCAAATCAATGACCTTTTTGATATCTTCGCTGATGCTGTAATCTGCGGTATACTTTTCTGTCGTGGGTATGGCAGTCTTGAAGATAATTTCGCCCTCTTGCGTGACGACTCCGCCTTTGATGCTCATTCCGCCTACGTCTATTCCTATTAAATACATAATTCTCTCCTTTTTGTTGAAGAGTCTCGGCTTAAGTTCCTGCGGCAATCTTGCTATCGATTTATGTGCTAAGTTCGTCTACGCATCACGCGCGTAACTCTGCTACGCTTGCAATGCCTATCCTGCTTATCACAAAAATCGTTTGCGCAATCTTATCCGCGTCACTTAACCCTCGCCTCTTAAATGGTATTGTGTCAAAGTTCCTGCGGCAATCTTGCTATCGATTTATGCGCTAAGTTCGTCTACGCATTACGCACGTAACTCTGCTACGCTCGCAATGCCTATCCTGCTTATCACAAAAATCGCTTGAACAATCTTATCCGCGTCACTTAACCCTCGCCTCTTAAATGGTATTGTGTCAAAGTCCTTGCGGCAATCTTGCTAGCAATTTTATCTGCGTCACTCAAGTCTTGTCTCTTAATTTAGTATGCTATTGTATACTTTAATTATTATACAATACGAGCGGAAATTTTGCAATATTTTGTAATGTTAATTTACATATGTTTTGCAAAAATATGATAGAGTGTTGAATGATATTGTGCTATGTAATTTTAATTATACTTTATTAGATGATTGCAGTTAAGGAATTACTTTAATATAAAGCGGTGATAGTAAAAATATATTTAAATTGTTACTTATTGAATGTTGATAAATAAGTAACAATTTTTTATAATTTAAGAGTATTTTAGGAGTTGAAAAATGATTGAAGAAAGAGTAGGGATACGAATAAAAGAATTGCGTAATAAACTTGGGATTAGTCAAGAAGAATTGGCATTTCGTTCAGGCGTACATAGGACTTATATAGCAAGCCTTGAAGTTGGCAAACGAAATATATCCATTGCAACATTAGAAAAAATAGTAAATGCTCTAGAAGTCAAATTTAGTGAATTTTTTGATTTTTGATAAAAGGAGAGTTACTAATGACAAAAACAGAATTGTTTATTCAGTTGGCGCAACCTAATGAAAGTGGAGTAAGTCGTTGGGTAGAAATATCTGAGTTTAAAGGAGAATACGCTTGTTTAACTTTTGGAAACGGAGCGTCTTGGGCAAGAAAAGAGTCAATTCTTGCTAAAAAATATATTATTGAATTTGATAAGGAGCAAACAAGAGGAAACGGTATTGACAGAATAAGACTAAATGGATTTAATAATGGAGATTTTTCGCAGTACATTCGCGCTGATATAAAAAAGGCAATTAAGGCGAGACGTTGTGTTGTTCTTGGTACTTCAAATCCCGAAGTAGATCATAAAAACGGAATGAAAAACGAAGGTAGGGTAATGCGAAATGAAGACCAACGATTGGAAGATTTTCAACCTTTAAGTAAAGCCGCAAATGACGCAAAAAGACAATTTTGCAAGGAATGCAGACAAACGCGTGTGCGGTATGATGCCAAACGGCTGGGATATCCAATTTCTTTTTACTGTGGCGGAGCAACGCATAACTTTGAAGAAAATGCTTGTGAGGGTTGTTATTGGTATGACCCTTTGGAGTTTAAGAAACATTTGATGGAGAAAAAATAATGTCTCAGAATTTAGAAAATGATTTGAAAGAATGTCTAAAATTAATAGATGCCAATTGGGAAATGCAAAATAACCAATCTGATGAAAGTACTAATTTTATCTATAAATGTGACACTCTTGAAGAATGTTTAAATCAAATATCGGAAAATAAAGTCGATAAAGACTATGCGCTTCACCGTTGGTATAATTATAAGACTTCTACTTCTTGCGAATACTTTTTTTGCGATTACGGAGCAGTTCATGAAGAGGATATTTATAAGCACGATATAGACATCTATATTAATGACATTCCTTTTGACGTAAAACTTACAATTTATCCGGCGAAATTATCAGATAGACCCTATAATTTAAAAACTCGCACAGGGAAAAATAAAATGATTGAATGGTTTTATGCTAATCAATCACAACAAGCAAGAAAACAAATGCTGAATAGATTGTACGTTGTTTGTGATGGCGGAAATCAAGAGGAAAGTTTGAAGATGAAGAGCGATTTTTCTACCATAAGAAAACGTGTTAAAGCATTTATGGAATATTCATTGAAAAAAGGAATCAATCGAATTCAAATTAAAGATGGGGATTGCGGTTATAATCTTTTTAGTGACGTCATCTATATCATATAAATGATTTAATTTGAACGCGCAGTATTAATATTAGAAATCGTTTTTTACCAAACAATGCAAATATTCGATAGTAGCATTTGCTTTTGTATTTCTTGCGCTATCCGCTTTAAAACGTCGATAAGTTTGAATGAATAACTCATATTTGCCGTATTTCTTCATAATTCTTTCTATCATTTCACGAGACATCAAGCCTTCATTGTTGTAACTTAGGAATATATATTTGAACTTGGCGTTTTTAATTAGTTCGTCAAAGGCGTCTTCCACCTTGCTTTTAATGCAAAAAACACTTTTTTGTTTGGAGTATTCTCTTAGTCCGGTTTTGCCGTGAATAACAGGATTATCATATCTTGCAATTGTTTCAAGCATATGGTAATTTGTACAGTATTGTCTTGCATTATAAGGAGGATCTAGGTATAGAATATCGCCCGAAACATGTTTTATAAGTTCGCATATATCCTCATTATAAACTTTACACTTCACTTGACCTTGCATAATAGGAAGAGGCTCAAGTGTCATTTTTTTAAGCGCAGACCTTTTTAAATTTTTTAGGTATGCTCCATAAACGGATGCGGTGTTAGCGTATTTATCAATACTATTTAGTAGCGATCCAAGTAAAAAGAAATATTCATTTTCTGAAATGGCGTTTTTATTAAATTTCTCTTCAATTGCAATTCTAATAGCATCACATTTTTTTGCATTGTATTCTGAAAAATACATACGCCGAAACTCTTGACCTTCCGTGCCTTCAAAACAATAATTTTTATAAATAAATCCTTCTACGCCTTCAATATCGTTCAACTCGGCAATAAGAGCATCGCATTTGTCTTTATTAAGATTGCCGTTGTTTTCTATCATATGCTTAGTAACAACATAACTGTAATATTGAATATCGTTTGCAATTATAGAATATCCATCTTTTTTGAAAGAGCCGCTTACCACGCCTGTGCCGGCAAATAAATCCGCCAGCACCATTTCAGAGGGAAGGCGCTTTTCACAATTTGTCTCCAAAGTTTTTGCGATGGAGGATTTTATAAAATCTATCAAAGAATATTTTGAACCAATGTAATTCATAAATCAACCTTAGATTGTTACTCATATATATAATAACATTTCTCTTCAAAACAGTAAAGGAGATAAAACTGATTTATATTGACATTACACGTGGAATTTTTTCTTTAATTCAGAAATCAGCGTTTTTCTGCCGAGTATGCAGACGAAGATTATTATAATCGTGGATACGCAAGTTGCAGTAATCGCAAGCGCGGGGTGGACGATAACTTTGCAGGCGTACAGTATAATAGGAAGATAGCCGAGCGCAGAAATTATCAGCGTGTCTATTACGACGCTGCTCCAATACTTGAGCGCAATAGCCGTGTATATACCTGTTGTAATCGACGCGATTATCAGTATTGCAGGCAGACCGTAGTCCCACACCCAAGTGGGGGAATATTCAGGGGCTTGCTTGTCAAGAAGATAGTTTATCGTCAAAAGCACGGCGAGTATGCCTACGCCTTGCCAAAAGATTTTGATGCCAATGCCGTTGTTGGAAAGTATAGTGTTGGCTACAAGAATCAAGCCGTATATGCCTAATACCGCAACGATAGCAAACCAATATAAATTGGGCGTCGTCAGCAAGTTGATGGGTACGCTCAAAAGAAATACCGTCAAAGCAATACTGATATAAAGTCTGGTTACTGAGAGTTTTTTCTTTGCTTTGCGCACGGTTTTTTGCTTGTCGGGATACGCCTTTGGAGTTTCGTAGGACAAATCGAGATTGTCGGGTATGACAAGTTTTTCGTGGCAGAGCGGACATATTTTGCTGTCGCACGATACTTCTATATTGCAATATTTACAACGCATTGTCCACCTCCCAAAAATTTGACGTAACTTGTAAGTCTATGCCGTCGTCAGATAGATGCTTGGCAAAAATCCTTTCTATATCCGTGTCAGTAATACGTCTTGTGAAAGTGATGCAGACTTTGTCGTTGCAGGATATTACAGACAGCGAAAGCGGAGTGGTCGTATTTGACGTGATTGCAAAACTTGCGCTGTCAACGTGTTCTTTCATACTGTCAGGCAAGTTCAACACTCCAAAGTTGGACAACGTCGCAGTCTTCTTGGACTTTCCAAAAAACATATTTGAAAAGTTGAAGAATATCCTTTTTAAAAACAGCGGGATAAAGCGTACCAAGAAGAACTTTTCCGCCCATACCGTTGTGGAAATCTTGTCTTTGAGATTGTCCTTGTTCATATCCCTTTTGAGATTGGTATGCATTATCTCAATGAGTTTGTCTACGTCCATATCTTCATATGGATTTGCGCCTATGCGAGAAAAAAGAGAAAAGTTGCGCAACGTCTTTGAAGGGAATATCTTGCGTAGATTTATTGGTACGAAAAGTTGAATGTCGTTGGCGTCTTGCAACTTGTCTTTGATCTGACTTTCGTATATCGAAAGCATAAATAGCGCGCCGAGATATTCCGTCATTGTGCAGCCTTTCGCGTGACATACGTCAAGCAACTGTTTGACGTCGCAATACATATGGATAATTCCATTGCCAGGATTGTCAAACAAAATGCCATTGATATGATAGGCTTTCTTTCCTTGCAAGTCCTTGATTTTGAGTTTGGAAAGGGGGACGCGCTTATAATTTTTGAGGAAAGAATCCTCAAGTTCTTCGGGGGTAACGGGAGAGCCGACAGTGAGTACTTTTTGGTCGGAGAATACGTCGTGCCCCAATAAATTGAGATAAGTGTATACCAATGATTTGACAAACTCCGCAGCGCCTGTTGCGTCGCAAATAGCGTGGAAAAAGTCGCATACGATTTGATTCTTGAAATAACTTACTCTAAAGCAATATCCGTTGCAATTTTTGTCAGTGATTTTTTTGATTGAGGTGGGGTCCAGAGGGTATACCGTCAGTTTGGAATAGTTGTGATCAAAATAATACCAAAACACTCCTTTCATAAGTCTGACTTGGTACACCGGAAAACGTCCTATCGTCAGCGATAGCGCTTCTTGCAAGACGGCAGAGTCAATCTCTTCTTTGAGACTGACACTCAAGCGGAATATATTTTGGCTTTTTTTGTTTACCAGCATAGGATATATCTTTGCCGAATTATCCAACTTGCTCCAAGTCTCTAGAGATTTTGCCACGTGGTTCCTTTAAATCTTTTTTAATTATAGACAGTATATCATAATATATTCGTTTTGGCAACCCACATTGCTTGCTCTATACGATATTACATAAAATTTAGATAATAGTATTATCTCTTGGTCTTTTTGAATTTTCCCACTGGCATTTTGCTCGTCAAAATTTCGTCAAGTTCTTCGCACGTCCCTTGCGTGATATGCGTCTTGTCTATGACGTGACAACGACGGTCTGTTATATACATTAAGTAGTGCGTCGGGGTGGAGATAATCTTATAAAAATACGTGTAATCTGCTTTGGTGTGAGAGAAAAAACTTTCGCCTTTCTTTTGCAGATGCTCAATGCCGTCTTGAGTAAATCTGTATATCTCTTTTGTTTCTCCGCTTAAAAACGGATTTGTTTTTGCGATACTTCTTTGCCCCAAAGCGTTGAAAATTAACAACATAGGCGTGATTATTACGCCGATGACAATCAAAAATATTCCTGTCGAAACGTCTGCGCTGTCTTCTGCAAATACTATGCCTATAACTCCGATACCTATCAATATCAAAGAAAATATACTGAATATAATAATCAACTTTTTGATTGCGTATTTGTTGAGAACTTTTTGCGAATTTAAATCAATTTGAGTTTTGAATTCTATCATAGTTTATATATTCTCCTTTGATCATACGTCGTTAAAAGGGCGTTGGTCTATATACGAATATTATATAAATTTGCGTCGCAAATGTCAATATCGCAAATTGTATCGGGCGTGTTTTGCATAAAACCATATTGCGTTTTGTAATATATACTATGCAAACTTATGAATTGATCATCATCTTTCTTGTCGGCGCGGGATTGGGCGTGACCGTAAGATATATAATGGGCTATCGCAGAAAGTCTTCGCCGTATGTCGTATTCAATATTCTTTTGGGCGGAATGGCTTGCGTGTTTTGCCATTTGCTTTGGGGTAGTAACACTTATTCCGTATTCTTAAGCGGCGTGGGGGGAGTTATATTTAATTTTTTGTTTAGCGTGTATAGATTGTTTTTTTGAAAAGAATTTTATAAATGAAAAGGGCGTATCTTTTGACACGCCCGAATTTATATTGCAAATGATTTGATTAAATACTTGCGAATGCTCCTATCAAGGCTTTTACTGCTTCGCCGCTTGCAGTGGCGTCTCCGCTTGGCAAATCGCCGCCGGACGAAACTTGTTTAAAGCCGTTGATAAATTGCCAGAAGATGCCGCCTTCTTTTGCTACCGCTTCCATAAATTTGTTGAAGAGGTTGTTGGTTACGAGCCAATTTGCAAAGACGTCTTTTTGAGAATCGGCAATTACTTTTTGCATAAAGCCTGCGTCTCTGAAGATATTGATTACGTAGCCCATAAGGATCAGGAAGACAAAACCTACGAATGCGTAGAAAAGTCCGCCGAGAAATCTATTGATTCCGCTCACAGGGGAGTCTCCAACTCTTTTGTTGATGATAAAAGATATTAGCGCAAATATCACAAACGATACGATTGCAATTATCAAAGCGCTGATACCCGATAGTACGCCTGCGTGAACGTTTTGTAACACGTGGGATGAAGTAAGCGCTTTTGCGAGATACGGCGTAACAAATACCGTAAGCAACGACGTACCTACGATTGTCAAAAGTCTAAGCAAAGTTTTGACAATACCTCTCACTATACCGACGACAAAGCATATCGCCAAGACTATAATTGATATAATAGATATAACTGACATAAAATTCTCCTTTTGTATTATATCCAAAATACTTGCTTTTGATTACACTGTCATTATAATGCCGTCATTATATTTTTGTCAATTTAAATAACTCTTAAGTATTGCAGATAATATGTAGATTTTACAAAATTGCTTGAAGAATATTTTATGTTAATTGCAATTTGGGAGTATAAAATGCCTGGTGTGTGTAAACAATTACCCATATGAAAAACTTGGTATTTTTATGTATTGGAACAACTAAAATCATTGGGGACAGCATAGGTCCCAAAGTGGGCGACAGGCTCAAAGAAAAAGGCGTCAACGCTTACGTCTACGGCAACACGCAAAGGCAAGTCACTGCTATCAACGTCGACGATTACGCAAAGATGATCGCTCAAAGGCATAAAGACGATATAGTGGTCGTCATTGATTCCGCGCTTGGCAAACTCAAAGATATAGGCGCGATAAAGGTAACTCGCAACGGCATAAAGCCAGGCGGCGCCTTTGATAAAAATAAGGAGAGGATAGGCGATATAGGTATACTTGCGGTAGTGGGCGACGCAGACGGCAACCGTATGCAAGAACTCAAAGACAGAGACGAGACTTTTGTAGGTCATCTCGTCGACAAGGTTGTGGAATTTGTGGGCGGTCTGCTTTTTAAAGCAGTTAGTCTTGGGGCAGCGCAAGGGTAAAAGTAATTGCTAAGAATACGGATAGAGACCTCTCCACTTTGGTCGAGGTGACAAAAACCACCTCACCACCGCCTATGGCGGAGCCTCCCCTCAAGGGGAAGCCAAGTAATTGGATTAGATTTCTCCATTGCGCTTTGCTTCAGTCAAAATGACTATTTATTGAATTTTCCGCAAGCAAATAAATGGTTCGCTTATTCGGTGAGAATGGAGTGGCGTAATATTTTCACGTGTAAGAATGTTTTAAGATTCCTCAACTAGAACGTTGCTATTCGGAGAGAAGAGAGATAGGCAAGAGGTAAAATGTTAGATTTTTTGTCAAGATGGCGTTTGGCGAGAGACGTCGTACTTGCTGTACGTCGTCTTGAGACAAATGCCGTATTGGCGGAAAAGATACATTTTGGAATTGCCTAGCCTCTCTTTTCGCCGAATATAGACAATCTTTACAAAAGTTATAGTTTACATTATTGACTAATTGTTTTGTTATAATATATAATAATGTTGGCAATTTATAAATATATATAGTTGGCGGATAAAATTCGCTTGGAGGAAAAGGTGAACAAAAAAGCAATGTACGGCAAGATTGCGATACTCGTGATTTTGGTTGTAGTAATTATTGTATTCTTATATTTTAGGTTCTTTGACGTCAAGCCTACGGAGATTGCGTATAGCAAAGGCGACGTGACCAGTACCGAAGACAATCAAGGCTTGGTGCAAATGATCGAGTCGGATAAGATAGGCGCGCTGTATATCGAATCGTATAAGGCGTATGCGCTGAAGTCAAGCGCAACGAGTAAAGAAGTCGAGGCGTTTTATAAAAACCCGACGAAGAGGGCTACTTACGTGGCAACGATTGATTATCGCACGAATTTCAAGACGTATCTTGATGAATTAAAAGCGGAAAACGAGGTTAAGGACGACGAAGACAAGACAAAGATTACCGTTCCGCAATACGTATTCAACGATCCCAATTCGGGAGTCAATATTTCGTCGATTATATTCCCATTGCTTGCGTTGATAATTTGCGGCGTTGTCATATTCATTATATTTAGACAGAGCGCAAGTTCAAACCGTCAGGCTATGGACTTTGGCAAAACAAAAGCAAGACTTAATATGAACGTGTCAGTACGTTTCACCGACGTTGCCGGCGCAGAAGAGGAAAAAGAAGAACTTCAAGAAATCGTAGAATTCTTAAAAGACCCTCAGAAGTTCTTGCAACTTGGCGCAAGAATACCAAAGGGCGTGTTGCTCGTAGGTCCTCCGGGCACGGGTAAGACATTGTTTGCAAAAGCAGTAGCCGGCGAATCCAACGTGCCTTTCTTCTCAATAAGCGGCAGTGACTTTGTGGAAATGTTCGTAGGTACCGGCGCGGCGAGAGTAAGAGACTTGTTTAATCAGGCAAAGAAGAATATGCCGTGTATTATATTTATAGACGAAATCGACGCTGTCGGCAGACAGAGAGGCTCGGGTCTTGGCGGCGGTCACGACGAGAGAGAGCAGACGCTCAACCAACTTCTCGTGCAGATGGACGGCTTTGAGAAAAACGAAGGTATCATAATTATGGCGGCGACCAACAGAGCGGATATTCTTGACCCTGCGTTGTTGCGTCCGGGCAGATTTGACAGACAGATATACGTCAACGTACCTGACGTCAAGGGCAGAGAGGAAATCCTCAAAGTTCACTCGCGTAACAAACCTTTGGCGCAAGACGTATCCTTTAAGATACTTGCGAGAATGACGAGCGGATTCAGCGGCGCAGACCTTGAAAATCTTCTCAACGAGGCGGCTATTCTTGCGGCGAGAGCCAACAGAAAAGTCATTGTGATGGAAGATATCCTCGAGGGTATCAACAAAGTTATCGCAGGCCCGCAGAAGAAGTCGAGAATCGTCACAGACAGCGACAAGAGAATTACGGCGTACCACGAGTCGGGTCACGCGATTATTGGCAAGTTGCTTGAAAATTGCGACGACGTGCAAGAAGTGAGCATTATCCCGAGAGGTATGGCGGCAGGCTATACGTTGACGAGACCGGAAAACGACGACTCGCACGTTACGCGCAACAAACTCATAGATATGGTAACTATGATGCTCGGCGGAAGAGCGGCGGAAGAAATCGTCATCAAGGATATATCTACCGGAGCGTCTAACGACATTGAAAGAGCAAGCAATATCGCCAAGAAGATGGTCACGCAGTGGGGTATGTCAAAGGCAATCGGCAATATGTATCTTGGCGGGGACAAAGAAGTATTCCTTGGCAGAGATTACGGCACGACGCACTCCTATAGCGACGATTTGGGCGGTATCATTGACAATGAAATCAAGTCTATCCTTGACAGTTGTTATGCAAGAGCGCTTGAGATTTTGCAAGCCAACCGTACGATAATGGACAATATGGTAAAAGTGCTCTTTGAGAAAGAGACGATATATACCGAAGAAGTCAATATGCTCTTTGACGGCAAGACGGCAGACGAGGTAATCGCGTATATCGACGAGAGACAGGCAAAGAAAGATTCGTATAAGAAGACGGAAACTCCTAAGATAAATATCGTCGAAGAACAAGTCTTTGAGGAGAAACAGGAGACTTCGGCTCAAGAAGATAAGAGCGAAGAGAATGAAGCAATTGATACTGCTGACGGCAACGCCGAGGAACAACCTGTTGTTGACACGGACGCAGAGCAATCGCAGGAAACTCAAGAAGGCGAGCAGAATAAGTCGGAAGACAAAAATGATTAGTAAAAAACTCAATAAGAATACCCTCAGAAATGGGGGTATTTTTTATACATTTTTGCTTGATTTATCTTAGGTATAATAGTATAATCAGTGAATATGATTGAGGCAATCAAAAGATGAACAAAGTAATGGAAACCAAACGAAAACAAATGGATATGCTGCACGGTCCTCTTCTAAAGAAGATCTTGCTTTTTGCGCTCCCGCTTGCGCTCGGCGGTATCTTGCAACAACTATTCAACTCTGCGGACGTAGCCGTCATAGGTTGGTTTGAAGACAGCAACGCTCAGGCGGCTGTAAATAGCAACGGCTCTTTGATAAACTTGCTCATCAATCTTTTTACCGGACTTTCGGTAGGTGTTACCGTCGTCATATCGGAGCATATAGGCAGGAATGAGAAAGACGATATACACAGTATGGTGTTGACAGCCGCCGTAATAGCCATTGCGAGCGGAGTATTGCTTCTCGTCGTAGGTATTGCCATTGCCTCTCCTGTATTGAAAGCAATGGACGTGCCTGCGCAGGTGCTTCCGCTTGCCACCAAGTACCTTCAAGTGTATTTTATAGGTATGCCATTCTTAATGATCTATAATTTTGGCTCGGCAATTTTGAGAAGCGTGGGAGATACCCGCAGACCGCTTTACAGTCTTATAGTCGCAGGCGTGTTGAATATAGGTCTCAATCTATTGTTTGTCGCAGTATTCAAAATGAGCGTTGTGGGCGTGGCTGTCGCGACGGTGGTCGCCGATGCAGTCAGCGCAGGTTGCGTGGTGTATTTTATTATGAAAAACGAGACTTTGAGAATACGCTTCAAAAAGTCTAGAATGAAAAAAAGGTATCTCAAACGCATATTTGCCATTGGTCTGCCCGCCGGATTGCAGGGCATAGTCTTTTCGCTTTCCAACGTGTGTATTCAGACTGCCATCAACGGTTTTGGAGACAAGGCTATGGCTGGCAGCGGAGACGCGCTGTATTTTGAGTATTACGTATATTATTTCGTCAGCGCGTTTGCTCAAGCCGCAGTGACTTTTATCAGTCAAAATTTTGCGGCGGGGAACTATGCGCGTTGCAAAAAGATCTTCCGCGTCAATATGTTGGCGGCTCTGGTGATCACTACTGTAATGAGCCTTACGTTTGCGCTGGGTGGAAAATTGTTTATCCGTATATACACTTCGGACGAAGAAGCCATCAAATTTGCGCTGATAAGAATGACTTGCGTGCTGTCGGGAGAAATGCTGCCTTGCACGTACGAAATTGCCGGAGGAGCGTTGAGAGGCATAGGGCATTCGCTTTTGCCTGCGCTTATCACCGTCGTAGGCTCGTGCATACTTCGCATAGTGTGGGTGTATACGATATTTAAACTTTATCCGCAAAACTTCTACGTACTTATGATAATTTATCCAATCACTTGGGTTGCGACAGGCGCCGCAATGCTTATCTCTTATTACGTGATAAGCCGAAGGGAGTTTAAAGTTAAGGCAGACCCACCGCCTGATACGTTGGAAGGCGGCGAAGATGTCGTTGAGCGTGACGCCGCGCAAGAAGCGCAAGACGTATTCAACAGCGTAGCAACGCGCGAAATAATAGACGATACCCCCAAAGCATAGGGGTATCGTCTATAGGGGTATAAAAGTTTTCGCCTGATTAAAGTCTTTTTGCTATCTCCTGATAGTTCCACTCTTTGGCTTTTTTGCCTACGGTAAACCAATCTATAAGAGTCAATATTCCACAAAGTCCGCCGGTGAGAAATTTGAGTATTCCCATACCGGTTTGTCCCAGCATAAATCTATCTACGCCCAATCCGCCGAAGAATATCGACAAGACAGTTATCGTAGTTGGATTTTTGAAATTGATCGTCGAAAGAATATTGTATTTTTCGTCGGGGCATTTTGATAAACCTTCTTCGATATACGCCATTTTGTCAGCAGGAAAATATTTTCCGTAAGTAGACATAAAATTTGCAATCTTTTGTTGTTCCATAATCATTCTCCTTTAAAACACGTAATTGATATACGAAATATCGTAATAATTATACGATACACAATATTGTTTGTCAATATTTTTTCGTATAAAATATACGAAAAAGACAATTATAGGAAAGGGTATGGATATTCTGGCAAAAATTATACAACTGCGCAATCAAAAGGGATGGACGGAATATAAGTTGAGCGTTGAGTCCAACATACCGCAGACGACGATATCTTCTTGGTTTAGAAAGAACGTCCAGCCGTCCGTCGCGTCGCTGCAGGCGATTTGCAATGCGTGCGGAATCACAATGTCGCAGTTCTTTGCAGAAGACGGCGAACTGTGTCAACTTACGCCGACGCAAAAGATATTGCTTGACGAATTTGCCTCTCTTACTTCAATTCAACAGGAGGCGCTAATCACCTTGCTTAAATCAATGCGAAACGAAGAGTAAAAACGTCTTTATTTTTATTATAATATTAGTATAAAATATTACTTTTAACGTTGATTTTTAACAGAAAATTTGCTAAAAAAATTTTGGAAAAATTTGTAAAAAAACTGTTGACAATAATTTTTGGAGATGTTATATTGATATCACCTCAAAGAGGTTTAGATAAAAATAATCAAGATTAGTCGTTAAAATCTATTGAGAATTTTATCGTTCAAAATCAAAGTATTTCGCAAGCCGTATTTGCGAATACCCAAGTTAAAACTTAATATCGCACAGAAACAACTCAATACTAGACACTACCGCTGCAAGCAAAAAAACGCTGGCAAAGACACAAGGGGAATTTTCGCCTTTTTGTTGGGAAGAGTAAGAATGAGGTAGAAGTATTGGAGGTTGTCGGCGAGGCAAAGACTGGGCAAAAGCCTAAGTATAACAAAATTTATCAAGAAATCAACATTTATTATGTAGATGTTACATTAAAATAATCTCGACCTTTTGACGTATCGTGGTTTATAATGAAAACGTCAAAAGAAAAACAAAAAATCTTTAAGGAGACAGGCAATGGCGTTCACACGAATTATGGCAATTTATATTTATAGAATAGTTTTTATCTTATTCCCTAACGGCTTTGACGCCGGTGTCGGTCTTTTAAGTTTAGGTACTATCAAATAATCCCAAACTGCTTTTGATGCAAAATTTGTTTGACGTACCCAATAAAAGTTTGGGGACGTAAATTCGCAACTCTTATTTTTTAGGAGAAGAGCGCAATCGTGCCGTTAGTCGGCGGCAAAATCAAATTGACAATTGAATAACGCGTCCTTTTTGCACGCTTTTGCAAGGCAAATTCTGCAAAAAAGTCAAAATATAGACCATTTACTATAAAATATAAAAATTATTATGAGGAGGGCAAAATGGAGTACAGTATCGTACTATTTGGCAAAGATGTGAGTAAGTTGGCATACAAATCCAACTGCGAAAGTCTTGCGCTTACGGACTGCTACGGCAACGTAAGACAATACTTTCAAGTTGTGGCGTTGATGCTTAAGGACAAGATCAGATGCGTCATAAGAGAAAAAAACGATTATGACTTCGGCGAGTGCTACAGCGTAGGAAAGCGCGATGGCAAAGAAGTTCTTTTAATAGAGAACGACGAAAATATACTCGAAGAAGTGTACATTTATTACTTTGCGCATTGTAAGTGTCTTGCAGACAATATGCCTTCTCACAGCAATGGCGAAGATTTGGATAGATAATCCTATCTCGCCGCTCCCGCAGTATAACTGCGGGCAACAAAAATTAAAAAATAAAGAGGACAAAAATTATGAATAATAAAGAACAAGAAATAAGTTTGATCGAAAAACTTTTGGATCAAGACAATTTAGATAGTATCACATTGAAGGACGAAGAGGGCAATGCTTATGAATTTGAGCAAGTGGCGGTCATCCCCAATGACGGAAGGCTATTTTGCATATTGCATCCTATCACGAAGATTGAAGGCATTGCAGATGACGAAGCAGTCGTGTTTGAATGCACGGACGACGATAAGTTATCAGTAGTCGAAGATAAGGATCTAGCATTGAAGATTTTTGACAAATATTACGAATTAATAGAAGAAAACATAAAGAGGAGGAAGAAATAACAATGGAAACTAGAAACGGTTTTGGACCTGATTACTCGCTACAGTACAAGACCATCAACATATTTGGCGAGATAGATAATAATATGGCGCTTTGCGTGATAGACAAACTTCAATATCTTGACCACCAGTTCAAGATAGCAAGCGTACCGCTTGAGGAGAGAGTAATCACGTTGCAAATCAACAGCCCCGGAGGCGTGATAACCGACGGACTGGCTATAATAGATACAATGCACTTTATTGACGCTAAGATAATGACGGTTGCGCTAGGTCAGGCGGCGTCTATGGCGGCGGTGATCTTGGGAGCGGGCACGAAGGGTATGAGAGCGGCTACGCAAAACGCCGAAGTGCTTTTGCACCAGCCTTTGGGCGGAGCAAGCGGACAGGCGTCGGATATCATTCTCGCCGCTCAGCATATAGAGCGCACGAGGGGAAATATCAACGCAATGCTGTCAAGTTTTACAGGGCGTTCGGTAGAGGAAATCGCTCGCGACACTGACAGAGACAACGTGCTTAGCGCGGCGCAAGCCTTGGAATACGGTATTATCGACTACGTAATTCCAAGCAAGTATCAAATAAATGCAAAGGAGTGAAGGCTATGAAAGATTTACACGAACGTTTTTTGAATCAATATTTTCTCTTTTCCGCGCCTATCGTCAAGGCAATGTCCTTTGAGCAGAGTAAGCAAGCGTTTTTATCTCTAGCCAAGGCGTACTTGATTGACGATAAGAGCGCCAAAGCGCTTTGGGATATCGTACAAAGCGACGAAGTGAAGCAGATAGAAGACGAAAAAGATTACTTGAGATATTGCAGAACTCAGCAGTATATGAAAGAATTTTTACATATGCCTGCCGACGATGACGAACTTCAATCTCAAGTCGTCGCAATCAAGGGAAGCGCGCTTTCGCAGGCTATAGACCGCAGAATGATGGATCCTAATGAGGAAGGCAAAGAAAAGATAATAAGCAATCTCGTCAACAGGGCGGGCGAGGGCTGTATCAGCGCGCTGAAAGCGTTGGGCATAATGCAGATACACGGAATATGCGTCGATAAAGACGAAAGCGCAGGGCTCAAGAATTTGACGAGAGCGGCAAGGTGGAACGACGTAGACGGCGCAATGCTGTATCTTTATTACAACGCCGCAGACAGACAGAATTGTTTTGACAGCCTTTTGACGGCGTTGGAAATGAGATACAACTCTTCGCTTATAGGGGCGCTAAAGGCAAGTTATCCGCAAGAGGCTAAAGGCTTTAGCCGTAATAATATCGCCTGTCTTATAGAAAAGGCTTTCAACGCGTCAGTCCTGCCAAGAGACGAGTACTCGGCGCCAAAAGCAAGGATACTTTATAGCGAGATACTGCCTTATCAAGACAAGGAACTCGCGATATATTCTATGGAGGACAAACAGCGCCGTTCGCCTATATGCGATTTGCCTCTCAAACTTAATTCAAAGCAAGGTATAGAGATAAACGCAAAAGCGTTTGACGGCTTTATACTTGATCGCAGGCAAGAGCAAGAGCGTATTTTGAGAGAAGCGCAAAACTTTGACTTGCGTCATATGTCCAACTATACGCCTTTGTGTCTGTGCGCAGACAGCGCAGTGTTGTTGCAATACTACGTAAGCGCAATCGTCAGCCTTGCAAAGAATGCAAAAGTTGAGGTCATAGAAGTGGGCGATCTTGGCAAAAACGACGTCGACGCAACTACCAATAATATATTCGTTCGCAAGTGTGACGAGGACAGATCCAACGTATATATTGTTTCCTTTAGAGGCGAGATAGAGCCCGAGGCAATGGATCTGGCGCTCAACTTCTTGAGAAGTTCTAAGCGCAAAGACTTTAGACTGACGCTTCCAAGCGTACAGATAGATTTGAGCAGTATTCTGCCAATATGCGTATGCGATAAAGCCAACGAGAGCGCGCTTAAGAAGTTGTGCAACGTGGTAAGTTTGGCAAGCGTAAGTCAAGAGGAGAAAGGACTGATGATTGACGATATGCTTGCTCGCAAGGCTCAACTTTATGGCATTGAGGAGATATCAATAGACAAAGACGTCAAAACGTCAATTGCCAAGTTGTCGACGGACAATATATCAAAGGCTCTTGACAAGGCAATACTCGCCAACAGGATCAAGGCGGGCAAACTAATTCTCGATGGGGCTATGCTTGACAATATAATCGACGAATTTAAGACAATCAACAAATATGGATTTGGGGGTAGCATACAATGAAAACAAACGTTAATCTTTTAAGCGGATACGACAACGCTACGCTGATGCAATATAACCAACTTGAGCCAAACGTAAGGAATACACATATTTTTGACGAGATTGGCGGAAAGGCAATTGACGGCGTACTCAAAGCGTGTTTTTATAAAGACGGCAAACTTATTCAAATGTATTCGAGTGATGAAAATCACGTGGGAGTAATTGCCGCAACAAGACTTGGTAAGACGACGTCTTACGTGATACCTACTATACTGTCATTTGCAAGACAGAAGGTAAAACGCTCTCTGATAATCTCCGACCCTAAAGGCGAGGTGTATAAGTACACCGCGGAGGAGTTGAAGAAGCAGGGGTATGAAATCAAGTTGCTCAACTTCCGCAACTATCGCAAGAGCGAGTGCTGGAATATGCTCACGCCTATTTATAGAAAGTACATAGCCATTATGAATATTGACGACGAAATCAAGGTGGTGAAGGAAAAAGACGGCGCATTATACAACTCTTTTAGAGGCAAAGTATATAAAAACCAAAAGCAACTCGACGAGGCTATCGACACAATTACTAAGTACGAACTCGACGACGTAGGCAACGATATAGATACGGTAGCCAACGTGATTGCTCCAACTTTGAGCGAGAAAGACCCATATTGGGAAGATACCGCGCGAGAGTTGTTGAAAGCCTTTCTTTGGGCTATGCTTGAGGATACTCAACTTGAGAAGAATCCAATCACCGAAGATACGTTCTCTTTCTCTTCTATGCTGTCTATAATGAATACTTTCAAGGATGAGGGAACGAGCGGCTCTGCCTATAATGACGGAGGATATTTTTCGTCGCGTCCTTCAGGGTCGAGAGCGTACTCTTTGGCAAAGTTTGCAATACTTGACAACGCGCACACCACAAGACGTTGCGTAGTCAGCAGTTTTAACGCAAAGGTTGCAATATTCAGAGAAAGCGCAATTCGTCTTATCACGTCGTGCAACTCATTTGACTTGAGCGAACTTACCGGCGATAAGCCAGTGGCTTTGTTTATCAACTATAGAGACGAACTAAAGGTGCATTATAAAATCATATCTATGTTTGTGCAAGACGCGTATAGATTTCTTATCGAAGAGGCTATGAAGAAGCCAAACGGAAAACTTGACGCTCCGTTCTATTTCATACTTGACGAATTTGGCAACTTCCCAGCAATCAAAGACTTTGAGACGACTATCTCGGCGTGCGCGGGCAGGAATATATGGTTTATACTCATTATTCAATCCTATGCTCAACTCGACAGCGTATACGGCGAAAACGCAAAGATAATAAGGGATAATCTCAATATGCACGTCTTCTTTGGCAGCAACAACCCCTCAACCCTTGAGGAGATTTCTAAAGAATGCGGCAATATGACGAGGATATCTCCGCTAAGCGCTCTCAACGGCGACGGCAGAGAGATAAATCACTATTCTGTGGAAACAATACCGCTCATTCCTAAGAGCAGACTTACGCATTTTGACCAAGGCGAGTGTATTATCACCGAAGCAAACTGCGGATACGTGTTGCTATCTAAGTTGGAAAGATATTATAAGTGCAAAGAATTCAGCAGTTTGGCGCAGGCAAATATAGACGATTATGATGTTAAAGTCAATCCGTCAGACAAGAAGTACGCCTATCAATACGTCACTAAGCCAATAAAGCGCAATCCATTTGGATTTTAGTGGGTAGAACGGTTTTTAACCGGAAATCATAACGTCCACAGATCCAACTTAGGAGGAGTAAAAATGAGCAAAATAAACGACGACGAAATATTAGTATTGATGCAGTATGTCACTAAGAAGAATAAAGTCACCATCCCTCAAATACAACAGGAGTTTGGTTGGAGTTATTTCAAGGCAAGACAGGGAGTAGAAACGCTTGTCGAAAAAAAGAAATTGAAATTCAAAGAAGGAATAGTATATCAGGCAATCACCGTCCGTAGCGAAAAATTTGACTCTTTTGAAAGAGATATCTATAGTTATTTCGCCAATCACAAAACGGACTATACAGAAACTGAGCGGATTTTTAATATCAAAGAAGATGAGCCTTATATCTTGTGCAAAGAGGAAGAGGCAATCAAATCGTATATCCAAATTATGGACAACCTGTATTTGCACGGTTACAGAGAAGAGCATAGAGAAGAGTCTATAGAAGAGCCGTCAAAAGACCAAGCATTGCCACAGAAGTATGAAGATCTTACCGCAAACGTAAAACAACTTGTGAATATAGCAATTAAGTTTGCCAAGCGCAAAAAGAGCGCCAGATTCGGTTTGTTTCAAAGTAGTTTGCAATGTAAAAAAAGAACCAATGCTAGCAAATATTACAATGCTGCTATTTGTTTTGTAGACGGACTTACGGAAAAAGAGTTTAAAGTAATCAAACGTCACCTTACTGATAAATGAGTGTTCTATTTGCGTATACTCACGCTTTTGAATCTCTCAGGCAGTAGCATTTCAATGCGATTGACGAGGGGTTTGAATACAATGAGAAAGAGCAGTAAGTTGCATACGATCTGCGCAACGTAAAAGGCGACGCCCCGCGTGTATATTATGGCAAATCTCTTCCAGAAGTTGTCAAAAAATCCCGTGAGCAGTCCGGTGTCGACAAGGGAACTAAGCACGCCAAACGCAACCGTCAGAATTACTGCGGTCGCAGTGGCGATAAGTCGGCTACGTATCTTGAATTTGCCAAGTAGCATAAAGACGAATGACACGCACCCCCAATGTATGAGATAGGTAACGACCCAAGTATTTGCGCCCCAGATCAAAGTTTCAATACCGACGAAAATATACGTCGCTATGATTCCGTAAAATCCGAATACGTATCCGTATATGGCGCAAAGAAGTGTAACTACCTCTACGTTGGGGATAAATGACAATGCCAATTTGCCGCCCTCTAACGTGGCTGCCATAATTGCTATAAGCGCAAGTTTGAGCGCTCTGTCACGGTGAGAGGACGTCTTCATATCAGTTGTAGATCATATATGTGATGATTATAGTGCAACCGTTTTTGATACTCATTTGGCTTGCGCCTACGCCGCTGTCGGTGTAAGTCTTACCTTTGTAGGTAGTTTGCACTGCCCATTCAGTTACGTTTATATCCGCTTCTACGTCTGTGTAGAGCCATATCCACGTATTTTCGGCGGCGTTGTTTTTTAGATCGCCTACCTGGGTCAAAAGAGTGCCGTCAACAGAGTAGGTAAGTCTTCCTTCTTTTTGAAGATAATCGAGGACTGCTATCAATCCGGTTTGAGAGTTGCCGGACGGAAGTTTGGAAAGGTCTACGACGTATTCTTGGGCGTTGTCTCCGTCAAGAAGAACAAGGGTCATTTTGCCCTCTTTGTCACTGTCGGGATTGATGCAGGCAAAGAGCGCTAATGAAAGCATTGAGACGATTAAAATTGCTGTAATAATTTTTGCATACTTTTTCATTTGAGTATACTCCTTTTATAAGATCAATATTTAAATAATAGATAATAGATAATAAAGAATAGAGAATAGAAGTTGATTTCACAAAAATTCATTATTCTATTATCGTATCGTGAGTCAACGGAAAATCGCGTGAAAGAAAAATGCCCTTTAAATAGGGCGGGAATGGCAATGCCACGACTTGATCTCCCACCGAAATCCGTCTTTTTATATTACAGGCAGGTCTCCTGACTTACGGCTTCATACCTAGCGCTCTCTTCCCGATTTTTAATTCAGTGTTCACGAACGTTCGTAGCCGTTACAGTAGCGGGGGCTGTCGAAGATTTTCACTCCGTTCCCTTTTTAATGCAGGGGACATTCTTTGACGTATGTCCCAAAGCAACCTTGCAATATTATTCGTTTTCAATATTGTATAGTCGAGAATATATATTTGTCAAGCGTTGAAAAAATAAAATATTTTTAAATATTGCCAATAAAAGGCTTTTGACAAAAGTTTATTAATCGAAACAACTCAAAAAGGAGATCAATTATGAAAAAAGCAGTTGCAATAATGATGGTTTTGGCTATGGTAATTGGCGCAGTGGCTTGCTTTGCAGGTTGCGACGTCAACAAAGACAAAGAGCCTGTTGCGACGAGTTATGTCTCTATGGATATAAATCCGTCAATAAGATTTGTTCTGGATAAAGACCAAAAGATTATGTCTTACAGTTGCGAGAACGACGACGCGCTCGTCTTGCTGTACGGAGAAGTCATAGTAGGTATGGATATACAGGAGGCAAGCCAAAAGATAATGGACCTTGCCGTAAAAATGGGGTATTTGACAAAAGATAATTGCGGAGTGCAGGTGTCAGTGTCAAGCGACGATTCTAAGGTTGAGAGCAACATTTTGGATAAAATCGGAGTGGCAGTAACCAATACGGACGAAAAACTTGCATTTGAAATCAATTACGACAAAGAAGGCTCGTTTGTGCTCAACTATCAACTTGCAAAACTCAAGGAGCAAAATGCAGATAACGAGTATTATCAGAATTTGACGGCAGGCAAGTTGAGACTTATCAACAGCGCAATGGCGGCTGACTTTTCTCTCAAAATGGACGACGCCGTAAAGATGAGCACCCAACAACTTTTGGAGATTGTCGACGAGGCGTATAACAACTTGGAAGACTTTTCCACAAAGGCTTTTGAGGAGGCAAAACTTGCGGCAGAGCAGGTATATCAAACCGCAGTTGTGACGGCTCAGGAAGCAGTGTATATTACAAAGTATATGGAATATAAAGGCGTGATAGAGGGCGGCCTTGCCGTGGCTCAGTACGGCGGACTTTCCATTGCCGCAAAGAGCGTCGAACTTTTGGCAAAGAGCGTGGTATTTGCGCAAGATACGGCGGATAAGTTGCTTGCTGAAGACGACGTGCTTGCTATTGCCACCCAACTTGGGGTCGATGTCGAAGCGCTTAAAGATAGCCAAGGCAACGTGACGGTGGACAGTATCGGAGCATACGTTGATAAGGTCGCTAAAAACAGCGCGGACGGATTGACGCAAGATATGAGAGATAAACTCGACGGCGCAGTCGAAAAACTTGAAGAAAGTAAGGAGCAATTGCAGGACAAACCGCTTTCGCAAGATATCGTAAATAAAATTCAGGCAGCGCTTGCAAGTATAGAGATAAAAGATATTGATTTTGATAGCATTACGGTTGAAGATCTCAAAGATATCTCCGTAGAACTTGAGAAGAAGGCAGCCGATATGAAGGAGAAGATGGACGCAAGTCTGACTGACGAACAAAAACAAAACATTGCCGACGCGCAACAGCAGGCGGTCGCAAAACTTGGCGGAGCGCTGGAACAATATAATCAAGCGCTTGCCAAAGCCGAGCAGGAGGCAAAGGATACTTTGCAGAGAATCAAGAATTCTCGCCTTGAAAGTTTGGCGCCGCAATCTTAATTCGCCATAACCTAATCCCACACAACTTACGACAAGAGCCTTCGGATCATTCCGAAGGCTCTTGTTGCTTGTGTATGTTTAGTAGTGTAAAAATTTTAGTAAATGCGTATTAGTGTAATTTGCGTAAGAGATCTAATGGATCGTATTCTTTGCCTTCAACGTAGACGGTTTCGTTGTTTCGCGCTTTTTTGATGAGGTCGGTTCTCACTCTTTGTCTTATTTCACTGACGTGCCGACTTGTTTCTAGGACAGTTCTGATTTTTTCGCTTGAATCGGGGACGTTCTTGAGATCCTTTCCAACAAATCGCGATATAGGATTGTATACGGTTTGTTCTTCAGTTACCATTTTGAGTATCAACAAATAGGTGTCGTTGGCTCTTTGAATATACTTGTTGTAATCGGTTGAGTTTCCTTCATTGTGACTTGAGAGTCGGCTTTTGGCTTTTTTAGCCAAATAATGCAAATCAATATCATAAGACGTTGGCATAATATCATCTCCGCGCATAGTATTTTATTTAGATGGGAATTCAAAATAAGTCTTGCTTTATATTCCTGTAATACTATCATAGCGTTAATGTGGCTAATTGGCAAGCGTTTTTAAATAACTTTTGTACAAAATTACAAAAATAATTAAATTTCGTATAAAATCGACAAATTTCGCAATTTTATAACGAATAACTTGGTAAGTAAATCTTAAAAATATACCTTCGTGTAATCCGCGGCAATTTAAGGCTGCTTAAATCTCTATAACCAACTGTGTCGTTGGTCTTGACTAACGTGTCAAAAAGTATTAAAATATTAACGTAGAGAAATCAGTTTGTGGAAGGTGTAGCAATGAGCGCAGATACTGAAGAAAAACTTGATAAGAAATATGCCAAGTTGACGAAGTTCTTGGCGGAGATATGCGACGTTGCTAAAGGCGTTGACGGTGAGTTGAGTACTCAAGAGTATTTGCTCAATTTTGACTTGCTTTTGCAATCATTGCTTTTACATCAAAGTAAGAGCAATCAGGCTATTTATCCAAAAGAGCAAGATTTTATTGATAAAGTCGCTGACAAGGCAGATATTTTGAAGATCGCAAAGACCCAACTTTTAAAAGACGGCGAGGGGCAGGCAGTCGATAAAGTGGAGTGGGACAATATATTTGATTGTCCAAAAGAAGTTTTTGCAAAAGTCGACGCCAAGATACAGGAGTTGACTAAAGAGTATACCAAAAATATGGTGGCTTACGTCGCGCTCGCAGAATATCTCAACGGCAAGAACTACTTCTTTAAGTTGAACGACGAGACGGTAGACCTATTGTATTATTATGCCAAGTTGGAGAACGGCGCCGACGAGAATGAAGTTCAGCAGGGCATAATGGGGTATATTAAGTTCGTCGCCAATTATTACGTCGAAGTGATGAGCAATATGGAAGAATTCTTTGCCAACAAAAATATCAAAAAAGAGTTGCTTGGCTCTCTTCGCAAAGAGTATAGGGAAAACAAGCGCTCTAACGGCTTTTTGGAAAGACATCTTAAAAAAATCAAAGAGAGATTGGCAGGACTGTTCAAAAAAGACAAGGAATAATTTTGTTATTGCGACCTAAGGTTATTTAACGGAGCAGTTAAGATAATATCATAATTAATTACAATATATAAATAGAGTTTTGAAGAGGTAGTTTGTCAACTATCAAAAATTTGGAGTATATTTTGTCTCTATCCGAACGCTAGGTACTAAATATGTATAGGCATAGCGGATATACTTGAGTTTTGATAGGAATATTGCGTGAGGTCAAGAATTATGGAGCGTATTGAAGAAATAATAGGATATAAAAAAGAAGTAGAAAAACTTAAAAGCATTTGCGATTTTTTGAAAAATACTGATAAATACGTTAAGTTTGGAGTAGAATTGCCAAAAGCGTTGTTGATATACGGAGAAGAAGGCGTTGGGAAAACGCTTATGGCAGAGGCTTTGACAATTGATTGCGAAAGAGAAATATTTTACGTTTTTACCAGAACGATAAGCGTAAAAAAGATTAAGAAAATATTCAAAAGCGCAAGAAAAAGCGCTCATTCTGTAGTTTTGATTGACGATATTGGCGATAAAAATTCTGCGATATACGGACAACTTATAAGGGAGATGAACGGTTGTCGAAACGGAGAAGTATTCGTCATTGCAACCGTGGAAGACAAAAAGGATATCCCAGAATACTTTTTTGATGAATTTGATTCCAATATGATAATAGAACTTCAACCGCCAAAGATCCAAGAGGCTTGCGAAATATTCAAGCCTATATTTGACGAGAAGAAGATAGAAAAAGATTTTAATATAAACGATTTTTGTTGTTTTGCTCAAACGCTCACTTACTCCGACGTAGAAGAAATTTTTAACGACGCTTCTCGGTTGGCAGTTTACGAAGGGCGCGAGCGCGTTGCTATGCGACATTTAATAACGGCGGGTCTATTGTATAAAGAAGATGAACTTGCCAAAGAATTTGATTTGGTATCGGCATATCACGAAGTCGGACACGCTACGGTTGACCTTCTGTTGGGCGGAGAAGCGGCATTTATTGCTTTGTTTGAAGACTACGGCGGCGTATTTTATGAAAAAGACTGCGTAACAAAGACGTATCACGATAAAGAAAGAAGATATATAGTAGGCGTTGCTGGAAAGGCTTGCGAAGAGATTTTTACCGGCACAAGTTCTATCGGGAGTTATTCCGATTTGGCGAGGGCGTCGACGTTGATAGAAGACGACGTCAAAATTTTGGCAAGTCAAGGCTTTGAATATTTTGATTCTACTGAACTCAACAGCCCTGCTTATAATGATACTCTCGCAAAAAAAGTTCAGTCAGAAATTCAAAAATACTTTGATAAAGCAAAAGAACTCATTGTGGAGAATAGACCTCTCGTCGAAGCATTGGTCAAACAACTTGAAAATAATTTTTACTTAGTTCATAGCGAAATATATAAAATTTATAACGATTACGTCAATAATAAAAAATAATTAAGATAGGCAGTCAATATCCGGACTGCCTTATATATTTATTTATCATTATATCTTACTGCGACACCTTCTCCTCAGGTGAGGGCGTGCGCCACAACCTGTAAATACGCAATAACTTTTTAGATGTCATCTCGACCGCAGTGGAGAGATCTCAATAGTATAAAAAAGTAATTGCTAGACGTACGGTTGGACTTCGCCCTTATTCCGACCAAACGCAAAATATCGGCGTTGCTCGATTTTGGTCGGACTTAAAAAGGATATTTATTTATATAAACGCCTATAGAATAGGCTACACCCCTTCCGTCACTACGTGACACCTTCCCCTCAAGGGGACGGCGAGAATATGGATTAGACCTCTCGACTATGCTCGAGGTGACATAAATTACACCCCTTCCGTCACTGCGTGACACCTTCCCCTCAAGGGGACGGCGAGGGTATGGATTAGACCTCTCGACTACGCTCGAGGTGACATTAAATAGTTGGAATAGGTGACGAAAAGGATTTAGATCTCTCCACTGCGGTCGAGATGACGTAAAAAGTGGTTGAGATAAAACGTAAAATAAATAAAAGGTATAGACGGCTCGTCTATACCTTTTGTATTTGCAAATTTGTATATTACTTGCCAAGAATTTCGTCAGCCTTGCCTGCGCAACCAAGTACGTTGACAAGTTTGTGCTTAACGATATACTTGATATTTGCTCTTGCGTCGCCAAGATATTGTCTTGGGTCGAAGTGATCGGGGTGCTCTGTGAAGTGCTTGCGGATACCTGCGGTGCAAGCCATTCTGAGGTCAGAGTCGATATTGATTTTACATACTGCCATAGACGCTGCTTGACGGAGCATATCTTCAGGTACGCCGATAGCGTCGTTGAGTTTGCCGCCGTTCTCGTTGACGATCTTGACGAACTCTTGAGGTACGGAAGATGCGCCGTGCAAAACTATTGGGAACTCAGGAAGTCTTCTGCTTACTTCTTCAAGGATATCAAAACGAAGTTGCGGCTTGGTGCCCGGCTTGAACTTGAATGCGCCGTGCGAAGTGCCAATTGCGATAGCAAGGGAGTCTACGCCCGTCTTGGTTACGAATTCTTCAACTTCTTCTGGGCGGGTATAAGAACTGTCTTCAGCCGATACCTTTACGTCGTCCTCAACGCCTGCGAGACGTCCGAGTTCGCCTTCTACCGTTACGCCGTGATCGTGAGCGTACTCAACAACTCTCTTTGTCAATTCGATATTGTCCTTGAAAGAGTGGTGGCTACCGTCGATCATAACGGAATTGAAACCGCCGTCAATACAACTCTTGCAAAGTTCAAAGGTGTCGCCGTGATCGAGGTGGAGACAGATAGGAAGATGGCTTACTTCTTCAGCAGCCTCAACCATTTTGCGAAGATAAGTTGGGTTAGCGTATTTTCTTGCGCCGGAAGATACCTGAAGAATAAGCGGAGCGTTTTCTTCGGTAGCGGCTTCTACGATACCCTGAATAATTTCCATATTGTTTACGTTGAAAGCGCCGATTGCATAGTGTCCTGCATACGCTTTCTTAAACATTTCTTTTGATGTTACGAGTGGCATAAATGACCTCCAAATTTTTTTATCGAATAAATTTTAGCACAATGCGACCCAAAATACAACCTTTTTTTAATAAATTGATAATAAACGGCAAATGTCGCAAAACCGCACTTGTCGGTATTGACTTGAAGGCGCGCTGTATATTATACTTATAAAGTTGAGGGTGTAATCGGATTAAGATTCTTCGGCTGCGCTCAGAATGACAGGGATATATGGGAGGATATTATGGATTTAAACGCTATTCAATATGATTTAATATACAAGGTAGACGGCAAGAAGTATGTCTGCAACTCAGACAATTGCGAGCATTTTTCTTTAGATACGACTTTGGAAGAGGGAGTGTTGAAAGTTGCGCTCAACGCAAAAGCAAAAGTATCTTTTTTGAAGTTTGATTTAAAATTCCCATATAAGTTTAGCAAAGACGACAGGATATTTGTCAACGGCTATCAGAGTTGGACGGACAGTATGGAGTATACGCCAAGCGGTCAGATGAAAGAGTTGACGAGACTGACGGAATTCCTTGTCACAAAGACTGTGTTGAAAAGAATAGGTTTGCCAAAGGCGGGGGACATTCTCTTTTGGGATTATCCAAGAAAGAGCGGTATATTCTACGGTTGGTCGTACGGCTACGTTCGTCACGGCGAAGACGTGGAGATATTTGGGTCTTTGACAGAGCGCTACGGATATACGGTAGTGACTTTTGATTGCAACGAAAATCAAATAATTATATCCAAAGAGTTGGAAGGCGTGGAGTATGTCGGCGAAAACAAGTTGTTGGAACTTGCGCATATATGCGGAAAGTATGATGAGGCTTTTGACAGATACTTTGATAAAATGGGCGTAAAATCCCGCGAGACAAAAAAGCGTTGTGGATATACTTCTTGGTACAATTATTACGGTCATATAAACCAAGACGTTGTCGTCCGTGATTTGGAGAGTATCGCCGCTCAAGACACCAAGTTCGACTGTTTTCAAATTGATGACGGCTATCAGGAGAATATAGGCGATTGGCTGATTACTGATAAGAACAAGTTCCCCGACGGTATGAAAGCAGTCGCAGATAATATACATTCTAAGGGTATGATTGCCGGACTTTGGCTTGCGCCCTTCGCAGGGGTAAAGAGGTCGAGGCTTTTCAAAGAGCACCCCGATTGGTTTATCAAGGACAAACGAGGTAAGGCATACAACACAGGTATCAACTGGGGAGGATTCTATTCCCTTGATATTTACAACGAAGGCGCAAGAGAGTATATCAAACACGTGTTTGACGTGGTGCTCAACGAATGGGGATACGACCTTGTCAAACTTGACTTTTTGTACGGCGCTTGCGTTTTGCCTATGCATAACAAGACGCGCGGAGAGATTATGTGCGACGCAATGGACTTCTTGAGAGAGTGCTGTGGAGATAAGTTGATTCTTGGTTGCGGCGTACCGCTTATGCCTGCGTTCGGCAAGGTGGATTATTGCCGTATCGGCTCTGATGTGGAACTGTCTTGGAAAAACAAAAAACACAAGATAAGAGACGACGTGTCTACACCGCATACAATATGCAATACCATCTTCCGCCGTCATCTCAACGGCAGAGCCTGGATGAACGATCCTGACGTATTTATGTTGAGAGATTACAATATGCATATGACCTTTGAACAACGCAAACTTGTCGCTAAAATCAACTCTACTTTTGGCAGTCTGTTGTTTATATCTGACGACGTAAGCAGTTATGGCGAAGAACAAAAAGCCGCACTAAAAGAGACTTTTGCACAAAAGGATATAAAAATCATTTCCGCTCAGTTTGTGCAGGAAGATATTATGCAGACGGTCTTTGAAGAGGACGGCAAACTTGTCACTTTGAAGTTCAACGTTCGCAACGGTCAATACGTGTGATATTGATTCCTGTGGAGGTTTGACTTGAGAATTGCAGTTAAGAAAACGGTGGATTTGACAGAGGGCTCGATACTCAAAAAACTCATTTTGTTTTCGTTGCCTGTGATGATAGGCAATATTCTGCAGCAGTTTTATAATATCGTCGACACGATCGTTGTTGGCAAATATATTGGCAAAGACGCTTTAGCGGCAGTTGGCTCCGCATATACGATAATGATTTTGATTACTTCAATAATCATAGGTCTGTGTATGGGGAGCAGCGTTTTTTTCTCAATGAAATTCGGACAGAAAGATTATCAGGGAATTAGGCAGTCTTTCTTTATCTCTTTCGTAGGTATTCTTATTGTGACAGTCGCACTCAATGCGCTTGCTTACGCATTGCTGGGAGCATTGATTAAATTGCTCAATATACCTATCGAAATACAGGCTATGTTCCGCCAATATATGCTTGTGATTTTTGCAGGTATTTTTGCCACTTTTCTCTATAATATTTTCGCCAATTTGCTACGCGCGGTTGGCAACTCAACGATACCTTTGATATTCCTTGCAGTGTCTGCCGTGACCAACGTTGCGCTTGATTTGCTGTTTGTTCTGTATTTCAAGTGGGGAGTCATTGGCGTGGCCGCCGCAACCGTCATTGCGCAGTATCTGTCTGCAATCGGAATAATGCTGTATTATTTTATCGGCGGAGGAAATCTTCGTGTCAAAAAGGCGGATATGAAATGGGACAAAGGAGTATTCAAAAATATCTCGCGTCTTTCCGCTTTGACTTGTATTCAGCAATCAATTATGAACTTGGGCATTTTGATGGTGCAAGGCTTGGTCAACAGTTTTGGCACGGCTGTTATGGCGGCGTTTGCCGCCGGAGTAAAGATAGACACGCTTGCGTATTCTCCTGTGCAAGATTTCGGCAATGCTTTTTCCTCTTTTGTTGCGCAAAATTACGGCGCAGAGAAGAAAGAGCGAGTGAAAAAAGGCGTGAAGACTGCCGGACTTATGGTAATATGTTTTTGCGCAATAATAAGCCTCACAGTCTGCCTGCTGGCAAGGCAACTAATGACGGTATTCGTCGACGCAGAAGAGATTCAAGTGATTGCTATCGGCGTAAAATATCTTCGTATTGAAGGCGCTTGTTACGTAGGCATTGGACTGCTGTTTATGTTGTACGGCTATTATCGAGCAATTAACAAGCCGTCAATGTCTATTGCGCTTACTGTGATTTCTCTTGGCGTTAGAGTTGCGCTTGCTTATATTTTGACGTATTGCACCGCTATCGGAGAAGTGGGGATATGGATGGCTATCCCGATTGGTTGGGCTTTGGCTGATACGGTAGGCATAATTTACGGACTTGTAAAAAAATAAATTCATTTAATTTCTTATACCAATCGCAAATTTAGTATTTATTTTATCAAAATGCTTGACTTGATTAGGTTTGCAATGTATAATTACAAGCGTTATATAACAAATGTAATAATGAGGAAAATATGCCTAAGCAAACAGTAGACAAAGCGCAATTATTGAAGACAGCATTGCAAATGACTAGAGAGGATGGCTTTGAAAGCGTAAACGCCAGAAGTGTGGCGCAACGTATGGGGTGTTCAGTTCAACCGATATACAGTTATTTTAACAATATGGAGACGCTCAAAGATGCGCTTTACGGCGCGGCAATGAAGTTTTATAACGAGTTTATTTATTCTCGCATAGATAACAATCGCATATTAGAGAGTATGGCAATAGCCAACGTTGCATTTGCAAAATACGAGACTAATTTATTCAAGATGTTATTCTTTCAAAAGTTGAACGGTCTGAATAGTTTTGACGACATTTATGAATGGATGGGGGATAAATCGGCTACTAAGCAAATTGCAGACAGACTGTCGCTATCTGAAGAGAAAATAAAAGAAGTCTATATAATGCTTATTGTATTTACTCACGGAGTGGCGTCTATGACGGCTACCAGCAGCGCAAATATATCTGATGAGGAAATCGCCGATTTGTTGGAAAAGGCTTACGACGCCTTTATAAAAGCATAAAAGGCGAGATAAATTATACAAATTAAATTTTAAGGAGAAAAATTATGGATACGAAATTGATGTTGAAATTTTTATGCAATTTAAGTGAAAACAACAACCGCGAATGGTTTGCCGACCATAAGAAAGAAAGGCAAGAGGCAACGGCGCAGTTTGAAGAGTTGGTGGAAGAACTCATCTACGGCATTGGAGACTTTGATCCAAGCGTATTGAATAACGTCGCTAAAGAGTTGACTTTCAAACTCGTGCGCGATACAAGATTCAGCCACGATAAATCTCCGTATAACCCATCATTTAGGGCGCATATATCGTCAATGGGTAAACTTCCTATACCTGTCGGATATTATATAATGATAAAGCCTAACGGCGGTACGTTTTTGGGCGGAGGATTGTTTGCGGATATGTTCTCCAACGCAACGACAATGGTGAGAAACTATATAGCCCAGCATTCTGACGAATGGGAAAAAATAATAAACGATTTGGAATTTAAAAAATACTTTACAGTCAAAGGAACTGCTTTGAAAAACGTGCCGGCAGGATATGATAAAGAACATCCGCAAGCAGAATACCTTAAATTCAAGTCTTGGTATTTGGAGTATTTTATGACAGACGAAGAGGTTGGCGACACTGCTAAATTTGTCAAAAAAGCATTGGAAATATTCAAAGCAATGAAACCTTTTAACGATTATCTCAATAAGGCTCTAAAAGATTTTAAGATGCCAACGCGCGGTTGACATAGTTCAAGGACTTGTCAAAAATAACTTTGTCATTGAATTAAAAAAATTTTTGCAAGCCCTTGCGCCCGACTTATTGCGTATGCTATAATGAATTTAATAAATTTTTAATAAAGGTAGCGACGGCAGATTTATTGAATAGGTTTTAAGTCGCTTTTATGGTGACGAGATTGAAAAAAGAGAAAAAGCAAAGTCGCAAGTTTGAATTTCAAAGTTCTAAGAACAAGTTTTCCATTGCCTTAGTAATTATTGCGGTAGCGTTGATGTTGACGCAATGGATTGTGGGTCTCAATTTAATCACGCTGATAAATTTGATATTTTTGTTTATCGTATCTGTGACGATTTGCATCAACGTGGTATTCAAGGCAAGACTCAACAAATGGCTGTTGCTGGCTTACGCTTTGCCGATATTTGCAATTGCGACTTTTTACATAGTTGCAGGCGCAGACAGTGGTTGGGGCGCATTGTCTAGCGGTAAAGACGGATTTGTCAACACCGATCATTATCTTTGGCAGGGAGAGGGCAACTTCTTCACTAGACTTGTGGGAAATATCTTGATCGTGTCGCCTTGTGTGGCGCTTGCGTCAGTATTGTTTTTGATATGCAAAAAATTGCACGATAAGAAGTGCGTGCGTCCTATTGCGTCCGTATTGTCCGTATCGATGATACTTGCGTCGGTAGCGTTGATATTTACCTGTAATTTGCGCGCTAAGCCAATTGCTGTGGATATGTCGGGCGGCGAAGACGATTATATGAAAGCCCTTAACGATTATTATAAAAAGAACGGCGTAAATTCTGAGTCGCCCAACGTATTGGTCATATTGATGGACGATATGGGTTACGGCGATACGTCTTACAACGGTAATACGGTATACAGTACGCCGGCTATGGATTACGTCGGACAAGAGGGCGTGGCTTTTGACAATTTCTATGCAAGTTATTCAGTTTGCTCGCCGTCTAGATTTGCTACTCTCACAGGTAGATACCCATACAGAGGTTATGCCGACAACGTAATCTATCCTACGGTCACAACTTCAATGCCGGTATGTTTCACAAGACTTTTCAACTCGTTTGAAATGGGCGGCAACGCAGACGGTATGTTGGGAGATGAGATTACGCTTGCGGAAGTATTCCAGAGCGCAGGGTACGCTACAGGCGGTTTCGGCAAGTGGCATTTGGGCGATTACGGCGAATATCTCCCAACCAATCAGGGCTTTGATTACTTCTACGGCTCTCACTACGTAAACGATATGACGCCTTTCTATTATGTTGAAGAAAGCGACGGCAGATATGAGATTGTCAACGGCGGAACCAAGATTGACCAGACTATGTTGACGCAATATTGTCACGAGTCTATTAATGAATGGATTGGCGACGTTGTCAAAGGCGAAACTACGAAGAGTAACGATAACTATGGAGAGGGCACTCCGTTCTTTGCGTACTATGCTACGCCGTGGCCACACGCTCCTATCTATGCAGGCAGTCCTGCTAAAAAGCCGGAGTATAAGTACAATTACAGCAGCCATAAATGGGAAAAGACAGGCAATGAAGTGTCAGTAGGTCAAGGCGCTACAGGCGCAGGTATATACGCCGATTGCGTTACGGAATTTGATTATTATCTCAGCGAACTTTTCTATAATATGCAAGAATTGGGTATATTGGACGACACGGTAATCGTGTTTACGTCCGACAACGGTCCGGCTTTGCAAGGCTCAACTGACGATTTGCGAGGCGGTAAGTATACCGCATACGAGGGCGGACAAAAAGTACCTTATTACATTAGATACGGCAACAATCAATATATGAACTCAGGTACGACAGTTTCCGCTCAAGCCACCAACGTTGACCTTTTCCCGACATTGGTCGAACTTTGCGGAATCAAAGGCTTGGTAAATGACGTAGTATATGACAATATGATGCCTTTTGACAGAGATATAGACGGCGTGTCAATGAATTCGCTCTATATGCCTGACGAACAAGGCAACTTTGCAGAGTTTATTCACGGACAGAGCAGACCTATACTCTATATGAAAAGAGAGAAAATCAAGTCAGTGTCTTACTCCATATCTAAGAACGAGGCGCTGGATATGATTGTTGGCAGCGAAGTCAAGATAATCAATTCTTTGGGCAAGACCGAGACTTATACCGTCACTCAAGAGATGGCGGAAGAGTATGATTTCATTCAATCGCAATCCTATACTGTCTGGAAATATTTCAAACAAATGCAAAACGATAATCCTGCATTCCCAGATAAGAGCAGAAAGAATTGGCTTATCTGTTTGAGCGACGATTGGGGAGAGAACTACCAGCGCGCCGATATGTTCCCGCTGATAGCAAAAGACTTGAACAATACTATGTCGCAGTGGGAGAAAAAATTCTCTCAAAACCGCAGAGGAATAAACAACGCTTATTACAGCAACGGCACGAAGGATTATGCGTTGTATTATACTACGCTGAACGCAGAGAAACGCGGTTGATGGTTTTATGAAAAAAGACTTGTCTATAATGATCAAGCCGGCGTCAAGCATATGTAATATGCGATGCAAGTATTGTTTCTATCATTCTTTGGCGCAGTCAAGAGAGGCTGCGTCATATGGAATTATGACGCAAAGTACGTCGGAAAATTTGATAAAAAAAGCCCTTGATTTCAGCGACGGCGGCAGTATTTATTTCGCCTTTCAAGGCGGAGAGCCGTTGTTCGCCGGAAAAGAGTATTTTGCAGATTTTATAGCGACAGTCAATAAGTACAACACGAAAAATTGCAAAGTATATTATAATTTGCAGACCAATGGCACGTTGATTGATGAAGAGTGGGCGGACTTTTTCGCCAAGAATAACTTCTTGCTTGGATTGAGCCTTGACGGCGACCAAGACGCCAATCGCTTTAGATTGGACGGAGAGTTGAATTATACTTTTCCCAAAGTCAAAGCCGCTATGGATTTGCTCAAAGCGCGCGGCGTAGACTTTAACATTTTGATTGTTGCCACAGGCTATACGGCAGACCATATTGAGTCGGTATATAAGTATTTTAAGAGTCAAGGCATTAAATTTTTGCAATTCATTCCTTGTTTGCGTCCATTTGGAGACAAGAGCGAGAGTGATTTGTATATGACCGTCAATCAATATTCTTCGTTTTTGATCAAATTGTTTAATCTTTACGTAAAAGACTACGTAAAGGGCGAGTACGTCAGTATCAGACAGTTTGACAATTACGTCAAGTTGTTTTTGGGCGGACACGCCGAGCAGTGCGGTATGAACGGATTTTGTTCCCGCCAATTTGTCGTTGAGGGCAACGGCAACGTCTATCCTTGCGATTTTTATTGCCTCGACGAATGGTTGCTCGGCAACGTCAACAGCGAAGACTTCGAACAGTTGGCGTCAAAGCAAAAAGCCGAAGAATTTACTCGCGGCTCGCTTAATATCTCAACTCAATGTCGCAATTGTCCTTACTTCCGCGTATGTCGCGGCGGAGGCTGCAAAAGGTCAAAAGAAGACCGCGACTACTGTCAGGCTTATAAACAATTTTTCAGTGCTTGCCTGCCGCTGTTTCGAGTATTTATAAATGAAAGAAGATAATAGCGCAAATTGGGGCTAAATGAAGAATATAGAGAATTGGTATGAAGATAACGAATAAAGATATTGACGGCGGCAAGCCGTTTGATTGGGGGCGGACATCATCAGATTATGCTAAGTTTCGCGATATCTATCCAAAAGAGTTTTATCAAAAAATCATTGAACAAAAGTTATGCGTGAGCGGGCAATCTGTCCTTGATATTGGAACGGGTACAGGGGTGCTTCCTAGAAATATGTATCAATATGGAGCAAAGTGGACGGCAACGGATATTTCAGAAAATCAAATCAAGCAAGCCAAAGCCCTTTCAAAGGGTATGGATATAGATTATTACACCGTAGCAACGGAAAACCTAAGTTTCCCAGATAATTCTTTTGACGTAATTACAGCCTGTCAATGTTTTTGGTATTTTGACCATAAAACCGTTATGCCTAAACTTTATCGTATGCTCAAACGAGGTGGGAGAATTCTCGTTTTATATATGGCGTGGCTGCCTTTTGAAGATAAGATAGCAGGTGCGAGTGAAAACCTCGTATTAAAATATAATCCAAATTGGAGTGGCGCAGGAGAGACGATACGTCCGATAGACATACCTGATTGTTACAAAGAAAACTTTGAACTCGCTTATCACGAGGAATTTACTTTAAGAGTACCGTTTACTCGTGAAAGTTGGAATGGCAGAATGAAGGCCTGTCGTGGAATCGGCGCTTCGCTTACTAAGAAAGAAATAATGGAGTGGGAGCAGGAACATAGAGCGCTTCTTGAACGTATTGCGCTTAAAGAATTTGATATTCTCCACTATGGCGCTATAGCCGAACTTAAAAAACATTAATTTTTTTGGATGGAGAAAACCAGAAGTCGGGACTTTAACCTTAGGATAAGAGTAACAATTAGATGATTGGGCTACTACGAATAAAATCGTAGTCCTTGCTATTTGATTATCGTTTTGCTATAATGGTTGTATGATAAACAGTAATTTACGTGGAGGAGGGTAAATAAAATGGCATTTGATAAAAGCAAATGGGTAGAAGTGTTACACAGTCTACATTTAAGTAAAATTGCTCCATCTAACGATGAAGAGTGGGATGCGTTTTTCAGTAAAGCAAGGAGTTCCAGAAAACCTGAAAAATATGATAATTTAAGGATGGCTATTGTGTTAGGTATGTTAGAAGAAGAATATTTGTCTGCAGACTTTGAATTGCTTTGTAAAGGAATTGAAGAATTAATTAATTTATCTCAAGATAATGAAGATATTATTGCGTGCAGAGAATATATAAATATTGCTAATGAATATGTGGTACACGGTCAAAACTTAATTAATTTTAAAAATAATGAGCGTGTTTGGTTTGCGGCAAACAGAGTTATTAGATGTTTATTACCTTTAGGCTGATAAAATAATTTCAATTTAGTTTTCAAAGCACGAAAATATAGTGAAGAGCAAAGCTACTGGCAAAACCATAGCCTCATTTTTTATCATTTGTTTATTTTAGCACTTGACAAGTCATATTATTCTTGTTACAATAAATGCAAGTGAACACTTGCATTTTGGAGAATGTTATGGATAAGACAAGCAAAAAGATTATCGACGCAATGATGGAAATTATTCTTGAAAGAGGATATACCGGCGCAACGACAAAGGATATTGCTGAAAGAGCGGGCATAAATGAATGTACGATATTTCGCAAGTTTAAAGAGAAAAAAGAAATAGTTATTGCAGGAATGGAATTGCCTCAATACCGTCCTAATATCACGTCGGAAACGTTTGCAGATATAAAATGGGATATTGAAAGCGATTTGAAAATGTTTATGGAAAACTATATGAAAGAAGTTACGCCACAATTCGTTCGCTTGTCAATTGGGTTGCGTTCGCCACAAATTTATCCGCAAACTGCGCCTTTGATTATGGACATACCTCAAACATTTCTGCGCGCATTGACAGACTATTTAACCAAAATGAAGAATAAAGGCAAAATAAGAGATATAGATTGCGACGCAGTGGCGGCAACGGTATTATCCGCTACTTTCGGATTTACTTTCCTTTCTGCATCCTTTGGCAATGATTTATTTGATTTAGAGCGAGTGAAATATATCAATTCAACGGTCAAATCAATTATTGGAGGGATTGCATTATGATTACTGGAGCGCAGTTATTTGTAAAAGCATTAAAAGAAGAAAACGTAGAAATCTTATTTGCTTATCCAGGCGGACAAATTATTGATATATTAGACGAATTGTACAATGACAATTCAATAAATATGATATTGCCTAGACACGAACAAGGACTAGCGCACGCAGCCGACGGCTATGCGAGATCAAGTGGCAAGCCAGGTGTATGTTTAGTTACAAGCGGACCGGGAGCCACGAACTTAGTTACGGCGATAGCGACGGCGAATTATGATGCCGTTCCGCTTGTATGTTTTACAGGGCAAGTCGTAACTTCGCTTATTGGCAAGGACGCGTTTCAGGAAGCGGACATTGTCGATATGGTAAAGAGCGTTACAAAGTATGCAATTACAGTACGTAAAAGAGAAGATTTGGGCGCAATAATTAAAAGGGCGTTCATTATTGCGCAATCGGGAAAGCCAGGAGCAGTCCTCGTTGATATACCAAAAGATATTCAACAGCAACTTGGAAGCGAAGAATATCCGTCTGACATACAGATTTGTGATACCTTGCCAAATTTAGAACAACAAAGCAAACAAATAAATAAAGCAATTCAATCACTCCAAAGCGCAAAGCGTCCATTATTGTTGGCAGGCGGCGGAGTAAGGATTGCAAAAGCGGAAAGGGAGTTGAGCAAGTTTGTTGAGATGACAGGCATACCAGTAGTAACTACGATTATGGGCAAGGGCGCAATTACAAGTGATGCTCCATTGTATTACGGAAACGTGGGTATACACGGAAGTTTTGGAGCAAATAGCGCTATAGAAAAATGTGATTTATTGCTATCCATAGGAACAAGATTTAATGATAGAATCGCAGGTAGCAAGGAGAATTTTGCTAAATATGCGAAGATAATTCATATTGATATAGATCCTTCGACTATATCCAAAAACATTCAAGCGGATGTGCCGATATTGGGCGATGCAAAAGCCATATTAAAAATATTGACGGAAAGCGCAAAACCGCTGAGATTATCTGCGTGGATAAAAGAGTTGGACGAATTAAAATCAGCATATCCGATAAAGATAGCAAACGATAAACTCAATCCGCAAATGATTATTGAACAACTAAATACGCTGTTTGACGATGTAATTGTTGCAACCGACGTAGGACAAAACCAATTGTGGACTACGCAGTTTTTAAAACTCAACGAACGCAGGAGACTGTTGACGTCGGGCGGTTTTGGCACTATGGGTTTTGGACTGCCTGCTGCGATAGGCGCCAAGTTGGCAAATCCGCAAACTCCTGTTGTTGCCATAGTAGGAGACGGCGGTTTTCAAATGAACGTGCAAGAACTTGCGACGGCAGTAATAAACGGCTTGCCCATAATAATTTGCTTGTTGAATAACTCTTGGCTTGGCAACGTAAGACAGTGGCAAGAATTGTATTATGGCAAGAGATACCAAAGTACTTGTTTAAGGCGTAGGGCAACCTGTCCCACGCAATGTGCCACAATGCAAGAATGTCCTGCATACGTTCCCAATTTCCAAAAACTTGCCGATAGTTATGAAGTAAAGTATAGACGAATTACAAGCAAAGACGAAATAGACGAGGCTTTTGCCTTTGCAATGCAGCAAACGGATGTTCCCACTTTGCTTGAATTTATGATTGACGAAGAAGAGAACGTCTATCCTATTATTTTGCCTGGCAAAGATTTGTCTACAGTAAAGTTTGGTAAGAAATAGGGCAAAGTTAAGCAGTATAATTTAGTACATACGTATAGGAATATAAAAACACACGCTTTCGGAGTTAAAATTCAATACGCTCCTTTTGCGTGTGCTTGGGTGGTGCTAGACGGCGGGACTTGCAAGGAGCGTAGTGACGGAATAGTGAGACGAAGTCGAACGTCACAAATTCGGTATCCCAATGTCACAACTATGAAAAGAAGTCGCATAGAACAGGGGAATAGAAAAAGTGAGATGGTGTAATCATCTCACTTTCTATTTCTCGCTAAGACGCGACTTCTTAGTATGTGCATGATGAACAAAAAGGATTTTTTCAGGGCATACCAGAAGTCGGGATTTGAACCCCATTCCGATAGCCGAAGTCGGGACTTGAACCCCCACAAACTAGCCGAAGTCGGGACTTGAACCCCTAAAACCAACCTTTTATTTATTTAAATTATATCACAAAAAGGGTATCATGTCAATGCAAAGAGATAATTTTTTATTGACCAAAAGCAAGAAAGATGATATCATAAAAATAACCAATTTCAAGTTTCAATGTGGCAATAATAAGGCAAACAAATAGGGGGAATTAATGAGCAATTATATATTAAAAATTTCACTCAACGATACGGATATATGGCGCAGAATCTCATTTCCACAAGGATTTACTTTTTCGCAATTACATGATGTAATTCAAATTATATTTGGTTGGAAGAATAGCCATTTGCATGAGTTCAGGTATATAAACAATTTAATAGATCGAGAGGAACTGAGTGTAGAAGAGTACAATAAGAAAATGATTATAGATGAAAGCGAAGCTGACTTGGACTTAATTCTAATGAATGAAAAGCGAATCACATATCTATACGATTTTGGAGATAATTGGGAATTGTCAATAGAAGTTATAAACATTGTTGATGGACGTGAATATCCCAGATTATTAGAATATTGTGGCACAATGGTAATGGACGATTGTGGCGGAGCTGAAGGACTAAAAGATTGTGAAGGGGAACCAGTAAATCTTGAAAATTTAAATGTTATTTTGAAAGGTACATTACGCACTTAGTCAAGGTTGAAAAATAATTATCTTTAAGCGATAATTCTCAAATATTAGTTCAGATAAAGGAAATATTTTATAATTTTACTAAAAAAATCATATGTAAACCAAAGTTGACAAGATGTAAAGTAAATTTACTTGAAAAAATAATATTAGATAGCTATAATAATTATGTATGTCGAAGAATGAAAATAAATGTCGATATAGTGTAACTACTTCTAATTAATACTAATTTATAAAATAGAGGTGATAATTTTGGAACGTTCGTCTTATATAGATTTAGAGAACCAAAAAATTTTAATTTCAAATTTTCTAGGTACAGAACAAGAACAGGACTTATCTGAGCCCCCTAATTGTAATGGGTTTGGGCGTATTAGGCATTTTCGGCGTTCGCAATCCAATAATTGGGTAGATGATCCACTTCCAATTGATCCTGCAACACATTTTTTTGGTTTGTCCGAACGTCTTGCGGAGATTAGGACGCAAGTATTTCAAATGGCATATTGTAATATGGCATGTTGGTATTGCTTTGTCCCGAATAACTTAAAAAATGCTACTAGAGGGAAATGGATTAGTGTTTCAGAATTGTTGGACTTACTATTGCGTGAAGATAATACTCCCAAAGTAATAGATCTCTCTGGTGGAAATCCCGAGTTGACTCCCGAATGGACATATTGGTTTATGAAGGAGTTGACAAATAGGAATCTAAACAAAAAATTTTATCTTTGGTCGGACGATACATTATCTACAGAAAGTATGTTCGAATACATGAAAGAGGATGAAATACAATTTATGGCTAACTATGAAGGCTATGGAAAGGTATGTTGTTTCAAGGGCTTTGATCCATATTCGTATTCATTTAATTCTTCAATTTCTAATAAATTTTATGATTCCCAGTTCATAAGATTTAAAAAATATTTTGATATGGGGTTTGATACATATGGTTATATCACGTTGACAACTGACAACTTATATAACGTGAAATCAAATATAGTTAAATTTATGGATAAATTGCAAGCTATTCGAGATTGGTTGCCATTAAAAATTGTTCCATTAAAAATTGTGAAATTTACACCCACTTGCTCAAGAATAGGCATAAAACAGGAAGATGCAATAAAGAATCAATTTGTTGTCTTAGAAGTATGGAAAGAAGAAATTGAAAAAAGATTTAGTGCTATGGATCGTGCAAAAAACATAGTGGATGTGAGGTGAAGATGTTTTTTTATAATAATGTTATTAAGGCGTTTGATTCTGGTATTAACACTGTATCTGGGCTTATAGATGCAATGGACGGAGCATTCATCTTGGAAATCTATCAAGTGCTTAATAAAATACAACAAGAAAATAATACTTATTCTAAATTAGCGGAACAGTTATTAGTAGAGTTATCAAAAGATTTTAATGAGCGAGAGTATGAAAAACACATTGAGAAAATAAATTACTTGCCAATTCCACACATTTTGGATTCTGATTGGAGATTTACATCAAAGACTACAAAATTTTTGTGTAGTTATCTTAAAGATATTTTGAAACCACAGAATAATCTTATTCTTATAGGTGTTCCTTCCTTATTTCTCTTACTCAATGAAAATGAGCAATTAATCGATATGGCTACACTATTAATTGAAAGAAATAATATAGCTCAAAATATGACAGGTAATCCTAATATTATTTGTGGAGATATTCGGAATGTTAGATTGTATAACTGTGCGGATGTTGTTCTTTGTGATCCTCCATGGTACATGGACTCTACAAAATACTTTTTAGATGCTGCGAAAGCAATGTTGCATAAAGATGGAATATTGCTAATGATTGTTCCGCCAAAAGGTGTTAGAAGTTCTGTGGAGAGAGAGTATAATGAGTTAATTGATTATGCAGAGAAACAAGGATTGATTTTTACACAAATTCTAGAGGGGGCGTTAAACTATGTTACACCACCATTTGAAATGAATACATTAATCAATGCGGGCTTGAAATGTTTTCCTATAGATTGGAGAAAAGGTAATATGATGGTATTTACTAAAAAGAAAAATACGCTTTTATCATCTAATATGACCACAGAACCATATCAATCAGAATGGTTAGAGACACAAGTACAGAATGTAAGATTTAAAGTACGAGATTATACTAATCCACATCAAACGAAAGCAATTGAACATTTATGTGATAATGATATTTATCCAACCGTAAGTATGCAATTGAGTCTAAAAGAAGAGGTAAATATTTGGACGTCCGGTAATAGAGTGTATAGATGCAAGAACCCATTTCTTTTTAGGACAGCACTTTCGCTTGTTCAAACACAAGGTTTTGCGCGTAACAACATATTTGCTGTATTAAATAAAACTAGTGAAACGGTCGAGTATTTGGATTTGATAGAATACATTGTAAGGACAGAAGAATCTGAATATGCTCATTATTGGAGTAAAAGATGTTAGATGTAATTAGAAAAGGGCTATTAGAAAATGGCATTGTGGTAAAAAACAATGTTCATGTAGCAATTGTGAATGAGCCATTTTTGGGATATATTAAAAATGGCAAAAAAACGATTGAATCTCGCTTTACTAAAAATAAAATAGCACCATATTGTCAAATTAGTGAAGATGACATAGTTTGTATGAAAGCTGCAGGCAGACCGATTGATTCAATTTTTATAGTGGAGAAAGCTCAATTTTATGAGAATAGTCCTAATACTATAAGAAAAATCAAAAAAGATTTTTCAGAGCAAATTTGCGCATTTGATGATACTTTTTGGGAAACAAGAGAATGCAAAAAATTTATTTCTTTGATAGGGATAAAAGAAGTAATAAATCTCAAAAAACCTTTTAATATACCAAAGAAAGATAAAAGAGGTTGGATTAGATTTGAATCTATAATTCCAAAGGACATTTTTTTAATTGCGGGGAAAATAGGTAGTGGAAAGACATATTGGGCAGATTGCTTGGCCAAACAGTTTAATTGCGCAAGATCAAGTTTTTCTTCGTATATTAAGAATTTTTGCGATATAAATGGAATAGTATGTTCGCGAGAAAATATGCAAAACATCGGCTCGAATATTATTAAGAACGAGTTAGATAATTATCTTTACTATACGCTTTTATATAATAGTAAAGATAAGAATCGAATCTTCGTCGATGGTCTTAGACATGAAGTAGTTTATAATAGGATAAAAGAATTATTTCCTAAAACAAATGTTGTGGTAATCTATATAGAATGTAGCGAAGACCAAAGAAAAAATAATATATTAAGCAGAGGTTCAGAGTATATAAAAAATGCTGATGAAAGTTTAATGGAGAAAGGGGCAATTTGTTTGAAGGAAAAAGCAGATTATGTCATACATTATGAAGATAATCCAGAAGATGTATTTAAATCTATTTTACCATTGTTTTCGTCATATTCTTTATTAGATATAAATTAATTTATTAAGTTAGATTTATAACATGAAAAGCAAGCCGTTACGTAAGTAGCGGCTTTTTCCATTGACACATAGGCCATTATTTGCTATAATAAAAACGCCAAACTAAAAGTAGAATATTAAAATATCCAACGCGAATTATAGGTAGAACTATACCTACATCGCGCTGATTTTCTCGTTGGGGAATTCTGCTTTTGGTTTGGCGACTGCGGTGGACGGTATATCTACAGTGCCGTTCTGAAAGGAGCGGCATTTTTTATGTGTGAAATTATCGAGAAAGAACGGACGGTATGTTTTACAGGTCATAGGAGTCAAAAGCTGCCTTGGCGGTTTAATGAAGAAGACGAACGTTGCAAGGCAATGAAAGAAACCTTGCGAGCGGAATTGGAAAAAGTAATAGAGAGAGGATATAGGACATTTCTTTGCGGAATGGCGCTTGGGTTCGATATGATATGCTCCGAAACAATTCTTGCTCTAAAGAAAAAATATAGCGATATAAAGATCATAGGCGCATTGCCGTGCCAAACTCAAGATATAAAGTGGCAATATAAGGATAGAGAACGATACAGAGGACTCCTAAAACAATTGGACGGCATTCGCTGTAAATATGATACATATACTGGTCCAGAATGTATGTTGGAAAGGAATAGATTCATGGTAGATAATTCATCGTTAATGATAGCTCTATTTAATGGTCTGTGTGGAGGAACTAAATCAACGATAGATTATGCACGCAGTAAAGGTTTAGAAATAATTATAATTAAGCCATAATCAAGGATTTCGGAAATATTAAATGAAATGAATGTGATGCAAACATATATAAGTATTATTCTAATCAATCGGTTAATTTTTCTATAAAGTCTGAAATTCCAACAACCCGGTCATCATGACTAATAATCAATATTGTCGCATTATATTCTTTATTATATTTTGATAATGTCGCTAGGATTTCCTCACACGATTTAATGTCTATATGTGAAAGGGGCTCGTCCAAAATTAAAACGCTTGGCTTTCTTATGAGAACTCTAGCTAGGGCTAATTTTTGTTTTTCTCCTTGCGATAATCCAACTTTGCTCAAACCTAATTCTGTGTCTATTCCATTTTCTAATTTTTCAACTATGTCATTCAATGCGCAGGCATCAATAGTGTTTGAAATGTCTTCATCAGAATATGATAAGCCCGTACAAATATTTTCTCTAAATGTTTTATTTAATAAAATAGGTTCTGAGTTTAGCGCTATGACATTTGTTCGGTAACTGCTATAATCAAATTCACCTATATTTACAGTATCAATATTTATACTGCCAGATAGAGGAAGTAATGAACGAGAAAGTAATCTTACAAGTGTAGTTTTGCCAGAACCATTGCCACCTTGTAAATATGTAATTTTACCTTTATGGATAATCATATTAGGATAAGCGATGACCGAATTTGCTCCATAAGAAAAAGTTAAATCCTTTATAGAAATATCACCATTATTAAATTTAAGAGTACCAATTTGATAATTATGATCAATACAACTATCAAATTCATTAAACCTTTTATAACTAACGACCATAGTTTGATAAGATAAAAGTGTTTGCAGAAAGTCGTTAATCGGCTGAGATAAATGTCCAGCAAGCATTGAGATTGCCATTAAAGTTCCTATAGTTAAAACTGAATTTGCAACATAATATATTCCTAAAAGAAGCAAACTAATATTTATAATTTGACTTGCAAATCCAATTATAGCAGAGTAAAGCAAATTTATTTTAGCATTCTTTAGGCGAGATTTCCTACTTGTTTCAAAATATAGTTGAATGTTTAGATAATTATATTCTTCTAGGGCAAGGCTCCTACTTAGATCACTCTTCAAGACATCTTCATTTATTTTTGCAATTAGAATTTGCTCATTTGTCAAAACCTTTTCTGTATGTTTTTTAATTGGACTTCGAAATATTAACATAACTACAACTTGCAACATAACTAATCCAATTATTGCCAGAGTTAACTGATAAGACCATATGAACATTATTGAACATGTGATAATTAGGACGATTAATTTTATTGGTAGAGAAATAAGTAGATTTAAGTAGAACTCTACCATTACACCAATGTCTGTAAACATCCGATAGTATACATCACTTGAACTTAAATTGCTGAAAAATACGAATTCCGAACGTTGCATATTATCGTAAAAGGATAATTGCAACTTAGTTTTTAATTTATCAATTATGTATTTTTCTAAATATGATGTAAAAAAACCAAGTATAGCGCCAAACAAGTAGGCCGAAATTGAAATTAGTACAACTTTTAAAATTATCAATTTATCCATGGTAAGCAAATTATCAATTAATTGTTTGCTAAATATAGCTATGCAAATTGATAAAACAGATAAACATAATGAACAAAAGAAAACTAAGGGAAAGAATTTCTTAAACCCTTTTGCTTTAGCAGACATATATTTTATGTAGTTCTTAAATATTTTTTCTTTTTTCATAACGGTTTTGAATTTATTTAATGATACTACACTTTTTAATTAAAATCAACTTTATTTCTAGAAATTGTAAATTTGTATTGACAAACATTATAACTTATGATACAATAAAGAAAAACAAGTTTAAGGAGGAGATTTTTATGGAAGAATTTGAAACTTACGAAAAGCCAAAGATCAGTTCGCTTAATGGTAATCCTTATCAGCCGGCGCCATTAGCACTTGCGGCTTTGGTACTTCCAGTAGCTGGACTCGTAGCTTTGGTTTTGACCACCGTAGTTGCATATACACAAGGCATTATAATTGCTGTTGCGGCTGGGGTTGGTGTCGTTCATGCAGTTGTAGGAGCAAATGTTACACCAACTGCCAAATAATTTATATATTAATAAAATTAAAGCAGTTTATAATCATAAACTGCTTTAATTTTATTCGAAAGAGGGTTTATGAGTTTAAAAATAAGTAGTGATAGTCTCACTGGTTTTCATATAGATAATAGCATAGAGTTCGCAAAATTCGCTTCTCCTATTATGATATCATTAGATGTAACTAATAGGTGCAATTTCCGTTGCTTACATTGTTTTAATGAAAGCGACGCGAATGGGAAATCAGCAGAATTTACGGATGAAGAAATTTTAGATATAGCAAAACAGATGCGAGATATGAATCCAATGATGGTTTGTCTATGTGGTGGAGAAACTACATGCCGTAAAAATTTATTGGATATTATCCATATTCTGTCCTCTGGTGGCTCAATTGTAAGTATGGTATCTAATGGATATCTAATTAACGATAGTTATGCAAAGAAATTAAAAGAGGCAAATATAAACTTTGTGCAGATAAGCGTTGATGGAATTAATAAGTATCAACATGATACATTTAGACAAAAATGCGGCGCTTTTGATCATGCAATTAATGCAATTAAAGAATTAAAGAAACAAGATTTGCATGTTGCAACATCATTAGTTCCCAATAAAATGAATTGGAATCATATTTCAGAATATATTGAAATGTGCAAATCATTACATGTTGATGAAATAAGAATAATGCCATATATTCCTATCGGACGAGGAAGCAAGGTGGGAAAGAAGCTATTATTGGAACCAGATGAATATGCTTATTTCCAGACCATCCTATATGAATATCAAATTACTCAATCGGATATACGTATAACATGGGGAGATCCTCTAGATCATTTGGTCAGAATGCCAAATAATACTATTAATGGTATGAGTACTTTTAGTTTTGATATAAGATCTAATGGCGATATAGGAATCACACCGTATTTTCCATTTGTATTTGGGAATATTAGACGTCATAGCCTTTCAGACTATTGGGAAAATGGTTTAAATACCGTGTGGACTAGACCAGAAGTAATGCGTAGAATAAGTAAAATTAAGAATGTTTATGACATAGGAAAAGAAATAGAACCGATAAACATTGATTTAATAGAAGGAGGAAAAATATGATTTCATATAATATTGACTTGAACAACTTTAAGATTAATAAAGAAAAGGATGGGACAATTCTTTGTTTGGATAAAAACACAAATGAAATTTTTTATTTTAACAAAACGGCGGAGCTAGTGTTTGATAATTTGGCCATAACTGATTCAAAGGTCTTATTAGATATTTTTATCAATAAATATCCAAAGGTGGATAGAGATATACTGGAAAAGGATGTTAATGAGTTGTTATATTTGATGAACAATTTAGGTTTATTGAAAATCACAGGTGACACGGATAAACAGCCGTTTGGCGTACATTTTGTAGGGGAGCTTGATTATGATAAAGTATCCGCATTCATTAAAGCCTCTTTTAAGAGAAAAGATTTCTTTGCATTTGGCGTTGTTGGCTATGATAGTATCTATGATAAAGAAGCTATACGCCAACGTCAGTTTAGCAATGCAGAGGTTTTTGTTGTAGACTATGATGAAAATGGAGAAATTCGTTCCTGTGCTATTTTCGGACGTTCATCTTACATAAATATTTTGAATCTGATAGGAATTTTTGTGCCAAGAAATAACTCTGCAGAAACATTAAATAAAATGATAGCGTTTGTCAAGAAAAACATAGGTAAAAATCTAAACAAAATTAGGTTTTCTTATTTTGATTATAATAAGGAGCTTATTACAATCTTAGACAACGTTGGTTTTGAAAAGGAAGCAATCTTTGAAAAAGAATTTCAAGGAAAAGATATGTATATATTAAGGAAGTTTGTATAGCTTATGAAATGGATAATGGGAATCGGCCTTCCATCGGTTTTAGTTTTGCTTGGCATAATGGTTCTTATTATCAAGCCTAAAAGAAATGGGGGATTTGGTTATCGTACTAGGAAAAGTTTGTCTAGTGAAAGCAATTGGAATTATGCAAATAGAATTATGGGAGCAGCTCTCATATATATAAATACTATTATAATAATACCGTTGGTTTGCATTGTTAATTTATTTGTTAAAAGTACAGTTTTAATTGTAATCCTTGATATAATATTGACAATGATAGGCGCGATAATGATTATTCCAATAACCGAATATAAGTTGTCTAAAAAAATATTAAAAGATAAAGATAGTAATTTGAAATAACAACTTAAGTTCTTGTTTATTCAATAAATTGCAGTTCATACAGCAGTTAGCATCTAGGAATAAATGAAAAATTGCGACAAAAAGAAAACCAAAGTATTAATTTTAGTGCTTTCTATACTTTTAGTAGCAATCACTAATTTGAAATAATAACCATAGAAAATTTATAGACATTCATAATAAGTTTTTCACAGCTATGGGAATAAGATTAAGCATAATAAAGGGGATAATAATGAGTCACGCATCATTTTTAATATAAATAGTAATAAATGCTAATTAAGAATATTTTTCAAAAATAGCAAAAACTTGAATTTTCGAAATAACATTTACATCATACCGAATGGGTGTTGTTATGCCATCTGACCACTTAATAAAACGATAGCCATCAAAAGCGATTGCTTCAACAGATATAGTAGATCCATATGGGATTAATGCGCCATAAGAGTTACTAGTTGTATTTTGTTCTAATCCGTTATTTATAATTATTTTACCGTTATCTAATCCGCCAAAAAATGAAGGTCTATAGTTAACGGATATGTTTATATTGCCTATCCAAAAGTTTTCATCAATACCATATTTTTGATCGTCGATTATAACTTGTTTAAGTAAGAAAAGTTTTATCGGTTCAAGACCATATATATTTTGTTTTGCATAATAACTTTCAATTTTATGCAAATCGTAATCCACAGTTACTATAGTTTCTACAGTATGTGTAAATTCATGTAAATATAATTCAATAAGAGTATTCCAACTTATAGAATTAGGATAAAGATAATTTTCTACAGGTTCATTATTATTTATATGGTATTCAAAGAATTTATCCATTGCTATATATGCATACTTTTCATCCGCTAAACCAGAAGAATTATGTAAACTATTGGAAAAGTCATTCATGCAGCCTGTAGTAATTACACTCCTATAATTATGTAATATAGGGAACAGCTCAGGAATAGAGTTAGCAAATATAAAATGGCTATTAGATTTCATAGGTATATCTGGCCAACCTGGTTCATAATAATCATAAGCCTTCTCATCAATTGGTTGAGTAGTGAAATACATATCTACTTCAAAATTAGTAATATTTTCAAACCATGTATTTAAGTAAGTGTCTATTTCCTTTGGAATCTTTTTATACAAATATCTTTCATCTAAAGACATTTTATATTCAAATTTAATATCATCTCCAAGTTTATTTGGAAGAGTTCCAGAAGTTTCTTCTATAAATACCATAAGAATTTTGAAAGGGATATAAGTGTCTGTAATCCACTTTGGATACAAAATATTATCACTTTCATAAAAAATATTATTGCCATAAAAATAGTTACCATCTTTATCAGTAATTTTAATATTAAACTCAGGGTCTAGATACCATCCGTCAAAGATATAACCGTCTCTATGGGGAATATAAAATTGAATATTAGTTAATTCTCCATGAGTTAGCAATATGCTTTGCGAGGATGTTTTAGGAACATCAGAATTATAGGTTAAAATCTTATTGTTCTTTACAAATGTAGCTGTCACATTTATATCTGATTTAATAATGTTCTCTTGTCTTGAAGCCAATAACAAACCGTCGCTCCAACCAGCGAACAAAAATCCATCATTTGGTATTGCAGTTATTATTGAGGAATTGTTCCCATATTCAATTTCTTGTAATGTATCGCCAGAGATATACCCACCATTATCCGCATTATAAGAGACAGTGTAATTTTGCTTTGCAAAAATAGGGTACAGGGTTAAATTGTTTTGAACATTAGTTTCATTTCTTGCAGGCGTTAAAATATCGTCTGACCATTTTATAAAAATATATCCTTCATAAGGAGCGACAGAGACAGTGGCGCCATCTTCTCCTGCTCTTATATATTGTTTTCGTTCGCCATATTCATAATATCCACCGTTTTCTGGCAATAAATATTCCACTATAAAAATATCTTGTTTTGGAGGCTCAGTTGGATTAGATTTAAAACATGAGGTAAGAAGGAAAATAGATGTAATTACTAATACAATAATTATAATTAATGCAATATAGGTATCATTTTTCATATTGATATTATACATTACAATAATTAATTATGTCAACACCAGTCATAATTTATTAAATTGCTCAAAATAAAATTATTTAATTTTGTTGATTTCAGCCAGAAAATAGTGTATAATACGGGAAAATATTAGTGAGGTTAAAAATGGACAATTTTTTTAGAAAAAAATTATTGCAAAGTTTTATGATAGTTTCAGTCATGTGTTTAGTACTATTTAGTCTGTGCTTTATTTTGCCGACACATACATATGCATTTGCCGAGCAAAGTGACGCAGACTATTCTAGTTTAAAATTCACACTTTATACTAATTCTGAGAATGGAAAATCAGAATATAAGGTCATGGCGTTAGATAGGACTATAACGGAGATAGAAATCCCAAAAGAGTATAATAATATTCCAGTAACTGAAGTTTCAGATAATGCATTTACAAACTGTAGTAGTCTAGAGTATGTAAAAATCCCTAATACAATTATAAGAATAGGAAATAACGCTTTCTCTAATTGTACTAATCTAAGAACGGTTATAGGAATGACTAATGTCAAGATATTGGGAAATAATGTATTTAATAATTGCACATCAATACAAGATCTTATTTTACCTGCTAACCTACAATATGTAGGTTCATCGATTATAAAAAATGTTCAAAATGATGTTTATTCTAGAAGGTCAGAAGCTGAAATGTCGCTTATGAATGAGAATTGGGATATAGGACGGTCAGAGAGTAGTAGATTGATTTTTGGCAATAAGCTAGTGTGCGATGATGTGGTTATTGATGGTGAATTGGTGGGATATGAAGTTAGAGAGTGTCAGAATTTGGCGCAGGATGAGGACTTTATAGTATATAGTTCTTGGAAAAGAAATGATGATGAAGAATATTTGCCTATTCTAAATATTAAAAGATATGCTTTTGATTGTAATGTCTTTGGCTCTCTTACAATTAAACATGATGAGTCATTGAATTTCAATCATACTATAAATATTAATTCTGCGGCATTCTCAAATGTAACAGCAGATTCAATCAATATAGAAGTTGATATTACACTTATAGACGACAGTGAACAAGACCCCGCTTATTTGGAAGGGGAAAGCGGAACTTCGGTGAGCATTTTTGAATGGACTCAAGTTCATACGATTACGTTGCCTGTAAGTTTGGATAGAATTACACGCTCAATGTTTTCTTGGAGTAGTGTTTCAGAGATAAGAAGTACAGACACTTCTATAGAGTCAAATCATTTATCCTCTAATGTGAATCGAATTGATACGTCTGCATTTGAGGGAACAATGTATTTGGAAAAATTATTTCTACCATCAACAATTGAAACCTTGGGTGAAAGTGTATTTAATGCTTGGGGAGATGGCGGAATATATGAAAAACAAACAATAAAGTTTGATATGGAAGCAGCACCTACAGATTGGAATAAGAATTGGAGTGCTGGTATAAATTATGATAATGTAGAAATAATATTTGAAGTAGAAAGAGATACATTTAAGATAAATTTTGATAAGCAAAATGGTGAAGGTGGAACAAACTATGTTGAGGCAGAGTACGGTCAACCTATGCCTTTGGCGGATGCTCCTCAAAGAAATAATTATGTTTTTCAAGGCTATTATTCGGATCAAAATGGTACTGGTGTCAAATATTATGATTCTAATATGAATAGTATTAGGGACTGGGATATTAAAACAAATACTACACTGTATGCTTATTGGACTGGAATTGAAAGTTTTATAACTTTTGATAAATCTGGTGGCACAGGTGGCACTAATAGTATTCTTGCGGAATATGACAAAGACATGCCAAAGGCTGTTGCCCCTCAAAGGGATAATTATATTTTCCAAGGATATTTTACAGAACCAAATGGAAATGGCGTTCAGTATTATAATAGTGATATGACAAGTGTAACCAGTTGGGATAAAGTTAATAATACTACACTTTATGCATATTGGAAAGGAGTACCTTATTCAATAATTTTAGATAATCAAGGTGGAAGTGGTGGAACGACTAATATTATAGTGGAATATGGTCAGCCTATGCCATTAGCCATAGCACCTGCACGACAATATTATATTTTCCAAGGATATTATACAGGTTTGAATGGCGGAGATATAAAGTTTTATGATGCTCAGATGAATAGTGTAAGGAATTGGGATCAAATAAGCTCTATGACATTATATGCTCACTGGACAGGCATAAATTCAACTATCTTGTTTGATGCACAGGGTGGAGAAGGTGTAAGTGAATATGTAACAGCGGAATATGGTAAATATCTGCCTAATGCTAAAGCACCACGCATGGTGGGATATGAATTTAAAGGTTTCTATTTGTTAGAGAATAATAATGAAATATATTACTATAATGAAAATATGGATTCTATAAAACAATGGGATCAACCTGAGCCGACGGTTATTTTGCTTGCAAAGTGGACGAAGAAGAAATGCATAATAACACTAAAAGATGGAGTTACAGTTACTGCAATATATGGAGAACCTATGCCCGCAGCCCCCAAGCCTACAGGCAGTGAAGTATTTCAAGGTTATTATTCTTCAGATAATGTAAAATATTATGATTCTAATATGAATAGTGTTAGAAATTGGGATAGAGAAGAGGACACCACTCTATATGACAAATGGAGTAAACGTACATATTATATTACATTTGACCAATCTGGTATCAACGCTTTGTCAGGACATGCTGGAGATTATGTGGATTTGCCAAATATATCAAAACCTGGTTATGATGGGGTATGGACATATAATGGTGAAGAAGTGGATATGCATTATCAAATAACAAGAAGCTGTACGCTTGTTGCTAAATTCATACCAATCAAATATTATTGCATAAAATATATAGCTAAATCGGATAAAAGCGATATGGAAGTAGGGCTTGAATTTTATTCAACATATGATTCTCCATATTGGATATCAGCTAATCCTATAGATGGGTATACATTTGAGGTTTGGGATTTTTATGTAATTAATAACGGTGAGGTACTTCGCAGTGTTATTAATTATTCAGAACAAGCAACGCCAATGATAAATACAAATCTTTGTACTGTTAACGGTGTGGTATATAGAGATGCTGTTGTGCAATTTGTTGCCCATTATAAAAAGAATAGTTGTTTAGCAGACGGAAGTTTAATTACATTGGCTGATGGAACGCAAAAAGCAGTAGAAACTCTAACGGGAAATGAAGAATTGCTAGTTTGGAATATGTTCACTGGCACATTTGATATCGCTCCAATTTTGTTTATAGATAAAGATTCAACTAGTGAATATGAGGTTATCAATCTATATTTTTCAGATGGAACTAATGTGAAGGTGATTTATGAACATGGCTTCTGGGATTACGATTTAAACCAATATGTATTTCTTAGAAAGGATGCGTCGAAGTACATAGGTCATTGGTTCAATAAACAAACAACGGACGAAAATGGTGATATTGTCAGTACAAGAGTCCAGTTAGTGGATGTCGCCGTGCAGATGGAACATACGTCAGCATGGAGCCCTGTAACTTATGGACATCTTTGCTACTATGTTAATGGAATGCTTTCTATGCCAGGAGCAACAACAGGATTAATAAATATTTTTGACGTAGATCCTGAAACCATGAAAATAGATGAAGCGAAATATCAAGCAGATATCGAAGAATATGGTTTGTTTACTTATGAAGAATTTGCAAGCATTTGCCCAATACCAGAAGACGCGTTCGAGGCATTTAATGGTAAGTATCTAAAGGTAGCCATTGGTAAAGGTTTAACATCAATAGAAGAACTAGAATCTCTAATAGCAAGGTATTCACAGTTCTGGGAATAAAACAATTTGAATCAAAAAAACAGCCAAGCAAAAAATTAACTTGGCTGTTTTATTTTTTTAGAAAAAATCATTGACACGACTACTAGTCTTATGCTATCATATTCACACGAACAAATGTTCGCATTATTACAAATGAAGAATATAAAAATATGCTTCACTTTGAAGTAGGAATTCCCAACCGCATTTTAGGTGGAGCAAATCTAAAATTTTTATATTGATGGGAGGAAAAGATGGAGAAAGGAATGTGGCGAACTATGCAACAATATTGTCCTAATTGCAGTAGAAAACTGACGGGCGTACTCAACGACCGGGGAGTGTGTAAGATGACGTGCGACCGTTGTCGCGCAGCAATAGTGAGTTCCGCAAAAAGCGTAAGACATTACGTGGTAGATATAAAGATGCCAACAAGCATATAAAACTAAATAAACGCAAACGCCGACGATTAAGGTCAACGGTTGAGAAAGAACTGCGAGAAGTAAATCCTTTTTCAGGTCACGTTTGTAGATTTCGTTTCTTCTGAAATAAAGAGAGAGTAAAAGCGCTCTGACGAAAAGAACTAGATTTAAGTTCTAAGTCAGGGCGCTTTTTTTATTTTATTCTAAAAAATTGCTTAAAAGAGATTAATTTGGCTCGCTGAAACGGTTCTAATGCTGTTAGAAGCAATACAGAAATTTTTCAAAAAACTTTTTATAAGCGGTCAAAAGGTGTCCGCTTTAACAACTAAACTAAGCTCATCAAGAGAAAGGAGGTGGGATAAGACAGTGAGAAGTGCGCTCGAACGCAGACAAGAAATACTCGAAGTTTTGTGTGAACGCAGACATGAAACAGTAGACAATTTGGCTACTGAGTTTTGTGTTGCCGAGCGTACGATACGCCGAGATTTAGAACACTTGACGTTGTCTTATCCCATCTACACTACGCAAGGCAAAGGAGGCGGTGTTCATGTTGTAGAAGGATTCAGTATAGGCAAGAGGTATTTGACAGGTAAGCAAAGAGATTTGCTTGAGAAATTAAAAGAAGGGCTCAACGGAGAAGACCTTGCAACGATGCAAGCAATTCTCAAGACATTTGGCGAGCCAAAGAGGAGATAAAAATGAAATTAAAACCAAAACAATTCATTGAAATGTTGAAGAGAGAATGTTTATCCGTGCGGTTGTTTTGCGTTGAGTATGGAATGACGATGGCGGAGTTAAAGAAAATGCTCAACGATAACAAAGAGTTGGATATGGAGCAAAGCGAAAAGCTCATTTATATGTTCGGCGCGAAGAATATGAAATCGTGTATCGATTGGGAGGGTATCAATGTACGGTGTCCAATTTGATTTATTAAACAAACCAACGGCGGAAGAGCAAGGGAACGCAGCGAAAAAAGCAGATCCCATAATCCCGACCAAGATAAAGGGCAGGCTTTACGAACACCAAGTCAAGGCGTACAACTATGCTTTGCAAATGTTCGGCATAGGAGGCGCGATTTGAGCGAGAAGAAAGGCAAAGCGGTGGCTTTTTTAATGGACATGGGTACAGGTAAGACTATCACGACAATTGCGCTCGTTGGAGCAATGAACGAGACAAACGCCGTAAATAAATTGCTTGTGGTATGTCCCAAATCCATTGTTGGAGTGTGGGAAGACGAGTTCAAAAAGTTTGCAGATTACCGATACGCATTGACGGTGCTAGACGGAGCATTGGCAAAGAAAAGAGAAGCGTTCAACTATATGAACGGAAAGGCTCTGCAAGTGATAGTAGTCAACTATGAGTCGTGTTGGAGATTGGAGAAGGAAATCACCAAGTGGCAACCAGATATGATAGTCTGCGATGAATCGTCAAAGATTAAGAATCCTATGGCGACGCAGTCCAAAGCATTGCACAGGTTAGGCAGGCTGTCGAAATACAACGTGATATTGACGGGTACGCCAATAACCAACAATCCTTTGGATATATTCTCGCAGTACAAATTCTTGGACGAGAGCATATTGGGCAGTAGTTACTATCTATTCCGCAATAGATACGCAATCCTCGGCGGTTACCAAAAGCACCAAGTCGTAGGATATAGGAACTTGCCAGAACTTGTTGAGAAAGTACATAGCATCGCTTATAGAATCAAGATTGAAGATGCCGTAGAGTTACCGCCATTTATCGATGAGACGAGAGCTGTGTGTTTGGAGACGAAAGCAGCGACGGTGTACCGCAATATTGAGAAGGACTGCTATGCAGAGTTAGCCAACGGAGAAGTCACGGCAAGAAACGTATTGACGCAGTTACTGCGACTTTCGCAATGCACCGGCGGATACATACGAGACGATATTCAAGGCGAGACGCAACACGTCAGCAATGCGAAGATAAATGCCCTTGAAGACATTATAGACACGTGCGTAGAAGAAGGTAAGAAGGTAGTAGTATTCGCAAGGTTTGTACCCGAAATCCAAGGCATAGAGAAGATGCTCAAGGACAAAGGCATAGGATACTCTCTTATTTACGGCGCAACAAAAGACAGGGCGGAGCAAGTCAGACAATTCCAAGAGAACCCAGACATTAAGGTGTTTATCGGACAACTGCAAACGACGGGTATGGGGCTGACGTTGACGGCGGCAAGCGTTGCGGTATTCTACTCCCTGGATTTCTCCTATGCGAACTACGAGCAAAGCAGAGCGAGAATCCACCGCATAGGACAAAAGCAAAAGTGTCTTTATATCCACCTTGTATGCAAAGGAACAGTGGACGAGAAGATAATGCACGCCTTGAAGCATAAGGGAGATATAGCAACCTTGATGGTGGATAATTGGAGGAGTTTGCTTAGTGGCTAAGACTTATTATTTATACGGCAAAAGGTTTACGCTTGCCAAGTTATGCAGGATATACAATCAGCCGAGAAGTACGGTAGAAAGTAGACTCCGCAAAGGGCAACCAATAGAGAAAGCATTGCAACAAAATGGGAGGTATAGGATGGATACGAAGTTGTTGGAACTATCCGACAAGCTCAAAGATTTGAGAGCGGAAAAGAGCGAATTTGAGAGCAAAGTCAAGAAGATTAACGAAGAGATAGAAAACGTCACTACTGAGATGATAGACCTCATGACCACGGAAGAGTTGACGTCGTTCAACAGGAACGGTACGACGTTCTCGCTTGTCACGATGGAGTACCCGGCGGCAGAGCCGAGTCGCAAGAGCGAATTGTGGCAGGCAATGAAAGAGAACGGATTCGAAGACTTGTTCACGATTAACAGCCAAACGCTGACGGCAACGGTAAAGGAACTTATCGCAGAGAATGAGGGAGTGTTGCCAACGTGGTTGGACGGCTTAATCAAGGTGGCGGAGAAGAACAATATTCGCGTAATGAAGACAAAGAAAAATAATTAAAACGGAGGAATAAATATGACAAACGAAGTAATGAAAAGCGAGAGCAAAGAAGTGAAGACCTTTAATGCAAGCGCGAATCTCGGCGAACTTTTTGCCGAAGAAATGGACGGCTTGACGCCAATGTTCGAGAGAATCAGAATACCTGCAGGCGGAGGCATCGCATTCGAGATACCAGGCGAAGATCCCGAAAGTCCAGACCTCGTCAAAGAGTTCAAGGCGGTAGTGGTATATCACCATCCTATCTCTTGTTACTATGCGGAAGAGTACACGGGCGGCAACACTCCGCCAGACTGCGCCTCTATGGACGGCAAGGTAGGTATCGAAGCGGAGAGCGGAGAAGTCAAGAACTGCGCTGAGTGTGAGTTCAACAAATTCGGTAGCGGAAAGAACGGCGCGAAAGCGTGCAAGCAAAAGCGCAGAATATATCTGCTCCGTGAAGGCGAAACCTTGCCGACCATACTTTCGCTGCCGACGGGAAGTCTCGGAGAGTTCAGTAAGTACGTAATGAGACTTTTGTCAAAGGGCAAGAAGACGAATTCGGTCGTGACGAAGTTCTCGCTGAAGAAAGCGCAGAACAGCGGCGGTATCAACTACTCGCAAGCGGTGTTCGCAGTGGACAGAGATTTGGACGAGAGCGAACTCCAAAACATCTTGCCGATGAGCGAGCAGGTCAAAGTAATGGCAAACAAAGTAACGGCGCTTGAAGAAGAATAAGCGACCAAGGACGGTGGCAACGCCGTCCTAAAACAGAGGTGGAAATGGACATTTTTGAAAAGGTCAAAGAGCAAACGAACATAGCCGACGTAGTAGAGAGTTTCGGCGTACAACTTAATAACAAGGATAAAGGTCTATGTCCTTTTCATAACGAGAAGACTCCGTCATTTTCCGTGGACCGTAAGAGCAATATTTTCAAGTGCTTTGGCTGTGGAGAAACGGGCGACGCCATAGCCTTTGTGTCGAAGATAAAGAACATAGAGCCGTTGAACGCGGCGAAATGCCTTGCGGATATGTATCGCATAGACTTGGGAGATTGCCCAAATCGTGTGAGTATCAAGGACTATCTCAAGGCATGTATACGCGACGTAGACAAAACGGATTACTTTGCCAAACGCGGAATTGCTGCCGCCACGGTCAAGAAATATTGTTTGGGATATGACGTAAAGCGGAACGCAATCGTCTTGCCGTATTCGAGCGAATTGAGATACTACCAAACTAGGAGCATTATCGACAAGAAGTTCTTCAAGCCTACGACCGATGAGGCGGGAGCGGAGCCGCTGTTCAACCGCAACGCATTATGGGGAGCAAGCAAAGAGCCAGTCTTTATTGTGGAGAGTCCTTTGTGCGCTTTATCCGTAATGCAATGCGGAAGTCCCGCCGTATCGTTGTGCGGAGTAGGTGGAACGAACAAACTTGTCAAGGAAGTCAAAGACAAGAAGCCAAACGCTCCGCTCGTGTTGTGCTTGGACAACGATGAACCAGGCAAAAAAGCGTCGAAGAGTTTGGCGGACGAATTGTCGAAGCTCAAAGTACCTTACATAGTTTACAACATAGCGGGCGAGAAGAAAGATCCAAACGAATTGTTGATGGAAGATGCAAAGGCTCTTGCAAGCAACGTGCAGTTGGCGAAGAAGGAAGTAAAGAGAATCTACAAGCGAGGCGTAGGGAGCATAGTCGCAAGCGATTTGATTACAGCGGAGTTTGATCCACCAGAGTGGCTTATCCCAGACGTGTTGCCTCAAGGGCTCGCAATCTTGTGTGCTTCTTCCAAGGTTGGAAAATCTTGGATGGCGATGCAAATGTGTCTAGCCGTAAGCAGGGGAAAAGAGTTCTTGGACTACGTGACAAATCAAGCGGGATGTTTGTACCTTGCATTGGAAGACGGTGTCTATCGCTTGCAAGACAGATTGAAAAAACTGCTTTGCAAAGAGAAATCGCCAGACAACTTTTATTTATCCGTAAAGGCTGACGTATTGGACGGCGGACTTATTAAGCAACTTGACGAAGAGTTCGAAGAACATCCCGACATTAAGCTCATTATTATAGACACCTTGCAAAAGGTGCGCGGTTCGGTAAAGCGAAATGAGATAGCCTACGCTACGGATTACAGAGAACTCGGAACGTTGAAAGAGTACGCCGACAAACGCAAAGTGTGTATCTTCCTTATTCACCACCTTAGGAAAATGGCGGACGAGAACGACGTATTCAATATGATATCGGGCAGTAACGGTATTATGGGCGTGTGCGACACGATATACATTATCTACAAGAAAAAGCGCCAAGACGAGAATGCGACAATGTTTATGACAGGACGTGACATTAAACAGCAAGACATTGTCGTGCATTTCAATGAATCAAAGTATCGTTGGGAGATGGTCGGTAGCGCGGAAGACGAAGAACGCAAACGCAAGAAACGTGAGTACGAAAATAATCCGCTCGTCATTACGGTAAAACAAATTTTGAAGAATCCGCCGTATGCCTGGAAAGGAACTGCATCGGAAATGCTAAAAGCAATTTACGACGTTACAGGGCAACCGTGTCCTATGGACACGAGAGCGTTGGGCAAAGCCATAACGGACGTGAAAACTCAACTCTACTATGACGGCATTGAACACAATATGAAGCGCAACGGACAGAGCAGGACGCATTATTTCAGCAAGAGACAGAAGTATATGCAATATGCTCAAGGGTCATTTTTAGAAGACCAAAGTGACGATGAGTGACAAGAGCAAGGGAAAATTATCCCCTTATAATAACTATATGTCACTATGTCACACACGTCACAAAACGTCAGAAAATACCAAATACAGAAGAGAGATATATGTCACTATGTAAATTAGTGTAGTAGTGACATATGTGACATGTATGACGTGAGTATTTATATAGGGCAAATATGAAAGAGAGAGATTTGGTACGAAAGATAAGCGAATACTTGAAGAAAGTGCAAGGCTTGTTTTATTGGAAAGAACACGGCGGACAATACGGAACGGCAGGCATTCCAGATATTATAGTCTGCTATAAGGGAAGATTTATCGCATTTGAATGTAAGGTTGGAAACAACAAACCGACGGTACTGCAAGAGATGACGATAAAACAAATATCCAAAGCGGGCGGATACGCCACGGTAGTAAGAAGACTTGAAGAGGTAAAGGAAGCAATAGAGACAATAGGCAGGGAGTAAGAATGGCAACGGATAGAGTAATCAACAAGGTGCTGATAACGGAAGAAGCTCAGTTCGACTATGAGATAATGTTTGGACGTCAGATACCCAAAGCAGACATAAAGCAAGAATCCGAAACTTATATAGACAACAGAATAGGCAAAGGCAACTTGCAAGGTTACTATATCCGCGCCAAGTATTATGACGAAACTGCCGACCAGATGCTGATGCTGTTCTTCTATAAGGGAAATAGACTGTGTAGAATGCAGTTGTGGGAACTAGTCGGTATATGCCAAGCTGCCGCCTGGGATGAGGAACTAGAAGAGAGCGGAAGAATACGAGCTTGGCTTACAAGCAAGTTAGATCCCCAAGAAAGTATAGATTGGGTGTTGAATTTAAGAGAAGCTGAAAGGCGCGGAGTAATGGGCGGTATGCCGACGTATCGATTAATAGGATTACCTAGGGAGGCGGAGAATGCAATATACAACGGAACAGATACTGAAATACTTGAAAGATTATCACATATACAAAGGAAAGGTGGAGATTGGAGTGGCTACCGAAAGTATCTGCCTAGACGTAGAAAGATTGGAAAAAGCAATAAGCGTCCTTGACGAAATGAGTTATGGGATAATCTCCGATAGATACCTAGATAAATTGCCTGTAAGAAGGATTTGCGGAAATTACGGATACAGCAAGAGCGGTTTGATTTATAAGACGAATATAATCATTCAAGAACTAGCCAAAATAATGAGCGAATAAAACTCCGTCCAAAACTGTCCAAAACTGATACAAAACTGTGCAAACCATACGCTATAATAAAAGTGAGGGGAAGAGAAATGCCAAGAAAACCGAAACGACCGTGCAGTTATCCAGGTTGTCCAAAACTTGTAGACGGACAGTATTGCGAAGAGCATAAGAAGTTAACCGACAGCCACTATAACAAATATGGTAGGGATGATTTTACAAAGTATTTTTACAAGACACCCGAATGGAGATACGCAAGAAAGAAACAATTGGAAGTTCATCCATTTTGTGTGGAATGCCTAAAAGACGGCAAGCGAACGAAAGCAACTATGGTAGACCATATAGTCCCCATTAAACAAGGCGGAGATAAATTCGCACCTAGTAACTTACAAAGCCTGTGTTGGAGTTGCCATAGTAGGAAATCGGTAGAAGAAGGCAGTCGATTCGGCAATAAAAAATATTGAAAATATTTGTGTGTTTCTACGCAAATTCGCTGGGCTCTTTGAGATAATTACGGTATTGTTGTAGTAGAAAACAAAGAGAGAGCAAAAGCTCAAAGGAGACACAAAATGGACAAGATAGTAACAAACGATGGAAAAGGCTTAGTAAATTTATTAGGACTAGACGAGGGAACACTCGAACACCAAGGAAACTACTGCTTTATGGCAGCAAAAGACGATAGCATAGTAGACATCTACACCGAACCTACGGACGAGAGCAACGACTACATAAGAGTAAATGCGGTTTATATAGATGGCGAAGAGTACGACTACTGCGAATGGTGTGGGGAACTGATGCCGATAAGCGAGATGAGAAAGGAAACGAAACTCGGCTACTTATGCGACACCTGCCAAAGGGCGATAGAAAGCCGAGGCGAGAAACTGACATACGAAGACTAACAAGAGAGCGGACGCGAGTCCGCTCTCGTTTTTTCTGCCGACAGGGGCAGGGGGAGTCAAATCTCTAGGAAATTTCCCCCTAAGAGCGGGGGCGCAGTCAAACGCGAATTTTCGCAAAATCAAAAATCAAACGTAAAAATCAAAAATTCAAAATCTTTAACAAAGTTAAAGGAGCGGGAGACCGCTCCTTTTTGAATTCAAAGAGAAATCAAAATAAATCAAAAATCAAAAGGAGAAAAGAATGGCAAGCGGAGGAGCAAGGGCGGGAGCGGGTAGACCGAAGAAGGCTGCCGCCCAAAAGATATTGGAAGGCAATCCCGGCAGACGTCCCGTCGAAGTCGTGGACTTTGCAACGGAAGGTGTTGAGCTGCCGAGTGAACCGCCGACTTATTTATCAGCCAAGGCAAAAGACATATATCGGACGGTGTATGCGTGGCTGAAAGGGATAGGCTGTACGGTCGGCATACTGCCGTACAATCTCGAAGAGTACGCATTTTGCAAGGCTAGGTGGTTGGAGTGCGAAGAGATGAACACAAAACACGGACTGCTCGTCAAAGACCCAACGAACGGAAAGGCAATGCCATCGCCGTTCGTGGCTATGGCTCAGCAGTATCTTAAACAAACTAACGATGTGTGGAACAAAATCTATCTCGTAGTACGCGAAAGCCGATTGTCGAAGTGGGATGAGAAAAATCCCAATGACGATATTATGGAAAAACTTTTGGGAGGGGGAAGTTAGTGGAATACACAAAACAAAGTCCATTGCGACTAATTGAATTGTTCGCAGGTATTGGCAGTCAAACGCAGGCTTTGACGAATATCGGAGTATCGCACGAAGTGGTGGCAATATCCGAAATAGACAAGTACGCTATTAAGAGTTACGAGGCAATGCACGGACCAGTAAATAACCTGGGAGATATAAGAGCAATCAAGGAATTGCCGAGCGCGGATATGTGGACATATTCATTCCCTTGTCAGGATATCAGTGTGGCGGGCAAAGGCGCAGGTATAAAGCAAGGTACAAGGAGCGGACTGTTGATGGAAGTAGAACGGCTCTTGAGAACCGCAGCCGAAACCGCCACACTGCCTAAATACTTATTACTCGAAAACGTGAAGAATCTCGTGAGTAAGAAATTCAAAGCCGACTTTGACCGTTGGCTTTCTTTTTTGTCCTCATTGGGGTATACGAACTATTGGCAGATACTCAACGCAAAAGATTACGGAATACCGCAGAACAGAGAGCGAGTATTTTGCGTGTCTATATTAGGCGAGCATAAGCCTTACGTATTCCCAGAAAAGCAGGAATTGAAACTGCGACTCAAAGATATGATAGACGCGGTAGTCGATGAAAAATACTATTTGAAAGAGAGTACGATTCGAAGTATTTTGAGATCGACGTTTAACTCACGTCGTACTAGTATAAAGTCAAGCGAAGGAGTGGCTAGCACGTTGATGGCGAGAGATTGGCGCGGACCTCAATGTGTTCAAGTGGGAGAAGTTGTCGGCGAGAAGTGGGATAAGATGCACGATATAAGCAAGCGTGTATATGAGCCAAACGGAATCGCACCTACAATACATTGCGCAGGCGGTGGAAATACCGAGCCAAAGATTGCGGAGAACTTTGTACTTGGCGGTCTGCAAAAACATCAAACGCCGAGAACCGATGGAATCAGTCCGACGCTTACGGAGGCAATGGGAAAGGGTGGCGGTCAAACTCCCATTATTATAGACGCCAAAGAGACGAGCGAAGAGCGATTTTTCAAGCAAGCCGTAGAAGCTGTATTGGAAAACGAATGCGGAGTTGGAGACACGGTTGATGCATTCAACAAGAAAGTCAACCGCAGTGGAGTGTGTCCAACGATAACGACTCGCCCAGAAGGGTTCAAGACGGCAATACTGCCAATAGTTGAAGACAAGACGGATAACCCAATAATTGTGGCAATGAGAGGTCGCAACCCAGACGATCCGTCAGATAGAACTCCCGGCAAGCATTTGGAACAAAGAATTGAGCCTAACGAAAGCGGATTGTGCAATACGTTGACGTCGGTGCAAAAAGACAACCTTGTATTGGAACATAAGAAAGGTTCGAAAGAGTATGTGGCGCGAAGATATAGGGAATTCATAGAAGAACACGGCTACATGCCAAAGAACTTCGTTGCCTACAACAAAACGGAAGTAAAGGACGTTGCTCCGACGCTTACGGGGCAGTGTGCTTGTCCAAGTGGTAGTTCGGCAGTGTTGATGATGGAAGAGCCAATACAAATCAAGGTAGCAACAAAGCAAGGATACGAAGAAGCGGAGAAAGGCGATTACGTCAACATAACCTATGTGGGCAGTAAAACCAAGCGAGGACGTGTTGGCAAGGGCATAGCTCATACACTTACTTGTGGAGACGGCAATGCTGTAATCACGGAAAACATAAGAATTCGCAAGCTAACGCCGAAAGAGTGTCTACGTCTTATGGGATGGGAAGACGAGCAAATCGACAAGATACAAGCAGCAAAAATCAGTGGTACTCAACAGTACAGGCAAGCGGGGAACGGCATAGTAGTACAGGTCTTGGAAGCAATATTCAAGGCTTTATTTTTTGTTAAAGGAGAATTTATACATGAAGAATAGAATCATCACGGCGGAGTCCGTAACTAGCGGACACCCAGATAAACTTGCTGACCTTATCGCAGACAGCATTCTCGATGAGTGCTTGGCGCAGGACGAGAACAGCAGAGTGGCTTGCGAAGTTATGCTTGCGCACAATAAGTGTTTTATCAGCGGAGAGATAACGACTGCCGCCAAAGTGAACTACAAAGATATCGCCAAGACAGTAATCGAACAAGTCGGCTACGATACAGCAGGCATAGAGTTTGAAACACGAATTCACACGCAAAGCGAAGATATATCTCAAGCAGTAAAAAGGGAAGAGCAAGGGGCAGGCGACCAAGGAATAGTGTACGGCTATGCATCCAACGAAACTGAGAACTATATGCCACTTGCTATCGAACTTGCTCATAGGCTTACGGATAGGCTCGAAGAGTGCAGGAGCAAAGGATACATCGAAGGACTTCGTCCAGACGGCAAGAGCCAAGTGTCTATCCAATACACTGGCGACAAATTCGATAGAATCAAGTCTGTCATAGTATCGGCTCAACACACCGAGAGCAAGAACCTTGCCGAGTTGACCAAAGAAATAAAGGAAAAGGTAATAGGCTATTCGCTTGCAGAATACAACTTGGAAGATACGGAAATCCTCGTTAATCCGTCTGGGCGCTTTGTTCTCGGTGGCTTTGAAGCCGACACAGGACTGACCGGGCGAAAACTTATGGTAGATACATACGGCGGAGTAGCTCATCACGGCGGTGGAGCCATGAGCGGTAAGGACGCAAGCAAGGTAGACCGCAGTGGCGCTTATCTTGCAAGATATATCGCAAAGAACATTGTGGCGGCAGGTTTGGCGGCGAAGTGCGAAGTTTCTCTCTCGTATGCCATAGGCGTACCCAAGCCGACCGCTATCGACGTAAATACGTTTAATACGGCGGCAGTAGACGAGGAACTTATCGTCAAGGCGGTGGAGAAGGTATTTGACCTTTCGGTCGCAGGCACGATAAAGAAACTTGACTTGCGCAGTCCTATCTTTTCTCAAACAGCGGTAGGCGGTCACTTTGGGAAAGGTTACGTCATATGGGAATTGACGGATAAAGTCGAAGCCTTAAAGACGGCAGTCAGCGAATAAAAAACAATTTATTTATTCTCCAAAATAGTCGCAAATTTCTCTGGACTAAAGCGGACGATTACGGTATGGTTGTTGGTACATGGAGGACACGGAAGTGGAAAAGGCAATAAGCATAGTAGAAAAGTTGGGTCTTACAAGCATAAGCCAAAAGACAGCGAACAAACTGCTCCTGGCTTTGTATTCAGTAGAAGAGGAGCAAGGGTACTTGAATGAATCCGTAACGTCATTGGTAAGTTACCTACACTTAAGACAACAACAGAGTGGCAACAAGCCGACGGTATTCTTCGAAAGCCGAGGCGAGAGCGGAAACATATTCGCCTTGCTAGGAAAAGTAAGCCAAGCATTGAATGATGAGAAAGCAATCAACGAGTTGTGGAAACAAATAAAGCAAGGCACATATATCGAAGCAATACAACTAATCAAGCAACGAGTAAACCTCATAGACGAAGATGGGGTCTATTAAAGGGAGAAGACTATGGATACATTTTTCAGCCAAAGATATTGCGACAGATGCGGTCATTCGCTTGAAGGCGGTCGCATTATGTCGATGTACAACACCGACTGCATTTGTATGGAATGCAAGCGAAAGGAAAGAGAAAACGCCGACTACAAGACGGCGTGTGAAGCTGACCGAAAAGCCATAAAAAACGGCGATTTTAACTTCAACGGAATAGGCTTAAAAACACCGAAAAAATAGTTGAAAATTCTTTCAAAATTCTTTCGTTTTTCTACGCAATTTCGCTGGGCTCTTGTGTGTTTTTACGGTATTGTTGTGTTGATAACAAAAGAGGCAAAACACCTCGAAAGGAGAACACGCAAAATGAAAAATCAAACATTCGGAATCGAAATCGAACTCACAGGGATTACGAGAAAAGACGCAGCAAAGGTAATCGCAGATTACTACGGTACGAGATCTTACTACGCAGGAAGCGTATACGACACCTACGAAGCAACCGACAGGCAAGGACGGATATGGAAAGCGATGAGCGACGCTAGCATACGCGCCGAAAGAAAGAACGGACAAACAGCAACAGCCGAATACAGATGCGAGATCGTAACACCAGTATGCAAATACGAAGACATCGCAGACATACAGGAGATCGTAAGACAACTGAGACACAAAGGCGCGATAGCAAACAGTAGCTGTGGAATACATGTCCATGTCGGCGCAGAGAGACATACCGCAAAGACGCTACGCAACCTAGTCAACATAATGACAAGCAAAGAAGACATACTGTTCAAGGCGATAGGGGTAACGGCGGACAGAGAAAACACCTGGTGCAAGAAAACGGAAAAGAGATTTGTAGATGAGATGAATCGCACTAAGCCGACCACGAAGACAACGGTAGAAAGATTATGGTACAACGGCTCAAGCCACAGAGGAACCCACTACGACAGCAGTAGATACCGCGCCCTCAACCTACACAGCCTCTGGCAAGGAAAGGGAATAGAGTTCAGATGCTTTAACGGTACGACCCACGCAGGCAAGATTAAGACCTACATACAATTATGCCTAGCAATCAGCCACCAAGCCCTAACGCAAAACGGGGCAAGCGCAAGGAAGACGGTAACGGCGAACGAAAAATACACCTTTAGAACATGGCTCTTAAGACTAGGAATGATAGGCGATGAGTTCGAAACGGCGAGAAAGTTTTTACTCGAAAACCTAAGCGGAGACATAGCGTTCAAAAACGGAAGACCTGGGGTAGCGGTTTAACCGCACCCTAGAAAATGGAGGATAAATAAATGGAAAACAAACTTTATGTAGCATACGGTAGCAATCTCAACCTTGCTCAAATGGCAAGGCGGTGTCCTACGGCAAAGGTCGTAGGCATAGGCAAACTCAAGGAATACCAACTGACTTTCCGTGGAGTTGCAACAATAGAGCCAGTCAGTGGAGCAGAGACGCCCGTCGGAGTATGGAAGATTACACCGAAAGACGAGATGGCACTCGATAGGTACGAAGGCTATCCACACTTATACCGCAAGGAAACGGTCACGGTGGAAATGAAAGACGGAGCAGTCGAGGCAATGGTTTACATAATGAATAGCGGTAAACCAAGCATGCCATACCAAGAGTATTACAACACAATACTCAAAGGATACGAGGATGTAGGACTCGATACGAAATACCTACAAGCGGCTCTCGATGACACACAAAAAAGAATGAGAGCAAAATAAAAAATAGACAAGTGCGTGTTCAAAGGGAGAGCCTCGGCTCTCCTTTTATTATTGGCAAATGGAGGGAGTATGGCATACAACAAACAACTTGCCGACCGCGCCGTTGCCTTTATTAACTCGCTCAAGCACACCAAAGGTACGTGGCACGGAGTACCATTCGAGTTATTGCCGTGGCAGGACAAAATCATAAGAGATATATTCGGCACGGTAAAGGACAACGGATATAGGCAGTACAATACCGCTTACGTAGAGATACCAAAGAAGCAAGGTAAGAGCGAGATAGCGGCGGCAATAGCTCTCTATCTTTTAGCGGGAGATGGAGAGTGGGGAGCGGAAGTCTACGGCTGCGCCGCCGACCGACAGCAAGCAAGTATTGTGTTCGACGTGGCTTGTAATATGGTCGAGCAATGTCCCGCTTTGAAGAAGAGAATCAAGCCGATAATGAGCCAAAAACGGCTTGTGTACAAACCGCTCAACTCCTTCTACCAAGTGCTGTCGGCGGAGTCATATACAAAGCACGGACTTAACGTACACGGCGTTGTGTTCGATGAATTACACGCCCAACCGAGTAGAGCGTTGTACGACGTAATGACGCACGGTTCGGGCGACGCTAGAAAGCAACCGCTGTTCTTTTTGATTACTACGGCGGGTACGGATAGAAACTCAATATGTTGGGAAGTGCATCAAAAAGCGAAAGACATAATCGAAGGTCGAAAGAACGACCGCTCGTTCTACCCAGTCATATACGGCGCGGACGATGATGACGATTGGGGAGACGAAAAGGTGTGGGCAAAGGCAAATCCATCACTTGGCATAACGGTAGATATAGACAAACTAAAAACTGCCTATGAGTCAGCGAAAGAGAACCCGGCGGAAGAGAACCTATTCCGACAGCTCCGCCTAAATCAGTGGGTAAAGCAGAGTGTTCGTTGGATGCCGATGGACTCGTGGGATAAATGCGACTTCGAAGTAGACGCGGAAAAGTTAAAAGGGAGAGAGTGCTACGGCGGACTAGACCTTTCATCAAGCACAGACATAACGGCATTTGTGCTTGTATTTCCGCCATTGCATGAGGAAGATAAATACGTCGTGTTGCCGTTTTTCTGGATACCAGAAGATACGATTGATTTGAGAGTACGACGTGACCACGTACCTTATGATGTGTGGCAAGCGAAAGGGCAAGTAATCACTACGGAGGGTAACGTAATCCATTACGGATACATTGAGAATTTTATCGAAGAACTCGGCGCGAAGTACAATATAAAAGAGATTGCATTCGATAGATGGGGTGCAGTGCAAATGACCCAGAACTTAGAAGGGATGGGATTTACTGTCGTACCGTTTGGTCAAGGCTTTAAGGATATGAGTCCACCGACAAAAGAGTTAATGAAGCTCGTGCTTGAGCAAAAGATAGCGCACGGTGGCAACATCCCACTTCGATGGATGATGGACAACGTGTACGTAAGAACTGATCCTGCCGGGAACGTAAAGATGGATAAAGAAAAGTCCACCGAGAGAATCGACGGAGCGGTCGCCCTTGTTATGGCATTGGATAGAGCAATTCGCAATCAAGGAACGACTACGGACAGTGTCTATAATGGGCGTGGGATAATAGTCATTTAGAGTTGAAATATTCTCAAAAAAATTGTGTGTTTCTACGCAATTTCACTGGGCTCTTTGAGATGTTTACGGTATTGTTGTAGTAGAAAATAAAACAAGGGTAAACAACCCGAAGGAGTTAAGAATGGCAACAAATAAAGTTAAAGGCGAAGTAAAAAGCACCAAAGGATTTTATGTAGGCGATGTGTGCTACCAAATGACAGACGAGGATTACTACGCAGATTGGAGTAACGACTTCGAGGACTTCGAAGGCGTACATGAAATCCACGGCCACACGTTCGCAATCGGCGGAACAAAATACGGCGATGGCGAGTATCAAGACCAACACGGTCACTGCTATGGGGTAGACGCAGGAAACATCGGTATCCTACCTTACGAATTATGCAAAGATAAGGATATAAGAGAAATAGAAAAACTCGGTAGATTTATCGAAGCAAAAGAAGCAACTTTTACGGCAGATGACGGTGTAATCGAAATCGAGTTTGACAACGGCGAGTACATCTACATCAACACCGATTACGAAGAAGATGAAGAAGATTACTACGATGAAGACGAAGACTAAAAGGAAATAGATAAGCCGCACAGTAATGTGCGGTTTTATTTTTGAATTTGTAAACAGGCAAAAAGCACGATATGTAAACTAAATTTGACCCAATGTAAAACAAAGTTGACAAAATATAGTGTGTAAGTTTACATAGTGTAAGGTAAATTTAACAAGATGTAAACTAAAATATTTCAGCAAAAAAGGACTACTTTCAATTAAGTAGTCCTTTTGTATATCAAGAAGTAGGAGAAGTGAATGCAGATAGAGAGAATGGCGGTGGAAGAATTAAAAGCCGCTGAGTACAATCCACGTAAAGATTTACAGCCGGGGGATGCGGAATACGAGAAACTGAAGAGAAGTATTCAAGAGTTCGGCTACGTTGAACCCGTTATATGGAACAAACGAACGGGAATAGTAGTTGGCGGTCACCAAAGGCTGAAGGTAATGAAAGACTTGGGGTATGACGAAGTAGACTGCGTAGTGGTAGACTTAGACGAGAGCAAAGAAAAAGCTTTGAACATCGCATTGAATAAAATCAGCGGCGAATGGGATAACGACTTATTGGCAAGCCTTTTGAAAGACCTGGACGGCAGTGGTTACGATATAACTCTAACAGGCTTTGACCTTGCCGAAGCTCAAGAACTCTTCGGTAGCGGTTCAATGGAGAACGTTCACGAAGATGACTTCGATGCTGATTCGGCAATGGAAGAGATTGCTGAGCCAAAGACAAAAGAGGGAGACCTATGGATACTTGGACAGCATAGGCTGTTGTGCGGCGACTGTACTCAAAAGGAAGCCGTTGAGAAAGTGCTAGACGGTAGAGTCGCAGATATTATGGTTACCGACCCGCCGTACAACGTGGACTATGGCTCGGCAGTTAACGGCAAACACAAATCACAAACAAGAGCGAATAGCACGATAGCCAATGACAATCTCTCCGATGATGAATTCTATCAATTCCTTTTAGCATTCTACAAGGCGGCTGAAAGCGGACTAAAAAAGGGCGCGCCGCTTTATGTGTTCCACAGCACGAAAGAGACTGTAAACTTTACTAATGCAATGACGAATGCGGGGCTCAAGTATTCTCAAACGCTTATATGGCTGAAGCACCATTTCACGTTAGGGCGTCAAGATTATCAATGGAAACACGAACCCATCTTGTACGGTTGGAAAGAGGGCGCAGGTCATTATTTTATAGACGATCGCACTTTGTCGACCGCATTGGAAGAGATAGGCGAGAGCATAAAGAAGATGAGCAAAGCCGAGTTGGTGGAACTCTTGGAGAAGATACTCGCCTTGCCATCAAGCGTAATAGAAGACCATAAGCCTGCTAGGTCTCCCGACCACCCGACAATGAAACCGATAACCCTATGCGCTAGGCTCATTTTTAATAGTTCGCATGAGGGCGACTTGGTATATGAACCGTTTGGCGGCAGCGGCTCAATCCTTATGGCTTCGGAGCAGTTGAATCGCAAGTGTTGCGCGATTGAACTTGAACCGAAATACTGCGACGTTATAGTCCGCAGATATAGAGAGATGTGTCCCGACGCTGAGATAAGGCATATACGAGACGGCGTGGAAATATTCGATTGATTGCGAAAAATCTCTTTGAAAAAATTGTGTGTTTCTACCAATTTCGCTGGGCTCTTTGAAGTAATTACGGTATTGTTGTAGTAGAAACAAAACAAGGGAAATAACCCGAAGGAGACACAAAATGGAAAAGACAAAAGCAACAAAAAAGAATATCTTCAGAACCTTAAAGGATTATAGCCACGGATATCACGAACATGCGAGTGAAGAAGAGAACAAAGTCTACGACCAAAAGGTCGAAGCTCTCAAAGCAAGAATCCTAGCAGATGTAGAACATGCGCCAGAGATTATAGCAAAAGAGTTTGCAACGCACAATGCGAAAATGTATAGGGCTCAAATGCAAGGCAAGTATGCAACATTAATCTGCAATGCGGAATGGAAAGCAATAGACAATGTGTATATGGCACTCATAGATAGCAAGCCATTAAAAGGTTAAATCAAATAGAAAAACAATCAAGACCGTCCGCAAGGGCGGTTTATTTATTGGAGTAAGAATGAGAATACTAGGACGAAATAGAGACTCCCCAAAAAGAGAGAAGAGAAACGCGCCGAGCAAAGAGATGCAAGACTTTATATGCGGTGTAGACATAGACTTTTTGGGCAACAGCAACAGCGGCGTAAGAGTTGACGAGTTTAGAGCAATGCAGACTTCTGCGGTATATGCGTGTGTAAAAATACTTGCGGAGACTGTGGCGAGTTTGCCTTTGCATCTATTCCGAAAGGGCAAGAATGGTAAGAACGAAACGGCGGATCAACATCCGCTGTTTTCTTGTTTATACGAAATGCCTAACGAAGAGATGACGAGCTTCGAATTTAGAGAGATTATGATGACCTCATTGCTCTTGTGGGGCAATGCGTATGCTCGAATAATTAGACGCAAAGGACACGTTGAGCAATTGTGGTATATGAAACCGCAAAACGTTACGGTAGAGAGAGATAGTCAGTCGGGCAAGATTAAATACACGTATACCGATGATATTACAAATCAGACATACGTATATCGACCCGACCAGGTGTTCCATATTAAAGGCTTATCGTTGGACGGAGTAAAGGGGTTGAGTCCCATTGCTCAAGCAAGAGAAGCGGTAGGCTTATCTCTCGCTACGGAAGAGTATGGGGCAAAGTTCTTTGGCAACGGAGCAAGACCCGGCGGTGTGCTTGAACATCCTGGGATACTCAAAGACCCAGAGAAACTGCGAGAATCTTGGAACAAGGTCTACCAGGGTACGCGAAACAGTCACAAAGTTGCTGTGCTAGAAGAGGGTATGAAATATCATACGATAGGAATTGCTCCCGAAGACGCGCAGTTCCTTGAAACGCGGAAGTATCAAGTAAACGAAATATGCCGTATCTTTCGTGTTCCTCCACACTTGGTTGGAGATTTGGAAAGAGCTACGTTCAGCAACATAGAACACCAATCCATAGAATTCGTGCAACACACGATAAGGCCGTGGCTTGTGAGATGGGAGCAAGCAATAAGCCGTTCGCTTTTAGACGAGAGTGAGCGGCTTATTTATTTCGCCAAGTTTAACGTAGACGGACTGCTGAGAGGCGACTATAAATCCCGAATGGAAGGATACGCCATAGGACGGCAGAACGGATGGCTGTCTATAAACGACATACGAAGGCTTGAAGATATGAGTCTTGTTCCTACCGACCAAGGCGGAGATGATTATCTCGTAAACGGAAATATGACGGCAGCCAACGTCAAAGAGAAGGAGGATAAGAAAGGAAAAGGAAATGGAGAGAAGTAAAAGAGAAGTCCGTATGTTGCCAATGACCGAATTGCGAATAGCGGACGTTGACGAGAAGAGTTCGGTAATCGAAGGACATGCGGCGGTATTTGACTCGTGGAGCGAAACGCTTGGGGGAATATTCCCTTTTAAGGAAATCGTCCGCAAAGGCGCTTTTATAGATACGATACGAGCGGACGACATAAGAGCGCTGTTCAATCACGATCCCAACTTCGTACTTGGGCGAAACCGAGCAGGAACGCTTGAACTCATAGAAGATGAGGTCGGACTTAGTGTGCGTATAACTCCGCCGAATACTAGTTGGGCAAGAGATTTGCAAGCGAGCATTAGACGCGGAGATATATCGCAGATGTCTATCGGCTTTATAGTCGAAAAAGATAAGTGGTCAACCCAGGACGGTATTGACGTACGAGAGATTCGCAAAGTCAAGTTGTATGACGTGAGTCCCGTTACGTTCCCTGCGTATACGGCAACCGATGTGGGCGTTCGCGCAATGCAAGAATACGACGGATATAAAGCGGAGCAAAGAAGTAAAGCGGAAGAGCAAGAGTCGGCAGCTAGGAGAGCAAAAGAGCAAGCCAGACTCGAAAACTTAAAAATGAAGTTTAGAAATATATAGGAGACAGTAATATGACGATAAAGAAAATCTTGGAGATGAAAGCGAAGAGAGAGGACGCAAGACTAAAGGCTATGGCAGTCTTGACAAAAGCGGAATCCGAAGATAGATTCCTTACGGATGACGAACAGAAAGAGATAGATAAGTACGAAACGGAGATTCGCTCTTGGGATGAAAGTATAAGTAGAGCGGAAAGACTTTTGGCGGCGGAGCCCGAAGATAGGGGAATCGAAAAACCCGAAGTAAAGCCGAGTCCCACAAAAACGGAAGAAAAAAGATTCAATACTTTCGGCGAACAACTTATGGCGGCATACAGAGCGGCGGCGCCTGGTGGCAAGATTGACGAAAGACTGACTACGAGAGCGGCGAGCGGACTCAACGAAACCAACCCGTCCGACGGCGGTTTTTTGGTTCAGCAAGACTTTGTGGCTGAACTTCTCAAGCGAACGTATGAGACGGGTATACTCGCAAGCAGAGTCAAGCGTATTCCTATCACTACCAACAGCAACGGTTTGAAAATAAACGCGGTAGACGAAGACTCCAGAGCCAACGGTTCGAGATGGGGCGGTATCCAAACGTATTGGGAGTCGGAGGCGGCGGAACTTACGGGCAGTAAGCCGAAGTTCAGACAAATGGACTTGTCGCTTAAAAAGTTGACGGGTCTCTGCTATGCGACTGACGAACTCTTGCAAGATGCGGCGGCGTTGGAAGCGGTAATCCGTCAAGCGTTTGCGGAAGAGTTCGGTTTCAAGATTGACGATGCAATACTTTCGGGGTCGGGCAGTGGCGAACCGCTTGGCATACTCAGTAGCGGCGCAATGGTAACCGTAGCCAAGGAAGCCGACCAGACGGATAAGATTACGGTAGAGAATCTTATCAAAATGTGGAATAGGCTTTGGTCGAGATCGAGAGGTAATGCGGTGTGGTATATAAATCAAGAACTTGAGCCGCTCCTTTATTCTTTGAAAATCGGCGATAAGCCTGTGTACATACCTGCGGGAGGTTTGTCCGAGAAACCGTATGCAACGCTGTTTGGCAGACCCGTAATTCCGCTTGAGCAGTGTAGCGCGGCAGGAGACCTCGGCGACATTATCCTTGCGGATATAGGTCAGTACCTTATGATCGATAAAGGCGGAGTAAAGGCGGCGTCGTCAATCCACGTGAGATTTTTGTACGATGAGAACGTGTTCCGTTTCATTTATCGCTGTGACGGACAGCCTATATGGAATAAGCCGCTTGCTCCCTATAAGGGTAGCGCATCGGTGTCGCCGTTCGTAGGTCTTGCGAAGAGGAACTGAGATGACGTCGGTAATAAATCCCATTGAGAAAATAAGGGGGCTCGGCACGATATTCTCAAGCGAGACTGTGTCCGAGCCTATATATCTCAACAATTATCGGTATGTGGATTTTCTAATCTTTTCGGGTAGCGGAATAAACGGCGATATGACCGTTACTATACAAGGCAAGCGCGGCGAGAACGGAGAATGGGCAAACATACCATTCTATAAAGTTGTGGGCAATGACCTTGAGAAGATGGAAAGCGAGAAAATTACTATAGGAAAGGAATCCGAAGTAAGATACCGCATAGACGTCGATTTACTTGAAGATACGGCGATAGACAGAGTAAGGTTGTGCGCAACTAAAGTTACGCTGTCGATAGTAAACGGCTTAATCTTATCCATACAAGGAGACCCTAGGTATACCAAATGATAGACCTTGAAGAAGTAAAGAGTTTTTTGCGTGTAGACGGAGATGACGAGGACACGCTCATGCAATGCCTTATAAAAACGGCAAGCGAACTTACGTCTGACATATTACGTAGACCGCTAGACGAGTATGAACCGTTGCCAGAAACCATACGGCAAGCGATTTGCATTATAGTGGCAACCTTGTACGAAGAAAGGCAGGTATCCAAAGACAAGACAGGATTAGATATGGCGCAAACGCTCGACTTAATACGAAGAATGCTGTTTGCATACCGAAAAGAGAGGTTCTAATGAACATTGGCGAATTGAACAGACGAATCGAAGTTTTACAGTTTTTTGAAGAAAGAGACGAGTTTGGGGGAGTCGATGGACAGTGGTTGCCTGTCGGTAGAGTATGGGCAAAGATAGAACCCGGCAGCGGCAATGAGTATTTTTCAAAGCAAAAGGTCAATGCAGAAAACAATACGAAGATTACGGTAAGGTTCTATGCGGGAATCAGCGAGATGAATAGAATTCGCTACGGAGACAAGTTGTACGAGATCGTAGGGATTGCTGACCATAGAACCGCTCACAACATGACGATTATAAATTGCAAGGAGATGGTAAGCGATGGGCTACAGCGCAAAGCAGCGGAAAGTCAAGATGACGATTGAAGGCGCGGAGAAGATAGTAAAAGACCTAAAGGCAATGGAAGACGCGGCGGCAAACGTGATGATGGCGGGAGCAAAGGCGGGCGGTAAGATCGCGCTCGAATATGCAAAGCGCAATTGTCCAGAAGATACGGGAGCGTTAAAGCAAAGTCTAAATCTAACCGAAGACAAGGCTACTGCTACCAAAGCGACCGTGAAAGTGGACTACGATAAATCTCTCAAGTATGGAACGTATGTCGAACTCGGAGCAAGGGGCAGAGTGGCGAATCCGTTCTTGAGAAACGCCGTTGACGATAATCAAAATAAAATCAACGAGGCGATAGTTGCTCAGATATCGAAAGCTGTAGGGAGAATAATATGAAAGATATATGTCAGGCAGTATACGAGCGTATGTGTTCGGATAAGAGCATATCAAATTGTGTAAAAGATAGGATTTATCCAATAATGTTGCCCGAAGATGCGCCACTGCCTGCAATAGTGTATTCGCCTACGCTTGCTAACTACGACTCTGCATTACAAGGCGATACGGGATACGTGAGACAAACGGTGCAGTTTGTTTGTCACGATAGAACGTATAAGAAAGCGCGTGAGCTGTCTCGCAAGGTCAAAAGATTATTTCAAGATTATAGCGGAGATATGTGCGGACTTGTAATACAAGCGACATTCATAAAATCGGACTATGAATATAGCTCAAACACGGCGCTCAAGTTTGATACGGACGAATATTTGTCAAGTATTGAATTTGAGTTCCACTTCAATGAAAAATAGGAGAAATTATGGCAATAGCAGGTAAAAACGGAAAGGTAGTTATCGGCAGCAGTGGAAACAAAAAAGTAGTCGGCATAAAGAATTGGTCGTTGGAACTTTCTTTGGACACGCTTGAGACCACGGCGCTTGGCGATGATTGGAAGAATTACATAACGGGACTTAAAGAATGGTCGGCGTCGAGCGAAGGCGATTACGAAGTACCCGTAGACGAAGAAGGACAGAAGGCTTTGCAAGAGGCTTTCTTAAAGGGAGTTACAGCAACGGTAAAGTTGTATGTGGACGAAAAGAACTACTATATGGGAGATGCATATATAAGCAGTCTTTCAATAGAAGACCCTGTAGACGACGTCGTATCTATCAGTATAGAGTTCACGGGAACGGGGCAATTGACATTCGAAACAGGAGAATAAAGGGAGGAAAGAATTATGAAGAAAGGAATAACTATTGTATTGGATAAGCCGAGAACACTCCGCTACGGTATGAACGCCTTGGCAAAGATAGAAGACATCACGGGCAAGTCTATATTGTCGCTCGACTTGAATAAAGTGGGTATCAAAGACTTGCTTGGCATCGTCTACGGCGGACTCTATCACGAAGATAAGACTCTGACGCCCGAAAAGGTGGGAGACCTTATTGACGAGTATTCTGACCTTGCAACCATTGCGGAGAAGATAGGCAAGGCTCTAACTCTCGCCTTCGGTAAGTCAGATAAGGAAGTAGACCAGGGGGAAAACTAGCCGCCAAAGACTTTCTGTTGTTTTCTTTATGTGACCAAGCGGTAATCCAATATGGCGTAGATCCGCTTATCGTTGGAGAGTATACGCCTTATGAGTTGTTATTGCTGTCTAAACAAAAGGCGGCGAGAGAACAAAAGGATTTTGAGAATGACTTATGCTTGGCTTGGCACACGGAAGCCTTTGCAAGACAGAAGAAATTGCCAAGCCTGGAAAAGGTTTTGAAAGACTCAAGGAAGAAGCCTAGCAAAAAGAAAAACAACAAAAGTGACGCCATCTTAAGGGCGATGGCGGCTGAAAAGGGAGTAAAGATATAGGAATGTTGAAACAAGGAGGTGGGATAGTTGGCAGTAATTAGAAACCTAGTCGTTAAGATTGCGGCGGACATATCCTCGCTTTCTAGTGGTTTGCAAACTGCCCAGAAGAAACTTCAAAGCGTAGCGTCAGGATTTACTAAAATAGGCACGAAGCTCACGGCAAGCGTAACAGTACCGCTCGTGGCTCTTGCTACGGCGGCAGTCAACGTGTCCAAGAGCTTTGAACAGTCGATGGCGAACGCAGCATCCGTTGCGGGAGCGACAAGCGAAGAGTTGGCACAAATGACAGCCATAGCCAGAGAGATGGGTAGTAAGACGGTATTCTCGGCGTCAGAAGCGGCGGATGCTTTGTATTATATGGCGTCGGCAGGTTACAAAGTCGACCAAATGGCGGACTCTATTGAGGCTACGCTTAATCTAGCCGCCGCCACTCAAACTGACCTAGCGTCGGCAACGGATACGGTAATCTCGACATTGAACCAATTTGGTTTGGAAGCAAATCAAGCGGAAAGAGTAACGAACGTATTTGCCGCCGCAATCGGTAACTCTATGGCAACGTTGGATAAATTATCTAACTCGATGGGATTTGTAGGGCCGGTTGCAAATAGTCTAGGCTATGAGATCGAAGAAGTCACGGGCGCTTTAGCTGTGTTGTACAATGCAGGTTATGACGGTTCTACGGCAGGAACGTCGCTCCGTCAAGCGCTCGTTTCGTTAATGAATCCAACGTCAACGACGCTAGGCGTCTTGAAAGACTTGGGATTGACGTTTGACGATGTTAACCCGGCGACAACCGACCTTGCTACCATAATAGATAAACTTGGCGACGCGGGAATGGATACAGCTCAAGCAATGGCTGTGTTTGGAGCAAGAGCTGGACCAGGAATGTTGGCGCTTATGTCTGCAGGCGGAGACGCGGTTAGAGATATGACTGAGTCTATCACTGGAACGAACAAAGCGTCTGAGATGGCGGCGGTGCAACTTGATACGTTGGAAGGACAAGTCAAAATCTTAAAGTCCGAAGTAGAAGAGATTGCAATCTCGTTTGGCGATATCCTAATACCTATAATCAGACAGTTTATCCAAAAGTACATATCGCCGTTGACCGCAAAACTAATGGGGTTGTCAACAGGTACAAAAAAGAACATTGTAACGATAGCGTTATTGGCAGCGGCAATAGGACCGCTGTTTTTAGTTATAGGAAAACTGATCGGCGGTTTAGGCGGAGTTATGAAAGTAGGACAGTTGCTTTTCTCCAAAGTAGGACTGATTATTGCGATAATTGCAGCGGTAGTGGGAGTAGTGATATACCTATGGAAGACCAACGAAGACTTCCGTAACGCTGTGCTGAAGATTTGGGATAAAATCAAGGCGGCAGTTCTAAACGCAGTTGAGGCAATAAAAGAGTGGTGGTCGAAGAACGGCCAAAAGCTCATAGACCTAGCGATATCTTCAATAAAAAACATATGGAACTCGGTCAAAACAATATTTGGCAAACTCAAGCCGTATGTGTCAAAGGTATGGAACTTTGTCAAGGACGTAATAACGGACGTAGTCAGTGCAATTAAGAAGTTTTGGGAAGAGAACGGCGAGAAGATTTGGAATACGGTAAAGACGATATTCACAAATATTTGGACTTGTATAAAGAGCGCGTACGGTATCATAGGCGAATCGTTATGCAAATTCTTCTCTTACGTTAGACCGATATGGGAAAAAGTAAAGACACTATTTTCATCTCTCTGGGATACGATAAAGCAACTGTACGAGACGCTAAAACCGATTTTCATTTTAATCGGCGGATTAGTCGTAACATTGTGGGGAGTAGTGTCAAGCGTAATCGGAGCGATTATCCAAGCGTTGGGACCGTTCTTGGAAGCAGTAATTGACGTCGCAAGCGCGATACTCGATATTATAAAGATTGTGTGCGCAGTTTTGCGCGGAGACTGGTCGGCAGCTTGGGAATATATGCAAGACTTTGCAGGTCATATATGGTCGGCAGTTCAAAATCTATTCCTATCTATTTGGCAGTTTATAAAAGCCTTTGGGGATAATCTTGTGTCTTTCTTTGGCAACTGCGGAGAGATCGTTGCAAATGCATTTAACAAGGTTTGGGAAAGCGTACGCAATTTTTTCTCGAACTTGAAAAGCGGAATAACTTCGGCGTGCGAAAATGTTTGGAGCGTCATAAAAGAGAAGTTCGATAGTATAAAGGACTACTTTGAAAACCTTTGTAAGGAAGGACTCAATTGGGGCAAGAACTTAATCTCAAACATAAGCGAAGGAATCAAGAAAGCTTGGAATAGCGTAGTTGACGGAGTTAAGAGTATTGGACAGTCAATCAAGGATTTTCTTGGATTCGGTTCTCCAACGAAGAAAGGCCCTGGACATACGGCGGATGAGTGGATACCAAATCTAATGAACATGATGGCGGACGATATGTATTCAGATATCCCGATGATGGAGAGGGCGGCAATACAAGTAGCGGAAACTCTCAATCTTTCAACTTCACCAAATAGGGCTATGGTAGGAACGGGAACAAGTCCCAACGGCGATTTGCTTAACGGGCTACTTCAAGGAATGGCAATGATGCATGGAATAGGCGTCGAAGACAATAAGGAAGTCGTTATGCAAATTGACGGACAGACGTTCGCTAGGATAATGATGCCAAAACTCTCAAAAGAGTATAAGAGACACGGCGTGAATTTGCAGGAGGTATAAGTGCAGTTTTTCGAAATTAACGGAACGGTAATAAGAGCGCCTACGGAAATAGTTATAACGCCTGAAGTGTTGGATAAGACCGAGCGAACAATGGATGGAACTATGGTAGTGGATATTATAGGAGTTAAGCAAAAGATAAACGTGAGTTGGGATTATCTTTCAAAAGCGGACATGACCGTACTCACCAAAGCCATAGGCGGCGGAACATTCGCAAAAATAGCATATCCACAAGACGGAACGGGCGAGTTGATTACTATGATTGCAAGAGCCGAAGGACTCACGTACCAACCTCATTATGACTGGGCGAAAGGCGAGTTGATGTGCAAGAGCGTAGCGGTAAGTTTTTCTGAGAGGTAAAGATGGAATATTCAGATAATCCGCGTAGTGTCTACGGCAAGGTTGAAATTATCTACGCAGACGAAGAACTAAGTCGGGATATTACCGTACAAGTGAGCGGCAACTCCGAGATAAGCCATACGAACGAAGTGTATAAATTGCCAGACGAACCGACTGTAAAAGCCTGTACGATGGACGGGAACTCAACAATGGACGGAACTTATCAAATGATAACTGACGAATGCGTTGTCGGTTGGTGGGGCGGCAGCTTAGCGGATAGCAACGGTAGGTTTGCCGTGGAGCCGTATATAGAAATGTCGTTTGCGCTAAGACCAATAATCTATTGGAGAATTGTGGGAGATTCAAAGCTCAACCAATATCCAGAAGACTTCACTTTGCAGTACAAGAGAGACGGTGTAATAGTCAAGACTGAAAGCATAGTAGGAAACACGGAAACGGAAATAATAGTCGAGCCGAAAGTAGCGGACATAACATCGGTGCGTATGACGATAAGTAAGTGGAACGTCCCAAATGCTTGCGTAAAAATATTGAGGTTTTTCGAAAGGGTATACGAATCATACGAAGGTAGCGATTTGCTGTCTTTTGAAGTCAGCGAAGAATTATGCTCCGAAGAAGGAAATTACAGTATAAACTCAGACGCTATGTCAGTCAGTATATACAACGAAGAGCGCAAGTTCGATAAAGGATATTTGCGAGCGTTGATGTTACTTGATAGGAAACTAATGCCGTATGTGGGAATTGAAAGAAACGGCAAGATCGAGTACGTTTCGCTAGGAACTTTCTATTCCGACGAATGGGATATTCCGCAAGACAGTCAGTGGGTCAAATGTAGCGCAACGGATAGACTTATGCGCTTTCAGATAAAGACTTATATAGGTTTTCCTTTATTGTATAATGTATCCCTATATGAAATTGCGGAAGATATCTTGAGAAAAGCGGGATTGACATCGGCGGAATACGTAATCTCGCCCAAGCTCAAGGACATAGTAGTGGATACTGCTTTGTTGCCTAAGACTACGGTTTGGGATGCTTTGCAGGAAATAGCGTATGCAGGATTATGTAGAGTGTTCGTGGATAGGCAAAACAGAGTTGTAATAACTTGCGAGGAAGACGTACCCGAAGAAAGCCGTAAGAGTATAAACCCAAGCAATACGTTTTCGTATAAGTCTAACGTTACGTTGACGGACTTTTCAAATTGCGTGTCCGTAGAGTATTTCGAGATAACGGAAACGGATGACTTAATAGACGTAGCGGAGTTGGAAATCAGGCTTGACGGAAAGCAATCGTTGACAGTGTCTGTAGATTATACGTCGGAGGTTGCATATCCGTATGCTACACTAGATAATCCCGTAGTTAGGATTACATCATTCGAGAGCGGAGTAAACTCATGCGTGTGTGTCGTAGAGAATACGTCGGATCTGGCGCAGTCTACAATAATGACTGTATCAGGGAACGCAATAGAGATAAACTCAAGAACAGTAACTGCCAGAGATGAGGATAGTATAAGGGAATATGGTGTGGTGGAATACACGCATACGTCAAGCGAACTAGTACAGTCATACGAACAAGCGCAGTATATGGCGAACCGACTTCTTGACAAAATGAAAGCGGGAGAAGGAACGATTACTACGGTGTGGCGTGGCGACCCAGAACTTGAAATCGGCTTTGTCTATGATTGCACGGATCGGTTTGGCGATAAAGATAGATTAGTGTGCGAAGCCAATAAATTCACATATGACGGTAGGCTACGACAAGAAAGCCGTGGAAAGAAATAAAGGAGGTAGAAGGTGGCTAGTTGGAAAGAACCAAAGGACGATTATACGGCGGGGAGTCAAGTGACGCCCGATATTTTTAATACTTTGGCGAACAATGAGAAGTATCTCCAAGATGTGAAGATAACAACTGAACAAGTGCAAGACGCTGTGATTAACAGTAGTCAAAGTGAAGAAAGGAATAACATAGGAGATATGGAAAGTATAAAAAGCGTATTCAGTAAAATAAGGAAATGGTTTGCGGACTTAAGGGGTGTGGCTTTTTCGGGAAGCTACAACGACTTGTCCAATAAACCAGACATATCAAAAGAAGCGATAGGCTTGGGGAACGTTGCGAACGAGAGGCAGTATTCTTCGGCTAATCCGCCGCCGTACCCGGTCACGTCTGTAAACGGCAAGACGGGAGCAGTACAAATCTCTACGGGAGACGTTACTTGGACGAACGTATCCGACGTTCTAAAAGCCGATGGGTACGTCGTAGAGAAAAAGAAGTTGTTATGGGAAGGAAAATGGAATCTCATGACAACAAGAACAAAAGAGATAAGTGGCTTGGATTTTACGAAACCATTTGAAATATGGTTTGATTGTTCATTTGACGAGATGGAAATTGTCATAGGAAGATTTCTAGGAGATACATTCTCCTTAAGAGGTAGATATATAGATGTTTTTATGTACACAGAAAACAGAAAAGACTTACGAGTGGGTCAAATAAATCCAAGCGATTATCCAGAGTACGTTTATATCACAAAGATATATCAAATTTTAACTTAAAAAGGAGAGAAAATGGTAGCAATAATAATCAGTATTGCATCAAGCATCATCAGTGGTATGGTGCTTTTTTTATTGCAACATTACTTCAAAAAGAAGACGAAGACGGACGAAGAAAGGGATATGGCGAAGGCTAAGGAAAATATCCTAATCATTAAAAGCATTGACGCAGTCGGCAAACTGACTTACGCCAACGCAATCGCAATCCGTGACGGAAAGACCAATGGCGAGATGCACGAAGCAATGGAAAGTTACATCGAGGCAAAACAAGATATGTACGATTATCTTCTTGAGCAAAATTCTAAAAAATAACGGAGGAACAACAATATGGAACAATATTTGAACATCGTCAGCGTGCCTGCAATAGCGGCAATAGTTTACTTTGTAATCAGCATTATAAAGTACGCAACAAACGACAACGAAAAATTTAAGAGATTTATCCCTGTGCTGGCGGCAGCTTTGGGTATAGTTCTCGGCATCGTGGCGTTTTACGCAGTACCGAGCATTATCCCGGCTGAGAATATCTTTGTAGCAATACTTATAGGCGGCGCAAGCGGATTAACTGCTACAGGCGCTAACCAGATAATAAAGCAATTGAGCAAGGGAGACGAAGATGGAAATGCAGATAATTGAGGCGTTGTTGAAGAGCCTGCACAAGAGGAAACTCATAACTATAATAGAGAAAGAAAAAATAATAAAAAAACTTTCAATATAGTCGAAATTTTCTCTGGACTTGATAAAATTATGACGGTATAATTCGTTTTGCTAATGCAGGATTATACCGTTATTTTTTTAGATAGGTTCAAACCCTGAAAAATAGGTAGGCTAATGAACGAAAAAGGAGGTAGTGATGGAGATAATAAAAATACCCATGCGAGAGAAAGGTAAGCCACGCGTATGCGCTTATGCTAGAGTAAGTACCAAAAGCGAAGCGCAAGAATGCAGCCTTGCTATGCAGACAAGGTATTGGGAAGATAAATTCAACGGCAACAATGAAGTCGAGTACGTTGGACTATTTGCCGATGATGGAATAAGCGGTAAAGAAATGCGCAATAGAAAAGCATTAAATGAAGTCTTATTAAAAGTGCGAAATGGCGAGATAGACAGAGTATACACAAAGTCGATATCAAGATTTGCAAGAAATTATACCGAAATCATTGCCGTAATAAGAGAGTTCAAAGAATTAGGCGTACCGATTATATTCGAGAAAGAAGCATTAAATACTCTTGACCCAAAATGTGGCTTGCTACTCAATATAATGGCAAGTCTAGCAGAAGAAGAACTCAAATCAATGAGCAAAAATCAAAAATGGGCGGCAAGAAAAAGGTTTGCTCAAGGTAGCATAGAACTAACCCAAATTTATGGATATAGATTGGTTGATGGTCAGTTGATAGTTAATCAGGAAGAAAAGGAACTGATAAAATCAATATATTCGCTGTACATGCAAGGCAACGGTATCCCAAAGATATGTCGTATACTGACAGATAGGGGCTATAAGACTATGCACGGCGGAGTCTGGTCAAAGTCAACAATCAGGACGATATTATCCAATGAAAAATATGTGGGAGATTGCCTACTCCAAAAGTGCTATTACGATCTAAACGTAAAGATACCAAACAAAGGGGAACTCCCACAATATTATATTGAGAATTCGCACGAAGCGATTATAGATAAAGAAACATTTGAAGCTGTACAGCAGAGATTAAGCGAAAGAGCAAAAAAGTATTTGCCTAGCGGTAGCAATAATACGGGCGGGCCATTGGCAGGGAAAATAAAGTGCGGGAAATGCGGCGCAAGGTTTAAGAGAAAAACCTGTGCAAAAGGTAAGTCCTATGAAACCTATAAATGGACTTGTAGGACGAAAGACCAAATGTCCAAAGCGGTCTGCGGAAACAGCGATATCAAAGAAGATGTAATCATAACATTACTTATAGATGCATTTAATGAGAGTTTAGATAAACGCCAAGAAATATTAGATATAGCTGAAGAAGAAAGACAATTACATGCATTACTAAATACGGAGAAAGAGATACAGGCATTACACATAAAAGGATATATATCCAAAGAAACGTTTTTGAAAGAGAAAGATGAAATATTAAATAAGATAAGAGCGAAAGAACAAGCAATACTAAATCTTAAAAACTCAATAGATATTCAAGGATACGAAAAATCCGCCGAGTTCACAAAGGACATGGCGGATTTTCTTATAGAAGCAACTATAGATGATTGGATAGTAACATTCAAATTCGCTAATGGATATGAAACACAAAGAAAATACACCAACGGGAGGGCGGGAAACGTAAATGGAAAATTGTGTAGGCATTAAACCGAAAGTAAGAGTAATACCAGCGAAGTCAAGACAAGTCCTAATGGGAAGGGGAAATGGAAACGGAGAGACATCAAAATTAAGAGTGGCTGCTTATGCTAGAGTCTCGACGGATCACGAAGAGCAAGAAAGTAGTTACGAGGCTCAAGTCGAACATTTTACAAGATATATCGAAGGACACGAAGATTGGGAGATGGCAGGTATATTCGCCGATCCTGGAATAAGCGGAAAGAATATAAAGCGTCCAGAGTTCCAACGAATGATTGCCGAGTGTGAGAATGGGCGCATAGATAAAATCATAACTAAGTCGGTAAGTAGATTTGCGAGAAATACATTAGATTGCGTTCAGTCGGTACGAAAACTCAAGGAGCAGGGAATCGGAGTGTACTTTGAGAAAGAGAACTTGGACACACTGCAAGAGAGTAGCGAGTTCGTACTAACCATAATGGCAAGTCTCGCAGAAGAAGAGAGCCGAAGCATATCTAACAACATAAGATGGAGCATAAAGAAAAAATTCGAGAATGGACAAGTCGTAATGAGTACGGCGAGTTTTTTAGGCTACACGATGGATAAAGATGGGAAACTTCAAATAGTGCCAGAACAGGCGGTAACGGTTAAAAGAATATATGGGGAATTTCTCGACGGCTATAGTTTAAGTGAAATAGCAAACGGATTAATGCGAGACGGAGTGTTATCTCCAAAGGGCAAAACAACATGGCATCCTACGACAATAAAATCAATATTACAAAATGAGAAGTACAAGGGAGATTGCCATCTACAGAAAACCTACCTGCCAGACTTCCTCTCACCAAGACGAATAAAGAATGAAGGTCAAGCGGATAGTTACTATGTGGAAGACTCGCATGCGGGAATTGTATCCAAAGAGATGTTCGAGATGGTTCAGCAAGAGTTCAAAAATAGGAATGAGTTGAGAAGCTCATATCAAACAGGAAGAGGGAAATACTCAGGCAAGTATGCATTCAGCGGTATGATAACCTGTGGAGAATGCGGAGAAACTTATCGAAGACATCAACAATACAATAGATACAAAACCTATTATATCTGGGTATGCAAACGGCACGAAAACACAGGCAAACAAAACTGCAGTGCAAAACCGTTGAAAGAAGAAGCCATCAAGCAAGCGTTTGTAAGGGCGCTGAACGGCTTGTTAAAAGAGCGCGACAAAATACTCGACAGACTAACAAACGCGATTGTAGGGGAAATTACGGACGATTGTGAGAGCGATACCAAAGAGATAGACGAGAGCATACAAATAGCTCAAGACAAAATAGTGCAAGCATTAAGGCAATACCAATTTGGACAGATAGGATTCGAAGACTACGAAAGAACGGCCAAAGAACTGAAGAGAGAGATAGATGCACTCAATCTCAAGAGAGCGGAAATCCTAGACGAGCAAAGCAAGGTGCAGTTGGCGGAGTATAGAATCGACGCAGTAAAGAGACTACTGCAAGACGGCACGATGCTCGAAGAGTTCGACAAGTCAATGTTCAAAAGCCTGGTAAAAAGAATGAAGGTAATCCACGGAAATGAGTTAGAAATAGAATTCGAGTGTGGAATAAAGGTCAGAGAAATAGTAAAGTAAGAGCGAGGGCTACGAACAAAATCGTAGTCCTTGCTTTTTGATTGTTGTTTTGCTATAATGATTGTACGATAAACAATAATTTAGCGGAGAATTATAAACGACCTATAATGAATATCTATGAATTAGTGCCATATACCGACGCAGACCACGATAATTATATAAAGTGCCAAATGGACGCTTTTGAAAAGTATATATTAGAGTTCTTTGGTATTTGCGATATGGCTATTATGGAAAATCATTTGAAACAATTAAAACCTAATCTTCTTAAAATTGCAGTTAATAGTCAAATTGCCGGATATGTTTATTACAAAGAAGAAAGTACAAAAATTATAGTAGATGTTTTTACATTGTTGCCCGAATATCGTAACAACGGATTAGGCTCTTTAATCTTGCAAGACTTTATTAAAAAGGCAAATGAATTAAATAAACCGATATTTTTGGATACTTTTAAGAGTAATCCTGCAAAGAATTTTTATGAAAGAAATGGCTTTGTCGTTGTGGACGAAAATTTCTCTCACTACATTTTGAGATATGGAAAAGTTATTTGATACGCTAAATTTCAATTTAGCGTTCCAAAGTAAAAAAATTAAGTATTGAGAAGAGCAGGGCTACGGCAAAACCGTAGCTCTTTTTTTATAGATTAAAATATTATAATTATTATAATTAAAAAGAAAATCCTTTTTGTTCAATCGCAAGGCAAAAAAATCCTTTTCGTACAATGGCAAAGCGAAAAAAATCCTTTTTGTACAATGAGAACCTAATTTGGGAGCGGAGAGCAGTTGCCGTCGGGAGAAGAGAAAGCAAGGCAAAAGAGAGAAAAAGTAGGCAAAAAAGCCTAAAAACAAAGAAAAACACACGCTTTCGGAGATATTTGTACGCTCCTTTTGCGTGTGCTTGGGTGGTGCCGAAGGCGGGACTTGAACCCGCACGATGTCGCCATCACCGGATTTTGAGTCCGGCGCGTCTGCCAATTCCACCACTTCGGCATATTTGGGTGGGCAAATAGTCAATGGGGAGTAAATTACTGCCGATTGCACTATTGCCTTATTATATTAGCATACTATTTTGGCATTTGCAATCAAAAAAATAAAAAAATAACGTGAATTATTTAAAAAATTATAGATTTATCAAAAAAGTTATAGTACAATATATTTATCAAGAGTCCCTGGTCAAGTTTGTGCGGCAATCCTGCTAATCGCAAAAATCGTTTTTTGCAATCTTGTTCGCATTCACTTATTTGGCGTCTCTTGGGGCAACTTAAGCAAAAATAAGATAAGGAGGGGAGTATGAATATTTGGCACGACATAAGCAAGGACAGAATTGCCAGCGAGGATTTTATAGCGTGCATAGAAATACCAAAGGGATGTAAAAACAAGTATGAAGTCGACAAGCAGACAGGTATGCTTATTTTGGACAGAATACTTTATACGGCGACGCACTATCCTGCCAATTACGGATTTATTCCGCGCACGTACGCTGACGACGGAGACCCATTGGACGTGCTTGTGATATGCAGTGAAGAGATCGCTCCGCTTGCGCTAGTCAAGTGTTATCCTATCGGACAGATCGCTATGATCGACGACGGAAGGGAAGATATAAAGATTTTGGCGGTACCTTTTAAAGACCCAAACTGGAACGGATATAAAGACGTCAGCCAACTTCCGCCGCATATTATTGAAGAAATGAAACACTTTTTTGGAGTATATAAACAACTTGAGGGAAAGAAGATGGAAGTGCTTGAACTGTCCGGCAGGGATACGGCGGTGGAGTCTATAAGCAAAGCCATTGATCTTTACAATGAAGTGTTTTTAAAAGATTAGGAGTTTGTAGATAAACTCAATTTACTAAAGATAAAATAAATGAAGAGAATATTTAATTTCAGGATTGCTCCGCTGATTTTGTTGAGCATAATCCTGGCAATTTTGTCGATTACTTTTTGCAGTAATCCGACAGTTTTCGCTATGGTCGCGCTTGCGGTGATAGCGTTGTTGTCAGTCATATTTATTAAACAATTTAAAAAGGCAAGACCCAAACTTATTATTTGTATTTTGGTATTTTTACTTTTTCTGGGTTTGACGTCGTTGACGTACGCAAGGGCTGCCAATAGGGAAATTTATAGCGAGAATTCTATCATAGAAGCCGACATAGATATGCTTACAGATTGCGACGAAAACGCAGTGTTGAAACCTTCTGAAGACGGATTGGGAATGCAAGTGTGTCTGAGCAACATACTCGTCGATGGCAGAGAAATTGATGGCAAAGCGGCGGCTATATTTTCTGACGGAGAGATTCTTGCAGACTTTAAGATAGGAGACAGAATTAAATTCAGGGGCAGTATCGCTCCGCAAAATCTAGTCGTGACCGATCCGTATAGCGTACAGGACTATCGCAACAAGCAGTATCATTATATCTATTGCGACGTGGATTTTGAAGATGCAAATTTTTGTTTTTATAAAGTTTCGTCAGGTATGAATTTGCTTGACAGAATAAAGATAAAAGTAAAGAGCACGCTTTATTCTCACACGAGGTCAGACACAGCGGGCTTTTTGTATGCGATGACTTTTGGTGACAAAAACGGATTGGACACGCAAATCAAAGGCAATTTTAGTTATACCGGCACGGCGCACGTATTTGCGGTGTCGGGTTTGCACGTGGGAATACTTGCGAGCGGAGTACTTTGGGTATTCAAAAAAATCAAACTTAATAACCGAGCGATCAGGCTTGCCGTAATGGGCGTGATATTGTTGATATTCACTGCGCTTTGCGGATTTTCGCCCTCAACTGTGCGAGCGAGTGTGATGACGATAATGCTTATGCTTGCAAAGGCGCTTGGTATGCGCAACGACGGAATTTCAAGTATGTCGCTGGTCGCAAGCGGCATTTTGCTTTATGACCAGATATATTTATTTGACATAGGTTTTTTGATGAGTTTCTTTGCAGTATTTGGTATACTCACGTTGCACAAACCGCTTGAAAAGATATTCAAGAGGTTGCCTAAACGGCTTGGGAGTTTGCTTGCCGTATCAATAGCAGTAAATTTGGCGCTTCTGCCATTGATGATGTATTATTTCAATGGGCAGACGTTGCTATTTATTATTGCAAATCTTTTGCTTTTGCCTGCGCTCGGAATAATTTTCCCTATATATCTCTTTGCTGTTACGTTGGCGTCAATCGCGCCTTTTATGGGGTGGCTCGTCACGGCGGTTGCGGCGCCCTTTACGCTTTTGGCAATGCTTATAGAATGGATAAGTAAATTGCCAGCGCTGCTCATAAACTTTGATACGAATGCGATCATTGTTTTTATTGGACTGTTGAGCGCGCTTTTATTGTCAGAATACGTGTTCGTACACAAAAATCTCAAGCGTATCGCCGCAGTAGTATTTGCAGTGGCGTTGGTATTTACCGTGTCCACGGCATTTAGGATTTGGGGCTCGAATAATCTGTACGTATATTGCTTTACAGACAAATACGACTGCCAATATATACTTGTTGACAATGCGTTTGGCGGAGAGTATTTGATAATCAACGACAAGACGAGCAGTGACAGCGTAGCAAGCGTGAAAAATGCAATGAGCGAGAATAAATTTGCAAAAATAGACGGAATAATAATCGTAGGCGACGTCGACGGATTTTATCTTGAAAAATTGCAAATGTCGACCAACTGTCCATACGTCTACAGCGCGACGTATAATTCGGCAGGCATTTATTTGGGTACTTCAGTCAATGAGGACGGAATGACGGCTGGGTATCTCAATTACGGCACGTTGGACCTTGTGTCGGGAGGAACGACATTGAGAGTTATGGCTGACGAGTATTATTACGAGAGCGACGAAAACTATCAAATACTTGTCACTTACAACGTGATCAGCGCTGAAACGGAGGGCAAATATATCGTTTGCGATATCGGTTTTGATAATTCTGTCAAAAATTACGTGCCTAGTACGTTTACTTTTGAATTAAATAATGATAGAATAAAAGTCGAAAGATCTTGGAGGCAGTGATGCAGGCTCTTCAACTTAAGCAAACTTTTAAGACTAATATATCTGATATCTATGCGCTTACCGGTGACGACGAGGGTATGATTTTGTTTGCTTTGGAAAAGTTTTATGCGCTTATCCCTGCCGATACGCGAGAGTATTGCGTACAGAAGTTTGAAGGCAACGATATTGTTCAAGACGACGTAATAGCGTCGCTGTCTTATCCCTCTATGTTTGGGGACAGACGGCTCGTCATAGTCAAGGACTTCAATAAAAAACTCACTATGGCTGAGACGGAAAAATGGCTTGATTACGTGGACAATACTGTCGAGGGCAACATACTTATACTTGTCAATTGTCCTACGATAAAGAATGCGATAAATCAATACGTCGTCGACGTGGACTGCAACAAAATGGGACTTATAGATTACGTCAACTATATCCAGACGCTGTTCAACTTTTATAAGGTCAAATACGACAAGTCGGCGCTGTCGGAGATTGTCAACCGCTGCAATAAAGACTTTGGCAAGATCAACAACGAGGTCAACAAACTTATGATATACGCAGGCAGCGAGATAGAGATCGACAGACAGGTGATTGACTATATCGTTGCGACGGACACGGAGACTCAGGTATTTGAATTTATATACGCAATACAGGACGGACGTTATGACAAGGCTATGGGTATAATCGGCGTGCTTTTGAGCAGAGGGGACAAGCCGTCTATGATACTTGCGACTATCACGTTGACTTTCAAGCGTATGTTTGCGATAATGACCAACGAAGGCGACGAAGACTTTTTGTGCGAAAGGTTGGGAATGAAAAAGGGCGCGCTCTTTATGACTAAAAAGAAGATCGACGAGGCAAAGCGCCGTGTCAGCGGATTTTTGACAAAACTCAAAGACGCAGTATACTATCTATATCAACTCGAATATGACTTCAAGAGCGGAAAGATTTCGCAAGATAGCGCTCTTGATTTGGCAATAACACACCTTATGGGAAAGACTTATGCAAAATGAAAGACAGGCGTTTGGCAGTCCAAGAACGCCAAAATTAAAAAATGATTGGGCGACTATCCTATTGAAAGTCTTGCTATATGCGGGAATGTTTTTTTCGCTCTTTTTCTTTGGCAAGCGCAACTTCAACTCGCTTTTTGTGGCGGTAATAGATCCGTCGTATACCGACATTTTCGGCATATCTCTTGCCGAGTATATCTCGTCTATGGGCAACACGATGTTGCTTGCAATGAAGATAATGTTGCCAGCAATATGCGCGCTTTTGTTTTTCTTGTTTTATTTTTTGTATGCAAGATTTTTCGCCACTTTGGTATTTACTCAAATGAGAGCCTTTGGAGCGGGGTTTGACATACGCAAATTCAGGATATGTCTTGACAGCAGTATGGTGATACTCAGCGTATTGCTTGGCATATTCCAAGTGATTTTCAATTATTATCCGCTACTTGATAATTTGGGAAATGTGTTTATTCCGCCCGTGCTTGCGCTGATTTCTATGGCTATCTTTTATTTTACCTATTCAAGAGGTTTAGAGAAGATATACCGTCCTTTGCTTCTCAACGTAATGTTGTTGCCGACGATAGTGTTGATTTTGTTTGCGTGAGGTGGGTATGAAGAAGACATTTAATTCAAAGAAAATATATGCGATTGCGATAGTCTTGCTTATAGTGTCAATAACGGTGTTTTTTGTCGGCTGTAAGTCAAAGCAAATCCAAGTCAACGAGGTAGACGGTGTCGACGCAAGTCTTGGCGAGAAGGCGTATGGTTATCTGCAAACTTTGGCGGGCGAAGAACTGCAAAACAGGACTTTGGGTACGCAAGGCGAACTCGGCGCCGCTAAGTATATATCAGGCTTAATGACGGATTGGGGATATGCAAGCGAGTATTTCAGCGAAGACGGACTGGGCTTGCAGGAGTTTAAGACGTCATTCAAGAGATTTGACGGAGAGGAAATCAACGGCGCACTTGCTCACAACGTCATCTTTTCAAAGAAATCGGGCGAAGAAAACAGCAAGGGCGAAATTATACTTGCGTGCGGTTATGACAATCTTTATTCCGAAAAGGCTGACATCAGCGGAAATTTGTGGAATGTAGACGGCAGTTATGAAAGTGGGAGTTCAGTGGCGGTTATGCTTACTCTTGCCGAGACGCTTAAGGATAAGTCTTGCGATTACGATTTGACTTTTGCATTTTTCTCTGGCAGTTGCTACGGCTGGAAGGGCGCAATGGATTACGTCGAAAATCTTGACAGAGCGCAACTTGACAAAATTGCGCTGGTCGTCAACTTTGCAATGCTTGGCGGAGGGGATAACTGGTATATCTATTCGGGAGAAAGCAAAAATTCTTACGGAAGTTATCTCAACGCGTGCGGAGGAGATCACGTCACCGCCGTACCAAAGGATAGGAATATAGGTCAGTTTGTTTTGACTAGTGACGCGATATATAATTACGCTAATATAGGAATGCTTTCCAATCAATATTTCTTTGACGTCAAGAAAATTCCGACGGCAAACTTCCTCTCGCTCAATTGGGAGATAAACGACAATCCGCTCTTTAGCGAAATGAAGGGAAAAGACAACATCTATCATACCAAAAACGATACCTTGCAGAATTTGATCGAACGCAAAGGAGAAGACGGCGTCAAAGCGCAACTTTTCGAAGTCGTCAAAACTACGCTTACCGCGCTTGATTCTTCCAACAAAGAGACGCTTGAGGTAGTTCTTGACACGGCAAAAAGTCAGTTGCCCGGCGGCGGAGCCCAAAATGGACAGAGCGCTACTTTTGCGAATTTTATCATTAAAATTGTTGTGATTGCAATCTTGATTGCTATCTCTTTTGCAATAAGGGCCAACCTTTCCAAAAATATGGACAAGTATATCAAAGCAAAAAAAGCCAAAGAGGGCAACAACGGTGACGCGCAAGAAGAGAAAAAGCCTTTTGAGGACGCGCAAATTGACGCTACTGACGCTCAAGAAACTCCAAAAACACAAAAAAATACTGAAAATAAGCGCGATGATGACCCATTTGTGTAAGATATTGCAAAAACTTTAGTAAAAACACTTTATTTTTGCAAAAAAAAATTATATTATAATATAGAAGTAAAAATTTAAGGAGTAGATATAATGTTGCTCAACACCTTATTGGCAGTAGACGCGGCTCAAGCGTGGGTGGTAATTGATATATTGGTGACTTTGGCAGTCGCTATAATGATGTTCGTATTTTTTGCAAGACGCAACAGTTACCGTATGGCGGTCGTCGTATCCGTATACGCTGTGATTTATCTCGCTCTTTTGATTTTGAATATCTATTACCAACAAGCGAAGATTGCTATAGACGTGTTGAGATATTTCAATATCTTCTGGATAGTCGCTATAGTAGAAGTCTATAGATCCGACCTCAAGATATTTATGAGTAAGTTGGCAAGACGTCAAAAAGTCAAGTATAATTACAATACCACCGACGAGGAACTCTTGATTTCCGCAACCGAGATGGTTAAGGCTTGTCAGAATATGGCGAAAAACGACGTGGGCGCGTTGATAATCATTGCTCCGACTGAGATACCGCCGCATATTCTTGATACCGGTACGGCGTTGGACGCAACGATTTCCAGCGGACTTTTGGAAAGTATCTTCAGCACAAAGGGACCTTTGCACGACGGCGCAGTCGTTGTACTCGGCAATAGAATAATATCAGCGGGCTGTTTCTTGCCGCTTTCGCAAGAAGTCACTCTTGCAAAAGACCTCGGCACACGCCACAGAGCGGCAATAGGTATCACTGAAGAGAGCGACGTATTTGCAATCGTAGTAAGCGAAGAGAGCGGTATCATAAGCGTAGTGCAGGGCGGTACGATCAAAAGATATATGACTCCGGAGAAATTGCTCGAAGAGATCAAGGTTATCTATAGAATCAGTTCTCAATCGGCAGTCAAGAAGCACGACAAAAAGGGACATAAAAAGAATTAAGTTTTTCTTCCCACAAAGATTTTTAATGCCAAACTATTTATAGTCTGGCATTTTTGTTGGGCGAGTCTCGGCTTAAGTTCGTGCGGCAATATTGCTGTCGATTTATGCGCTAAGTTCGTCTACGCATCACGCACGTAGCGCTGCTACGCACGTAATACGTATCCTGCTTATCACAAAAATCGCTTGCGCAATCTTATCCGCGTCTCTTAAGCCTCGCCTCTAAGAAAAGTTTTTGTGATAATGAATTATAAAAAGGAAAGAATATGAAAAACACAGTTAAAATTCCAAAAATACTTTTACCCAAATCGACCGTTGACAATAGCAAATGGAGCGTAATCGCGTGCGACCAATTTACGTCTCAGCCCGATTATTGGGAACAACTTGATAAGTTCGTCGGCGACGCGCCGTCTACTTTGCGCTTGATTTTTCCCGAAGTATATCTTGAAGGGACGGACAAGCAGGACAGGATAAAGTCTATCAATGCAAATATGCAAAAGTATTTGCAAGACGATATATTTGAAGAGTTTGAGGGGTTTGTACTTGTTGAGAGAATTACGCCCGACGGACAAAAGAGATTGGGACTTGTAATTGCCGTTGACCTTGAAGATTACGAATATACGCCGCAAAATGACGCGCTTATCAAAGCCACCGAAAAGACCGTCGTTGAGAGACTTCCTGCAAGAATAGAAGTTCGCAAAGGCGCGTGCCTTGAAAGTCCGCATATAATGATGTTGATGGACGATCGCAAGGACAGGATCATTGAGAATTTGTACGCGCGTAAAGAACAATTCGACCTTGCTTACGATTTTGCTCTTAATATGGGCGGCGGAAGTATCAAGGGATATAAGATAAAAGATTGCAACGGTATCATTGAATCTCTAAATGGACTTTTGGATAAAGACGTCTTGGCAGAGAAGTACGGTAGCGATAAACCTATATTGTTTGCCGTGGGTGACGGTAATCATTCTCTTGCGACAGCAAAAGAGTGCTGGAATAATATCAAAAAGACGTTGAGTGGAGATGATCTTGATAATCACCCTGCAAGATACGCGCTTTGCGAACTCGTCAATTTGCACGATAGATCTTTGGAGTTCCAGCCCATTCACAGAGCAGTGTTTGGCGCGGGGGAAGAGTTTGTAGAATATATGAAGAGCAGCCTTGCAAAGTTGGATGGGGAAAGCGCTGTCAAAGTCGTATTTGGCAGTAAGACTTATTATTGGAACGTTTCGTCCAATGCAAGCGACGCCATTGCGGATATACAGCAACTTATGGACGAATATAACAAGTCGCATAAAGATATGGTAATCGACTATATCCACGGTGACGAGCATTTGCTCAACGTAGCCAAGGAGAAAAACGCAGTTGCGGTCTTTATGCCTTGTCTTGAAAAGAACGGACTTTTTGACTACGTCGTTAGACGAGGAGTATTGCCTCGCAAGTCCTTCTCAATGGGACACGCGGAGGACAAGAGATATTATCTCGAGTGCAGAAAAATAGGCGAGTACTAATAAAGACTCGCCTTTAAATGTTTATACCAAAATTGCAGTTGCTATTAATACAACTAAGTATATTACATAAGCAACCATAGATATAACGCTTATTATAATTCCTGCTAAGGATAAGCCTTTTCCTTTGCCATTGAGTTCAGCAGATTTCTTATAGCCCATAATAGAGCAGATTAGTCCTGCTAAAGAAATAAAGAATGATAATACAAATCCAATGACGGCAAGATTATTTGAAGTAGAAGCATCATTGGTGGCTTTCCCAGTTGCAACTCCACAGTGCGGGCAAATAACTGCTCTATCGTCAATCTCACTTCCGCAATTTGCGCAATACATTTTATACACCTCCTTTTTTCTTTATTTTACTAGATATTTTGTCTAGTGTCAAGACATTTTGTCTAGTTTTAACAAATAATATAATTATATGGACACAAAGTTTTGTGAAAATCTTAAAAGCATACGCAAAGAGAGTTGCTTAACGCAAAAGCAAGTTGCTACCTTTCTTGGCGTGGTAGAAAGTTGTTATGCAAACTGGGAGCAGGGGCGCACTGAACCCAATATAGATATGTTGAGAAAACTTTGCAATATTTTCCAAATCAGTATTGATGAATTGATAAACGGTAATCTTTAAAATGTCCTAAACGTAATTAAAGTGAAAATACAAAATGTATTTATTTACTTGCCAAAAACTTTAAGGCAATGTAAAATATGTTATATAATATTTAAAAATATATTAAAAAAGGTAAAAATCAGAGGTACGTTATGTCAATCACAGTGGCAAAATTCGGCGGTACGTCAATGGCAGACGCCAAGGCGATCACTAAAGTAGCCGAAATAATCAAGCAAGACGCAAAGCGCAGATACGTCGTAGTGTCGGCTCCAGGCAAGAGATTTTCGCAAGACCACAAGGTCACCGATATGTTATACGCTTGTTATCACGACTTGCAAATCAACGGCGAATGCAAAGATACGTTTGATAAGATAAGAGATAGATTTAAAGGTATCGTCGCAGATATTGCAATAGACCTTGATATTGACAGTTATCTTGACAAAGTCGAAGAGGAAATGAATAAATACGACTCCGCAGAGTTCTGCGCGTCAAGAGGCGAGTACCTTTCCGCCGTAATTATGGCGAAGGTGTTGGGCTATAAATTTATTGACGCCAAGGACATTATGGTCTTTGACGAAAACGGCGATTTCCAAGCGGAACTCACCAATGAAAAGGTTAAGAATGCGCTTGCAGGCGTTGAGAGAGCAGTCGTACCTGGCTTCTACGGCGGAGATGAGGCAGGTATCGTGCATACTTTCAGCAGAGGCGGCTCGGACGTTTCGGGCGCAGTCATTGCAAGGGCAGTAGGCGCAAGTCTATACGAGAACTGGACGGACGTCAACGGCTTTATGTCGGCAGACCCGCGTATCGTAGAAAATCCCAAGCCTATCTCCACGCTTTCTTATAAAGAACTTAGAGAACTCGCTTATATGGGCGCAAACGTGCTTCATCCCGAGTCGATTTTCCCTGTAAGAATAAGCAAAATACCAATCAATATCCGCAATACTTTCTGCCCAACGGCAGACGGAACTATGATAGTCGCCGACCTTGACGAAAAAGAACTGGGCAAGAGAGTTATCACCGGTATTGCAGGTAAAAAGGGCTACAGCATAGTATATATTGAAAAGTCTATGATGAACAGCGAACTTGGCTTTGTGCGCAAAGTGCTTGCAGTACTTGAGTATTACAATATTTCTTTTGAACATATGCCGTCAGGTATAGATACTATGAGTATCGTCATTGCCGACAGCGAACTTGCAGGCAAAGAAGACGTCGTCGTAGAGCGTATAAAGAAAGTCGTCAATCCCGATCATATCGAGATCAAGAGCGGTATATCCTTGATTGCGACAGTTGGTCAAGGTATGTCATTCAAGCCCGGCAGCGCAGCAACGCTTATCGGCGCGCTTGCTAAAGAAAAAATCAACATCAGAATGATAGATCAAGGCTCAAGCGAAATGAACATTATTGTAGGTATTGCGACGAGTGACTATGAGAGAGCAATAAACGCAATATACCAGGCGTTTGCCTCATAGAGAGGCGTCGTAGTTTTACACGGCAATAAAGTCTCCAATACTTCTTCAAACTCACTTGACGTACATAAAGTACGACTGCGTTCGTTTTCATCGTCTTGAAAATTTTCTTGCTCGTGAAAATCTTACGCCGCTCTCTTCTCGGCAAACGTAAATGGGAGAATGTAAGAAGTTGTGTTGGGAGTTTTATTTTGCTATCATAACAGTGATATTAAAAATTGATGAAGAATTACAGGTTTAATTACATTCGTGTAAAGTGAAACAACAAAAGCGAGAGAGTACTCTCGCTTTTATCATTTATCTTTTTGCAACTATTATTTATTATCTATAATAAATCACACTATATATACCTTTGTTTCATAACTATTGAGCGAAGTTGACAACTTCCTGTCAGTCTTGATTGTTTCGCCGCTCCATTGCTCGGTCAGGGTATATTGGTTTTTGTGATTCATTTTGACGTATTCGTCGTTGACGATTTTTTGCAAATCGACAGATACTTTTTTGTTGCCGCCACGTTTGTTGAAAAGACATATTGCCGTCTTGTTGTCTGCAAGCGGTTTTGCAAGAATATCAACGCCGCCGCTGCGTTTGATTACCTTTGCTTGCTTGCCGAGCGGGTCTTGATTGATGGCAATCAAATTCTTGTTGGTGACTATGTCGAGTACGTCTTGTTTGACGCTTCTGAGGTCATTGCCGAGTATCAAAGGCGCGTTGAGCATACACCACGCGCTGAAGTGAGATTTGTTTTGGTCATACGTCAGTTTGCCGTTGCCGACTTCAAGCATATCAGGATCGTTCCAACCGCCTACGCCAGAGTATTCATACAATTTAGCTGTATGCTTATAGAGCATAACTATCCATTTCCAATTGGGGTTAATATCGGGAGTAGTACGCCAAAGGTTGCCTGCTTTCGCGCCCCATTTATACGGTTTGTTGAGCCCCCATTCGCAGATAGAAAACGTGATGGGTTTTTCCTCTTCGCCACGCTCAAAAGCAACTCTCTTTGTCGCCTTTTTGAGCGCCTGTCCCATTTTGTAATATTGCAGGGCGGCAGAGTCCGCGCGACAGGTCACTGGGTTGTATAGTTGAATTACGTTGACGCCTTTATTGAGGTGCACGATTTGTTGAAATCTCGCCGTCAAGTTCCAGAATTTTTGATGGGGGAATTCGTATATATGATTTGCGCCGTTGACTTTTGCAACGAGAGTTTTGTTATACCAACCTTTCTTTTTTATACATATTGTCAAGACGTATTCGCCGTCTTCGTCTACGCTCACGCTGTCAAAAGTCGCCACGCCTCTTGCTTTGTCAAGACCTGATATATAATATCCGCCGTCAAGTTTTTCTTCAGGCATAAATTTGGCAAGTCCGTCAAGTTTTGCTTGCTTGCAATTGACGACAATTCCTTGCTTTTCGCCGACCTTGACGATTTCTAAGGCATATACAAGGGGAGCGTATTTGCTATACTGCTCATTGTGGCAGAAGTCGTATTTAAAATACTCAATACCCCATCTGGCAAAGTTGAGAGCGTCTTTTTCTTCGTTGTGGAGGGATGCAGGCAGGTTTTCGCAAGTCAAAGTACCGTTTGAAGAATAGATACCTACTTTAAGCCCTAAGTCGTTGAGTTTGGCTACAAGAGAGGGGATACCGTTCTTAAAGCGTACCAAGTCGCCTTGCAAATTGCCGTTTTCGTCGCGCATATTGGAGTGCCAGTTGTCGTCAAGATTGATGAACTTATATCCTGCGTCAAGCAGGCCTTTTTCTACCATAGCCTTGCCAGTGTCGTAAATCAAATCTTCGTCAATATTGTTTTTGAAAGTATTCCAACTTGCCCAGCCCATTGGCGGAGTAAGCGCAACGCCGTTGTCGTACTTTTCTCCAATATCAAGTTTTGCCTGTCTTTTGCCCGGTGTCAACAACATTTTGAGATAACAGGATGGGCACATACCGTTTCGTTTCATAAATTTTACCCCTTTATTTTTAGTTGCCTATTGGCTATATTGATTCGATTTAAGCAAATTGAAAGATTTTTATGTCGTCTTCATAGCCGATTGCGATGGCGTTGCCTCGCTTTACGACAAATCTATCGCCCTTTATTTTGTTTGCAGTATATATACTTTTGTCCGCTAACTTTTTGTCACCGTACCAAATAATGAGTACGCTTTTGCCTTTTTCTTTAGTATATGCGCGTATTGAATAGTCTCCGAAGTCAAAAAATGCGTGAGTGTATCCTGCTTTTATATATCTGTTGGTGACTCTTTCTTTGCTTGGGGTCACTGACGTGAAGGCAAGTCCGCAAGTTAGCAAAATCAAAAAACATATCAATAGGGAAGACAGGATTATTACGCTTTTTCTGTTCATTTTTACCTCACGACGATTTTATATTGATATTATACAGCAGATTTATAAAAAAGTAAAGGGCATATAAAAAGCAAAGGCGCAACTTTCGTCGCGCCTCAACATTCCATATATTTACCTAATCACTTTGTCGCGATTTGCGACTTGCAGGGATAGTCACCAAGATTTAATTAAAAAATCTTGATAGAGTCTTCATCACCTATTGCCACTGCGTTGCCTTTTCTTTTTACGGTCTTTTCACTTTGACCGGGAAGTTTGATGCTTGCTTCATAAGCGTCTTTAGCATCATCTTCATTGTCATACCAAGTGATAGTGATGGTCTTAATGCTCGTCAAAGACTCTGCTTTTGTAAGATTGACTACTTTGGAATCCGCATCACCGGCAATGAGTTTGTAATCTTTATTTTCAAATTTTTTGATTACACTCTTTTGACTTGGCGTACAAGCGACGCACATAACTGCTACCATAACTACCAAAAGTACAACGGCAACAGAAAGAACGACTTTCTTTTTCATAGTTGTTTGCCTCCTATAATATTTTTTGATACATTTATTGTATCATTGATTGAGGCGAATGTAAATATTAATTAAAATTTACATTCAAATTTTTAATATTTGAGGTGATTTATCCAAACAAATTTTGTTGTCAATGTAGTTTAATCGACAAATTTATGTAAATTATATGTTAAAAAAATAACGATAAAATAATACGATTGCAAATATATAATTATCATTGTTAATTGCGCAAATGATATTGTCTTTAAACAAATTATATGATATAATGCAATCAATTGAAATTGGAGTAAATTTTGCAGAAAGTCATACAGTTTATCAACGACAATATTCTTTGGGGCGTACCTATGATAATACTCATATTGGGAGTGGGTATTTATCTTACCGTCCGCAACCGTTTTACGCAAGTAACCAAGTTTCCATACGCCGTCAAAAATACCATTGGCAAGACTTTGTCGGGCATAGGCAAAAAAAATAAGAAGAAGGGCGATGGGATTTCACAGTTTGAGGCTTTTTCGACAGCAATTGCGGGCACGGTAGGCACCGGCAATATAGTGGGCGTCGCAACGGCAATACTATCCGGCGGTCCAGGCGCGGTGTTTTGGATGTGGCTTTCAGCATTCGTGGGTATGTTTACTAACTTCGCAGAAAACGTTTTGGGCTTGTATTACCGCAAAAAGGGCAAGGACGGCGAATACAGAGGCGGTCCGATGTATTACATATCCGAAGGTCTTGGCTGGAAGTGGCTGGCGATACTATTTTCAATTTTTTGTATGTTTGCGGCGTTTGGTATGAATATGGTGCAGATCAATACCATTGCCGACACTTTGAACGGCGGTTTTAGTATACCCAAGTGGGTGAGCGGCGTTGTCGTTGCGATAATCATTGCATTGATAATAATAGGCGGTATTAAGCGCATAGGCAAGATCACGTCATATATAATTCCTTTTATGTGTCTTGGCTTTATATTGTTGGCTTTGATAATTATTTTTATGAACGTCAAGGCAATTCCTTCGGCTTTTGCACAGATATTTAAAAACGCGTTTAGTTTTCAGGCAGTTGGAGGAGGCGTGTTGGGATATGCGATAATGCGGTCTATGCGTTATGGCTTGGCAAGAGGAATATTTTCCAATGAAGCAGGTCTTGGCAGTTCTGTCATTGCGCACAGCGCGTCTTCTGTAAAAGAGCCGGTGCAACAGGGACTGTGGGGTATCTTCGGAGTCTTTTTGGATACGATAGTCATATGCACTTTGACGGCGCTTGTCATACTGACGAGCGGTGTTTATACGCAGGGCGCGGATATAAGCGGCGCAATGCTGTCGCAATCGGCGTTTACGCAATCTTTTGGACAATTTGGCACAGTGGTATTCAGTATTATGCTGCCGCTGTTTGCCTTTACAACAATACTTTCGTGGGCTTATTACGGAGAGAAATCGTTTGAATTTATTTTTGGCAAAAAATATTCGATAATCTTCAAAATTGTTTATGTGGCGCTTGTCATTGTCGGCGCTTTGACGAGCGTGTCTCTTGTGTGGGATATGGCAGATCTATTTAACGGACTTATGGCAATACCAAATCTCATTGCCTTACTATTCCTCGGCGGTACAATAACCCGCATTACGCGAAATTACTTTGCAAGACAAAAGGATAAAAATATTATGCCTATGCTGTCGGCTTATCCTGAAGATAACTTGTCACTTACTTTAAGCGAGAAGAGCGAAAGTCAAGAAGAAAAGACAGAAGAATAGTGGAAGTCGAAGAATCTAATAAGGATAAAATATCCGAAACTATTCTATATTATTTATTCATTATTATTTAATAAAACGGATAGAGACCTCTCGACTGCGCTCGAGGTGACATAAATTACACCCCTTCCGTCGCGTACCGTGACCCCTTCCCCTCAAGTGAGGGCGCGCGTCACAACCTGTAATTAAGCAATAACTTTTTAGATGTCATCTCGACCGAAGTGGAGAGATCTCAACAGTATAAAAAAGTAATTGCTAAGAATACG
>JAIDRT010000011.1 GCA_029061605.1 Clostridia bacterium | reverse complement strand
GGAACATTGCAATGTTAGGAGGGCTCATTTGTCAGTTCTTGATCTTAGAACATAAGCCACTGGTGTCCTGCTAAGAAAGTATTTTCCTGTGCCCATGTGTCCAAGGCTTTTCCCAAATTTCTCTTCTATTAGATTTAATTTATTTTGTTTTATTCATATTTTTGACATATAAAAATACTTTTATTCACTGATTTTTTGTGATATATCATTATTTTGTGTATTTTTGCTCGATTTTTTCGTCAACTTGCGCTCTTAAATGCGCAATTCTAAGTAGAGCGGAACAAATTTGAAGGCTCTTTGAATAAATACGAATTATAAATACTAATGGTAAAATACTAAAAAGTTGTTGACAACGGATAAGCGTTTATTTATAATATTGTTGAACAATGTTCAAATATGGAGTGTGTTTATGAAAGTAACAAAAGATGCTATTATCGACGAGGCAATTGCCATACTTGAGGAAAAGGGCGACGACCCTCAAAAGTTGACGATAAGAGAACTTGCCGGCAGACTTGGCATAGGCGTAGGGCTTGTCAATTATCATTTTGGCTCAAAAGAAGTGCTTGTCAATCGCTGTGTGAAGAAGATGATTATGTCAATCGTCGAAGAATTCCACAAGGTCCGCACTTCGCTTGCCTATATGAAGCCGAAGGAAAAACTCAATTATCTGTGTCTTATGACATTTGATTATCTTTATACCAAGCCCAACGTGTCAAAGGTGGCGTTGATATACGACCTTGGCAATACGTCCAACGACGACACCACGTCAGAACTTATTGACGCGTATATACCTATCGTCAAAGACTGCAAGCCGTCTTATGATGACCAAAAGGCATATCTTATTGCTTCAAGGGTGATTTATATCATTGAACAGTCTTTTTTGCGCACCGACGTGATAAGATTGCGTAGCGGAGTGGATTTGAGCAACTCTGAAGAGAGAAAAGAATATCTTGAGAACTTGCTCAAAGACCTGATGAAATAATCGAGGTGAGTTTATGCCGTCAATATATGCTCACTATCTTTTTGGGGACAAATGTATCTCAAAATTTCCTCAGGAATTGCAAAAAATAGTCAATGACAACCGCAAGTTCTACGACCTCGGCACTGCCGGAGGCGACCTGCTCTTTTATTATAAGCCGTATAAGAAAAACGACGTGCGCAGTTATGGATCCAAGTTGCACAGAGAAAATATGATGGCGCAGTTGGAGGCTTTCAGAGAAAAGGCGGTGGACAGTTGCGCTAAAGAGAGCGACATAGCCTTTATTGCAGGCTATTATACTCATTTTATGCTTGATTCTCGCTCGCATCCCTTTATTGAAAAGATGCAAGCAGAGGGAGTGGCAAAGCACTTTGTGATTGAGACCGATTACGACAGAAAGTTGTTGATAAAACACGGAGAAGACGCTTTTGATAACAAGTATTTGCGTTTTCAGGTAAGCGACCAGTCTACGCAAGAAGTCATAGCGAAGTATCTCAATACCACGCCCAACAATATAAAGAAGACGTTGAAAGATCGCAAGAAATATCTTAAATATATCTCCAAGCAAAACAAGTTGTGGCGTAAGTTTTTGATTTTTGTATTCAAGGCGTCGGGCAATGAAGCGGGGCTTGACATACTCGTGCAGAAGGACGAGAACGACAAGTGCGCCGAAGTGCGCAATACGCTTGACAAACTTTTTCTTGACGCGTTGGTTGAAGTGGAGAAGACTGCGGGAGAGTTCTGGGACTTTATTGCCGAGGGTAAAAAACTAGGCGAAAGATTTGACTGCGATTTTTATCTTCAATCTGTCGAGTAGAATAGTCGTAGAATATAATTGTAAAATTTTGTCAAATTTATCTTTAGATTTTTGTAATGGGTATTTACACTTATTATAATATATGATACACTGTAGCCGAATTGATTTGAAGATCATTGGACGCTCAAAGGAGGATTTATGGAATATAAAGTTTTTGTAGTAGAAGACGACGAAAGTATAAGAGGATTGTACGAGATTGCCTTTCAGGACAAGTTTGAATGTTCTAGTTTTGTAAGGGCAGAAGATATGTTTGAGGCTTTGAAGAAGCAGACTCCGGATATAATCATATTGGATCTTATGTTGCCGGGTATGGACGGACTTAAGGCGCTTAATCTTCTCAAGCAAGACGCTCAGACAAGAGACGTGCCTGTTATCATTGCAAGCGCAAAGGGTGACGAAAGCGTCAAGGTCAGAGGGCTCGACGCAGGCGCAGACGATTATATCGCCAAGCCTTTTGGTATGCTAGAACTTATTGCCAGAGTTAAGGCAAATTTGCGCAAGTCGGGAAGCAGAAAAGGCGAAGAGGATCTCATAGAGTGCGGCTCCGTCAGAATAAACAACGCCGAGCACGTCGTATACGTCAATGGACAAGTCGTCAACCTTACTCTCAAAGAGTACAATCTGCTTGCCTTGCTTATCAAGAATGCTGATTGCGTTGTGACAAGAGAAAAAATTCTTTCTGAAGTGTGGGATTACGAATTCGTTGGCGAGACGCGTACGCTTGATATGCATATCAAGTCTTTGCGTTCAAAACTTGCAGAGTTTTCCGACGAGCAATTCATTTTGACAATACGCGGAGTAGGATATAAGTTTATTAAGAGTTGAAAAATCATTTAGATTCTTTTACTGTGCTCATAATGACAAAGCGAGAGGTGGAGATGCCCTCGCTTTTTTGTCACCTCGAGCGTAGTCGCGAGGTGGAGATACCCTCGCTTTTTTGTCACCTCGAGCGTAGTCGAGAGGTCTAATCCTTTTTAGACTTTGACGCTAAAATTATATATTTGACTTTTTAACTTACGCGTAATATAATGTACTCAATATGAAAAACAAGATTTTGAGAAGAGTAATATTGATAATGACGGTAGCGGTATTCGTTACCGTTGCTTTGACGTTCTTTCTTTTCAATATCTATACGATCAATTCTATCAAGGACTTTCTCAATCAGGAGACGCAATTCGTTGCGGACAAGTTAAGAGACGTGAAAAGTATTGAGGAAGTGAAGTTTGTCATAGAAGAGCCTGTGGAAAAAGAGAAGTTCTATAAGATAGTGGTTTTTGACTCGCAAAAGCGCGTGGGGTATCAAAACACGCCGGGGCAACTTGATTTGGGACGCAGAATAATGCGCCAAATCGAAAAAGCCGAGAGCAAGGGCGAAAACTTTTTCTTGGGCAGTTCGTATCAAAAGGGTATGGCTATCAATTACGCCGTCAAGGTAGACAACGATAATTTGGAAGGCGGATATCTTATCATAATGTGTTCGGTAGACGTCATCTACAATACCGGACCGTATTTCTTAATAGTAGTTATTGCCGTGCTGATATGGGCTGGCGTAATTCTTGCGTCATATTTTGCGCTGACGCTCAATATGAAATTCGCTACGATACCTTTTGAGAAACTCGAAGGAATACTCGTCGATATTAACAACGGCGAATACACGCCTATGCAGGTGCCGGAAAAACTCAACTTCCCGGAGTTTAGAGCCGTGCTGACAAAGGTCGACGACATAGCGGGCGACATTGCCAAAAATCTTGTCAATCTGCAATACGAGCAGAAAAAATCTTCAATATTGTTGCATTCTGTCAATCAAGGTATTATCGTTGTGTCGCAAAGCGGCAGGATCGTGCTCAACAACAGTGTGGCTTTGCATATCTTCGGCAAAGAAAACGACGTGGTGGGCGTTGACCTTGGCTATCTTATAGACAACGAAGATTTGCTCACTGCGCTTAAGCAGTCATTAGAGAGCAAGAAGTATTACGTAGGCGAGATAGCCATAGGCGAGGAAATATACAGGGTTGAGACGAATTTTGATATGGTGGAAGAGAGCGACGTCATCACAGGCGACGTAATGATAATCATATTCACCAACGTCACAATGGAAGTCAACAGCGCAAAGATACGTAGTGAGTTTTTTGCCAACGCTTCTCACGAACTCAAGACGCCTTTGACAGCCATCAGCGGCTATTCTGAACTTATGACAATGGACGGCGTGTCTCAAAAACAACTCGACGTTTGCATAAGAGAAATCAATTCCAACGCAGTCAGAATGAAGTCGCTCATTGACGATATGCTCAAACTTTCCAAACTCGACGCAGATATGGACAACGAAGAATTGTCTTCCGCCGATATGGCTGCGCTTTGCGAGCAAGTTGTCAAAGAATTAAAAGGCGTTGCCGACAGCAAAGGCGTCAAGTTGAATTTGTCAGGCAAGGCGCATTTGATTTGCAGACCCAAGATGATTGTCACGTTGGTTACAAATCTTGTCAACAATGCAATCAAATACAACAAAGAGGGCGGAAAGGTCGACGTGACTTTGAGCGAAGGAAAAGACGAAGTTACGCTCATCGTAAAGGACAACGGAATCGGCATTGCCAAAGAGCATCAAAGCAGACTCTTTGAGAGATTCTATAAGGTTGACGCATCCCGCACTTATACCAACGAGAGTTCCACAGGACTGGGGCTTGCAATCGTCAAGAGAATCGCAGTAATTCACGGCGCAAAGATTTCGCTCAAGAGCGAACTCGGCGCGGGGAGCGAATTTAAAGTCGTCTTTCCTAAATAGTAGAGAGCCTCAAATCAAGTTCGCGTGGCAATCTTGCTATCAATTTATGCGTTAAGTGCGTCTGTATATTACGAACGTAACTCTGCTACGACCGCAATATACATCCTGCTTATCACAAAAATTGCTCGCGCAGTCTTGCTCACGTTCACTTAATTAGAGTCTCTAATAAAACAACAAAAAACAAATATAGAGGTATATACAATGAGTTATCCAATGAAATTAGTTCCTGCCACCGTCGAAGCGGTGTGGGGCGGCACAAGACTTATGAACGACAAGTGGAACAAAAGAGGAGTTGGCGCAAATATTGCCGAGAGTTGGGAACTCGCCTGTCACGAAAAGGGCGAGAGTATTATTGTCAATGGCGAATTTTCCTCTCGCAGACTTTCAGGCGTACTTGAAGAAAATCCCGATTTTTTGGGTAGCAGGGGCAAGGAATTTTCATTTTTTCCTATTCTTGTAAAACTCATTGACAGCAAAAGCAATCTTTCCATTCAAGTTCATCCCGACGACGAATACGCATTGCGCGAAGAAGGCGAATACGGCAAGACAGAGATGTGGTATATCGTCGACGCAAAGAAGGGTAGCGGGGTATATTGCGGTTTTAAAGAGCCAATCTCCAAAGAGCAACTTGCGCAGGCTTTGGCGGACGGAAAGATAACTGATTATCTCAACTTTATTGAGGTGCAAAAGGGCGACTGTCTGTTCATACCCGCAGGCACTGTGCACGCCATTTGCGGCGGTATACTGTTGTGCGAAGTTCAGCAAAATTCGTCTGTTACCTATAGACTTTACGACTATGACAGAGTTGACGACAAGGGCAACAAAAGACAGTTGCATATTGACAAGGCTCTTGACGTGACGGACACGTCAAAGGTCGTCAAAGCCAACGAAAATTCCGTGAGGGTCGACGGCAATACAGTGACGCTTGCAAGTTGCAAATACTTTACGGCAAGCGAGATAACTTGCGAAGAAGAATATACTTTTGAAGTGGACGGCGACTCGTTCGTATCCTTGACGGTCGTTGACGGTAGCGGCGCTATTATGGCGGACGGCAACTGCATATCTCTTGATTTAGGCGATACGGTTTTTCTGCCGGCAGGACTTGGCAAAGTAAGCATATATGGCAATCTTAAGGCGATAAGCGCAAGGGTATAAATATGCAGACGAGGATAGTATCTATTCAACAAGGATTGGGCGCGGCGGTTGAACTCATCAAAAGTGGCGAGGTTGTCGTATTTCCCACCGAGACGGTGTACGGACTTGGCGCCAATGCTTTTGACGGCAATGCGGTACGTAAGATATTTGAGGCAAAGGGCAGACCTATGGACAATCCGCTCATTGCGCATATAGCGGATATGTCTTGGACGGAAAGACTTGCTGTCGACATTTCTGACGATGCAAAGGCTGTGATGAATGAGTTTATGCCGGGACCTATAACCGTCATTCTCAAGAGGTCAAAGGACGTGCCTGACGAAGTGACGGCAGGGCTTGACACTGTGGGTATACGCTTTCCAAGACACGACGTTGCAAGGCAATTTATAATGGCTTGCGGTACGCCTTTGGCGGCGCCGTCTGCCAATACGTCGACAAAGATATCTCCCACAAGCGCGCAGCACGTATTTGAGGATATGCAAGGACGAGTGCCGCTGATATTGGAGGGCGGAGCGTGCGAAGTGGGCATAGAGTCCACCATAGTGGATATGACGGCTGATATTCCTACGATTTTGCGACCTGGCGCAATCACGCAAGATATGCTTGTAAAAGTACTAGGCAAAGTGAGAAATTTTGACGGCAAGATTATTGTCGCCAAAGCGCCGGGAATGAAGTATAAGCATTACGCTCCAAGTTGCGAAATGGTTGTGGCGACAAGCGAGGATAATGCGGCGTATGAATACGGCAGACAATTGGCACTTGGCCGCAATCCAGTAATACTTGCAAAAAACGATTATATAATTGGTTTAGGTTTTAATGTCATTCGACTTGGCGAAAGAGACGAAGACGCTATGCGTAATATTTACGGCGCAATGCACGAGGCGCAGGAGAAATACGATTATATAATATGTCAAGACTTTGGCAATGAGGGAATAGGCGCATCAATTATGAATAGAATAGATAAAGCCAGCGGAGGTAAACGCATATGAAAATCTTATTTGTATGCACAGGCAATACTTGCCGTTCGCCAATGGCGCAGGCAATCTTGCAAGAGATAATAGACAAAGAAGGTTTGCAAAATATCGAGGTTGACAGCGCAGGTATTTTTTGCGGATACGGCGAGCCTATGAGTCAGCATACCTCAAAGATAATCGAAGAAATGGATTTATTCTTTACCCACAAGTCCCAACCTGTGACGCCCAAGTTGCTTTTGAGTTGCGATATCGTAGTTACTATGACGAGAGAACATAAGCAGATGCTTGCCGGTCAGGTCGAAGAAAAAAGGCTCTTTTGCTTTGACGACATTACAGGCGAGGGGGATATTGCCGACCCTTACGGCGGAAGTATCGCAAGTTACCGCACAGTGGAAACGCAGTTGAGACAAGGTATGCAAAAGTTGTTATGTAAAATTCGACAAAAATAAGAGTAAAATTTTGCTTATAGACGGCATATTATAAAGGAAAAATAAAAAATAGGTCTTGCAAAATTTTGATAATTGTGGTAAAATATTCCAGTATATAAAAAGAATAGGAGCGCTTATGAAGATTGCGATTGGCTGTGATCACGGCGGTATAGTATTAAAACCTACTGTAAAAAAGGTTTTGGAAAACAATGGTATTGATATAATTGATATGGGGTGCGAAGACACCAAGTCGGTAGATTATCCCGATTATGCGTTGACGGTCGCAGAGGCGGTATCAAAAGGCGAGGTTGACAGAGGAATTATCCTTTGCGGCACCGGTATTGGCATAAGCATTGCCGCCAACAAGGTCAAAGGCGTGAGAGCGGCTGTCTGTCACGATTTGTTTACCGCTCAGATGTGCGCTCAGCACAACGATGCAAACATACTCGCTATGGGCGGAAGAGTTATAAGTGAAGAGTTGGCGGGACAGATGGTGCAAGTGTGGCTTGACACGCCGTTTGAGGGCGGTCGCCATAATGGCAGAGTTGCTAAGATAAGTGAAATAGAGAGCAAGTATTTCAAATAATTCGGCGGAGAGATTGATATGATTGAAGAGATGATAGACAGCATTATAGAGGCTGAAGACAAGGCTCAAGAGATTGTCAAAGCGTCAGTCAATGAGTCGAATAATATCGTCAACGAGGCAAAGGTCAAAGCAGACGCTATGATTTTGAGCGCCAAAGACGAACAGTACGCCAAAGAGCAGTCGGCTGTCGAGGCTGGCGAAAAGAAAGGCGCTGAGTTGAGAGCCGCTCAACTTCAAGACGCTCAAAAGCAAGCGGACGAAATGATATCCGCTCTTGAAAAGAATAAGAAAAAAGTCACGGCAAGCATTATCAAAGAGTTGAAAGGTAAGTATGGCATTAAGTAATATGCAGAAGTTGCTTTTGATAGGCAACGTCGCAGAGCGTAATACTTTGATCAAAAAACTGCACAAGTTGGGTTGCGCAGAAGTCGTTGCTACGCAAAAAATCGACAAAATGCAATCGGTGGACATTCAGCAGGATATAGACGAGAACAAAGTCAAACTTGCCAAGTTGGAATTTTGTTTGCAGACTGTCAAAGAATATAAGGTCACGGCAAAAAAACTCGCCAAAGAGCACAAGATAGATTACTCTCCTGCAAAAGGCAGAGGTATGTTTGCCATCAAGCCTATCATCACTTATGAGAGTTTTGAGAAGTTGCAAGACACTCAAGCGGATATTTTTTCGCAGATAGAAGAACTCAAAAAATGCAAAGACGAGATTATTGCGTTCAAAGCGGATAGACAAAAACAAAATAATTTGCTTGCGTCTATGGCGCCTTATAAGAATATGGGCGTTGAGTTTTCACGTTTTAAAGATACCAAGACCGTCAACGTATTGCTTGGCGAAGTCAAGAATGTAAGACTTCCTCTTTTGGAGACTATAAGAGAAAAGGGCGGAGAATACGAGGTATTTAGCGGCGAAATATCCAGCGGTGTGGCAATAATCATACCCAAAGATAAAAGAGAAGAGATACAGGAGACGTTGACTGACGTCGATTTTTCCATATGTCCGATAGACGAGGCTAAGACGGCAGGTCATATTATTGAAGAGTGCTACAGCGCTATTGACGAGATAGACAAGCAAAGCGACAGACTTGTCGAGAAGATTATGACATTTGAGAGCATAAGAGAAGACGTGATGAAGTTGTACGATTATCTTACGCTTGAAGTCGCAAAGGCGCAGAGCCGCAACAATACGCAAGTCACTGACGCAACTTATTATCTAGAGGCGTGGCTGCCGCAAAGTCAGGCGGAGAGAGTGGATAAAGAATTGACGGACAGTCCGCTGTCGCTTGCATTTTTGATAAGAGACCCGCTTGAGGGCGAAGAAGTGCCTACTCTTGCAGAAAACAACGGAGTCGTTGCGCCTTACGAGAGCGTGACGAATATGTATTCCGTGCCTTGCTACAAAGAGATAGACCCAAATGCCGGCGTAGCGTTTTTCTTCTTCGTTATGTTTGGTATGATGCTTTCAGACGCAGGATACGGATTGTTGCTCACGTTGGGCGCAGGAATTATTCTCGCGATAAGAAGACCGCCAAAAGGTCAACTCAACCTTGTCAAGATTATATTTATGGGCGGTATATCAACAATCATCTGGGGATTTTTGTTCGGCTCATACTTTGGCGTAAGCGCAAAAGATATGGGTATATGGTATCTGTTTAATCCAATAGAAGAACCTATGCCTTTCTTAGTAATCAGTATAGCGGTAGGTCTTATCCAAATGTTTGTCGGTATGGCTATCAATATGGTTGCATTGATAAAAAAGGGGCAACCGATATGGGGTATCTCGTCTGCGTTCAGTTGGTATTTCCTAGCGCTTGGCGTAGGCGGAATTGCATTGGCAAGCAAGATTGGCTCTTGGGCAAAGATACTTGGTATAGTTTTGCTTGTATTGGGACTTATACTTCTTATGCTTTCGGGTACGTTTGGCAAGAAAGGCGCAAAGAAAGTTTCGGGCGCATTTTCGGCGTTGTACGGTATAATCAATTTCTTCTCAGATTTGATGAGTTATACTCGTATTTTCGGACTTGGATTGGCGACTGGCGTTATAGCAATGGTATTCAATCAGATTGCAGAAATTATATCAGGTATGTTGCCTATCAAGTTTTTGGGCGTGATAGTATCTATTGCAATATATATCGTAGGTCATTCGTTCAACGTGGCTATCAACTCTTTGGGCGCATACGTGCACAATTCAAGATTGCAGTTTGTCGAATACTTCGGCAAGTTCTACACAGGCGGCGGACAGTTGTTCGCTCCGCTGGGTAGCCAAATGAAGTATTACGCAATAGGCACGCCAGAGCCGCCTAAAGCAAAGAAGAGTAAGGCGTAAAGCAATAATTGTTGTCATTGACGCTCGCACGAGACGCATCTGCTTGCTCGCTATGCCGTCGCTTCGCTCCTTACGAGCGTAGTTGAGAAATCTCAACAGATTAATTATGATAAATACGCATACGCGTAGATATACAACAAAGATATAAACCACAGGAGGTTAATATAATGAACGGAGTTTATGTAGCAATGATAGGCGCAGCATTGGCGGCATTGTTCGCAGGTTGCGGCTCTGCAATCGGCGTAGGTATTGCAGGTCAAGCGGCGGCAGGCGTCACAAGCGAGGATCCCAGCAAGTTTGGTAAAGTTTTGCTTTTGCAACTTCTTCCCGGCACGCAGGGTATCTATGGACTTATTATTGCATTCTTGGTATTCTTGAAAGCGGGAGTAATCGGCGGTACTTTGGGCGATTGGACGTCGGCTCAAGGTTGGGGTATGGTAGCGGTTTGCGCTCCTATGGCAATCGTTGGTCTCGTATCGGGTATCTATCAAGGCAAGTGCGCATCGGCGGCTATTGCAATGGTTGCAAAGCGTCCAGAGGCGTCCGGTAAGGGCTTGCTTATGACAGTTATGGTAGAGACTTATGCGCTTCTCGCTCTTTTGATATCGTTCTTGGGCGTTTGGTTCTTGATCAAGTAATAGTAAAGGTATATTATGAACAACAAAGAGGCAATTATCCAAAAGATAATAGACGACGCCAACGCCGTAGCCAATGCCAATATCGCAGAGGCTAACAATACTGCGGAGCAGATATTGGCAAGAGCAAAGAGACAAGTCGACAGATTTGCCGAGAGCAACTCGGGCAAGACTGACGAGTTGTATAGGCAGGCGTTGGAGCGTAGCGAAGTTGTCGCTAATCTTGACGTTAAAAAACTTTTGCAGGGTCGAAAAAAGCAAATCATCGATCAAGCGTTTGACGAGGCTTTGGACGCTGTCAAGGCGGACAAAAAGACTTATCTTGCGCTTGTCGAGGGTATGATTTTGTCTTGTTGCGAAGACGGCGACGAGGTAATCGTTGCTAAAGACGACGACAAAGTCATTACCAAAAAACTTATTGCAGACCTTGCAAAGAAGAGCAAAAAGTCTCTGAAGAAGAGCGAAGAACTCGGCGACTTCAAAGGCGGAGTGATTTTATCAGGCAAAAATTATGACAAAAATCTCACATTGGAGTTGGAACTATCTTTAATTAGAGAAAAGATTGAGAGCAATATTGACGAGATTTTGTTTGGGAGCAAAGACTGATGGCAAAAAACAGTTTGGTATATTCAAATGCAAGAGTTAAAGCGTTGGAGAATACCTTCTTGACCAATGAGAAGATTGTGCGTATGGCGTACAGCGATGGATTGGAAGAGGGTATCAAAGTGCTTTTGGAGAGTTCTTACGGCGGCGGTCTCGTCGTCGAGGCAAAGGACTATGACGAAATCTTGCAAGCGGAGGACAAAAAGGTAAGCGAATTCGTCTTCGACGCAATGCCCGATGGGCAGGGAATGGAGACCTTTGCCGTAAAGTCTGATTACCACAACTTAAAAGCAATAGTCAAGGGCAAGTATATGCGACTTGACGATATAGATTTTATGCTTGCGCCTAAGGGAAAACTTGACCCCAATGAAATCAAAGACTTGATATATGCAGACGACTATTCAACGTTGTCTGAGAGTATGCAAAAGGCTCTTTTGACAATTGACAGCGCAAGAGCCGATGGCAATACCAGTCCTAGATTTATAGATTTGACGCTTGACAAGGCTTGTTATGCCGACATAATGGCTATGCTGAAAAAAGCCAAAAACAAGTTTATGACGGCGTATTGGCAGACGAATATAGATATGATGAATATCTCTTCGTTTACAAGAGCAAGTAAGGCTGGCAATATAGAATTGTTTAAAGAGAGTTTTATTGACGGCGGCAAGTTGGATAAATCTTTCTTTAACGGAGAATTGCAAGGCGTGTTGGATAAGTTGGCTTACTCGCCTTATCCGCAGATTGCAGAGTCTCTCAAAGTTGGAGATATGGTGGCTTTTGAGAGGATTTGGGACAATACTCTTATCAATATTTTTAAAGAAGGTCGCAATGATATATTTACCGTAGCCCCGATAGCAGGGTTTTACGTGGCAAAAAAAATCGAGATAAAGATTGTGAGAATGATTTGTATACTTCTCAAAAACGACGTCGACAAAGACGTCATCAGAGACAGATTGAGGGAATTATATGCGTGAAGGCAAGATAGCGGTAGTTGGAGATAAAGATTTGATTTTGGCTTTCAAGGCTATCAGTATGGAAGTCTTTTGCGCCGATAACAAGGATGAGTGCGAGACTATAATTAAAAAACTCGCCAAGACTCACTCTGTCATATTTATTACGGAAAATCTAGCGGAGCAAATTGACTCTTTGCTCGCAAAATATAAGACGAAGGCTTATCCGGCAATAATACCGATACCAAGCGGAGGCAAGTCCAACGGCTACGGTATGCAAGGTATTAAAGCAGACGTGGAGAGAGCCATCGGCACTGACATATTGTTTAATAAGGAAGATTGATTATGCAACAAGAAGTAGGAAGAGTTATCAAAGTTTCCGGACCGCTTATTGTGGCGGAAGGTATGCGCAATTGCAAGATGTTTGACGTCGTGAGAGTTGGCGAAGAGAATCTCATTGGCGAAATCATTGAATTGCGTGACGACAAGGCGTCTATTCAGGTATATGAAGAGACCAGCGGATTGGGTACCGGCGCAAAGGTAATATCCACAGGCGCTCCGCTCAGCGTAGAACTTGGACCGGGTATTATTGAAGGTATCTACGACGGTATTCAAAGACCTCTTCAAAAACTCGTAGAAATGACTGGCGACAGAATTGGCAGAGGCGTTGAGATACCTGCGATAGATCACAAAAAACTTTGGAAGTTTACAGCCAAGAAGTCCAAAGGCGACAGTGTCGTTGCAGGCGATATTCTCGGCGTAGTGCAAGAGACCAAAGTCGTTGAGCATAGAATTATGGTTCCTGTGGGCGTAGAGGGCAAAATCAAGTCTATATCCGAAGGCGAACATACAGTCGACGACGTGATTTGCGTAATCACTACTTCAAAGGGCGATGTCAAAGTGACTATGTGCCAAAAATGGGCTGTGAGAATTGGCAGACCTTTTAAGAGCAAGATGTATCCTGTTGCTCCGCTTGTGACCGGTCAACGTACTATAGACACTTTCTTTCCTGTGGCAAAAGGCGGCGCGGCTTGTATACCCGGACCTTTCGGCAGCGGAAAGACAGTCGTTCAGCACCAACTTGCAAAGTGGTCGGACGCAGATATAATAGTATACGTAGGTTGCGGCGAAAGAGGAAATGAGATGACTGACGTTCTCAACGAATTCCCCGAACTTATCGACCCCAAGACAGGCGAAGCGCTTATGAAGAGAACTGTGCTCATTGCAAATACTTCGGATATGCCTGTTGCCGCTCGCGAAGCGTCAATGTATACCGGTATAACCATTGCTGAATACTTCCGAGATATGGGTTATAACGTGGCTATTATGGCAGATTCGTCTTCTCGTTGGGCAGAGGCTTTGAGAGAAATGTCAAGCCGTCTTGAAGAAATGCCGGGCGACGAAGGATATCCTGCGTACCTTGCGTCAAGACTTGCAAGTTATTATGAAAGAGCGGGTATTGTCAATGCTATCGGCAGTGACGAGAGAGTAGGCTCGGTTACGGCTATCAGCGCCGTATCTCCTCCGGGAGGCGACCTGTCGGAGCCTGTTACGCAAGCGACTTTGAGAATAGTCAAAGTATTCTGGGGCTTGAGTTCTTCGCTTGCATATGCGAGACACTTCCCTGCGATAGATTGGTTGCAGAGTTATTCGCTGTACGTAGACAGACTTGGCGATTGGTACGGTAAAAATACCGAGAGAACTTGGAACGACAACCGTCAGCAGGCTATGACTATATTGCAAGAAGAGGCAAATCTTGACGAAATCGTACGACTTGTCGGCGTAGACGCTTTGAGTTATGAAGACAGACTGACTATGGAGACTGCCAAGTCTATAAGAGAAGACTATTTGCAGCAGGATGCCTTTGATGACGTAGATACCTATGCAAGTCTTACAAAACAGCATAAAATGCTCAATCTTATTTTGGAATGTTATAAATGTTCGCAAGAGGCGCTCAAGAAAGGCGCAGACTTCGACGATATAATTGCAATACCTGCAAGAGAGGCAATTGGCAGAATGAAGTTCATTCCTGAGAGCGAAATCGCAAAGTTGGACGAGATTTACGACAATATGAAAGCGCAACTTGACAAGTTGGCTTACGTAGATTAAGGAGAGAGGGTATGTTAAAGGAATATAAGTCAATAAGAGAAATCGTAGGACCGCTTATGCTGGTAGACGGCGTTGACGGCGTGGCTTACAACGAACTTGTCGAAATCAAAGGCAAGGACGGAAGTATAAGAAGAGGTAAAGTGCTTGAAGTCAACAGAGACAGAGCGCTTGTGCAACTCTTCGAGGGCGCTCAAGGCTTGCAGATGTCCACCTCAAAAGCGAGATTTTTGGGCAGAAGTTTGGAACTTGCCGTATCCGAAGATATGCTAGGCAGAGTCTTTGACGGTATGGGCAATCCCAAAGACGGCGGCGCGCCGATAATCCCCGAAATGAAACTTGACATCAACGGTCAACCTATAAATCCTGCGGCAAGAGATTATCCTGACGAATTTATTCAGACAGGTATATCTGCGATTGACGGACTTAATACTTTGGTAAGAGGTCAAAAACTTCCTGTATTTTCCGCCTCAGGCTTACCGCACGCAGAACTTGCAGCGCAGATTGCCCGCCAAGCAAAGGTATTAAACAACGATTCCAAATTCGCAGTCGTGTTTGCCGCATTGGGTATTACTTACGAAGAGGCGGAGTTCTTTATGCAAGACTTCCGCAAGACCGGCGCTATAGAGAGAGCCGTAATGTTTATCAACCTTGCCAACGATCCTGCGATTGAGAGAATATCTACTCCAAAGATGGCTTTGACGGCTGCGGAGTATTTGGCTTTTGAAAAGGGAATGCACGTGCTTGTAATAATGACTGACATCACTAATTATTGCGAGGCATTGAGAGAAATCTCTGCGGCAAGAAAAGAGGTGCCCGGCAGAAGAGGCTATCCGGGTTACCTTTATACCGACCTTGCCACAATGTATGAGAGAGCAGGCAGAATAAGAGGCAAAGCGGGCAGTATCACACAAATTCCAATACTCACTATGCCTGAAGATGATAAAACGCACCCAATTCCCGATTTGACAGGCTATATAACCGAAGGTCAGATAATCTTTGGGAGAGAACTCAACAAAAAAGGTTATACACCTCCAATCGACGTGTTGCCATCACTTAGCCGTCTAAAACAAAAGGGTATCGGCGCAGGCAAGACGAGAGAAGACCACTCTGGTAATATGAACCAACTTTTTGCGGCGTACGCAAAAGGTAAGGAATGTAAAGAACTGTCGGCAATACTTGGCGACGCGGCGCTTACTCCTTTGGATAGACAGTACGCATACTTTGCAGAAGAGTTTGAGAAGAGATATATCAATCAAGGTTTCTATACCAATAGAACTATTGAAGAGACTTTGACGATAGGCTGGGAACTCTTGACGCTTTTGCCAAGATCGGAGATGAAACGTATCAAGGACAAATACCTTGAGATGTATTATGACCCAATCAAGGCAAAACTTGAAGAAGATAAAAAGTAGTAAAAAGGCAGAAATATGCAAGTTGAACATTGTTCAATTTGCATAATGTGCTAATAAAAATGTCTATATGACAATCATATCAAGCAATTAAGATAGATATAAGAATTATATAGAAAATTATAAAAATATCGCATATGTGTCGATAAAATGCAAAACTGAACATTGTTCAAACAACAAATCGACATTATATAAGGCAGGCAAATGGCAGAGAGACTAAACGTAAACCCCACCAGAATGGAGTTGAAGAGATTGAAGACGCGTCTTAAGATGGCGGTAAGAGGTCACAAACTCTTAAAGGATAAATCTGACGAGATGATCAGAAGATTTATGGAGTTTGCAAATCAGAATAAGGCGCTTAGAGAACAAGTCGAAGTTCAACTGAAGTCGGCTTTGACTACTTTTGTTGTAGCCAAGGCTGTGAGCGACGATGCCGTAATTCAAGAGGCAGTTGCAATGCCGTCAAGGAGCGTCAAGATAGAACTCGACAGCCAGAACGTAATGAGCGTTGAGGTACCTCTTATATCCGTCAAGGCAAGCGACGAGGGGGATAAATATCCTTATTCATTCTCTGGTGTCACTGCAGAACTTGACAATTCCGTAGAAGTTATGAATGGATTGCTTGAGAGTATGGTCAAACTTGCCGAAGTGGAAAAGACGTGCAATATGCTTGCGATTGAGATAGAAAAGAACAGACGTCGTGTCAATGCGCTTGAATATGTAATGATACCTCAACTTGAAGAGACGATACGCTTTATCACAATGAAACTTGACGAGAACGAAAGAAGTACGATTGTCAGACTTGTAAAAGTCAAGGCGATGTTGGCTGAGGAGGTATAGATGTCCAAGACGCTTAAGGACCTTTGTTTTTTGACAGGTGTGCTGTTGCCGCCGTTGGCGCTGGCGCTTTATTTTGTCGTCAAAAATCAAGATTATAAAAAAGCGTTTTTTCAAAGTATGTTTTGTGGCATAGCGCTTTGGATAGTTTTGGGCGTAGTGCTTGGACTGAATATGTGCGACCCGGCGATATCTGGACCGCCAAAAAATTAAAGTTGATAATTTTAATTGATTTCCCCTTATCGTTAGTAGATAGGGGAATTTTTATTTTAAGCAAATTAGTCAATAAGTTATTGTGAGTATACAAAAGCGGCACACTGATGATTTAGATATAGATTTCTCCGCTATGGTTGAAATAACATTTGAATTACAATTATGCGTCTTTTTATGTTTACATTTTTACGCGCGTAATGTATAATATTATAGAAAAATTATTGAGGAAGGTTGGTATGGAGAAAAAAAAGTTTTATATCACTACACCTATTTACTATCCCAGCGGTAAGTGGCACATAGGCACTTGCTATACGACGATCATCTGCGACGCTTTGGCGAGATACAAGCGTATGCAGGGATACGACGTATTCTATCTTACCGGTACGGACGAGCACGGACAAAAGATTCAAAAGGTTGCGGCATCGTGCGGCGTGGAAGTCAAGAAATATATTGACGGCGTTGTTGACGAACTCAAGAAACTTTGGGATTTGCTTGACATATCGTATGACAAGTTTATTCGCACGACTGACGAATATCACGAAAAGGCAGTGCAGAATATATTCCAGAAACTCTATGACAAGGGGGACATATACAAGAGCGCTTACGAGGGTTGGTATTGCACGCCTTGCGAGGCTTTTTGGACGAAGACGCAACTTGTTGACGGCAAGTGTCCCGATTGCGGAAGAGAAGTGGAATTGACAAAAGAAGAGAGTTATTTCTTCAAATTGAGCAAATATCAGGACAGAATTCAAAAACTCATTGAAGAGGATAAGGAATTTTTGCAGCCTGTCACTCGTCAAAATGAGATGCTCAACAACTTTATCAAGCCGGGACTTCAAGACCTTTGCGTGTCGCGTACTTCCTTTGACTGGGGCGTCAAAGTTCCTTTCGATCCAAAGCACGTCGTGTACGTATGGATAGATGCGCTTACCAATTATATCACGGCGCTTGGCTATGGCAGTGATGACGAAGAGTTGTTCAAGAAGTATTGGCCTGCCGACGTGCATATGATGGGCAAGGAGATAATACGTTTTCACTCTATCATATGGCCGGCAATTCTTATGGCGCTAGACATACCGTTGCCAAAGAAGGTATACGGTCACGGTTGGCTTATGTTCAACAACGACAAGATGAGCAAGTCAAAGGGCAATATAGTTGACCCATTTATTCTCTGCGAGAGATACGGAGTTGACGCTTTGAGATATTATATGCTCAAAGAAGTGCCATTCGGACAGGATGGAAACTTCACAAACGAGATATTCCTCAAACTCCGCAACAGCGACCTTGCCAACGATCTTGGCAATCTTGTGTCGAGAGTTACGGCAATGGTAACGCAATACTTTGACGGCGTAATTCCTGCACCCATAGATTGCAACGATATAGACAAGGATTTGATAGCGTTGGCAGAAAAGATGTATCCTACCGTCACGGCGTATATGGATGAGATGAGAGCGCCTGAGGCTTTGGAGACTATCTTCAAGGTTATTCAAAGGGCAAACAAGTATATTGACGAGTGCACGCCTTGGATACTTGCCAAGAGCGAAGAGGGAAAAGAGAGGCTCAAGACAGTGCTTTTCAACCTTTGCGAGACGATAAGAATGACTTCTGTCATACTTCAGCCGTTCCTTACGCAGACGCCAGTCAAGATATTTGCGAAGTTGGGTATCAAAGAAGGTAAGGGCTTGACGGATTTTGACAGTATTGTTAAGTTCGGAGCAAAGATTGACGGATTGAAAGTCGACAAGGGCGAACAACTCTTCCAGAGAATAGATGTCGCCAAAGAACTCAAAGTAATGGACGATATCCTTGAGGAAGAGAGAAGAAAAGCCAAGTCGCAAATCAAAAAGGAGAAAGAGAAAGTGGAAAACGCAGTTACGTTGCAGCAAATCGGCATAGAAGATTTTGCAAAAATAGAACTCAAAGTCGGCACTGTCGTTGAGTGCAAGAAGGTGGAAAAGGCAGACAAGTTGCTCTGTTCGCAAATCGACGTGGGCGAAGACGCTCCGCGCACGATTGTCAGCGGTATCGCCAAGTATTACACTCCTGAAGATATGGTCGGCAGACAAGTAATCGTAGTTACCAACTTAAAGCCTGCCAAGTTGAGAGGTATTGAGTCTCAAGGTATGGTGCTTTGCGCAGAGGATGAGAACGGCGATTTGGCGTTGATTACTCCTTGCAAGGCTGTCAAGGCAGGAAGTATAGTCGGATAAGAAGAATATGTTAATAGATTCTCACGCGCACCTGAGCGACGAAAGATTAATCGACAGAGTTGGGGAAATATCACGCAATTTGGCAAATGACGGATTGGAGAGCGTCTTTGAAGTAGGCTTTGACTTGCAATCGTCCAAGAGCGCATTGGCGCTTGCCAAAGAGTATGACAATATCTATGCGATAATAGGCACGCACCCCCACGACGCAAAGTTCTACGACAGCGAGTGCGAAGAGTTTTATATGCAATACGCAAGTCACAAAAAGGTCCTTGCTATAGGCGAGATAGGATTGGATTATTATTACGACAAGTCCGAAAGAGACGTTCAACGCGACGTCTTTGCAAGACAGATAGTCCTTGCCGACAAAGTAGGATTGCCAATAGTCTTGCATATCCGCGACGCTTACGGCGACGCTGTAGATATATTAGACGCGCATAAGGATAAGTTGAATCACGGAGTTTTGTTGCACTGCTATTCGGGTAGCGTTGAGATGATAAAGCAGTTTAATAAATACGGTTGCTATTACGCTCTTGGCGGAGCGATAACTTTTAAAAACGCAAAGAAAGACGACGTAATTAAGGCAATTCCAAATGATAGACTTTTGGTGGAGACGGACAGTCCGTATATGACGCCTGTGCCTTTTAGAGGACAGCCCAACGAGCCAAAGTACGTCAATTTGGTTGCAGATAAGATTGCTGAGGTAAAGGGTATGGATAGGCAAGAGATTGAGCGACTGACTTATGCAAATACAAAAGCATTGTTTTTCAAATACGACAAGTGAGGTATTGAATATGCAAAACAGGTACGTTTATACAGTAGACAACAATATATATATCAATTTGACCAATCGCTGCTCCAATCGCTGTGAGTTTTGCGTGAGGTATTATGACAAGCCTATATACGGAGACTTGTGGATAAAGGACGAGCCTAGCGCAGATACCGTCATTGAGATTCTTGAGAGAGATTATAATCTCAAAGATTACGGCGAAGTGGTATTTTGCGGTTACGGCGAGCCTACGTATAGATTTGACGCAATAGAGAAGATATGCGATTACGTCCATTCCAAAGGCGGAGTGACGAGAATAAATACCAACGGTCAGGCAAATGAGATACTCGGGCAGGATATCACGCCGAGAATATCTAAATGTATAGATACTATCAATATTTCGCTCAACGCTACCGACGCTGTCAAGTACAACAAGATATGTCACAGCGACTTTGGCGAGCGAGCATTTGACATTATGCTTGACTTTGCCAAGAAGTGCGTAAATCACGGCGCAAACGTGGTATTAAGTGTAGTTGACGTGATAGGCAAAGAAGAGATAGTCAAGGCAAGAGATATTGCAAAGTCTGTCGGCGCAAAGTTGCGAGTGAGAGAATTATTATAATTATTTAATGTTATTTTGATTGTAGCGTAGCAGAATGGAGAAATCTCAATCCTTGTTATCAATTAACTATTCTTTAATAATCGGATAGAGACCTCTTAGTATCAAAACAAATAGGAGAGTGAGTTATGAACAGTGATAAGACGCTGTGGAAAAGCAAGACTAGCGGATATAAATGTGCGTTGTTGATTTATAGTTGCCTTATTCTTATGGTAGGTTCGCTTATAGGTGTTATATTATCGGCGTCATCGGATAGTAGTGAAACTACTTTGATTATTGGTGGGTCAGTCATAGTTATAGCAATTGCTTTTTTTATTTGCTCGGCAATTGTGATTAGAAAGACCTCTCTTAAATGGGATGTGCCCAACTTAATATTTACCGTTACGGAAAACGGTATTTATTTTACAAGTAAAGGCAACAATTCCTTTTTCTTCGTTGAGTGGGCAGAAATAATAGGGTATTCTGTCAAAAGCGGTAAAAACAGCAAGGCAACCGTTACCGTAAATTTCAATTGCTTAGCCGACGCAGGAATTTTTGGGAAAATTAACTATCTTAAAATGGTCGGCATTATGGGAGTAGACCGCATTATCGAAATTTTTGAAGAATACGAAATAAAAGAAATGTCATTAAGTAAAAACTAATTGGAAAAGATGAGCGATATAAAACAAATTTTACAAGACCACAACTTTAGATTTAACAAGCAGTTTGGGCAGAACTTCATTACCGATACCAATCTTTTGCAGGCTATGGTAAAGGACAGCGGCGTTAATCAAGACGATATTGTTGTTGAGATAGGCGCGGGCGCAGGTACGCTCACGAGAGAACTCACATCTGCCGCTGGCAAGGTGCTTGCATTTGAGATAGACCGCAATCTAGTGCCGATATTGGGGCAGACGCTCAAAGGCTTGGAAGACAAAGTCGAAGTTGTCTTCAGAGATATCCAAAAGGTAAGCGATGACGAGTTGGACGAACTTTTGGGCGGCAAAGATTATAAGGTAGTTGCCAATTTGCCTTATTACATTACTACGCCTATTATAATGAGATTTTTGGAGAGAGCGCGCCGTCCCAAGAGCATAACCGTAATGATACAAAAAGAAGTGGGGGTGCGTCTCACGTCAACGGCGACTGACGGAGATTACGGCGTAATTACGCTTGCCATAGCATTGGAAGGCAAAGCCAAGATAATGCGCGACGTGCCAAGATATATGTTTACGCCTCAACCCAACGTGGATAGTTGTATCGTGCGTATTGACCTTGACGATAAGTACTCGCACGTGGACAAAGCCAAAGTCAAGAAAGTCATCAAGTGCGCTTTTGCAATGCGCAGAAAGACGCTTGTCAACAATCTTATGAGCGGTCTAGGCGTGAGCAGAGAATTAGCGCAAAAAGCGTTAAACGATATGGGACTTGACGAGAGAATACGCGGCGAAGTGTTGGATATAGACCAGTTTATTAAGTTGAGCGAATTGCTATTAGGATAGAATTATGGATAAAAAGTTTTATAATAAAGTTATTAAATTGATACCCTCAATTACTTTAAAAGAATTTTTAAAGGCAAGCAAGTTTAAATTCAAAGAGAAAGACTTGCTTGTGATCATAAACGATTATTCACGAAATTATGACGAGAAGATTGCACTTTTGCAAGAAGCGGCAAATTGTATTGAAGATAAAGACGTAGGTTTTCACGCGAAAAAACTTATTGAATTGCATACTAGATATTATGAAGATTTTATGCGACCGTCTGACGATTGCGTATTTGAGATAAATATAATTACGGACGACGGTTTTCCTGAGGAAAGGTCGTTTATTACGAAGACGTTTGAAGACGCTTTAACGCTTATTAAGTTTTATAATAAACAATACAGTGACGGTTACGTATATAATAGCAAATCGGGAACTTTAATTGACGGCAAATTCGTCTACTATAAAATTTTTAAGGCTACGGCGATTGCTCCGCAAAAGCCGTCGGATATTCACGAAAAAGTCGGTCATCTCGGCGAGTGTCTTTTAGGTAAAAAGTTGGAAATAATTGACGTGAATATGTACAACTACGGCGTTACGGACTTGTATAAGTGTAAAAATAAAGACTGTGATGACTGCAAAAACAAGTGCATATCAATACACCATATTAAATTCCCTGCATTTTTGAATCAATATCAATTAGTTTCGTTTAAGCATTATAAAATCAATTATGGCGTTATGTGTTATAAAATGCAAGACGGAGACAACGACTCTTATATTATTGATTTGGACGACAACGATTTTATAGTCAATAGAGAAAAATTGAAAGGACCTAACGATTATGGAATTAGAGATGCGCATTGGCATCCCTCTTATTGCGAAATTTACGCGCCTAAGCGAGAGGACGTGCCCGATTATATTTACGAAAATTATTTATACGCTGTCAAGATACTTAAAGAGTTGGGGTTTGACGGCGAAACTTACTGGTGTTTTGACGATTGATATTTTTTAGCATAATTCATATTTTCTCCGCATAAGTTATCGTGTACGGAGGTAGAATATGGTAATTTTGAAAAAGATAATTATAATGACTGAGCACGGCAAGAGTAATTGCTCAGGTATTGTCAAGTTTGAAAATTTTGCAGGTAGGACAAGTTGCTTTGTAAGAATTTTGGGACTCGACGGCAAAGGTGTGATTTGCATAAAGAGCGGAGACAATATTATGTATTGCGGAAATCTTTTTGACGGCGAGCATACGTTCAATGCGCTTTATGACCTCAACAAGACCATTCAAATCGTCGTAGTATCAGACGGCAGTATCGTGTGTATGGGTAGCAATAAGGGAAGATTTTCGCCAAACGCTATAATGATAGATATACACAGATATTTTGCAGGTCTTGCTCAGGCGGTTGAGAATCCTATAGATAGGAGAGAAGTAGTTGAGCCGCAGACGATTGAGCAGACGCATATAGAGCCTTTGGCTGTTGAAGAAGAGCGCGCAGACGAAGTAATTGCGACAGAGCAGATTGCTGTCGAGCAAGATATACCTATGCAAGTTATCCAAGAAATTGTCGAGACGAAGGAAGAGAAGTCAGAGCAAGTCACACAAAACAAAAAGGTAAGCAAAACTAAGACGGCAGAGCCGTTTTATAAAAAGATAGAAAACAACTTAAGTCAACTTTTTGACGCTCACGAAAGCGACGAAGAATTGACGTTGCTTATTCCATCAAGCAAGTGGGTAAGAGTGCCTATTGAGGGAGACGGCTATTACGTCGTAGGTGTGATAGAAAACGACGGCGTGCCAGATATTATTTGTTACGGCGTGCCAGATAAGGACGATTCCAATCCTCCGCAAAACAGCAGCGATTGCAGACAGTGGATGGAGATAGAGAAAGGCGGCAGGGGATATTGGATGATGTATCAGTCGGCTGTGTCTGGCGCAACTTTGACGACGACGATTATTTAGATTTCTCGACTACGCTCGAAATGACGTAAGAGGTAGATTTTTCGTTGCAAATTCCATATAAATAATATACAATATTGATATGGAATTCAAGACGTACGACAGATTGCCTAGCGAGGCAAAAGATATTCGCATAGAAGTTTTTGTCAAAGAGCAAGGCTTTGAAGAAGAGTTTGACAATGTGGACAATTACGCTACGCACGTAGTTGCATTTGACGGCGGCAGGGCAATTGCGACTTGCAGATACTTTTGTCAAGACGGATATTATTTGATAGGTCGCATTGCTGTAATTAAAGAATATAGGGGCAGCGGTCTTGGGGGAAAATTACTTGAATTTGCAAGACGTCAGATAGAAGATTTGGGCGCAAAAGAGATAAGAATCCACGCTCAAAAACGCGCAGAGGGTTTTTATCAAAAGCAAGGCTACGTTTCTTTTGGCGAAGTTGATTACGACGAGGGGTGCGAACATATTTGGATGCGAATGTCCTTGTGATTATTCAAGATGAAAGTAATAAAAAAACGGAAGTTGTTGAACTTCCGTTTTTGCATTTAGAATAAATTACTTTTTGCGTTTGATTGCTTTCAAAGTCTTTTGCACGATATCGTCAACAGTCAAGTGGAACTTTTGAGCAAGGTATGGCATTTTGCCAACTTCTCCGAATTCGTCCTGTACGCCTACGCTTTCCATTGGTACAGGGCAGTTGTTGACGACGACTTCTGCGACAGCGGAATAAAGTCCGTTGCGGAAATTGTGATTCTCAGCCACAACGATTGCGCCTGTGGTCTTGCAGGCTTTGACGATTGCCTCTTCGTCAATAGGTTTCCAAGTGAAGACGTTGAGTACGCCTACGCTCATTCCCATACCTTTGAATATTTTGCTTGCCTCAATTGCTTTGCTTACCATAATTCCTGATGCAATAATAGTCGCGTCTTTGCCGGGTATGACAGTCTTTGCTTTGAGAAGGTCAAATTTCTCTCCCTCTTGATATACAGTCTCCGCCTTTTTGCGTTGCAATCTTATATACGTTGCGCCGTCATAAGCAATGATTTGCGGCATAAGCGACTTGAGCATTGTTGCATCTGTCGGCTCTACGCAAAGCATATTAGGTATGCCGCGCATAATACCCATATCCTCAAAAGGCATATGAGTGCCGCCGTTGATTTCTGCGCAGATACCGGGATCGGTGCCTACGATTTTGACGTTTTGCTTGCTATACGCTACGCTGATAAATACTTGGTCATAGCATCTTCTTGTGGCAAAAGTGCCGAAAGAAGAGCAGAATGGGATTTTGCCGCAGGTGGCAAGACCTGCCGACACGCCCACCATATTTGCCTCTGCGATACCCACGTTGAAAAATCTGTTGGGGTAGGCTTTCTTGAACGGACCTGTCTTGATGCAGTTCATAAGGTCGGCCTCGACGACTACGATTTTGTCGTTGGTCTTAGCCTCTTCTATTAGACAATTGCAGTATACTTCTCTCATTTCCAACATATCTTGCATATTACTCGTCCTCCTTGCCGCAGAATTCGCGCCACTGTTCTTCAGTGATAGACATTGAGTGACAGCCTGCGCCCTTGCTCGATACCCAGTCTACGCCGTAGCCTTTGACGGTGTCGAGGATAATAAGAGAGGTCTTGTCCTTGATAGAAAGAGCAGTGTTGATTGCGTTTTCGATAGCCTCTATATCGTGACCGTTTATTCTTTGAGTATGCAAGTTGAATGCGTTGCCTTTCTCTTCAAGCGGCTCAATTGCGTTGATATCTGCTGTCATACCGTCGATTTGCATACCGTTGTTGTCAATGAAGATGACGAGATTGCCAAGTCGCATATTGCCTGCGTACATAAGCGCCTCCCATACCTGACCTTCCTGCGATTCGCCGTCGCCGAGTATGCAGAATACCTTGTAATCCTTTTTGTCGATTTTGCCTGCGAGAGCCATACCTACCGCACAACTCAAGCCTTGACCGAGCGAACCTGCCGTCATATCTATGCCGACTGTCTTGTTCATATCACAGTGCGAGGGGAGATTTGTGCCCGATTGGTTGAGGGTCTTGATTTCTTCCATTGGGAAGTAGCCTTTTTCGGCAAGTACGCTATAAAGCGCCGGTCCTGCGTGACCTTTGCTCATAACAATTCTGTCCCTGTTGGGATCTTTAGGATTTTTGGGGTCTACTTTTGCAAGGTCGTAATATAATACGGCGAGAAGGTCGACTATGCTCAACGTGCCGCCGATATGTCCCACGCCCAATCTTCCAATCATCTCAACGGCGATTTTGCGCACGTCAAGCGCTTTGGATTGGAGATATTCCAACTTTTGTTTGTCCATAAACACTCCTTAGACTTAATAATGACTTTTATTGCTTTTATTCTATCACTATTTGCGACAAATAAAAAGTGTTTTTGGGGTGGTTTGGGTAAAATCATATACAAAATTTTTACATAATTTGATATTATTCGAGGTTGAGCCGAGAAAATATAATTAAAAAGAGTTTACCTGCCTTAAGGAAGACAAGCGATTGCAAAAAAATTAACGAATTTTCCGTGATAAAAAATTTGAGTAATGGCAATACTACTCTTGAACTTAAAAAATATGGAGGGAATATAATGAATCCTTTTGAACTCAAACCTATGTCGCAAGACAAGCAATTTTGTGATTGGTCTTGCCTCAACTCAAAGCCTTACGATAAGGAAGAAGTAAGTCCTTATACCAAACTTCGTATAATCCTTATGAACGGAACGGAATTTGAATCCGTCAATTTCTTGCACCGCTTTTCGCGCAACTGCGACAACAACGACATTCGCAGACAACTTGCCGCAACGAGAAGAGTGGAACAACAACAGCAAAAGCGTATCGCCAATCTTAAGCCGCTCAATGAAAATATCTTGGAGCATACGATAGGATACGAGCATTTGGCTGTGGATTTGACTGCGCTCCTTGCGCAAAGAGAAAAGAACGGCTACGTCAAGCAGGCGCTTGATTTTGCATTGCTTGAGGATTTCGACCACCTTTATAGATACGCCGATCTCTTGGAAATGGAGCAGGGTGTCAAGGCGCAAAGACTAGTTGGCGAATACGTTGAGATTATGCCGGGCAGACCTACGATTGCCGAGCATAGACACCCATACGACAGCATAAGATATCATATCGACAGCAAGTCGAGCGATATGCTGACTGTGCTCAATACTATGATAATTACCGCCGCAGAACAGCAGACTATGAATTATTATATGAATCAAGGCTCTTTCTACGATCAATCTACTCTTGGCAGACAACTCTATACGGAGATCGCAATGATCGAAGAGCAGCACGTCACGCAATACGGCTCTTTGATGGATACCAACTGCACTTGGCTTGAGAATTCTCTTATGCACGAATATTGCGAGGCTTATCTCTATTATTCTTGCTATATGGATGAGAGCGACAAGCGTATCAAGGCAATGTGGGAACAACTCTTTGAGCAGGAAGTAGCGCATTTGCACGCCGCTGCGCAAATGCTCAAGAAGTATGAGAAAAAGGATTGGCAGCAAATTATTCCCGTTGGCGAATTCCCAGAACTTCTGTCTTTCCATTCTTGCAAAGATTACGTGCGTCAACAACTTGAGAGCGTTCGTCTTACCGCCGACAGAGAGAATTATATCAACGTGGGCGATATGCCAAAAGACAGCGACTTCTTCAACTATCAGAGCATTGTCAACCCGAAGACTGCCGCCGTAGCGTCGCATAAGGTCATAGGCGAGTATATTGACAAAAAGGGTATAGATTACCGCTATCAAATTGCCGAGCATCCTATCGACGCTTTGAGAGACAGACACAAAGATAACACTTCCGTAGGTTTGCGTTAAGCGTTTGGCGAGAAAGGAGGTGTCGCAATTTTACACGGCACCAATGTTTCCCAAACTTCTTCAAACTCACTTGACGTACAACAAGTACGCCTGCATTCGTTTTCATTGTTTTGAAAACATTTTTGCTCGCGTAAATCTTGTGTCACTCCCTTCTCATCAAACGAGAGGGGAGACTAAAGACGTTTATCTCTCTTCTTGTCTGGCGGTAGGGAAGTGTGTATTGTCATTCTGACCGAAACGCAGTGGAGTTGAAGAATCTATCGATTTACCGTTATTCATACATATTTGCACATATTCATATTTATAAGTTGACATATGTACATACTTGCATATTGATATATGCTCATATCTGCATTTGAATATTTGTATATATCATAATTGTATCGTCACGTTTGACAATTTTTGCGAATTTTGTATTCTCTTCGTTTGTTGCAAAATACGTTGGACAATCAAACAAATTTGTTATGCGGTAAAGACACTTTGTCTTTACTTTACTTGATTTTAACAAAGCAATATGTTAAACTTTATACGAATTTATACAAATTTATTAGAAGAGGTAAATTTATGTTATTGAGCAAGTTGGTGTGCGAGCGTACTAAAGAGGCTCCGCAAGACGCAAAAATCAAAAGCCATATCCTTTTGTCGAGAGCAGGCTTTATCAAGCAGGTGGCAAACGGTATCTATACTATGACAATGCCTTGCCAGAAGATGAGCCAAAAGATACAAGCCATCATCCGTCAGGAGATGGACGCTTTGGACGGTCAAGAAGTGTTGTTCCCTGTCGTAATGCCAAGAGAAATTTGGGAAAAGTCAGGCAGATACAATTCGATCGGCAGCGAGATGGTAAGATTTAAGGACAGAGCCGATAGAGATATGCTGCTTGGTATGACGCACGAAGAGGCGGCAGTACACCTTGCCAATCACATAGTCAGCAGTTACAACCAACTGCCAATGATGATTTACCAATTGCAGACCAAGTTCCGCGACGAGGCGAGATCTAGAGGCGGACTTATAAGAGTAAGAGAATTTACTATGAAAGACGCTTACTCTTTCCATTCAACAAAAGAGGATTTGGAGCAATATTATCAAAGAGTATTTGACGCATATTACCGCATATTCAAAAGAATTGGTCTCAAGAACTTTATTGACATCAAGTCTGACACAGGTATGATGGGCGGCAGCGTAGCGCACGAGTTTATGCTTTTGACTGAAGTCGGCGAAGACAGCATTGTGCTTTGCAACAACTGCGATTACAGAGCAAATATGGAAGTTGCAGACGGTGTGATAGACACGCCTGCAAGCGAAATTAAACCGCTTGAACTCGTCTTTACAGGCGAAGATAAGACTATTGAAGAGGTATCGACAAGATTGCAAGTGCCGCAAGATCTCACTTGCAAGGCAGTTGTGTTTGCAGTCAAAGGCAGCGCAGACGAGATAGTAATTGCGTTCACGAGAGGAGACCTTGAGGTCAACGAGGCAAAACTCAAAAAGGCGTTGCGCAAAGATATTGTACCTTATGACGGCGGAGCAAGCGAGGTTTTGGCGTGCGGTAACATAGGACCTATGGGACTTGACAAGAGCATTATCACGGTGTTTGACAAGTCGCTTGAGAATATCAATTCTTTGGTAATCGGCGCAAACAAAGCGGAGTATCACTACACTGGCTTTAATTTCAAGAGAGATATGCCGTCCGTTGAGTTCTGCGACGTATCCAAGACGAGAGACGGCGACAGATGTCCGATATGCGGAGGCAAGTTGAGGGTTGAGAATGGCATAGAGATAGGCAATATATTCCAACTCGGCACCAAGTATACCAAGTCAATGGATATGACGGTGCACGGCGCAGACGGAGTGGAGTTCAATCCGATAATGGGTTGTTACGGCATAGGCGTAGGTAGAGCGATTGCGTCAATAGCGCAAGAGTCAAGCGACGACAAGGGGCTTATATTGCCAATGAGCGTTGCGCCTTGGCAGGTTCATATCTGCCCATTGAGACTTGACGACGAGAATGTCAACGGCAAGGCAAACGAATTATACAATAATCTCGTCAAGCAAGGCGTGGACGTACTTTTTGACGACAGAAGTGTAGCCGCAGGAGTAAAATTCAATGACGCTGACCTTATGGGTATGCCTATAAGAGTGGTCATATCTCCCAAGAGCCTTGCGACAGACGAAGTTGAGATTACTGTCAGAGCCACCAAAGAGTGCAAAAAAGTTGCGTATGCAAAGGCAATTGACGAAATAAAAGCAATAATCAAAGAGCAAATGGAGCAATTGCGCGGATAATTTATCAATTAATGTCACCTCGACCGCAGTGGAGAGGTCGCTGTCATTATAATCTTAATAGGATTAGATTTCTCGACTACGCTAGAAATGACGTAAGAGATTACAGGTATGATATTCCAAGAAAAGTCATTGCGAGATAGCATATCAACGCAAGCAGAGTAAGCATACAGTAGATTGCAAGCCCCATAAGGGCGTATCTAAAACACAACTTGCCGAGTACGGTATGGCGTTTTTTGATGACGGTTCCTACGATTGCGCCAATGGGCGGGAATAGAACTGATATTATCATCAAAAAGCGCACTAGTAGCACGTTGTGTTTGTCATATTTATTTTTGTCGCAAAAGGTGCGCAGACGCTCGCCGCAGGTTGGGCAAAGCGCCATATCTTCATCTATTTGCGAATTACATTTAGGACAGGTTTTCATAATTTCAAAATAAGTATATCACACGATTACACGTTTTGCAATGCTTAAATTCAATTGACTTGACGGCATATGGTAATATTGTTAAAATATAATTATGCAATTAGAGTTACTTCAAGACAGGTTTTGCGTATGCAAAATGGATAGCGTAAGCCAAGTCAATATGCACAGCGATTTTTTCTTTCTTGCCAAGACTGACAGCGAGACGTCTTTGGTATGCAAAGAAGAGGACGCTCCCAAAGAATGCGCAGTAATAGATAAAGTATGGAGAGGATTTCGCATAGTAGGCGCTCTTGACTTTTCGTTGGTGGGCATACTTGCTGATATCTCGGCGCTATTGGCAAAGGCAGGCGTGCCTATATTTGCAGTATCGACTTATGACACCGACTATATATTGGTCAAAGAGCAATATATAGATAAGGCTTTGACAGCGTTGAAAGACGGCGCATATTCATTAATGTAAAATTTATTTTAAAAATATATTGCATTGAGGCGCAATATACTTTATAATGAAATTATTATTTGTCGGCAAAATCTTGCCGTTAGGGGAAATTATGGACGAGAAGAAAAAGAAAATCATCAAGCAAAGCGTAATGATTGCCGTAGCGGCAGTGTTTATAATATTGGGTATAATGTCTATCGTGCAGGCTACAGGCAGCAATGCGGGACTGGGGTATATCAGCGCAATTCCCAACATTATTTTGAGATACGTCGTCGTCATAGTGACGAATGCAATAGGCATAATGCTTATGTCTGCGGCGGCAGGCACTTTTGAGGGCAAAGTCAAGACTATCTTTTCAATTGCTGTGTGCGTATACAGCACTATAATGACGATACCGCTTTTTATGGCATTTATACTTATGTATCCAGTGGGCGCAGGCGCAACTTTGCCTGATTTTTTGGACAGTATGGTAAGAGAAATCGTAGTTGCATTCCAAAATCTGGTCGGCAACAACGGTTGGCAACACGTGATATACACTTTGGGCACGATAATGGGAGCAATATTCCTTGCAGTGCCGATTTTATCGACGTATTGTACTGTCAAAGACATTGACCTTTTAAAAGTCATTAAAGAAAAACTAACAAAGAGCGACAGCGTATAAGCGTCGCTCCTTTCGTACTAAAAATCGTTTTTATTCTTGCCGTCCCCTTGAGGGGAAGGTGTCACGAGGTGACGGAAGGGGGGTGTAGAAGATGTGACGAAAGGCTCAAGCAGAATTTGCAAAATTACTACCATATTTTTTAGTGAGATTTATCAAAAATTCGAGAGTAACTAAACCAAAAACTATGATGTAATAATTGCAAACACTGCTTTTCGCCTAACATACTTGCGCATTCAACGCGTTATTCTGAGCAGAACGCAAGAAATCTCTATCAATATTTAATCGCTTTCGCCCAATAAATAATCTGTAGTCACGCCAAAGTAGCGGGCAAGCGCAACGATAGCGTCTGCAGTAGGTATGCATTTGCCTTTTTCCCAATGGTTTATAGAAGTTTGAGTTAGTCCTGTTTTTAATGCAAGTTGGTCTTGTGATAGATTCTTTTGTTTTCTCAATTCTTTTAGTCTTAAATTAAATGTAGACATATCTACTTCAAAATCATCTATGCGATGTAACATAGTATTGTCGTCTGTTAAGTTTAATACATAATCAGTGCTTACTTGAAAGTATCGAGATAAAATTATGATGGCATCTGCGCAAGGAATACGAAAACTGGTTTCCCAATAACTTATGATACTCTTTCCATATCCGATTTCTAGTGATAGTTGAAGTTGAGATATGTTAAACTCTTTTCTCAACTTTTTTATGTTTGAAGTAAATTTTGCATCCATATTAAAATTTTCTCACTATTTTCATTAAAATTCTATTGACACCCCACTATATGCAGTATACAATATTATCAATATAGTGAGCAAAAACAAAGGAGATACAAGCATTATGCAATCAAAAATATTACAATTATATAGAGATATTGTTGGAAATCAAGTAGTAATTGATAAAAAGTTTTACAAAAAAGAACTTGACGAAGTATTGAAATGGCAAGATTTGATGCTGAAAAGAGTAGAGGGAGATGATAAATTTAAGGCAATATTTTTTCAATATGATTTGGCTACCGCAGGATATGAAAGCATAATAAATGAACAATATTTTAAGCAAGGATTTTTGTACGGAGCAAAATTAGCCCTTGAGATTTGCGGATATGAACTCAAAGATAAACAATAAATTATTATCTTATATAAAGAATATTGACAATGCAAACAGACATTGAGCGGCGTAGTAACTCAAAATGATATAATAATCGTGACTTTTGGGAAGTTTAAGCGACGGCGCAAACCAAGACAGTCCCAGCACTGTGTCAGATGATATAAAGAGTACACAACCAATCAAGTTGAGCAGAGTAAATGCGTTGACGCCTCTCACAATCATAAGGTTGATAGAAGACGTGAGTATCAGATTGAGCGCAAGATAGTATATTGCCAGCATTATATTTTGAGCCTTGCTTGAAGTGAGGACTTTGCAGGCAAGTATGATATATACGATTGGCAAGACTATAAGCGTGGGGAGCAGATAGAGTTTAAAGGGCTCAAGCGTCAGGAAGTTGAACATATAGCATAGGTGTCCCAAGAAAAAGAACGCTACGCCCACAGTCTGAATTAGATTTTTTCTTTTTGGATGAGAATTGCAGTCATAGAGGCATAGGAATATATCTCCTATCAATCCAAGTATTAGACCTAAAATTACGGCAAGGGCATATGACTTTTCTTTGCCGGTGTGCTCGGATAGATAAAAGGCGAGTACGCCTACGGCGACAAAGCAAAGCGATCCGCACGTCTTTGCAATCAATTCAATATCGAAGTTGCCCTTATTTCGGGAATAGGATTTGAATACGCCAAGAGCGATACAAACCGCCACTAAAATATACATTATAACTTCCATATTTATATTAAACTATAAATTATGGTAAAAGTCAATACCATATATGTACTATTTTGACAAAATATGGATATTTTGCACGTTATATTAGTTCTTGTGGTTTTTATGTGAGATAATTCCGCCGATTGAGCCGATTATAGCGCACAAGAAAGAGCCTATCACAATTATTATCCAATATGGATGCCACAGTGAGAATATCACGCCCAAAATCAAATAAGTGAGTGTGCAGACAAGCATAATTACTCCGCAAATTGCGCCAATATATGGATTTTCTCCGCGTTCTTTTTTTCTATTGCGTTTCTTGACATCGAATAAGTCAAAAATTATACCAATTATACCGCAAGATAGAGTGCATATTGGGATTATTATCCAATACGGCGACCATAGATTCCAGACTGCGCCTATCAATAAATATGATATAAGCCCCAAGAAAAAGACGCTTGCGCACACAACTCCGCATACGCTTTCCAACACGGTTTTTTCGTCTTCTTTTCCTTTGGTAAACATATGTCGTTTGATATCGTCAAAATCAAATTGCGCTTTTGGGTCGTATTCTTCAGACGTAGTTTCGTGCTTAATATCTTCATAATTCGTTGTATTCTCAATCTTGCGTTTGCCGTCTAACAGTTCGTCTACCGTTACGTCTAATATACGAGATAGCGGCAAGAGCAGGCTGGTTTCGGGCATTGCCTCGCCTGTTTCCCATTTTGACACGGCTTTGTTGGTTACGCCCAAAAGTTCAGCAAGTTGCGCTTGCGTCATACCTTTTTCCTTGCGAAGGGTGTATAAAAATTCTGAAAAATCGTTCATACATTCGTTCTCCTTGTATTGGCTTTGCAATGATAGTTTAAATCATTTTGCAATTACTTTTCAATAGAATTAAGTCGAATATAGGTAGAATTGCGGTGTTTTGGGTGGAAAATATGCATTAAAAGAAAAAATCCCAACGCGATTTTGGCGTCGGGAAAAAGTGCATTTGCAAATTATTCTTTGGGAATAACTCCGTAATAGTGCTTGACGTTCATATCTTCAGGGATATTTTTGCAATGCTGACCGAGAAGATACCATTCGCGGTGCGTGCCGTGATCGGTTGCGCAGCCTATCAAAGTATCGTGTCCTTTCCAATACTCTTTGACGTGTTTGCCAAGTATATCAAAAGATTGCGCGTGGTGGTCAAGAGCCTTTTGCGAGCGTTTGGAATTTGGGTGCGAGCGGTGCATTACGTCATCAAATTCTTGATTATATACGACTATGAAGTCATACTTATCCTGCTTGATGAGTTCAACTGCGCGCGCAACAACTTCGTTGTCATAATCTTCAAGGTAGTAATCCATATTTTTCTCATTAAAAATCTTGGATAGAGAAGAGTTTTTGACAGTGACAATACAAGGCTTTTTGCCTGCTCTTATAAGAGCGTCAAATATGCTGTCTATCGTAATAAGCGACTTGACGTAATGCTGTATGCCGTGCACTTGAGGACTTGCGCCTGTGTACATACTGCCAAAGCATACAGGGGTCTTTGGTGGAAACACCGTCAGCATATTGAGTTCAAACGGAGCGTGTTCGCGCATAGGCTCAAACTTGTCGGAGTATTTTTCGTATGACCACTGACCTATTGCGTCTGGGTTGTACATAAGTATTCTGTCTACGCATCTGCCTTCCGTCTTTGCCATTGCGTAATTGACGAGTTCGTCTATCACTCCTTCTGAATGCTCAGGCGGCTCGACGCCCATAATTTTGCATAGACTGCCAGTAAGTTTTGTAAGCGGTGTAGTATTGAAATCCATATCAACCAAGTTCCTTTATTAATGCATCTTTTTCTGCTTTTTCCTCGTCCGTCAGCGTATCGTTTTCGCCTGCGCGTTGTTTCTCAAGGAAGTATTTTATTCTTGTCAACTTTTGGTCTGTGACCTTATATTGCAACGACGCCCATATCGCAAGACTTATCATTACGACTACGACTACTCCAAAGAGTATTCTAATAGCCAGCGTCACTTTTGCTGGGTATGCGTCCAATTCTTGATTGTATATTTTTTCCGTACACTCGCTGTAACCTACGCAAGCGAGTACAATAAGCACAATGCTTTGCGCAATGGCAGTGCCAATCTTGCGAGTGAAAGTCATAAGACCGCTGTAACAGCCTGTGTCTTTTATGCCCGTCTTGAGTTCCGCCACGTCCTGCGTGTCAGGGAAGATCATCCAAGGCATCATTTGCGCTCCGCCAAAGCCCACGCCCATTATTGCCGAGCACAGCAGAAGAATCCAACTCACGTTTGTGTTGGTCGTATTGGGGAAGACCGCCAAACCAAGCGCGCCGAGAATATAGCAAGGCAATCCCCAACGGTATACGAATTGCTTGCCTTTGGTATTTTTAAGTTTCATATTCAAAGGATATGTTATTGCAGCCATTACCATCATAGGCGCGACGATAAACAGCGAACTCATTTTCATACCGAATATCGTTATGCTTGGCACTACTGCCGTGACGTAATAGAGTACCAACGCAGATATGAAATCATAACAGCCAAAAGCCATAAGATACATCATAAGATGGTATCTATAAGATTTGTTTTTAAGCGGTACGGCATAACTTTTGAAAGAAAACTTGCTCTTTTGCGTTTTGTCATAAGGTATGCGCTCTTTGCTGAATACGCCGACTAGCACTGTTGCCACGCCGAATATAACTCCGCAAAGCACTGCTACGATAAGGAAAAAGCCTGTCTCATTCGTGGTGCCGTACATAGACGTCGTGCCTTTGAGGTACGCAGAATAAGCCTCTGTAGCCGCCGACGGTATCAAGAAGAAAAGTCCCGAGCATACGAGAGAGAATAGTAGTTTGATAGAATTTGCTTTGTTGCGCTCTTTGAAGTCGCCAGAGATTTCTGCGCTCAAAGAGGCGTAAGGCACTTGCGAAATCGTGTTGACGGTGCAGAGCAGGAAATAACCCACGCAAGCGTAAATTATTCTCAACGCTTGATTCTCAATATTCTTTGCCCACGGCATAAACATTATCGCAAACGCAACCGGCACCAGCGCACCGCCAATTATTATCCAAGGTCTGCGCCTGCCTATCTTCGTGCGAGTGTTGTCGGATATCACGCCCATAAGCGGGTCGGATATTGCATCCCATACTTTTGACACGACTATGATTATCGCCGCATAAAGTTCTGCATTCTTGATTCCCACGAGTACGAGATTGGTCAAGAAGAAGGACAGCACCACGCCAAGCAAAGCGGCGTAACCGCTGCCGTAAATCTCTCCGCCGCCGTATGCAATCTTTTCCCAAGTCTTCATAGGCGGAGCGGAATAACCGCTCGCAGTTGTAGTTTCTTCTTTTGAGGTATCGCAAGTCGCAATATCTTTTTCGTCTGTCATAATTCCACCTTAATATAATATTATAATAAAATATTTAATCAATATATATAATTATATATGCTGTCGGCTTGCGCTGTCAATAGGCAAAAAATATAAAACCGCTCAAAAGAGCAAAGTCCGACAAAAACGCAAAAAAACGTCGTAAATGACAGAATTTATTGACTTGCAAAGTTTGTTATCGTATAATACTTCAAAGGAAATTGACGAAAGCAAGTGAGGAGAAGACTATGGACAACATAAAATCTTTTGAACTCGATCACGACGCAATGACGCCCGGCTTTTATTGTCTTGGCGAGGCAAACGGCGTATATACATATGATATGCGATTCAAATATCCCAACAAAGGGGATTATATATCTTACGCCGCTTTGCATTCTATTGAGCATCTTTTTGCGGTGGTTATTCGCAACAGCGAGATAAAGGACAAGGTGGTATATTTTGGTCCTATGGGGTGCCGTACCGGGTGCTATCTTTTGCTTTTTGGCATACAGGAGCAAGAGGCAAAGCGCGTCACTATAGAATGTCTCAAGAAGTGTTTGACGCTTGATAGCGTGCCAGGAACTACGCAAAAGGAGTGCGGCAACTTTAGAGAACATAATCTTGAAGAGGCAAAGAACGAGATTGCCAAGTATCTTGATGTGTTGACAAGGTGATTATGACTTTTGAATTCAAATGAAAAAGCGCAAAAGACCCACACGGTCTTTTGCGCTTTAAACTTCATTTTACACTCAAATTATTGACATACTGATAGTCTTGTGATATATTATGGCTTGTTGATATATCAACAAGTGAGCGCTTGTATGCGACTTGCAAATCAAATGTCGATAGTCAGCGGAGCAGAGAAATGATTGACAGATTTAACACTTTTACGACATTGATAAACAAGATATCAAGGAGCATACTCAAGATCAAGACCAAGGAGATGAGCAAGTTTGGTCTCAAAAGCACTCACGTATCCTGCCTTTATTATATGTATAAAAACGAAGGGAAATTGACGGCAAGACAACTTTGCGATATATGTCTAGAGGACAAGGCAGCAATATCGCGTTCGCTGGAGTATCTTGAAGAACACGGATATATCTCTTGCGACGCGAAGAAAGAAAAGAGGTATAAAAGTCAACTTTGCCTTACGGAGCAGGGCGAAAAGACAGGCAGAGAAATTGCGGAGATAATTGACAATATTTTGTCGAAGTCGGATATGGGATTGACTAAGGATGAAATGGCGGTATTTTATAAATGCTTGGCTGTCTTAAGCAATAATCTTGAAAGTATTAGTCAACGCGTATAATGGGGACGGCAAGGAAGACATCTCACCGCCGCCTATAGCGGAGCCTCTCCTCAAGGAGAAGCCAAGAAAAAGGATAGATATATTCATACTGCGGTTGAGGTGACGTAATACGAATAACTTAAAAAGTATATGAATGAGGTTGGTATGGAAAGAGAAGAAATATTGACTTGTATAGAAAAGCAAAAGGCGGAACGCGCTTTTTGGGATTATAAAAAGAGGATTAAGGCGCTCAAGAAGTTGTATCAAAACATTCTGCTTATGAAAGAGGATATTTTTGCCGCACTCAAAGCAGACCTCAACAAGAGCGAAGTTGAGAGTTATACGACTGAAATAGGAATGGTACTTTGCGAAATATCTTATATGTTGAGGCATATCAAGAAGTTTTCTCGACCAAAGAAGTTTAGAAGCGAGTTTTTCCAATTCCCTGCAAAGAGCGTGATTACGCCGTGTCCTTACGGTTGTGTGCTCATTATGAGCCCTTGGAATTATCCGTTTATGCTTTCTATAGAGCCGCTAGTCGATGCGATTTCCGCAGGCAATAGCGTAGTTCTCAAGCCTAGCAGGTATTCGCACAACACTTCTTGCGTAATAGAAAAACTTGTGCAAAAGACATTTGAAACAAACGAGGTCATAGTCGTGAGCGGCGGTAGGGAAGAAAACGCCTTTTTGATGGAACAAGACTTTGACTATATTTTCTACACCGGTAGCACGGCAGTGGGCAAAATTGTAATGCAAAAGGCTGCCGAAAAGTTTACGCCAATCACTTTGGAGATGGGCGGAAAAAGTCCTTGCATTGTCGACAAGACGGCAGATATTCCGCTTGCGGCAAGGCGCATAGTATTTGGCAAGTTCCTCAATTCTGGACAGACGTGCGTAGCGCCTGACTTCATATATTGCGACAAGGCAGTCAAGGCGCAGTTGGTGGAAGAACTCAAAAAGCAAATACAAATTCAATACTCTGAAGATCCATTGACGAATGAAAATTATCCCAAGATAATCAATCAAAAACACTTTGACAAAGTAAAGAATTATATTGATAATGACAGATTGCTCTACGGCGGAAAAGTCAACGAGGAAAAACTCAAAATTCAACCGACTTTACTTGATTCAGATTTTGACCGTCCAGAAATGAATTGCGAGATGTTCGGACCGGTGTTGCCAATCGTCACTTTTGAGGAATTAGACGAGGCGATCGCCAAAGTCAACTCAATGTCAACGCCGCTTGCGCTTTACTTCTTCTCGCAGAGCAAGCAAAATCAAAACGAGGTGACGTCGCGTTGTAAGTTTGGCGGCGGCTGTATCAACGATACGATTATGCACATAGCGTCGTCGACTTTGCCTTTTGGCGGTCTCAAGCAAAGCGGTATGGGGCAGTATCACGGCAAAGCAGGCTTTGATACCTTCACTCATTATAAGAGCATAATCGACAAAAAGACTTACTTTGATTTGCCTGTGCGCTATCAGCCTTATACTGATAAGCACTATAAATTGATAAAATTCTTTATGAAATAGAAAACTCAGGAGGAAATACTATGTCAAATCTAAGTGAGTTTTGCACCTGCAAGGATACCAAGTGTCCGTTGCACCCAACAAATCACGACAAGGGATGCTCGCTTTGCATTGCAAAGAATTTAAAGTTGAGAGAAATACCAAGTTGTTTTTTCAACGTAGCCGACCCAGATATGAAAAGAAAAGGGTATTCTTTTGAAGATTTTGCAGAGATCGTTAAACAATGATTAGACCGTACAACTACGCTCGAGGTGACATAAAACACCTCACCACCGCCTATGGCGGAGCCTCCCCTCAAGGGGAAGCCAAGTCAAATGAAATAATATGTCATATTGAGCGAAACGTAGTTAAGTCAAAATATCTAATGTAATATAATATATCCGTAAAAATGACACGCAACAAACTTGTGTGTCATTCGTTTTATCCAATTAAATTCTAATTTAATGCCAATTTTTCACTTTTCCAAAAAAAGTATACTTTTACTGACTGCCTGCGAAAAGGCAAATTTTTTCAATTACATTATACTTCGCGTATCAATAATTTGCAATATTTTTGGGTCAGTAAAAGTATACTTTTTTTAGAATTTCGTACTCAAATCAAAGTTTGTAAGTTGTTAAAAAAATATACAAATTTTGGTTTAGAAGAGCCTATTGTATAAAAGTATATAAGACAAAAGAGGTGTCGACAATGAATTTTAGCAAACAAATAAGAGTACAAAAAGTATGCCTAGTGACTATCATTGCGCTAGCAATGTTGATAAGTTGCATAGGAGTAATATCTTTAAAGTGTAAATCAACAGAAGCGCTTACGATAACAAATGGAGAAGTTTCCAGCGCTCAAGCAAAAAATTTGGGAGAACTGTTGTTGGATGGCTATGAGGGGGATACGACTGGCACAGGAAAAGTATTCAACGGTGCGGTATTCTTTGATATGATTGAAGCGATAACCGGACAAAAAAATATGAAATTGTCAGATATTGCTACTTTAGCATTGACTAAGACTTCAAATGATATTAGAAATAATGGAAACAGTATAAATAATGGCAAGGATCTTGTTGTAGAGATAAACGGATTAAAATGGATGCCCACATACTTATCTACAAATAGTAGTGGAGAGCCAATATTAACTTTTTGGCTGGCTAATTCCAGTGAGAATAAAGTTAGGAGCGCTAATTTCAATACAAGCGTAACTAACAGTAAAGGAAAATATCCTAGCCCTATGTACGGAACAAGTTGGATGCGCGCGAGCGTACTCAATAATGGCGGCGGTTATGCCGCAGCGTATAATGCAAGTTCGCTTACTAGTGTTGCTCAAAGCGCAAGTAGTGATTGGGCTATATATACTATGACCAAAGCGCAGGGCGTAGCGGGTAGCATAAAGGAATTTATAGAAGTACCTAACAATGTGAGTTGGCAACGCAATCAACAAGCATTGACTCACGTCACGTCCAGCGAATACAGGACTTCTTATGGTTACAATAATAATAACGACGCATTAGATTTGGGCGGAAACGGTACTGCTGCCAATTTTTTGACTGACGCTACAGTAGATACTACTGGCTATAAGGCTTGGGGCGCTGACTCAATATGGCTCCCAAGTATTGCTGAAACAGGTGTAAACGGAGTTGAAGGAATGTGGAAGTTATCCAATAATCAACGCTCTAACAGTCAGACTGTGTGGTTGAGGTCGGCTCGTTATTTTAATTACGATTGTGTGTATGTATTGGCCGCAGGAGGCACAGGTATGGGAGTAGGAAATGTTGGACCTATTTACAGCAATGGCGTGCGACCTGCATTCCATCTCAATTTAAAAAAAGTCGTAGATAGAGTGGGCTTTTCAGAGCCGTCCGACGTAGAAAGTCAATACAACGGAGAGATTCAAGATCTATCCTATATCTCAGATACAACTAAAACGAATTGGTATAACACAAATTATATGTCGGCTTTGAGTTGTCCTACAGATATGAAAAGCGCTAAAACTCACGCGGTTACAGTAAAACTTAATGATGACACAATTGCAACAGGCGCTGTTTTTGCGGGGGAACCTGATACAAGTAAAGGCGAGGATGATTATACGAGAGTATTTGAGTTTAAGATTACTCCAAAACCGCTAAGCGTTACTTGGAGTAATAACGATGAGGGCGTTGCAATACCGTCGCTGATTGATACTGAGATTTGTTCAAATGCCGGCGGCGTCAAAGATACTGTGAATATCAATGTAAAATATACTGGCAGAAACAATACTGAATATGACTCTACGACTATGCCTAAAAAAATTGGAGATTATACTGTCACGATAACTTCGTTGAGTAATTCCAATTATTCCTTGGCTGACAACGTTGCTCTGTCAAAGAACTTTATAAAGACTGAGACAAATATTCCCTTGCCAACATTCTTCCCAAAGAGTTGGTATAACTATAATGGCTCTACTAGAACTTATGAACTTGAACTTGGCGGAGATTATAAGGGAGATTATACAGTACACATACCTACTGAATTTATTGGTAAATATGAATTAAACAAAAACGTAACAACAGACGGAACGGTGACTGTTAAAGTCGCGCAAGCGGGTACGTATGAGTTGGAATTGAGATTGACGGACAATGTTAATACTCAATGGAGATTTGAAGATGGAACAGTTGCGAAAGACAGTGTGAGATTAGAGTTTAAAATAGAGCCTTTGCCACTTGAATTGAAAATAGAATCTGATACTATAATTGACAGTATGCTTGAAGAAGACCTTGATTTATATGTGCAAGTGCAATCTCGCCCGCGTACAGGAGAAAGTGTTTTATTAGATTTTTACGTACAGCGAGTGGGAAGCGAATCGGAGACTTTGGTTTATTCTGACTTTGTACTAGACTCCCAAATGGCTGATTTTACAATCAAATTGCAATTGTCTAAAGTTGAGATACCGGCAAATTACAAGTTGATCGTTAAGGTAAAAAATATAGATGGGAGCAGTGACTATACCAACTATAAGGCAACTTGGACTGATATCACGTTTAATATTCAAGAGAAAGTAGACGTAAATTCTTCAATCTTTTGGCAGTTACGTATCAATGGAGTTATAAAGACGTCAATGTATTTTGATATAGATATTGCGACTACTCCAGAATTTGATAAAATAAAATTGGTTTATAGCGGTAAAGAACATTCTTTAACAACAAGTTTGCCCAGCGGATATTCAGTTGATACAAGTTATAGTGTAGAGGGGTATATCAATGGATATAAAAACGCAAAAGGCACCAACGCAGGCGAGTATATAACTACAGCAAGAGTAAAGACGCCAGAAGGTACAATCAAAGAGTATTCTATCAAGTGGACAATTGAGAAGGCTAAGTTTGATTTATCTAATGTCAAGTGGCAATATGACGGACAGTTGCCGTATAACAAAGTTGACGGAAGCCAAGCGATACTTGATCCCAAGACCTTGCCGGAAGGACTTATACCGACTTATGGCAATTACACCGGTACGACGGTTGGCACGAGCGGTTCGGCATACGTTACTTTTGCCTTGGCAAGCGGATACGAGGATAACTACGTACTGCCGGACGAAAACGACCCGACGTCGTATATCGATTTAAACGAAGATTTTGAGTGGAATAAGAGTTGGAATATAGTCAAGGCGGAGATACAGGCGTCAAGTTGGAAGAACTCTTCCACTACGGATAGCAATGGCAAGGCATTTGATATTCCGGTGTTAAGAGATCCCAATGCCGACGGCGACGTGGTTACGTATGACTATTACGAATGTGACTCAATGGGCAATATAAAGAGTGATACGCCGATTAGGAAAGAAGATATAATTTGGTCGGAGAGCCAAGCCAAGTTCTATATCGCAAAGCCTGTATTGCAAGATACGCTCAATTATTTGCTTGACGACCCTTCGGCGCAATCCAAGATATTCAGAGTAGGTAAAGACTTGACGAAAGTTAGCGTATCTCTTGAAAACGCGACTATGGAATACAACACCAATCCTAGACACGCAAAACTCGCAGTGGCAAACGGAGCATTGCCGACGACTGCTTTTGACTTGACTTATTACGACGGATATACGAGACTTGCCACCGCGCCTACGGAAGTTGGAAATTACAGAGTTGAGATAAGTCTAAAGAATGCATATATAGACAGATACCAAATAGATGGCGATTACGAATTTGACTACGCGATAGTCAAAGCGCAAATAGCGGTAGAGTGGAACGACAATATCAAGCCGCCTACGCTCAAGTTGAAATATGGACAAATCAACGGAGTAGAATATGAGATTGTAGACGCTGACGATAACGTCGTAGCGTATAACGAATTGGTTGCAGGAAAGACGTATAGAATAAGAGGCAAGATAAAGGATGACCAACTGAACAACTTTATATTTGCCGACGGCACGATAGAGACGGCTTGGAAGGAATTCAGCGTAACAGGCAATGAAGAGTTGTACGATCCAAATTCTCCAAGCAATCCGTCTTATCCGCAGACTGATCCCGATTTGCCAAGCAATAGCGGAGACAATAATACGCCTAGCGGAGATAACCCAGGTAGCGGCAACAATAGTGGCGGAACACTTGACGAGATATTGCAAAAACTCAAAGAGATACCGCTGTGGCAGATAATAGCAAGTATAATATCCATAATATTGATACTAATATTTGCAAGCAAAGGCTTTGGCTATTTGTCCAAGAGCAAGCAGAATAAGAGAATGGCGGAGAGCAAATACAAGACGTATTATGCAGGAGCGTTCTTGGGACTTGCAACGGCAGGCTGGACTGCGATAGCGTGCGTATTGATGGGCTTGGCGGTATTGAGTATCGTATTTATGATAATAGCAAAGAGCAAGTATAACAAGTCGTTGATATACGCCGAGGAGTTGCGCGACGAGTACGAGCGCAATAAGGCAGACGTAGAGGATAGAAAGAGAGAAGAAGAGGCAAGAAAGCGCGACGAAAATATGCAAATGATGTTTATGAGTATGATGGGCGGAAATGCAGGCGGCAATATGGGACAGGGAATGCCGCAGGGCGGATACGCTTACGCGCAATCCGGCATAAGCGTCGAAGAAATGAGAGGACTTATCTCCGAGACAGTTACGGCAATGTTACCTGGTATGCAACAGATGTTGCCTCAACAGGCTTCGAATAATGACGAAATTATCAAACAGATAATGAAGACGCAAGAAGACCTTGCTCATAATCAAGAATTGTTGATGAAGAAAATGGCGGATCAGCCTGCCGAGAAAATCGTCGAGAAAGAAGTAGTGGCAACGCTTGCTAATGACGAAACAATAAAGCAGATGATGAAGACGCAGGAAAACTTGATGCAAAACCAAGAAAAACTAATGGAAAAAATCTTGGAATTGTCAACAACTCAACCTCAAGCGCAGATAATTGAGAAAGAAGTGCCTGTCGAAAAGATAGTGGAAAAAGTCGTTGAGGTGCCAGTAGAAGTAGAAAAAGTAGTAGAGAAAGAAGTCAAGGTAGAAGTTCCTGTCGAGGTAGAGAAAATAGTCGAAGTACCTGTAGAGAAAGTGGTAGAAAAGGTAATTGAGAAAGAAGTAAAAGTAACCGCACCTGTAAAGACGCCAAAGGAAAGGGCTCCGAGACTTACACTTGACGAAGCGTACGCAAGACTGTCTAAGCAACAGAAAAAGTACTTTGACAGCCTAAGAGAATACGCGTTGACGAAAGACAAGTGTAAAGAGAAGAAGTCGACTTACTTCATACTCTTAGGTCAGTCGAGCGTCAATCCGCTTATCAAGTTGACGATAAAGAAAGACACTACGGTAGCGCTCTTTAAGATGGAAGACGAGTATTTGAAGGACATCAGAAGAGACGCGACAAATGACGGAACAAAAGTCAAGGTAAAGGAGACAGAAGTCGTAGTTGATGACGCGCAGTCTTGCAAAGTAGCAAGGAATATGATTGATTTGAGAGAAGACCAAATCGAGCGGTATCAAGATCTTCTCAAAGAGCAGCGCGCTATGAGAAACAAGAAGTAAGAGCAATCGCATATAGCGCAAAGAGCAGTGAAATTGTTGTTAACGCAACAGATATATTAAAAAGGTGTGTATGATATAGTACGCACCTTTTTAGGTGTGGATAAATATATATAAACGTCATTTCGACTGTGCTCAAAATGACATCAAAAGTAGGTCAAAATGGCAGAATGCCCCTTCGACTACGCTCAGGGTGACGCGTTTAAAGCGAGAATAACACACTCAATTCGTCACTCTGAGCGTAGCGTAAGCGGCGTCAAACGAGTCTATAATGTCACCTCTCCATTTCGGTTGAGGTGACATTATAAAAACTCAAAGGGAAGCCAAGAAAAATGTTAAGCGCGAATTATCGCATTTGCCTCTTGAAATTATATCCATATTATGTTATTATAGATACATTGAATAAATATATTTTACTAGTCTTATATTTTTCAAAATCAAAGATTTTACAGTTATGGGGAGAGCAATGAAATTTGAATCGCAAAAAGTAATCAAGGGAATTGACGTCAGCGGAGATAAAATCGTTGGAACGTATATCGTCAACAAAATTACAGGCAACAAAATAAATCAATCGGGGTATGAGTGCGGAGTATCGTATTTTGTAAAAAGCGGTATTTTGCGCAAGAAGGCATATTTTGACAGTACGCAAATGAGCGTCGTTAAAGCCGACGAAAGTCAAGTAGAGTTGGCTATTACGCACGGCGGAATTGATTGGAATATTCGTATAGCATACGTTGCTGACGAGCAATCAGGAGTATTGAGAAAAACTCTTGAATTAAAAGTGTCCAATCCGCAAGTGACGATAGACTTTATTGACCTTGACGGTTTTGGCGTAAGCGGAATAGATTTTAAGTGGAGCATACCCAAAGTTAAAAAAAGAGTGATGATACCGGCATATATTACGACTATGGGACAGCCATATTACGTAGGCGATATGTTTTTCGGCGGAGAGTTTCCAGTAGCAGACAACAGAATTGAAAATGACTTTGCTTACAGCAGATATTATATTGGCAGGAAGTTTGCCGAAATTGCAAAGGACGGAACGTATACGACTATACCTTTTGTGATAGGCAGCGGAAAGCATTGCAATTTTCACTCAATGCGCGCTGACTTCTTTGATTACGTTGCGACGATTGCCGCGCAGCCTGCAAAATTTAGATTGCAATTCAATAGTTGGTATGACAATATGCTTGCTATTGACAGCAATAAGATCGAAAAGTCATTTAAGGCAATTGCAGACGGCTTTGCTCAAGCGGGACTTCGTCCGCTTGATTGCTACGTCGTTGACGACGGCTGGATAGATTATGAGAGTGCAAAATTTTGGGAGTTTGACAGAAATAAGTTCCCCAATGAATTTTATAGCGAAAGCAATTTGACAAAACAACTCGGCTCAACTTTCGGCGTATGGTTTGGTCCGCGCGGCGGATATACTCAACAGACGTATAAGTATGCTAAATTGCTAGAGAGCATAGGTTATCCCAAGTGCGACCAGTCTCACGATATTTGCGTTTGCAATCCAAGATATATCAAAGATCTGTGCGCAAAGATGGCAGATTTTTGCGAGAATTACAACGTAAGTTATTTTAAGATAGACGGCTTTGCGATCACGCCTTGCAAGGCAAAAAATCACGGACACCCAAAAGGCGTAGGCGACGGACTTTATTTCTATACTTTCCTTTGGGAAGAGTGGACTAAGGGATTTGAGAATATTCGCAAGACGCGTCCCGACGTATTCCTCAACGTCACGTCGTACGCGCACTGTTCGCCTTGGTTTTTGAAGTGGTGCGACGCAATTTGGCTCAACAACTGCGCCGATATGGGGTATGCAGGCAAGGGTGATGATCTTTCGCAATGCCTCAACTATCGCGACGGTAAGTACCGCGATTTCTTTGAAGTGAGGCAGTTGCAATTCCCAGTATCCAACTTGTACAATCACGAGCCGTGTTATGCAGAGCGCAATTGCAATCCGCCAATGACAAGCAATTTGCAGAATCCCGGACCTGCGCATCCAACGGTGGTATACGATATAGATCAATTTAAGACGTATCTTTATATGTGTATGATGAGAGGCACTGGCTTTGTAGAACTATATTTTTCGCCTCATATGTTTGACGCAAAGAGATATGAGGCGGCTACTGAAGTTTTGCAATGGGCTGAGGCAAACTTTGATACGATTCGCCATAGCGTATTCTTTGGCGACGCTCCAGAAGACGGCGGTGTATATGGCTATTATGCCTTTGACGAGGGCAAGGGAATATTGGCGATCCGCAATTCTTCCGACAGGGCAATGAAGTATGCCTTTGACCATAAGGCGTTGAGTTTTGACGATAGCAGATACGAGATCTCCGGTTTTTATCCAATAAGCGGTGAAACTGTGACTGTCGAAAGCGGAGATAAATTTGAAATTTCGCTTCAACCTTTTGAAATGAGACTGCATAATATAAAGATCGTATCCAAAATCTCATCATAATATGGCGTTTCTATCAGACGCTTTTGGTGAAGTAAAAAATAATGGACATAGTAGCGCGTTATATGATATACTCATATAAATAAACTCTTAAAAGTAGGGAAATTATGGAAAAAGAAAAAAATACCGCGCAAAAAGGCGATACTTTGAGATTGGACTACAAGAGAACGATACTTGTGGGATTTGCTTTCTTTGGCATAATGTGTTTTTGGGAAGTCTACGATTACATAATGCCGCTTATCCTCAACACGCGTTTTGGTCTCAATTCTTGGCAGTACGGCTTGATTATGGGACTTGACAATCTTTTGGCAATCTTTCTCTTGCCTTTGTTTGGCTCAATTTCAGACAAGTCGGTCAATGCAAGGATGGGTAGGCGCACCAAGTTTATTTTCTGGGGATCTATCGCAGCCGCGGTGGCTTTGATTATTTTGTCCATATTCGAACTTTTAGAGTTTCAAAAAATTATGGCGGCAGGTTATGCTGATACCGCAAAATTGATGGAATACAATCCTGCGCTTGCAGACGCTATTACCGGAGCAGGATTGAATTTGAATACAAGTTATGCCGATCTTATGGCGACGAAGGATACGGCGATACTTTCTGCTTTGAAGCAGGCGCAAATTGCAATGGCGGGTCAGGTTGCAAAAGACAACGTATGGATACTTGTGATGTTTATCATAGCGTTGTTGTTGCTGTTGGTGTCTATGTCTTCATACCGCTCGCCTGCGGTATCGCTTATGCCTGACATTACTCCCAAGCCGCTGAGATCGCAAGCCAATGCGCTTATTACGTTTATGGGCGGAGCAGGCGGACTTGTCGCAATCGTGCTCTATAAGATATTCGCCAACAAAGAGACGAAGAATTATCTATGGCTGTTTATCGCAACGGCTACAGTGCTGTTGTTGATACTTCTCGCATTTATGCTCACAGTCAAAGAAAAAAAGTTTGTGCAGTTGAGAGAAGAGGAAGAGGAAAAGTATAACGTCGTAGACGAAGAAGAGGCGGAAGGCACGGATAAATTGCCAAAAGCAAAACTTGTGTCGCTCTTCTTGATTTTGATGACGGTATTTTTGTGGTTTATGGGATATAACGCCGTCAAGTCGCACCTTTCGACGTACGCAACGCAGACGTTGCTATTTGAGCAAGGCTACGTTGGAACAATATCTATACTCAACGGCGCAGGCGGAGCAATAGCGCTGTTGCCTGTCGCATTGCTTGCCAACAAACTGGGCAGAAAGAAGACGATAATCATTGGAGTAGTCGTCGCTGCGCTTGCATTTATACCGTGCTTCTTTATGACGGCAAATACGGCAGGTGTTAAATACCTATTCCCACTGTGCTTCTTGCTTGCGGGATTTGGTATGGTATGCGTCAACGTCAACACGTTGCCTATGGTCACGGAGTTGTCAAGGGGTAGCACCGTCGGCAAATATACCGGATACTATTACGCATTTTCTATGTCGGCGCAAGCGGTCACACCGGCGTTCGCAGGTATATTTATGGATAAGATAAACCAAAGCACGGTCTTTATTTATGCTTCCATATTCATAGGGCTTGCCTTGCTGACGACGGTATTTATTAAGCACGGCGACAATAAGCCGCCTAAAAAGAAAAAGATGTTGGAGTATTTTTCTGACGAAGATTGATTTGTCAAAGGAGTTTTTATGGCAAGCAGAAAGCCTTCAAATTCAAAAAAGAATAATTCAGACACAAAAAAGATTATAGCCATTTTGACGGTAATCTTGGTCATTGTTTTGATAATTGCAATCGTATTGATAAGTATCAGAGGACTGTGGAAGGATATAATAGACATTGTCAAGAATTTCTTTGCGGAAGAAGAATTGCCATCCGGCGAACAGTCAAGCGGCAATATATCAAGCGGGAACGTATCCAATAAGCCTATTCCAAGTGGAGTTGCCGAGTTGAGCGGAGATATTATGGAAATGCGTGTGCTCGACATTGGACAGGGCGATTGCATACTTTTGCTTTTCCCCGACGGTCAAGTAATGGTAATGGATATAGGCAGCGAGTTGGGAACGACTTCGCCTTGGAACGTGATTGACGGCGCGTTGAAGGAGTTGAAGATAACCACTATTGATTATCTATTCCTTACGCATACAGACTATGATCATATAAGAGAGACTAAAAAACTCGTAGACAATTATCAAATCAAGAGTTTCTATTTGCCGGTGGCAGATATAGAGACCAGCGCAACTTGGCGTAACGCATACAATGCGGCTTTAAGCGAAACGTACGTTGAAGATGGCGAAACCAAGCAAGCCGAGATAAATTATAACGTTGGCTCTTATGAAATAAGCGGCGAAAATTGGCTTATGAAGTGTTATTCATTTGACGAAGAGGATTATCCGTCGATCAAGAACGGCTCTTCCGCCGAAAATAAAAATGCAGTGTCTCCAACTTGTTTTCTAGAATATGCTGACAGAACTATAGTTTTGACTGGCGATTCCAACGAAAAATCTGAGACGTATCTTATGAATAAAGGGTATTTTGACAACGTTGACGCAGACGTGCTGAAGGTGGGACACCACGGCTCGAGATCTTCGACAATGATGGAATTCCTCAACAAAGTAGATTGCGAATACGCTATTATATCGTGCGGAGCAGGCAACAGTTACGGACATCCGACGCCTGAAGTGCTTGAGAGGCTTGATATATACAGAGACCTTGTTCCTGACGACGATTACAACGGCTTTGCGCAAGTATATCGCACTGACGAGGACGGCACAGTGACCGTGCAGATCGACGAAAACGGAGTGATCAATCTCATTGCGGACGAGAACTCCGATAAAAATACCACGACAGGTAAGCCTATCGGAGAGATCGACAGCGGAGAAATCAACGAGTCAGGGCAGGTCGTGTTGATTTGTATAAAGCAATATGGTTGCGACTTTATTGAAGTCGGAGCAATATAATTTTACATAGTAAAGTAGGATAAACAGAAGAGGTTTTAGGATATGAAATTTGACGTAGAACTTGTGGGAAAAGTTGGCTCTATGGCGCTTGTCAACAAGGCTTGGGGCGATATAGACTACAACGCCATTGCAAGAATAAGCAGAGAACTCAAATCAGGATATATTTGGGTATCGAGCGGAGCGACGGAAATAGGAAGAATTGATTACATTCGACGCAACGGTAGAGAGATTGACGGCGATTACAGCGAAGTCAAAGTGGATTATGCCGCGCAGGGACAGACTATTCTTATGAACAACTATCGCCAATATATCGACCCAAGATATTCCGTAAGGCAAATACTTGTTGAACATAGACATTTTAACGACCCTGCAAAGAAAGAAAATCTCAAGAAATTGCTGTTGAGATGTCCTGCGCAAGGCGCTATACCAATCATAAATTACAACGACCCGCTATCTTCTGAGGAGATAGACAAAGTTGAGTTGCAAGAACTTGCAAAACACAGAAAAGACGTCGTGCACTGTATGGACAACGACGAGACAGCGTCGCAAATCGCTTGCCTTGTCAAGTGCAAGACTTTGCTTATTTATACGTCGACGCTTGGCATTTATTCAGACCCTACGGATGAAAAAACTTTGATAAGAAATATCACAGGTAAGGATAGTTATGAACTTATCGACGCGGTATGCGCCGCGCAAAGCAAGTGCATAGGCTCGTCGAGAGTGGGCGCAAACGGAGCGGTTGCAAAACTTGAGTATATCAAAGAGCCGCTCAAAAACGGCAGCGAGGTATATATTGCAAATCCACGTTACAGCATATCCGAAGTGATTGGTGGACAGGCGCCGTGCACCAAAATTTTTATAAGTAAATAATGATATATTCTTTTGAGCCTATCTATGATAAGAATAGCCGCGTGCTAATACTCGGCTCTATGGCGTCAGTAAAATCTCTTGAGAAAGGATTTTATTATATGCATCCGCGCAATAGATTCTGGAATACGATCTCACAAGTCGTAGGCTCATCGGCGCCTGACGATATCGCAGGCAAAAGACAATGGCTTATCGACAATAATATTGCGCTTATGGACATTATATATTCGTGTAACCGAAAAGGCTCTCTAGACAGCGACATCACTGACGTTGTGCCCAACGACATAGAAAGAGTGCTTAATACCGCTGATATAAAAGGTATTTTTTGCAATGGACGCAAGTCATTTGATACGGCAAAAAAGGCTTATCCGCATTTGACTTTTCATTACTTACCGTCTACTTCGCCGGCAAATGCGGGGAGTTGGGATATAGGACCTTGGCTTTTGATCAAGGACAAGTTGCGATAGGATAGATATCGCGGTGGAGAAGTTGCGGAAGAGAAAAGTATCTTAAGATTAAATTATAATAGATAAGACAACCGTCATAATTATGGCGGTTGTCTTGTATTTTAGATATAAAGATGCAATTAAGGTTTTAGGTGTTGATTGGAAAAATTATCGCAAGTTGTTGTTATTCAAATTTTCTTTATAGGTATTGACTACCTCTGCGAATTGAGTTTTGTACTCGTCGTCGAATTCCATAGATTGCAATCTTGCAATGACGTTGTCGAGATTTGCGTCAGCCTTATATCTTGATTCAAGAAGTATGAGCGCAAATTCTACTACGCTTGCCACGAATTTGTCGTCTTGCGACGGCTCGTCAGTGTAGCATCTGCTGTTGATTGGCAAATCCAACTCGCTGGATATATCTTCAGGGGTAGATTTTGCATCTTTATATCTCACGTTGACGTTGGCAATATCAAGTTCTTGAGACAAGTCCACGTCGTCGTTTAGTTGAATTTCAAAGCACAGCGAAAGAGTGAAGCCTGTGCCTATTTCGCCTGCGTCCGTCCTATTGTCTTCATAGTCGTCGCTGGAGATGACGTTGTTTTCATATCCCAAAAGTCTAAAGTTTTTGACAGTGTCGGCATTGAATACTATTTTTGCTTTGACGTCTTTTGCAATGGTGATTATAGTTGAAGCAAGGTCGTCCACAAGCAACTTTTTGGCGTCGTCCATATTTTGCATATATCCCCAATATCCGTTGCCGCTCTTGGCAAGCGCTTCCATAGTGGCAGTGGAGTAATCGTAATTATATCCAAGTCCTATGCAGGTGAGGTATATTCCGTCGTCGCGCTTTGAAGATATAAATTCTTTGAGTTCGCCGGGATCGCTTATGCCTATATTGAAGTCTCCGTCCGTGGCTAGAATTACGCGGTTGTTGCCGTCCTCAATGAAATGACTTTTTGCGACTTCATATGCTTTTTGTATTCCGCCTTCGCCGTTAGTTCCGCCGTCTGCTCTCAAATCGTTGATTTTGCGCTTTATCTCGTTGGCGTTTTCGCCCATTGTCATTCCGTCGATTATGACTTTTGTTACGTTGCTGTATGTCACGATAGATATTTTATCGTCAGGGCTGAGATTTTCTACTGTCATAATCATTGCTTTTTTCATAAGTTCGATTTTGCTGGCTCCGCTCATAGAGCCTGATACGTCCAAAAGCAATACGATATTGTTTTGAGCGCTTGTTAGTTCTACTTCTTTTGACGTAAGTCCTATGCGGAGCAATTTCTTTTTACCGTTGTATGGGCAGTCAAACATAGAAGCATTGACGGCAAGCAATTCGTCATCTTGCGGAGTGGAGTAGTCATAATGGAAATAGTTGAGCATCTGATCTATTTTGACGTGATTTGCCAAAGAGCCGTAATAGCGTCCGTTAAGGATGAGATTTTTGAGTTGAGTATACGCGGCAGTGTGAGTGTCGACGGAAAAGTATAAGTCGTTTTGAATGTTCGTGTCTACCACAGGATTTTCTTTTATCTCATAATTATCAAATCCCGGTTCGTGAGTTGAATCGGATGAGTCTCCCGGGTAAAAGGCAGAGCCATTGTCTCCAGGCGTGCCAGGGATAGGAGGTCCCCAACTCCATCCGCCGTTATTATCGTCTTTTGGACCCGACGCGCAAGCCGTAAATGCGCATAAAGTCATTGACGCAATAATTATAAGAATAATTGTGAAAACAACGTATTTTTTTCTCATACCTTTTCCTCCGTCTTTGCATTTCGACTAATACTACACCGCAAAAAGTCTTTTGTATCGCTTTGATGAAAAATTTTTTATAAAACTCAAGGTTGACAATTCGTCGCGGTATGTGTTACGCTCAATATATGAAGGAAGTGGGTAGGGATCTTGACAAGACAGCCGAGAAGTATATGCTGGACATTTGTCAGGGCAATACGGATAGTATTGCCGCTCTTTTTGAACTCACTTACAAGGGACTTTATTGCGTAGCCTTTAGATACTGTCGACATTCAATGACGGCGGAAGACTTGGTGGCGGAAGTTTTTGCCAATATCGAGTATATCGCAAGTCATTACAAGCCGGGGCGTAGCGCTTTTAATTATCTTTGCAAAATAATCAAGAACAAATATCTCAATTTGACAAGAGGCGAAAAGCGGCGTCCAATTGCTCCGCTCAATGAAAATATACTAGCCACAAGGCAGAGTATTGACGATAAGGTAACGTCAATTACAGTACGCGAAGGTCTAAAACTTCTTGACGACGAGGAGTACAGCGTGATATATTGCAAGTTTTATATGGATATGACTTTTAGGGAGATAGCGCAAAAAATCGGCAAGTCGCTGGGTAGTGTGGAGAGAACGTATAAGAGGGCAATTGGTAAATTAAAAGATTATTTATAGCAAAATAATTGATAGGCGATACAAAATATCAAAAAAAGTGTATTAAAAATAGAGGAATGATGAAGAAAAAACAAAAGGACAATTTAATCAAGGCTTTTGAAGAGTTAAACGCTCCTGACAAAGACGTCTTATTGCAGAAGATTCAAAGCAAGAAGGCGCTTGGCGGAGAGTTTGTTGAACAAGAGACAAAAGCCAAGAAAGCAAGGCGTAGAAATCGCGTTGCTTGGACTTCTTTTGCTTGCTCAATTGTTGTGATTGCAATTGTTGTTATACTAATTTCTTCGTCAATATTTGGCGGACCGACCAACGCGCCTGGACAAGATAATTATGACGGCGCCAACATAGGATCGGACGTGATAGACTATCGCAGTAGTTGGAGATTTACGCTTGACAATAATATTTCCTTTGACGATATTGATAAAAATATTAAAGACTTAGGCATAGACCTTATCTATGACTATAAAGACGATTGGACTGTCGTGGAGACTGAGGTCACGCAAGACGAGAGCGCGTATAGAGAATATTACGTCAAAGACAACGTAAAAGTCGAAGTGACGGTATTGCTTCAAGGTAACGTCACAAGTATGGACGGAAGATATTACGCTATTCTCAGCGGCGGCTATAAGTTTATAAGCGGCAAGTACGCCGTATATAATTCGACTTATGTTGTCAATGAAGCGCTTAAGCAAGCCTACGTGATATATCTCAAAGACCAAGTATATATCTTCACGTCGGACGTGGATTTAAGGTATATGTTTAGGTAAATAGGTATAAATTTATAAACGTTTACTTATGTAATAGTGACATTTTTATCGTCACCTTGACTGAAGTGGAGAGGTCTCTATCCGTATATTTTTTAATATGTTGAGATTTCTCCACGACGCTACGCTTTGGTCGAAATGACAATAGATTTTACGGCGTTATGTTTCGCTCAGAATTACTCGTTAAAAAATTAAACAAACAACAGGGAAGCATTTGCTTCCCTGTTTGTGTAATTGCGTATTTTCAATACGTGGTGTCTATTATTCAGACAACTTCTTATAGCCAGCGTATCTTTCTTTTGCTTCCTTTTCGTTGATAGCAAAGAGTTTTTCTGCGACTTGCGGTTTTGCTTTTGCAAGTTGAGCGTATCTGTTTTCGCCAAGGAGGAATTCCTTGTAATCTGCGGTTGCTTCTTTGCTGTCGAGAGTGAACGGATTCTTGCCTTGCTCTGCTAGAGCAGGGTTGAATCTATACAACTGCCAGTATCCTGCTTCAACGGCTCTCTTTTCTTCAAGTTGAGAGTTGGACATATTGATACCGTGGTTGATACAAGGAGCGTAGCAGATGATGAGCGACGGTCCATCGTATTCCTCAGCCTCTTTCAAAGCCTTGACGTATTGATTCATATTTGCGCCCATAGCCACTTGAGCGACGTATACGTATCCATAACTCATTGCCATCTTGCCGAGGTCTTTCTTCTTGGTCATCTTACCGCCTGCTGCGAACTTAGCGACTGCGCCTGTCGGAGAAGACTTGGATGCCTGACCGCCGGTGTTGGAGTATACTTCCGTGTCAAGTACGACTACGTTGATATTTTGACCTTGAGCGAGTACGTGGTCAAGACCGCCGTAACCTATATCGTAAGCCCAGCCGTCACCGCCGAATGCCCATACTGACTTTTTGACGAGGCAGTCTGTATTCTTTGCGATATTTGTGAGAAGAGCCTTTTTCTCTTTGTCTTTTTCTGCCTTAGCGGCTTTTGCGATCGCGTCTTTGATTGCTTGGCTTGCGCCCTTATTTGCGATAGCGTCGTTATACGTTTCCATCCAAGCGGTAAACTTGCTTGCAAGATCAGCGTCTACGCCGAGAGCCATTACGGCTTCCATATCTTCCATAAGTTTAACTCTGCGGTGGTTGGTAGCAGTGAGCATACCAAAACCGAATTCTGCGTTGTCTTCAAACAAACTGTTTGCCCAAGCGGGACCTTCGCCCTTCTTATTCTTGCTGTATGGGCAAGTAGGAGCGGAGCCGCCGTAGATAGAGGAGCAACCGGTAGCGTTTGCTACTATCATTCTGTCGCCGTAAAGTTGGGTGATCACCTTGAGATAAGGAGTTTCTCCACAACCTGCGCAAGCGCCGGAGAACTCAAAGAGCGAGCGGTTGAACTGACTTCCTATCACGCTGTCTCTTGCGATTGGCACGTCGCTTTCGTCGAGTTTGTCTGCAAATTCCCAATTCTTTGCTTGACCGCTTGCAAGTACGTCTGCAAGCGGGGTCATTACCAAAGCCTTTTGCTTAGCGGGGCAGATATTTGCGCAGTTGCCGCAGCCCGAGCAGTCAAGCGGGGATACTTGAATTCTGAAGTTGTATTCCTTTGCCTTTGGATTCTTCATTGGCACTGTCTCAAAGGTCTTTGGAGCCTTCTCAAGCGCGTCAGCCTTTTGAGCAACAGGAATGATACAAGCGTGCGGACATACGAAAGAGCATTGGTTACATTGCAAGCAGTTTTCCTTTATCCATACAGGAACTTTAACTGCAATGCCTCTCTTTTCATACTTGGTCGTACCAGTAGGAACGGTGCCGTCTGCGTGATCCATAAATGCAGATACAGGGAGTTTTTGTCCTTCCTGAGCAAGTATAGGAGCAATGATATTCGTGAAGTAAGCGTCTTTTGTGACAGGCTTTGTCACGGCGCCGTCTGTCGTGGTTGCCCAAGACTCAGGGTAGTTTACTTCTTGGATATTTGCGATTGCGTTGTCGATTGCGGCGAAGTTCATATTGACGATCTTCTCGCCCTTCTTGGAGAAGGATTTGACGACAAATTCTTTCATATGCTTGTCGGCTTCTGCATAGTCTATGACATTAGCAAGTTTAAAGAAGCAAGCCTGCATAGTCGTAGATATACGGTTGCCAAGACCAATCTCGGTTACGACTTTTATAGCGTCGATATTATAGAACTTGATATGTTTTTTAGCAATCATATTCTTCATACTAGCAGGGAGTTGTTTTTCCATTTCTGCAAGGCTCCAAGGGGAGTTGAGCAAGAATATTCCGCCGTCCTTGAGGTCGGAAATCATATCGTATTTTACGACGTAAGACGGATTGTGGCAAGCCACGAAGTCTGCTTGGTCTATGAGGTAAGAACTTCTGATTGGAGTGTCGCCGAATCTCAAGTGCGATACGGTGATACCGCCCGACTTCTTGGAGTCGTATGCAAAATATGCCTGAGCGTACTTTTCGGTATAGTCGCCTATGATCTTGATAGAGTTCTTGTTGCTACCTACGGTACCGTCGGAGCCAAGTCCGAAGAATTTGCAGGAGATAGCGCCCTTTGCAGACGCGTCGATAGTCTCAGTTACGTCAATAGAAGTGCCAGTCACGTCGTCTACGATACCAACGGTGAAGTGATTCTTAGCGTCTTTGCTTTCCATATTCTTATAGATCGCGTTGACCATAGAAGGAGTGAATTCCTTGCTGCCAAGACCGTATCTTCCGCCTGTTACGACGATATCTTTTCTGTTTGTCTCGTGGAGAGAAGTAATTACGTCGAGGTAGAGAGGCTCGCCTGCGCTACCGCTTTCTTTTACTCTGTCGAGCACTGCGATTCTCTTTACGCTTGCAGGTATTGCGTCAGCAAACATCTTAGCGGAGAACGGACGGTAAAGTCTGACTTTGAGCACGCCGTACTTGCCGCCTCTTGCGTTGAGATAGTCAACGGTCTCGCTTACTGCGTCTGCGCCGCTACCCATAATGACTATGATAGACTCTGCGTCGCTTGCGCCGTAATATTGATAAGGCTTATATTCACGACCGGTGATAGCCTTGACGTCTTCCATAGCCTCTTCGACGATTTGTGGAACAGCGTTGTAATAACTGTTGCAAGCCTCGCGGTTTTGGAAATAGATATCAGGATTTTGCGCCGTACCCTTTTGAACTGGGTGCTCAGGGTTGAGCGAACGCTTGCGGAACTCGTCGATATAAGGCATATACTTCTTGTCAACAGTGTTCTTGATATCTGCGTAATCTATTACTTCTATCTTGGATACTTCGTGAGAAGTTCTGAATCCGTCAAAGAAGTGAATGAATGGGACTTTTGCCTTGAGCGTCGCAAGATGCGATACGAGAGCAAGGTCCATTACCTCTTGTACGGAGTTGGAGCAGAGCATTGCAAAGCCTGTCTGACGGCAAGCCATTACGTCGGAATGGTCGCCGAAAATATTGAGCGCGTGATATGCAAGCGCTCTTGCGCTCACGTGGAATACGCAAGGCGTCAATTCGCCTGCGATTTTATACATATTTGGGATCATCAAGAGAAGACCTTGGCTTGCCGTAAAAGTAGTCGTCAAAGCGCCTGCCATAAGCGAGCCGTGAACAGCGCCTGCCGCGCCTGCCTCCGATTGCATTTCCGCAAGGCGAAGAACTTGTCCAAAGATATTTTTTCTTCCTGCTGTAGCCCATTCGTCGCAGTTTTCTGCCATTGGAGAAGAAGGGGTGATTGGGTAAATTGCAGCAACTTCACTCATCGCGTATGCGACGTGAGCGGCTGCGGTATTACCGTCGATTGTCATTTTCTTACTCATTAAATTTTTACCTCCGTTTAGGAATATGATTGTTTAATTTAAACCTAAATAATTATAATACTTATATATAGTCAAGTCAATGGATTTTATATATTTTTCCTTATACAAAATGGTTTTTATAATATTATTATGCGTTGTAAAAAAGTGACGGCATATATTTGTATTCTCTTGTTTTTTATGGTATAATATACAAAATATTTTGAGGCGAGATGAAAGTATATGGCTGTTTTATTAGACAACGTTACGTATTCTTATAATATCAACGATACTCACCGTATTGACGCAGTCAAAGAACTTTCGTTGCATATCGAAGAAGGTACTTTCGTCGCGCTCGTGGGACACAACGGCAGCGGAAAGAGTACGCTTGCCAAGTTGCTCAACGGACTTTTGTTGCCATCCAGCGGCGAGGTAAAGATATTTGGCAACTCCACTCTCGATCCAAACACGATTTATGAAATAAGAAAAAACGTCGGAATGGTCTTTCAAAATCCCGACAATCAGATGATTGCCTCTATAGTCGAAGACGACGTCGCGTTCGGCCCTGAGAATCTCGGCGTTGAGAGAGAGGAAATAATCCGCAGAGTTGAGTGGGCGCTGTCCAAAGTGGGAATGCTTGAATATCGCAAGCGCACACCGTTTAAGATGAGCGGAGGGCAGAAACAGCGTTTGGCTATTGCAGGCGTGCTTGCGATAAAGCCTAAAATTTTGGTACTTGACGAGTCTACGGCAATGCTTGACCCGCAAGGAAGAAGCGAGGTGCTTAAGGTTGCGCACGAACTCAATAAGCAGGACGGCATTACCGTAATACATATCACTCACTTTATGGAAGAGGCTTTAGGCGCGGACAGGCTTATCGTGATGAACGGCGGGCATATTGCTTTTGACGGAACTCCCAGAGAAGTATTCAAAAATTATGAAGAACTCAAGGCAATCAAACTTGCTGTGCCGTGGGAAACGCAAATGGCTATATCTTTGCAAAAAGCAGGCGTAGACGTGGGCGAAGGAATAGTAAACCAAGAGGAACTTGTGGAGAGATTATGCCAGTTGTTATAAAGAATCTTACGTTTACTTACAGCGCCAAGACACCGTATGAAAAAAGAGCGCTTGACAATATAAATTTGCAGATCAACGAAGGAGATTTTCTTGGTATCATAGGTCATACCGGAAGCGGAAAATCAACGTTTATCCAGCATATCAACGGACTTATCAAACCGCAAGAAGGCGAGATAGAGATTTTTGATATAAAACTCACTCCCGCCAAAAGACCAAAGGTGGATTTAAGGGCTTTGAGAAGCGGCGTAGGTATGGTATTCCAATATCCAGAGTATCAACTTTTTGCTGACACGGTAGAAAAGGACGTTGCTTTTGGACCAAAGAATTTGGGGCTCAGCGCAGACGAGGTAGCAAAGAGAGTTAAGCACGCCATAGAGATAGTGGGGCTTGATTACGAGGCGGTCAAGGACAGAGCGCCGTTTGAACTTTCTGGCGGTCAAAAACGCAGGGTAGCAATTGCAGGAATTATAGCAATGCAACCCAAGATGCTCATTCTTGACGAGCCGACGGCAGGTCTTGATCCGTTTGGTAAAGAGCAAATACTCAATCTTATCAAATACCTCAAGACGCACTGTTCGCCTACTATCGTCGTGATATCGCACGATATCGACGAGATTACTCGTTTTGCCAACAGAATAGTAGTGTTCAACGATTCGCATATTGTCTACGACGAGCCTATGCAACAACTTTTCAAGCATTCGGAGCATTTGCAGGAAATGGGACTTGATATCCCAAGAGCAGTCAAAGTCGTCAACGCTTTGCGCGAGCGCGGAATTGACCTCGGGGACGAGATAGTTACGGCAGAGGATTTGCTCAAAGCGATAATTACGAGATATAATGCAATACATTCTACGAATATTGACGAGAATGCAGGCGTATTTGATATGTATGATTTTTCTCAAAAGTGGCTGACGTCAGAAGAGAGAGAAGCGTTGGGACTTATCACCGTTTCGCAAGACGATATCAACAGCGACAATAAGGCGCGCAAGTCTACAAAAAAATTTGGATTGAAAAGCGAGAAGAAGAACAAGACTTCAAAAAAAGACGCTGTGTCAAAGAATAAAGTCAAGGAGGATAAAGAGTGAGAGATATTTCTTTTGGACAGTATTATCCCGTCAAATCTTTCATTCACAGTATTGACGCAAGAATAAAGATATTGGTGACTTTATTATATATGGTATCGGTATTCTTTATCGTATCGTATACTGCGTTTTTCTGTATGTTTACCCTTTTGACGATAATAATTGCCATCTCTCACGTGCCTTACAGGATCGTATTGAGGAGTATCAAAGGATTGCTCTTCCTGTTGATTTTTACGGCGATCATCAATATATTTTTTACTTCGTCGGGCAACTCGCTTTTGTCTTTTAATATTGGAAAACTTGTCATTAGTATAACTGATCAAGGCATAAATTTTGCAATCAAGATGGCGTTGAGATTTTCGTTGCTCGTCTTGGGGTCTTCTATATTGACTTTTACTACTACGCCAACAGAACTTACTGACGCGTTGGAAGTGCTTTTGAAGCCGTTGACTTATATCAAAATTCCGGTGCACGACTTGGCTATCATTATGTCAATAGCGCTTCGTTTTATCCCAGGACTTATGGAAGAAACCGATAAGATTATGATGGCGCAAAAGGCTAGAGGAGCAAATCTCGACAGCGGCAATTTCTTTAAGAAAATCAAGGCTATGCTGCCTGTGCTTATCCCGCTTTTTGTAAGCGCGTTTAGGCGAGCAGACGAACTTGCCGACGCTTTGGACGCAAGATGCTACAACGCTTCCAATAAGCGTACTAAGATGAAAGTCTTTAAGTTAAAAGCAACCGACTTGATCACGTTTTTTGTATTTACAGCGCTTGTCGTATTGATTTTCCTTGACAAGTATTATATTGGCGCAATGGTGCCGTCTCCCGATCTCGGAGGTTTTGATGTTCAAGGACTTGATATTTTCGTATACAATCTTATCAAGAGCATTTCGGGTTGAGTATGGCAAGATATAAATTGACGGTATGCTATGACGGCAGCGATTATTACGGCTTTCAAAGACAAAACAATTTGCCTACCGTTCAGCAAAAACTTGAAGAAGCGCTTTCTACGCGTTTTCAACAGCAAATTACAGTACATTCCAGCGGCAGGACGGACGCAGGCGTGCACGCAATAGCTCAAGTCGTGCATTTCGACGTTGACAGCGAGATAAAGACGTCAAGTTTTGGATACAGTATCAATACGCTTTTACCCAAAGACATAGCCGTCACTTCTTGTGAGAAAGTAAGCGACGAATTTCACGCGCAGTTTGGCGCAAAACGCAAGACGTATCTTTATAAAATCTGCCTTTGCAAGATTCACAGTCCACTCAAACGCAAATATTTTCATATATGCTTTTACGATTTGGATATCGCAAAGATGCAGGACGCTTGCAAGTATTTTGAGGGCGAGCACGATTTCAGAGCCTTTATGCTAGCCAATGAAGAAAAGGAAAATACCGTGCGCACTATCTATGCTTTGGCCGTGGAGCAAGCCGACGACGAGATATATATCAGAGTTACCGGCAACGGCTTTTTGCACAATATGGTGCGTATTATTTCAGGTACGCTAGTTGACGTTGGCAGGGGCAGAATAGCGCCAGAGGATATACCCAAGATTATTGATTCAAAAAGACACGTTGGGACAGGAAAGACGCTTGACCCGCAAGGGCTCTATCTTGAGAGCGTAGAATACGTTTAGGCGAGCGCATATATCAGCGCGCTTTCCGCCTAATCTACGAGACTTGGGAAGTCGACGTGTACGGCAAGTACACTTGACGACTTCTCCTCGCTCTTGCTTAAGCGAAAATCACACTAATCTCTGCGCTCACGTGTGGTTTCGTCATTGATGTACGAGGTGACAGGTGCAGCGTCATTTCGACCGAAACGAAGTGAAGTGGAGAAATCTCAACAGTAAAATTAAAAGGACATAATGTGGATTCGTCATTCTGAGCGAAACGCAGTGTAGTCGAAGAATCTAAATCAAATCTATAAAGGTAATATATGTTTAAAATAATGTTTGTATGTCACGGCAACATATGCCGTTCGCCAATGGCGGAATTTGTATTCAAAGATATAGTCAAAAGACAAGGAAGAGAGTCTGACTTTTTGATAAAGTCATCCGCAACAAGCAATGAGGAGATTGGCAGTCCTGTACATTATGGCACAGTACGCAAGTTGTCGCAGTATGGCATAAGTTGCGCAGGAAAGCGCGCGGTAAGATTGACGAGAGAGGACTATGATAATTATGATCTATTCGTTGGTATGGATAGTTATAATCTTGTCAATATGCTCAAAATTTTTGGAGCAGATCCTGCTGGTAAAATTCATTTGATGCTTGAATACGTTGGCTCAAACAGAGACGTTGCAGACCCTTGGTATACTGGAGATTTTGACAAAACTTACGACGATATAAAGAGCGGATGCGAGGCGCTCTATAAGTTTGTTTGTCAGCAAGTCTTGAAATAAATCTTTTTATCTGTTATAATATTTTTATATTATTTTCTAGCGGGGGATTATATGAAAAAGAAATACGCGACTTTAGTACTTATTACTGTTATTATATTTACAGTTGCTATATTATTCTCTGGCTGTATTGGTTATGACAAATTTACTCTCAACGGATGGGAAAAGATCGCGCTTGAAAGAATGGGTAAATCGCCCAACGAAGTTGATTTGACAAAACTCAAAGTCGAAGACTTTATAGATTTGAGCGGTTTGACTAAAGACACTTATCTTTACTTCGACGGAAATAAATATGCCAACGAAGAAGGGTGGTATGCAACGCTGATAGATAATTTTGACGTTGTATACACTGAAAACAGCGGACTAAATCCCCAAATCTGGGCTACGTCAAGACACGACATTCGTTGGGTTAGTCAGAAGAAAAATCATCCTGAATATGCAAATTATTGGTGCAGTGAAATGGTGTCAGTCGCTGACGGCGTGGTCAAGGTCAAGGCGGAATACGATAGCGATCATCAATGTGAAATATGCAAAAGTTACGGCCACACCAATGGGCGTTTTACAGGCGGGTTTGAGACTAGGACAGAAGTTGTGAATTCCAGTGGTAATGGCGGTAGAACTTACGACAGTAATATAATATGGGCGCAAGCGTTCGGCTATTATGAAGCAAGCGTAAGATTTCCCGACGTAGACGGAATGTGGTCAGCATTTTGGTTGCAAGGCAACGAGATGCGAGAGATTGGCAATGACGGTCTTGACGGTACTGAAATAGATATATACGAGTCGGCTTTCAGATATAACAACAATAAAGTTTCGCGAATGGGTCACGCCCTGTTGTGGAACGGATACGGCAAAAGCGGTAAAGTCGACGACCAAATCGTCAAACTTGAACAAAATCTTTATGACGGCAACTTCCATACCTTTTCACTATTGTGGACGCCAGAGTGTTATGTATTCTTTATTGACGGATACGCAACGTGGGCAACCAATGCAGGCGGAGTGTGCAGAGTTCCTGAATTTTTGAGATTTACTAACGAGATTGACGCTGGTGACGGCTATGGCCCTCACGGTCAGAAGATAGGGCAGTTTCCTCACGACAAAAGCGCCTCATTCGACATTGACTACGTGCGCGTGTATCAAAATATTAATTACGAAAAGCATATGGCGCCTAGTATAGACGGCAAACCTTATTCGCAATCCAATAACTTTGAGAGCGTATACGACAGCCCTTTTGATACAGCAAATTGATTTGACTTTTCCAGCGGCTGTCTTCACTTTGAGCGACAGCCGTTAGAAAATCACAATTACAGAAATGATTTATCAATAATTTTTGTTAATTGCAAAAAATCAGTTGACAATATTATTGATTTATATTATATTGTATTAGCGTAAATTAAATATGGCTCCATGGTCAAGCGGTCAAGACATCGCCCTTTCACGGCGGTAACTCGGGTTCGATTCCCGATGGAGTCACCAGCAAAAACAGACGGTTATAAACCGTCTGTTTTTATTGGTGACTTGTAGGAAAAGAACAGCGTCGAAGTATAGTATATGATATATAACGATTATGTCGACGCAAGTTCGCTCAGCCGAGCAATCTAAGATTGCGAAAGCCACGAGCGTAGCAAGTATTCCCGATGAAGTAACTGATTGCGCGGTTCGCATTGAGCGTAGCGAAATCTTGGCGAACTTATTCGCCAACTTCCCGATGGAGTTATTAAATACTAAAATTAAAAACAAAGATATTGTTAGATTTCATTTTATGAAAGATCTTTTGAAATAAGAAAATAGAGATTTTTGTGGAAAGCCTGCGCACAATCACCAATTTTATTTGTCACTTTCAGTTATGTATATAGTTGCGCCACAGTGCTATTATTAGTTTTGACTGTATTTTATGAAATTAAAAACATCAATGTTCCTGTAAGTAGCATATCACTTGCGGATTTTTGTCAAATATGGTAGAATTATTTACAGTATTTCTAAAAGCATCTACACAAAACAATTTTAGGAGAATAATTAAATGGATAATGCAACGGAAATCGCTATTAGCATTGTCGGCGGTGCGGCTATAATAGGGTTTATTATCTATTGTAAATATATTGCCAAGCAAGCCAATAAAGGCAAAAAATATCTTATCGAGCATTTTGAAGAAGTAAAAACACTATCAAAAAATTATGCAAACATAGCAATCAATTATATAGAAAAACTCAAAGCGATTGATGCGCTATTGTTTACTGTATCTTACAATACAACGAAAAATTTAATAGTATCTCACTATTGGCAACAAAAGCCAAATCTTTTGCTTAGTAATATTTATCAATATGACGGTTTCGTAAAACCAAAAGATAAAGTTAATTTAATTCTTCCAAATGAAGAATTTGCAAAAAAACTAACAGAAGATGTAATAGCGGAATTAAAAAACAAAATACTCGCTGACAACAGTTGGGCAGATAAATACACGCTGCCGTCTCTAATCTATTTCATTATACGCAATAACATTATAGAAATTTTTGCTTGGCAATCAAACAATATTATTCCCAAAGGAAGAGCTAATTACAATAGAGAACACCAAAAGGAACAGGATGAAGAAATAAAGCGACACGGCGAAGAAAGCAAATGTTTGATAAAAGAGCAAAAAACAGAACAAGTTCAAGAATGGGATAAAGAGTGGGAGAATTATAAGCAAGAGCAAAAAGAAAAAGAGCGTTTAGAACGTGAGCGTATACAAAAAGAAAAGGAAGCAAGAGAACGAGAAAGTATTAAATATCTTGAAACTAATAAGGATAATTTAATTGGCAAATATTCACGTATTGTAGAGAATTTTATTAAAAAACTCAAAGACAGTAATTGTACGCCGTTTTTGAAAATGTTTACGGATAGTGATATTCCTTTATCAAGCATATTGTTATATCCGTATAGAGAAGTATTTCAATATCGTAGCGAATCGCTTCAATATAGTGAATTAACGGCAAAATTATTAAAAGATAAAGTTTTGCGTGATGGACTGCAGTTTACCCAAAGTGCTAATGATGTATTGAATAATAGAATTCAAGAATTAACTACGTTTTTTATAAAAGGATTAAAGAAGCGAATTAAAGAAAATGGTGAATGGGACGATAACTCCACATTTCCTATTTTGATTTATTTTATAATGCGTAATAACATAATCAAGTATTACCACGATAAATATATTAAAGAATTAGGTTATGAAAGTTTAGAAGAATTTTGTAAAAATATATCGAATGCTCTATCTACAACACCTAATATCTTTGCTTATACTTATTATCATATTTATAACACGAATATAAATTTACCATTTGTTGATACATATCGCAGTATATGTTCAGATATAAAAAGTACAATAGCGAGACAAAAAGAAAAGAAATTAGAAGATGATTTGTTTGGTGATTCCGCAATCAAAACAATACCTATATATGATAATAAAATTATAACATTGACACCTATTGACCGTATAGACAGAATGAACGGCGAGCAATTTGAAATCTTTATGGAAGATTTTTTCATTAAGCAAGGTTTCAAAGTTACTCGCACTCCATTATCAGGCGATTATGGAATAGATTTAATAATAGAAAATGATTTTAGTAAAATTGGTGTTCAAGCAAAATGCTATTCAAATAAAGTAACACAGTCTGCAGTGCGAGAGGTTGTTGCAGGATTGCGACATTATAATTTGAGTAGTGGAATGGTTGTAACAAACAATTATTTCCAACCAGCCGCTATACGATTGGCAGCAGATAATAATATTACGCTTTGGGATAGAGATAAACTGGTTAATAAATTAGGCGAATAAGATAGATATTTTTTGACAATATAAGGGTACTAAGTTCAATTTGCGCACTAAGCCAGATTACTAATAGAATATACGATTATCAACCGTTTACTTTTATTGATGACCAGGGAACTTGTTCGTTGACTTTCTGATAACATTTGTACAAATAGTTGACAATGTCAACTATTTGTGATATTGTATAGTCAATGTAGCAATTGGAAGAGGTTGGTTTATGAATACAAGACAAGAGACTGTAGATAAAATACGTGAATTCAATCGTTATTATACAGTCCAAATGAATTTTTTGAATACGAATTATCTATCAACGTCGTATTCGGTGGCAGAAATGAGAGTTTTGTTTGAAATATTTACAAATGAGAAGTGTATTCAAGACAAGATAGTCCAGTCGCTGTGCATTGATAAAAGTTATTTAAGCAGAATCTTGAAAAAATTGGAGACAAGAGGCGTTATAGAAAAAAGTAAAGGCGAAAGCGATAAAAGGAATTCGGTCGTATGTCTTACGCAAATGGGGCAAAAAGAGGTATCAAGACTAGTGGAGCAGTCAAAGAATTTTATTAGTGAAAAGATTGCAAATTTAGACGCCCAACAATGCGACGAACTTAGCAAATCGCTTACGTTGACAATGGAGTTGTTTAAGAGAGCGGAGCGTGATTTCAAAGTTATACCTTTTGAGGAGCAGTATCGCAAAGACTTCATAGATTTTAATAAAGATTGGATAACTACTTATTTTGGTAAGATAGAGGAGCACGATATCGAAGAGTTTGAAAATATAGACAAAGATATTAAAAACGGTGGAATGATATTCTTCGCAGTGAGGAATAAAAAGGCGCTTGCTACGTGTATGTCAAAACCATTGGACGGTCACACCTGGGAAATTTGCAAACTTGGTTCAAACAAAGACCTTCCGCACAAAGGGGCGGGTAGCGCAGTATTTGAAGCGTCTATGAATTGGGCGATTAAGAATGGCGCTAAGAGGCTATTTATAGTTACAAACAGCACGCTAAAACCCGCATTGCATATTTATCGAAAATTTGGCTTTAAAGAAATCAAACTTGACAATTATGGATACGAGCGTGGCGATATTGCGTTAGAATATTTAATAAATGAGTAACTTCTGAATTCATTCTATTTCATATCCCCATTCTACCAGGCGACCGCTATTCCAAGTGTCGTCCCAATTGTTGGGTTTGCTTTGTTCTGCGCAATAAAGAATAAGCGCATTGCACATTAAGAAAGCGTGCGATTCAATTTTTACTACGCCGACAGGGATGGTCACGCTAGTAAGATTGTTGCAATAAGCAAACGCGCCTGAACGGATATTTTGAGTTCCGGTGGGGATATTTACTGATGTTAAACTCTTGCAACCGTAGAACGCTTGGAATCCAATGTCTGTTAAACCTTGAGGCAAGTCAATATCTTTTAAGTTGCTGCAATTTTGAAATGCTCCGTCATAGATATGTGTCAAACCTGGTTGAATCTTGACTGTTGTCAAATCTGAGCAATTGCGAAAAGCATCAAATCCAATATACTCAACACCAGAAGGTATCTCAACGCTTGTCAGTCCTTTGCACCCTTCAAAAGCGGCAGATCCGATTTTTGTGACATAAGAGGGGATAACGCTATTTTTGCAGCCAAACACCAATCTGTTAGTTTCTTTTTCGATCAAGCAATTGCCGTCGCTCTTGAATGTTGGATTTTGTTCTTCAACCGTTATGCCAGTCAAATCAGCGCAATTAGAAATTGATGTAATATTAAATGAATGCAATTCTTTGGGTATTGTCAATTGTGTGACCAACTGATTATTGAGGTACAGGTGTTTTGCGTAATCCAGCGGATTTGAGTCATTGCCTTGGAAGAGGATATTAAGCCAACTTAGCATATCTGTTATGTAGACGCCAGTCAATCCTTCGCAACCGTCAAAGGCGCCCTGTCCTATGCTTGTTATACTGGTTGGAATAGATATGCTTGTCAGATTGACGCGGTCTTTAAAAGCGTTTTTGTCAATAGCCGTTACAGGTTTTCCGCTGTAAGACGAGGGAATAATAATTTGATTATTGTCGTTGTCGTCTTCTAATCCTGTGATTATATAATATTGATTATCTGAATTGAGTATGAAAGTAAATCCGTATGTGGTGTAGTACTTGCATATGCTACACATACCGTTGTCGTCAAAACTATGTTGAGCCTTATCAGCAGTCAAATCGTGCTCGCAAGTAGACGCGCGCCAGTGATATTGTTTGTCACTTGACCATTCATTGGCATACGTGTGGATATGGTCTTGCGTATTATCTCCGCTGTTGATATTATTTCCAGTATCTCCACTAAAAGATCCGTTGTCATTGTCAGGTAATTCGTCAGTTTGTTTGTCGCAACCTACAGCCAATAAAAGAACGCATATTACTGTAAGTATCATTAATATTATAAATAATTTTTTATTCACAGTTTGTTCCTCCTATTTACCTTATACAATATACAATATTATAGCGTTTGTAAAATAAACGCGCAACTATTTTGCAATATGTATAAGCAAGAGAGGACGCGGAGTAGCGAATGCCAATTGATACGGCCGTTTTGCTATGAGGTATAATCTATGGGTAATTGAAGGCTAGTTTGAATTATATAAAGGCTATTTATAATATGTGTGACAATTTATTTGCTGAAAAGAAAAATTTAGCAAAGTTCAGTCAAAATTATAAAAAAAGCGCGTAAAGTATTTGTCAAATCGAATATTTGCTGATATAATACTAGTATATTCTTGAGTGGAGGTTAGAAGAATGAGTGATGAAAAACTTGGTGATAAGATTTATGACCTTCGTATGAGTAACAAACTCTCGCAAGATTATTTGGCTATTCAAGTTGGCGTAACTCGTCAAACTATTTCTAAATGGGAAGCAAATGCTTCTCAACCTAAATCAGATAAGTTGAGACAACTTTGCAAGGCTTTTAATGTTGAGATGAATTATCTAATGCCAACAGAAATAGAATCAACGACGGATAATAAAGACGAAGAAGACTGCTCAGAACCTGAGGTAGTAAGTGATGAATTATCGTCAGAACAAACAAATGAAGTTGTTGCGGACAAAGTAGAGGATGTTGTAATTCAACAAGAGACCAAAAGAAAGAAACGTAAGTTATCTAAAAAGGCTAAGATTGTAATTATATCAGTTGTGATTGCAATTGTATTTTTGGTTGGATTATCAATGATTATTATAGATAGTTTAACTGCACCGCCTAGTAGAGAAGGCTCTTTTGGAGGTGAAGTGAAAATTGAGCATAACTTTAGTAGTATAGAGAATATAGGTTGGATAATATTTAGCGTTTCATTATCAGTTGCTATTATAATGGGGATTGTATTAATACTTTATAAAGTCAAACGTAAAAATATAATAAGAAATGACGATAAGTCGTAATATAAGGAGCATTTTATGGAAAACAAAAAGAATTATTTTGTAAGAAATACACTTTGTTTAATGCTTATAGCAGTGTTGGTTGCTTGCGTAGCATTATGCAGTGTAGGAATGGTTGCTAGTGCAACTACAGGGGAAGAAACAGAAGTTGAGGCAAGAGGTTTAATGACCAAAATATCAATACAGATAGGATCTTCAGGTGGTAATGTTTGGGCTATGGCACATAATGATTTTACTCTTGGACCATCTACAATTCAAGTGTATGTATATTTATATTCTTCTCTTACGTATCAAGAGGATTATATGCAAATGACTCTTGAAAATAAGAATTATATAAGTGATTTAAATATAAATCAATCATTAGAGACATCTGCACCAATAAATGGAGTTCAAAGATATTGGAGGGCAAGGGTATTTTTTAAGTTGGACCAAAAAGATTGGACATCTAAAGAAACTATCACATATTTAGTAGATGTTAATGGTAATGTAATACACTAATTTTTTGTAGCATTTTTTAAGATTTCAAAAGGGAGTAACAAAAGTTGCTCTCTTTATTTTTTTGGTGCAAAGGAAAGATTAAATTTGGTTGATATGCAATTCAACACTACTTCGCTAATGGGATAGGTATTTAGTGATTTTATGCTAATGTTAACAAAAGTTGACAAGGTGGAAATCAAAGTTGACAATGTGTTAAGTAAAGGCAACATATGTCAAGCAAAGTTGACAGGAAGTAGATTGACTTGAATTTAATTGGTAAGTTATGCTAGACATAGAAAAAAATTTACGGAGGGAATCTATGCGCAGCAAAAGAAAAAGCATTACAACTAATCTTATTGCGGTCATTGTGCTACTTGTGATTTCACTATGTCTTGTATTTGGCGCTACATATACGGCAGAGTGCAGTGAAGAGCAAATTAGTAACAATGCAGAGATCGTAACAACATCTAACTCATATGAAGATTTTTCTTCATATACAAATCAGGAATTACCTGATAAAATTGATAGGAACAACATCAAGCAATATGTACCAATCAGCAAGTTTAATACAAACACAACGACAATATATAACGGACGTAATTACGGATTTGTAATATTCAGTGATGCTGGTACCAATCACGTATTGTTGTTTAAAGAAATATACACGCCTCATTCTGACGGCGGCGGTTATGACGTATCATTGAAAGTTGTATATCAAAATTCGTTTTTTAAGAGTGGAAATAACATTTTAAATGCCAGTTCGCCATATAAAATATCGCTATCAAACGTAAAATTTAATAATTGTCTATTTGATAGTCAAATGAATAACAATATTATGGATGGAAGTTATGATTATAGGACTGACGGTGGCGTATATTATATACAGTCAAGATATGACAACCAACTTTCTTATTTCAATGAAAAAGAAGTGGCTAAAACCGCAATTAAAGTAGGCGCGTCTATAGTATCAGTGGCTATTGCAGTCGCATTTCCGCCGGCAAGCGCTGTGTTAGCAGGGGCAAAAGTTGCTTTTGCATCTGCAAATTTGTGCTTAAGTCTTGTAAATGCGCAAGGAAAGTATTGGGAAGATACAACCAAGTGTGGTATTGCGCTTGATTTTCCATTGACGAGAGAACAACAGAAAAATATGTATGGCGGTTTGCGCAAGAACGTATCACTAGATATGGAAAACGGCGCAGATGAATATTTGGCGCAAAGCGACGAATATGTTACGGCTTCTTTTAGAGTAATGAATGACAATAATCAAGATTATTATGTATATAACAATATATCTTTTGACATTTGTCGTTTCAGCGGTATAGAACATCATAACGTAACAGAAAATTGTTCAATTGAAAGCGTCTACAGCGTTACAGGAACAGATTGCAATAAATATGGTCAAGTTACGGAGGAAGACGAAAAGTTTGAATACGAAAATTATCAAAGATTTGCGCCAATGGCAAAGACAAATCTCTTTAATTTTGTTCCTGCTCAACAAGGGGAATACAGCATTTACGTGCCCAACGGCTATTATTTGTCAGTGAACGGAAAAGCGCAATCGAGCAATAGAATCACGGTCAACTCAAGCGGTTGCAAAGTGGGGATTGCTTCAAGTTTGGGAATGGCTATGGGCGATAAATTATATGCGAGAATGTTGCCAGAAGACTTTTATAACGGTGAGATAGCCTTTACAAATATAGCAATTCAAAAGAATCAGCAATTGAATATCAATGAGCCTACTCAAGTGGGAGAAATTGCTTACGAGGTAGAGTCGAGCAATACTGCTCGCAATGACGTTTATATACTCGACGCTGGGGATAACGCCGAATTTATTGATTTGTATATTACGGATGGAGATCTTAACGTCTTGGCAAAAGCCGCAAAGAAAGACGGCAAGTTGTATGTCAACTATCCAATGAAGGCAAACGAAGTATACGGCGTTGTTTGCGTCAACAGAACTGGCATTGCGCAAGATCTGACGGTCGAAAAACAAAGCGGAATGACGGTGGAGAACTATCCGTATTCGGATATCCCAGGATTGTATTACTCCTATTCGCCAAGATACACTCAATTTTACAATGCCGCAAACGCAATGCTTTATGACGAGAATATGGATATATATCCAAGCAATAACGCATTCTTGCAGGCAAATGAAACTTATTTCTTACAATCTCAAAGTCAAGGCAATATGTCAATGAGCCTTTCGGAGCAAACGCTTTTTGCATATCTCAATATTGGCGAGGAATTGACAACTCAAAATACTTTCAATGAGATGTTCAAATTTACTCCTGCTGTGACAGCGCTCTATAAATTTGACGACGGCGCATATGACGTATATGACGGAGATGCCCTTGTTGCGCAAGGCGTAAATCAATGCGTTTTGCAAAACGATACGACTTATCGCATTGTCAAGAGACAATTTGGCGGCGTGATAAAAGTATACCTTGACGGAGACGCGCTGAGCCTTGGTACAAATAATATCAATGCGGACAGTCCTTACAGCGTATTTAAATTGAATATAGAAGAAAGATCAAGACTTGATATAAATATCAACAACTCAAATTGTCTTGCTATCTATGACAGCGCGTTCAACGAAATTCAACTTGACCACGGTTACTTACTTGAAGCAAGCGAATATTATATCATTGTCAAAGACAGCGGAGCATACAATATTACTATTGAAGAATATCTTCAACAAGTAGACGTCACGTTCAAAATTGACGGCGAAGTCTACAACGACACTACTGGCGCTAAGTACTATTACGGCAAGATTGCGCATCTGCCTGTGCCTGCTAAAGATAGATATGACTTCAACGGCTGGAAGTACAACGGCGCGCTGATCACAGACGGCAACGGAGTAACTCACGAGGAATTGCTTGAAGACGAAATGACGTTGGTTGCGGATTGGACGTTGAGAGGCATTATTATGGAAATCCACGTGGGCAACGGCGCGTCAAAATGGTGGGACGGAAGTGAAATCACGTCGCAAAAACCTGGCGAGGCCTATCTCGAAGGTCAAGTCATTGAATTGCTTGTAAATATGAAGAGTGACTTTGTCAAAATCACTGAGGGTAAGAAACAAGGTTATTTCCTTGAGACGTTTGAATATAAAAAGACAGGGTCTGTTTTAGACGTCGATTATTATGAGTTTACGCCAGTATGGCAGAAAGAAATATATTTGATTGAATTCATTATTAATTCAAAAATTTATAAAACGACTAAACCTGTTTTTTATGGGGAAACAATAACTAATTCCGTATTTCCATCAGTAGCATTTTATTTTGGAGATGCACAAGAATGCCTTATTGGTTGGAAGGTCAGTGATGACTCGGAAGACATAATTGAATTTGTATCAGGCTCTAAGGTCCCTGATCTCACGCCAGGATACGGAAGCGAATTCAATATAGATTACGATGGTGATGGAAACTATGATCATACTCTTGTCCGTTTAAGTCCAGAGGTTGGTAATGTGAAGTATGCAATAAAAATAAATGATAAGATTATTGAAATTCCACAAGAAGGATATATTCTTAATGGGCTGGGTGATTATGGTTACGAAGTTAAGAACTATTATGGATATAATGTGTTGCTTGAGACGCAAGTTTCTGCATCATCAACCAAAATAACAGTTGCTTTTAATAAAGGGAAAATTATGATTGATAATTTAACATCTTATTGGAGAAATGGGAATAAATCTGTGATTGTAAATACTAACATTGTTAGTTCACCAATCACCGTCGCTTTGAGTTACAGTCATTCAGGTAGCGGCAATCCAACGTCTTATTCAGGCAGCCAAGGCAACATAACGCTTAAGTCGGTTTACGTAAGAGCATACAAGTTCGTCAACTGGACTTTGAACGGCAGCGCAATCACAGCCTTGAATTATGCAAATCTTGGTATCAATCAATATTATAGTGAAGTAAGTGGGGTAACCTTGTCAGCGTCATTGAAAGCAACCTTTACAAGAACGAGTATAACGGCTTCTTCACTCAAAGATTATACAATATCTGACGAATGTACCTATGTGGATTGCTCTAAATATTCGTTGTTGACAAATATGACCTTCACCATTGCTTCAAGCGCAAAAGAAGTGACTTTTGTCAATGGAAAATGCACTGATACCAATATTTTGGTAAATTCCAGAAGTGCCAAATTGGTAATCAATTTTAATAGCATATCAATGAAGGCAAAGAGCAATTCTAGTGTTATAGATGCGTCTGGATGCAATGATTTGGAAATATATTCGTATAACAGCGTTACACTTTCTGCAGGAGAGGTAACTAAAGATTACAGTGAAGCGGCTATACTATGCCAGAATCTTTCATTGCTGGGAAAGAAGATTACTATAAATGGAGGAAATCAAATTCTATATGGTATTTATAGTCCTACAAACATTATATTGAGTAGGGCTACAGCCGGCATAAAGTGTAATGAAACAGGTAAGAATTTGCTTATTAGCGCGTCGGAAGTTAACGTTCAAGGCGGAAATGGGGCGGTTGGATTTATAAACATTGAAACGGAAGCCCAAAAAGAAGTTGGAAAAAATGGACTAGATGGAGTTTATGGAGGAAATGGCGGCGATGGCGCGGTTGCAATCTATTTCCCAGGAAACGTAGTGCTGACTGCTGGTAGTAAGTTGACTTGCACTGGAGGCGATGGTGGAAATGGCGGTACTGGTGGTAAAGGCGGTAAAGGCGGAGCGGGTAGAAACGGCTCTGTCGGTGTTACAACTATCAATCCTGGTAATGGAGGTACTGGCGGTCTAGGCGGTGACGGCGGCGACGGCGGAAAAGCCATAGTGTACTCCAACTATACAGGTAATTATAATGATTTGATATGTATAGCAGGCAAAGGTGGTCAAGGTGGTGATGGCGGTCTAGGCGGAGACCCAGGTGATCCTGTAACTACAATTTGGGGCAATGAAAGACGCGGAGAAATAGGCAGTCCAGGTAAATCTGGTAGTCCTGGAAAAGCAGGAGCAAGTACTCTTGCATAAAAACAAATAATTATATTGCTAAAGTTAAATTAGTGTGTTATAATAAAAATATAATACATTATCTTGGCTATATTCATAATTGAGTTGGACACCTCTCATTATAAAACCAACTCCTCCACGCGCTACCAAAAGGTGGCGCGTAGAGTATGAAAAATTTCATTTTGTTTTGTCACCTTGAGCGAAACGTAGTGAAGTCGAAATGTCGCTACAGTATAAAGACAAAAGGATTAGACCTCTCGGCTACGCTCAAGGTGACAGAATAAAAGCGGAGAGATCTCAACAGATTAAAAAAAGGATGAGATTTCTCGACTGCGCTCGAAATGACATTAACATTTATTAAAAGGTGAAGATTATGTTAGAATTAAAAAATCTCACAAGAACATATAAGCCCAAGAAAGGAGTGCCTGTGCAGGCGCTTAAGAACGTATCTCTGTCTTTTGAAGACAAAGGGATGGTCTTTATACTTGGCAAGTCCGGTAGCGGTAAGTCCACGCTTCTCAACCTTATAGGCGGACTGGACTTTGTCGACAGCGGAGAGATAATCATAGATGGCAAGTCCTCTAAGGACTTTAAGGAGAAAGACTACGATTCTTATCGTAATACGTATATAGGCTTTGTATTCCAAGAGTACAATATACTCAATGAATTTACTGTTGGAGAGAATATAACTCTTGCCCTAGAACTTCAAAGTCAAAAGGGAGATACAGGAAGACTAGAGGAGATACTCAAAGAAGTAGACCTAGAGGGATATGCGGACAGAAAGCCCAATGAGTTGTCAGGCGGACAAAAGCAGAGAGTGGCAATAGCGAGGGCAATAATCAAAGACCCAAAGATAGTTATGGCAGACGAGCCTACAGGAGCGTTGGACAGTGAAACTGGTAAGGCTATATTTGAAACCTTAAAAAGGCTGTCTCAAGACAGATTGGTTATAGTGGTATCACACGACAGAGAGTTTGCGGAAGAATACGGAGACAGGATAATAGAACTTGCCGACGGCGAGGTGATAAGTGACGAGACAAAGGTAAAAGCGCAAGGAGAAAGAGACGCAGAAATAAATAACCTTGAGAGCGTTGCAGGAGACACCGCGCCGTCGTCGGGATTAAAGAAATCCCGATTGCCATATAAGCGCGCATTAGCAATGGGCGCCAAGATGTTGAGGCGCAAGAGACTTAGACTTGCAGTGACGATTATATTATGTTTTTTTAGTTTTTTATCATTTGGACTTGTTGTCACTGCTATGGATTTCTCAAAAGTAGATACTGATGCGGATTTGTTGAGAAATATGCGACAAGATGGTCTTATAGTGAGATCTGCTCTGACGTATGATGAAATTTACAAAGGTAGTTTATTTGGAGCATCTTATAACGATCTTCAAAAATTGCGAGAGCAAACAGGTATAGATTTTCAGGGCGTTGCAAAAGAGTTTAATAGAAGAGCCAATTATTCTTATTATAATCGCAGCGCATTAGGTGATGGGGAATATTATTCCAGTGATATAACAGGCTCATTGCCTGCCAAGCAAGATTTGCTTGATTCTCAAGGTTATACGCTTTACGGTAGATTGCCGGAAAATGAAAATGAGTTTGTTATAAGCAAATATATCTATGAGAAAATGGCTTTGGCAGGACTTATAATTGACGCCGTGGATACTAGTGAAGATACTGTAATACGTCCTGAAGAGATTTCAGATATTCAATCTTTTTTAGATAAACAGTTGTATTTGTCATCTCCTCTTACCGGGGAACCGTCATTGGTCGTTGGAGTGGTGGATACTCATTTTAATTCCGATGGCAGATTTGACGTGTTCAAAGAGCCTTACCAAGAAGCAGAATATGACAGAAAGGGTTATAACTTAAGAAGAGAATTTTATGATACTGGTGCAGAGGGGTATCATACGATAGCGTTTGTATATCCTCAGGCATATCAAAAGTGGGAAGATAGCGCAAAGGTGCAACTTGAGTTGGATAACGTAACGGAAACTTCAGGAAGATTGGATTTAAATAAAAGGGATAGCGCAATATTTTCAGGAGTTGCAAATGACAAAGTCATTCGCAATATAGATAAAATCTTATGGATAGACGGAAAGGGCGAGAGGCGAGAACTTGCCAACAATGAAATCATATTGGGAGCGGATATTGCAATTGACGCACTCTATCCTTCCAATAAGGCATCTTATAAAGTTTATGTTAAAGATTTTAAAACTTATTTTAATGGAATGGTCTCGCTTGCGCCATATACTAGTGAGTATGATTTAAGAAATGGAGGCGCCGGAGAAGCCGCGTTGTTGGAAGAAGCGGAGAGCATATCTTTGCAAGAACTTGAGAAGTACAAGGATTATTGCAGACAGATAAATTATGTATTTTGCGGCGGTATGAGATATTTTACTTGCAATGAAGATATTAGAGATATTGACTCTATGCAAGAGAAGCATTGGCGTTGGTCATATGCTAGTTATTTAGATAGGAGAACTACTTATGTTGGGGAAGAAGTTGTAGGCGGATATTATAACAACGTTACAGGTAGGCAAAGCGGACAGTATATCTATAACACGCTTGGCGACAGATGGTATCTTGATTACAAACTTAGCAAAGCGCCTGGCACTGCGCAGAGAATGGACGCGGCTGATTATGATATAAGTTATAGTGACGCTTATTATAGATATTTACCTATTGTTGAATTTGTTGACGCGCCAGTTATAGTTGGGGTATATTTCTCAGAAGATGACTTTCCGTCTAACTTGGTAATCAATAATAAGATGTATGAAGAGTCAGAGTGTTTAGAAAAATCTATATACAATTATTTTATTTCGCCAAAGATAACTGATAAGTCTAAACTAATCAAGTTGGCTCAGTTAAATTTTGATACTCAACAATTGAGGGGCTTTGAGATACAGAATTACGGATTGGACGCTGCATTTGAATGGGATTTTGCTTTTAACAATGTATTAAAGCCGATTTTTGGAGGTCTAGCCGGAGTCTTGGGAATATTATCAATCTTGCTTATGGGAGGGTATATCACCTCTTCGATAAATGCGCAAAAGAAACAGATTGGTATGTTGCGCGCATTGGGCGCAACCAAGAGTGACGTATTTGCAATATTTGCCAACGAGAGCGCAATCATAGCGGGAATTACGCTTGTACTGTCTGTGATAGGCACGTTGCTAGCAAGTATTATATTCAATTCTGTGGTATCCAATGCGCGGCTAATCACTCTCAATATTTTAAACTTTGGCATATTGCAAGTAGTGTTACTTGCTGTGGTATGTATTGGAGTAGCGGTTTTGGCAAGCGCAATACCGTTGTATAAGTTGTCAAAGAAAAAGCCTGTAGACAGTATACAAGACAGATAAAGTTTACAAAAGTCAAAATGCCATCTCGACTTGAACGAAGTGAAATGAAGAAAATCTAAATTCAACGTCATCTCGACCAAAGTGGAGAGATCTCAACAGATTAAAAAAAGGATGAGATTTCTCAACTGCGCTCGAAATGACATTAACATTTATTAAAAGGTGAAGATTATGTTAGAATTAAAAAATCTCACAAGGACGTATAAGCCCAAGAAAGGAGTGCCTGTGCAGGCGCTTAAGAACGTATCCCTGTCTTTTGAAGACAAAGGTATGGTCTTTATACTTGGCAAGTCCGGTAGCGGCAAGTCTACGCTTCTCAACCTTATAGGTGGACTGGACTTTGCTGATAGTGGAGAGATAGTCATAGACGGCAAGTCTTCTAAGGACTTTAAGGAGAAAGACTACGATTCTTATCGTAATACGTATATAGGCTTTGTATTCCAAGAGTACAATATACTCAATGAATTTACTGTGGGAGAGAATATATCTCTTGCCCTAGAACTTCAAAGTCAAAAGGGAGATACAGGAAGATTAAAGGAGATACTCAAAGAAGTAGACCTAGAGGGGTATGCGGACAGAAAGCCCAATGAGTTGTCAGGCGGACAAAAGCAGAGAGTAGCAATAGCCAGGGCAATAATCAAAGACCCAAAGATAGTGATGGCAGACGAGCCAACAGGAGCGTTGGACAGTGAGACAGGCAAGGCAATATTTGAAACCTTAAAGAGACTGTCTCAAGACAGATTGGTTATAGTGGTATCACACGACAGAGAGTTTGCGGAGGAATACGGAGACAGAATAATAGAACTTGCCGACGGCGAGGTAATAAGCGACGAGACAAAGGTAAAAGCGCAAGGAGAAAGAGACGCAGAAATAAATAACCTTGAAAGCGTTGCGGGAGACACCGCGCCGTCGTCGGGATTAAAGAAATCCCGATTGCCATATAAGCGCGCGCTTGCAATGGGCGCCAAGAGTATGCGCGCAAAACCTGTTAGGTTGGCGATTACAATAGTTTTATGTATCATCAGTTTTGCGTTCTTTGGATTGGCTGATACCATAGCGTCTTATAATACGACCAAGGCGACAATAAATTCTATTATGGACAACAACTATGACACAATGGCGATTACGTCGGGAAGCGGGGCGCGTAATGAGGATATAGGATATCTCAAGGATACGACAGGGATAGACTTTTTTGGAGTTGCGTTATATAGCGACGTAGGACAGAGTTTGCCGGTGATTTATAATAGAAAAGTCAAGGGAGTTAGCGGACTGGACGTTTATTATAATTTGTCTTTGCGCGGATATTTGCCTGCGGAGAAGATCATAGATGGCAATCAGTACAAACTTATTGCGGGAGATATGCCAAAGGCAGATTATGAGATCGTTGTAAGCAAGTATATTTATGAGCAATTTTCGTTGGGCGGCATACGTCTTGTTGACGGCGAAGAGATCGTTTATATAGAACCGGAAGAGATTTCTACTCTTGAAGATTTTGTTGATAAAGCATATTTTCAATTGGAAACGCAAGACGACGTCGTTACTTGGAAAGTCGTCGGCGTAGTCGATACGCTTGAAGACCCACAAGGACGGTATGCTTCGCTTAAGCCAAACGCAAAACGCAACGGTATGACTGCGGAGCAGTATGATATCTTGGCGGCTGAGTGCAACAGTTATTTCAATTTTTCATATCACTCAATAGGCTACGTTACGCAAAAAGTATACGACGAAATACGCGCTTTACGTTGCGATACTTCGCTTAAGGGAGTGTCTGCAAAGGGAAGTTTTACGTTGAATAATTCAGAGAAGAGTTATACGACTTCATTTAAGAACGTATGTGACGATACTTGTCTTGAAGATTTGGAAGTGGAATGGATAGACGGCAATCCTCGTAGCGCGCTCAATGACGACGAGTTTGTTATCGGCTCAAATATGTTGGCAGCAATAGGCAAGGACGTGCTTGATTATACGCAAGTCAATTATAATGAAAAATTTTTTGATGGACTTGTTGATTTTTCTCATTTTAACTTCACTTTGTCTTCACTCAAAGAATTTGGCGGATTATATATAGGTTGTTGTCAATATGCAGAATGCGCCGACGAAAATCAAATCCAAAGATTTAAAGAATTTATCAATTCATTGGGTAGCGAAAAGGACGAAGAAACAAGACAAATGATACGCGCCCTTGCAATAAGAAAATGCCTTGACGGTTTGCCAAATTTGAAAGAAGATTATCAAATTGATCCGTATGAAGAAGAGTTTAGTAAATTGCAATGGAGAATGTTCTATGCAGGATATCTAATGGTAGAACAAATGAATTTTTACGACTTTATCAAGTCTATTGACGGCGGTTACGTCACCAACGTCACAGGCGGATTGAGCGGTCAAGAAATCAAAGTGCAAGTCGGCACGGAGTTGTACAACAAATATTTGCTCAAAGAAATCAATAGCAAGACTTTTGAAAGTTTTAAAGTTGAATTTTATTACGGCAATGAGTTTGGCTTGGATAATGCGCCGCAAATAGTCGGAGTTTATAATGACGGCAATACCTCTAAGACAGATAATTATTTGATAAATAATCTTGTCTATAAGCAAGCGCAAAATGCGCTTGACCCTCAGTTTGCATTTTTGATTGCGCCTATGACGAGAGATGAGCAAGTCGTCAAAAATTTGGTGGATATGCATTACGGTAACGTAGAGGGTAAGACTTATGTTATGCATAATTCCGTTATGTTGGCAATGCAATCAAAAAGCAATACGTTTGTTACTCTTGGCAAAGTTTTCCTTTACGTGGGATTGGCTTTGGCAGTGTTCTCAATAGCGCTGATGAGTAACTATATCGCAGTGTCTATCTCGTCGCAGAAAAAACAAATCGGTATTCTAAGAGCCTTGGGCGCAAGAAGCGCAGATATATTTGCAATCTTTTCAAGCGAGAGTTTTATTATTGCAATCGTCAATTTTGTGTTGGCTACGCTCTCAGCATTTTTTGCAACACTTGCTATAAACGCTCAGATAGCAAGCGCCTTTGGATTGCAAATCACGTTTATGTTTTTCGGTATACGTCAAATCGCGCTTATTCTTGCTTTTAGTATAGGAGTATCGTTGTTTGCAAGCATTGTGTCTATATACGCAATTTCAAAAAGAAAGCCGGTCGATTGCATTTTGGATAAGTAAAGGCGTTGTTGTATATTAAGTCGAAGCCAACACGTCGAAAAAGTAGATTTACCAGATTTAATTCTCTAAAAAGATGTTAATTGCGCGAAATTTGTTTCAATGTTAAGTAAAGTTGACAAGATGTAAACAAAAGTTGCTTGTAATTGTGTAAGTTTTACATTAAAATATAAGTGTAACCAACGAGTGAGTTGTTACACAAATATTCAATGTAGGCTAAAATCATTGTAAGGATATACAACTATTTATAGGCGTATATTCGACACAGAGGCGCACCGCTGAAAGGCGGTGCGTCTTTGCTATATGTTTGGCTAATTATTATTTCGTCAGAGGGGCTAATATATTTTGAAAGTATTGTTAATAATTACTGTAATATAATTTTGCAATAAGGAAGGAAGACAATGTATCGCACGCCTAAGCATATAGGAATTATACCTGACGGCAACAGACGTTGGGCAACACAGCACGGCTTGAATAAAGAAGAGGGATATGAATATGGATTGCCGCCCGGGGTGAGATTGCTGCGCTATGCAAGACAAAAGGGCATTAAAGAGTTGACGTATTACGGCTTTACCGTCGACAATTGCAAGCGTCCCAAAGAGCAAGTGACAGCCTTTGCCAACGCTTGTCTTGACGCTGTCAAGATGATAGAGAATGAGGGAGTATATTTGCGTGTGATTGGGAATACTAAGTCGCCTTGCTTTCCCGCGCAACTGCTGGAATATACGGTCGATAGACCTTGCGCTGAGGACAAGATGAAAGTAAATTTTTTGGTCAACTACGGCTGGGAGTGGGATATGAAAAACAATTGGGCGTCTCGTGAAATTCCGCGAATAGATATGGTAATCCGCTGGGGCGGAATGCGTAGGCTTTCGGGCTTCCTTCCGCTTCAGACGGTGTATTCGGACTTTTATATTGTGGACGATCTGTGGCCGGATTATAAAGACAAGCATCTAGACGAGGCTCTTGAATGGTACTCGCGACAAGACGTGACTTTGGGCGGTTGAAATCTGCTTGCCAAGTGAGTATTTATAAATTATAATATCACTATGAAATACGCAGTGATAGATATAGGCTCAAATTCAGTAAGACTTATGGTAAGCGAGGATTTAGAGCGAATTTATAAAAAGATCAACACAACAAGGCTTGGATTGGGGCTTGCTCTGACAGGACAACTTGACAGAGATAGAATGGCAGAGACAGCGGAGGCTGTGGAGCAATACGTCATAGAGGCAAAAGAAGAGAATTGCGACGAGATATTCGTGTTTGCTACAGAAGCCGTGAGAAGCGCCGCTAATAGAGAAGAGTTTGTTGGGCTGTTGGCAAGTAAGGGAATAAAAGTCGAAATTATAGCCAGCGAGGACGAAGCAAGATTGGGATTTGCTGGAGCGTATACAAGCGGTGTGTGTTGCGTGCTTGATATTGGCGGAGGCAGCGCAGAACTTGCAGTTGGCGACGGCAACGGACTGACGTATGCCAAAAGCCTGCCAATAGGTCTTATGAGAATATATGACAGATGTCAAGAGGATGTAGAGGCTATTGACGCTTACGTGGCAGATACTATATGTCAATACGGCAAGGTGCCAAAATTTGATAATTTGCTTGCAATAGGCGGTACGGCTACGACTTTTGTCGCAATAAAAGAAAAAATGAAAGAGTACGATCCAAAAGTCGTCGACGGATACGTGTTGACAAAGGACGATATAGAAGAGATGACAGAGAAAATACGCGCAATGGATATGCAGGATAGATTGCTCTTGCCAGGCTTGGAGCCAAAGCGCGCCAACGTCATTGTGGGCGGAGGAAGACTTTTGTCAGCAATTATGGGTATGCTCGGCAGGGATAGTCTTGTTGTCAGAGAAAGCGACAATCAGGAAGGCTTTTTGATGATGTTTGGCTCAAAGTGAGGCGCCGCAAGTTTGCACGGCAATAATGTCTCTCATACGTCTTCAAACTCACTTGACGTACAGAAAGTACGCCTGCGTTCGTTTTCATCGTCTGAAAAACATTCTTGCTCGTGAAAATCTTGCGGCGCTCTCTTTTCGCCAAACGAGAAGTACATTAGTTATGAATGTAACGTTTATTTTGTCATTTCGCTTGAGCGCAGTGAAGTGGAGAAATCTCTACAATATATAAATAGATTAGATTTCTCGACTACGCTTGAAATGACGTTAAACTTTTGTTATATTGAGAAAAACGCAGTGAAGTCGAAAATAAAAGAATTTTTTAAAATATTTAAAAAACTCTTGACAAAAGCGTTTTTTTCATTTATTATTGTAAAGCATTGACAAAATGTTATTTAATATCGCGGGTTGGAGCAGTGGTAGCTCGTCGGGCTCATAACCCGAAGGTCGTTGGTTCGAATCCTTCACCCGCAACCATTATCGCCGGTGTAGCTTAGTTGGTCTATAGCGGTCGGTTCATACCCGACAGGTCATTGGTTCAAATCCGATCACCGGTACCAAAACGGCGTAAACGCCAAAATAATAGATAATAGATAATAGATAAACGCCGTTTTGTTCTATTCACTATTATCTTTTATTTTTTATTTATAGGAGAAAATTGTGGCACAAGAAAGTGTATTGGCGGAAAAATCATTAGCATTTGCAGTAAGAATTGTGAAGTTAAATGATTTTTTAGTAAAAGAAAAACGAGAAACAGTAATATCAAAACAAATAATTAGGAGCGGTACTTCCATAGGCGCAAATATTGCAGAAGCAACTTACGGAGTCAGTAAGGCTGATTTTATTTCTAAATTACATATTTCTCTAAAAGAAACTGCAGAAACTGAATATTGGCTTAGGTTGTTAAGAATGTCAGATTGCATTCCGCAAGATTTGTTCCAAATGCTTTTAAATGAGTGCCTTGAAATAAAACGTATTCTAATTTCAACACTCAAAACTACAAAGAATAATTCAGAGTCATAAATATGAAATAACGAACTTATATAGTTCGTTATTTCATATTACTGTTTCGCTAGATTTCAAGAGTTAGTTTTGACAGAGTTATTTTTCTTTATATTTTTTCCGTCGTAATTCTTATTTACTCTCATTGCGTTGAGAATTGCTACTATTGCCACGCCGACGTCACCTATTACGGCAAGCCACATACCTGTGATGCCCAAGGCGGAGAGGAGCATTATCAACAACTTGACGGCAAGGGATATGACGATATTTTGCATTACGACTGCCATTGTCTTCTTTGCAATGCGTTTTGCTGTTGCTATGCCTCGCAGATCGTCTTGCATCAGCACTATGTCAGACGCTTCAATTGCAGCGTCACTTCCCACGCCGCCCATTGCGATACCTATGTCGGAGCGCATAAGCACTGGAGCGTCATTGATACCGTCACCAACAAAACACAGCACGTCGCCTTTCTTTTTATCGGCAAGCATTTTTTCTACGATTTCCACTTTGTTTTGCGGTAGCAAAGATGCTTTGTAACTCGTCAAGCCGAGTTCTTGCGCTACGCTTTTGGCAATGACCTCATTGTCGCCTGTGAGCATCACTGTATTGCAATTCATATCGTTGAGCGCAGATACTACGGATTTTGCCTCGCATTTTATTTCGTCGCTTATCAGCAACGAGCCTACGAATTTGTCGCCGCGCGCGACGTATACGACGGTGCCGACTCCTTCTTGAGGAGTATAGGAAATATCGTTGTCTTGCATCAACTTTTCATTGCCACAATATATTACGTCATCGTCTTTTGTTGCGATTATGCCTTGACCTGCCACGTTGGTAAGAGTATAGTCCTTTTGGACGTCTTTGCCGTAGCAGGCAATGATGGATTTTGCAATTGGGTGAGAGGAGCCTTGTTCGGCAATTGCGGCAAGTCGCAAGACTTCTTCCTTGTTCTCTTGCGGACAAATTGCAGTGACCGCAAAGTTGCCTTTTGTCAGCGTGCCTGTCTTGTCAAATACAAAAGTATTCGCGTTGTTCAAAAGTTCAAGATAGTTTGAGCCTTTGACAAGTATACCGTGTCTTGAGGCGGCGCCTATACCAGCAAAGAAAGAGAGCGGTATTGACACGACGAGCGCGCAAGGGCAGGACACTACCAAAAAACTCAAGGCTCTATAAATCCAACTATACCAATCTTTTGTTACTATGCCAGGGATGATTGCTAGCAGCAACGCCGAGCACACGACGATAGGAGTATAGTATTTTGCAAACTTGGTGATAAAGTTTTCTGCCTTAGATTTGCGAGATGATGCGTTTTCTACAAGTTCGAGTATCTTTGATACGGTTGAGTCGTAGAATACTTTGTTCACTTTTACGTGTATTTGCGACGTCATATTGACGCTGCCGCTTATCACTTCTTCGCCGACGCTTACTTCGCGCGGCAGAGATTCGCCGGTCAAGGCCTTGGTATCTAAAGTCGAAGTTCCTTGGATAATCACACCGTCGAGCGGTATTTTTTCACCAGGGTTGACGATAATAATTTCGCCTATCTCAACTTCTTCAGGATCGACTTGCTCAGCGCTTTCACCGCGTATTACGTTGGCGTAATCAGGGCGTATATCCATAAGCGACGATATTGACTTGCGTGATTTGCCTGTCGCGTAGCCTTGGAAAAACTCTCCCACTTGATAAAACAGCAACACTGCGCACGCCTCATCAAATCCCTCTATATCCTTGCCGGCAACGCCTGTATATATGCCTAGAGCAAATGCTCCAATCGTTGCAACGCCCATCAAAAAGTTTTCGTCAAGTATCTGACCGTGAGCAATATTTCGCGCGGCTTTGAAAAGCACGTCGTAGCCTATTACTATATAGATCGCAAAGTATAGGCAAAAGGGAAGCAACCAGCCAAGCCTGTTGCCTGTCACTCCTGCCAAGTCCACAGTCTTGTCGACTATTATCACTACCAAAAAAGCCGCAAGAGCAATGAGTATTCTTGTCAAGTTCTTTTTTTGTTTTTTGCTTAGATTTAACTTTTTCATATCAGTTTCCTTATATATTATATTCAAAAATTTATCTTACCAAACAATTGTTTTATTGAACAATTATTCAATTATATGTCATTAAAAAATGGGAAAACCTAATTACCCATTTTTAGGGGAGAGCGCTTGTCGCCCGCCCCTAAGCGCTTTAGTCCTCAACGAATTATTCTTGTGTCGGGCTCAACTTTTTTGCAAACTTTTACGACTTCGTCCATTATTTCTTCAAAGCGCGCGTCGTCGGCTTCGATCGTCATCTTTTGAGTCAAGAAGTTGACGTTGATTTGCGATACGCCGTCGATTTTTGCAATACTGCGTTCCATTTTAGCGGCGCAGTTTGCGCAATCTAAGTCCTCAAGTTTAAAAATCTTTTTCATAAAACCTCCATTTTGTTTTCGCTATTGCGAATCTATATATTTTTTATTTTTTCTATTGAACAATTATTCAAGTATTTGCTTTTAAAAAATAGGGTATATCCCTACTTTTCTATTCGTTGACGTGGCTCAGACCGCATTGCATTATATGCGTCACGTGGTCGTCGTCGAGAGAATACTTGACCTCTTTGCCTTCTTTGATGCCTTTGACGAGTTTGATATTGCGGAGCACTCGCAATTGGTGAGATACTGCTGATACGCTCATATCAAGTATCTCGGCAATTTCGCCCACGCACAAGTCGGCAACTTGCAAACAACTCAATATCTTTGCTCTCGTCGGATCTCCAAATGCCTTAAAAAGTTCGGCTAAAGCGTAAGTGGTATCTTCGCTTGGCAATTGCTCTCTTATTGAAGTCGTTTTGTCTTTTTGCTCTTTCATAATTCCTCGCTACACTTGAATGATTATTCAAATGTTCAATATTAGTATATCCTTTCATTTAGACTTTGTCAACACTTTTTTGCAAATTTTAATTATTTTTTTTAATTTGGCTAGCAAAATCGAATGGTTGCAAAAAATACAGCCGTATGTTATGATATGACTAATAAAGAAATCTAAGTTTGGAGGCTCCAATATGAAAGTATTTAGCGCAAGTTATGTATCAAGCGGATCGGGGAAGAAGGCGTGGATTGCATATTTGCTTATATTTGTCGTCGCATTTGCTTTTATTGGCGGCGGAATATGGAATTTGCTTGCCAAACAAGCAAAGATTGACGGCTACGTTAAGACGCAAGCAACAGTTGTAGATTATAAAGTAAACGTTGATAGAGATTACAACGATTTGGGTTATTATACAGAATCAAAGACGTATGCAGAGAAAGTGACGTACGTGGTAAACGGAAAAGAGTATAGGGCTACCAACGACGTAAGTAGCAGTTCGCCCAAAAGTATTGGAAGCAAAATTGAGATAGCCTACAATCCTGAGGACCCTTCGCAATGTATTTTTGTCAAAAGCACTTATATTACGACGATTCTGCTTTTTGCGATTGGCGGAATAGCGTCTGTAATAGGCGTTATTATGGTTTTTCTTGACATAAAACAAAGATGTAGCGCGCATTAAAAAAGAGGAGGAAGTCAGATGAATAGATGGCAATATATATTGACGGCTTGTGTTGTCGTATTGATATTTACGGCAGTGATTTTAACAGCCTGCTCTGCAAAAATAGATATAAAAGAGTATCCGCCTGCGCCGACGGCTTATAAGCATCAAGTGGACGCCACTATTGCTTTGTCATCTGTCAAGACCGCGCCCAAAGATAACTCAAGTCGCGGCTTTAGAGGCGAGACGTATATCACGTTGGGGCGGGGTGAGGCATATCCCGATAGCAATGAGCCATATATGCAAAAGTTGGAGGACGAGTTGAATAGACTTGAGCCGGACGGCATAAAACTGATGCAGGTATACGTGTATCTCATTGAGTATTGCAACACATCTATACCTGACAGCGCGTTTGAACAGTTGAGAGAATACTTGCAGGTTTTTGAGCAAAAGGGGATAAAGATTTTGTTGAGGTTTGCTTATGAGACGAACGAAGGACAGAAAGTCGGACCAAAGACGGCGGATATAGAAAGGCATTGCTCTCAACTCAAAGAATTTTTTAGAGACAATCTTAATCTTTTCAACAAGACTGTCTACGCTCTTCAAATGGGATTGATAGGACTTTGGGGCGAGGGACACGGAAGCGTTCATAGACACAACGTCGGCAGGGTGATAAGGGCAGTTGCGGATATGACGCCTGAAGATACGCCAATTATGGTGCGTACTCCGCAAATGCTTTCGCAAGTGCCAAAGGATATTGAGGGTAGATTTGGTATGCACGAAGATTACGTGATAGGATACAACGATCCTTGGGTAGCGATCGCCACTGACGACAAGAACTATTATGCTGTGACAAATAAATGCAAGTATGCTGTCACTGACGGCGAAATGCCTTGGGGACGCGCAGGCGTACGTATTGATACGATAGGCTCGCTTAAGACTGCCGCAGACTTTGCAATGACGAGTTTTTCCTTGGCGCACAATTATATTGAAGAGGGCGAGCACAACCTTAAGGCGTGGCAGAGCGAGTATTTGACAGAGCAGGATTTGAAAGATAATAACTTACCTTATAATCCCGCATTGTTGACCAACGGCAAGATCAGCGCTTTTGATTATCTCAAATATCATTTAGGGTACCAGTTGGTTGCGTCAAATCTTGAGATAAAAGACGGCAGGGCTTCGTTTATGATCACAAATTACGGCTTTGCCTGTCCGTATGGCTACGATATGAGGATCTTCGTTGACGGCAAGCAGGTGAAACCTCAAGAGGAGTATTCGTGGAATAACTTGACGCAGTTTGGACAAAGTGTATTTAGTTTTCCTTACAGTGGCGGAGATATTGAGGTGGCGTTTGTCAATCGCAGAGACAGCGCGGATACGATAGAGTTCTTCAACGACGTGCCTTATGAGAACGGTCGCAATGTCATAAGTCGGGCGAAGTAATGATTAACAAATGAAAGTGATAATTTGCTTTAGTAAAGATTATCGCATACATTATTTGACAAATATAACTCGACACATTATAATCTTATTGAAAATAATTGTAGGAGTAATTTATGAGTAAGAAGAACAAGAAGAAAAGCACATTCTTTTCAGATTTTAAAGCATTTATTACAAAAGGCAACGTGATGGATATGGCTGTCGGCGTTGTTATCGGCGGAGCATTCAGCGCAATCGTCAACAGTCTTGTCAACGATATCATTATGCCGCTTCTCAATCTTGCAACTGGCGACGGAGTGCAGGGACTGTCAGTCGTACTCAACGGCGTAGAAAAGTATCTCGAAGACGGATCTATCAATCCCGAGGCAGTTTTGTGGAATTACGGCAACTTTTTGCAGACTATCATCAACTTTTTGATAATTGCGCTGTGTATATTTACAACGTTGCGCATTATTATGAATATCAGAAAAGCAAGCGAAAAGATTGCCGAAAAGGCAAAGCAAGATAGCAAAGGCGATGATCAGCAAGTCGCAGAACAAGCCCTTCAAGAAGCAGTGGCAGACGTCGCGGAAGAGGCAAGCGCTGACAGCGCAACTTCAGCAGAGGAAGTCAAGACGGAGACTGCCTTAGAAGAAGTCAAAGTTGAAGAGCCGACGGAAGTGGTTAAAGAAGAAGAGAGGCAAGTAGATATTGAAGTAGTTGTCGAAGCAGTTGAGGCAAAAGAAACTCAAGAAGATTTGCTCAAGCAAATCAGAGACTTGCTCGCAACTATGCAACCTAAGAAGAGCGAAAAGCCGTCTGCGGCAAAGTCTGCGACTAAGACGACGGCAAAAAAGACGACAAAGTCAGCAAAGTAAATCTAATTAAAGAATAATAGACCGCTTTTGTTGTTCAAAGGCGGTTTTTTATATGCAAAAAGACTGGTAGATATTGAAAAATGCCGTTTTGTATGGTATAATTATATAAAATATGCAAAAGAAAAAATTAAAAGAATTTTTCCGCAAGATTTTGGAGGAAATATTCGTAGATAAGTACAACTGTATCGTTTGCGATATTGAGTTGCAAGAGAAGTCGAAGCGCGGACTTTGCCAAGAGTGTGAAGGTAAGTTGCGTTTTATCAGTGACAAAATTTGCAAAAAGTGCGGCAGACTTCAACTCAATGAAGCGGATTATTGCTTGACCTGCAAGGAACATAAACGTGAATTTGATTTTGCTCGCTCCTGTGTGGTATATGACGACGTGGCAAAAGAAATCGTAAGAGGTATCAAGTTTGGCGGGAAGAAATATTGCGCCAAGTATATTGCCAATTTTCTCATTGAGAAATATCAAAGCGCCTTTGCCGGTGTGAATATAGACGTGATCGTGCCTGTGCCGCTGACAAAGAAAAAGAAAATTTTAAGAGGGTATAATCAATCTTGGGAAATCGCCAAGAAATTTGCAGAAGCGGTGGATTTGACGGCTGACGATAAAATTGTGGCAAAAGTCAAAGATACCCAGGAGCAGGCAAGATTGAGCGGCAAAGAACGCGAGGAAAATATTTTGGACGCCTTTGAAGTCAAATTGTTTGATAAGGTCGAGGACAAAAGTGTTCTTATAATAGACGACGTTATGACGACTGGCAGTACGGCAAGCGAAATCGCAAGAGCCTTGAAAAAGGCAAAGGCTAAAGAAGTGTATTTGTTGACTTTTGCCAGTACTAAATATAGGGTTGAAGAAAAAGAAGATTGACCGAGCGCGTATATTAGCCGTCTTTTTGCCCTAACGTCGGGACTCAAGAAGTCGACGTGTACGGCAAGTACACTTGACGACTTCATTTCGCTCTAGCACGGACAAAAATACAACTAATCTCCGCGCTCGCGTGAAGTGAATAGTATATGTCATTTCGACCGAAACGCAGTGAAGCGGAGAAATCTAAATCCGTATAAAAATGATCAGATCTTTTGACTGCGCTCAAGGTGACTTGCGCAAAATATAATACAACTGCCACAAATGGCAATGGGGGAAATATGAAGACAAGATGGTATAAAGACGCGGTAATTTATCAGATCTATCCGCGCAGTTTTTGCGACGGCAACGGTGACGGCATAGGCGATATAAGGGGTATTATATCCAAACTTGACTATATCAAAAGCCTTGGTGTGGACGCAGTTTGGCTTTCGCCTGTCTACAAATCTCCCAACGACGACAACGGCTACGACATCAGCGATTATAGAGATATAATGGACGAGTTTGGCACGCTAGACGATTGGAAAGAGATGATAGATGGTATGCATAGTCGCGGCATAAGGCTTATTATGGACTTGGTCGTCAATCATACGTCTGACGAACACGCTTGGTTTGTTGAAAGCAAAAATAAAGATAGCGAGTACAGAGATTATTATATTTGGCAAAAAGGCAGAGGAAAAAACGGCAAGAAACCGCCAAATAATTGGACGTCCAACTTCGTCGGACCCGCGTGGGAATACGACGAGCAAAGCGGAGAATGGTATCTGCATTTGTTTTCTAAAAAACAGCCTGACCTCAATTGGGAAAACCCAAAGGTGCGTCAGGAAGTGGCGGATATATGCAATTATTGGTTTGACCTTGGCGTTGACGGCTTTAGGTGCGATGTAATTACTTATATATCTAAGAAAGACGGTTTGCCCAACGGCAAGTTAAAATTTCCGCTTATCGGAGATGAGAATTATATAGTCGGGCCCAATTATCATAAGTATATTCACGAACTCAATGAGCGAAGTTTTTCGCGCTACGACAGTATGACGGTGGGCGAGTCCATAGGCATTACTCCTGACAATGCTTTTGACGCTATTGACGAGAGCGTGGGCGAACTGGATACCGTGTTTAGTTTTGACCATATGGGTGTAGACTTCAAGATGAACGTCATTCCCGCTAAGTTTAATCTTGCTAAGTACAAAAAGATTTTGAATAGATGGCAACAACTTCCTAAGACCTGTCAACCTACTATATTCCTAGAAAATCACGATCAACCGCGCTGTCTGCCAAGGTTTTCGGGAGATTACGGAGACAGGCGAGAACTTGCAGGTATGGCGCTTGCCACGTCAATGTTTTTTATGAGAGCCACACCGTATATTTATCAAGGACAGGAGATAGGTATGACCAATTGCGATTTTAAGCAAGAGGATTATAAGGACATTATGTCCGTCAACGCATTGAATATGATTAAAAAGGTTTGCCCGCTTCTTTTGCCTTATGCGCGCAAAGTATTGCTAAAAAGGGCAAGGGATCACGCGCGTACTCCAATGCAATGGACGGCAGGGGATAACGCAGGTTTTTCGACAGCAAAGCCTTGGATGATGGTCAATCCTAATTACAAGGAGATAAACGTCGAGGACAGCGAGAAAAGAAACGATAGTTTGCTCAATTTTTATCGCAAGGCATTAGCATATCGCAAGGGCAAAGACGTAGTTATCAACGGTGACTTCAAACTAGTTTACCCAAAGAGCAAAGACATATTTGCTTATATTAGAGAGTATGAGGGCAAGAGGCTTTTTGTAATAGTCAATTTTAAAAATAAGCAGGTGAATTTTAAAATTCCCAAAGATTTGACTTTTGACAATTGTGCTTTGGCGCTTTCAAATTATGCAGATACTCCGCAAACCTTGCAGAGTATGAAGTTGAGGGAATACGAAGCGATAGTATATGAACTTTAACTGTTTTACAAACGGATTTAGATTTCTCGACTGCGCTCTTAAGGAGCGTAAGCGACGGCATAGCGAGCAAGCAGATGTGTCTAGTGCGAGCGTCAATGACGTAAAAATGCGCCTCTGTTGTAAACAACAAAGGCGCTTACTATTTAAAGTGTCAAATAATAATGTCAAGATTTTAGTTACTCTTTTTTGTAGGATTTTCTTCCTCTTTTGCGGATTCTTTATTTATTGCTTGAGTGGTGATATCTCCGCCTTTTTCCAAAGAATTATCGCTGATTTCCGGCGTGGCAACTTGAATTTCCGGCATACCGTCAGGGGATTGAGGAGTTTCTGCCGTATCGCCTTCCGCCAAGTGTTGAAGACGCTCAGCGCGCAATACTTCAAGTTGTTTGTTGATGGCGTCTCTCTTTTTTGTCGTCAGTCTATAGCCGATCATAGGCAATAACGACAGCACAAAGCAAAGCCCTACAAAAATTGTATAGAAGAATACAAGTCGTATCTTTGTTGATTGACTTTGTATGTCAGTACCTTGTTGATAGTTGCATACTTTGAGGAGAATCGTAGGAGTAAAAATACCAGTGATGACCGTCATAATCGTGGTGACTATCGTTGAGGAAAAACTCACGGTACCCTCAAGGCGTTTGCCGCCGCTTTGCAATTCGATTTCGTTGAGTACGTCGGCGTTGAATATGTTGGGCAAAAGATTAGACGAGCCAAATTGTAGACCTATCAGGAAAAGGCTTGCAATAAATGCAATCTGCCAACCCACACCGCCTTGCTTGAAGTATAAATATGCTATAAAGAATGCCAACGTGTTGGCGAGCAGTGAATATACGCCAAATATAGTATAGACCTTGATGGGGTCCATTTTTTTGATGAGTTTTTTGACGATAAGCATACTGACGACTGTTCCTATGCCGGTTGGAAGACCGATAAGAATAAACTTTGACGTGTCTCCCAGCAACGCTCCGGCAACGAAAATTCCAAAGCCCATACCAAGAAGTCGCACCTCTCTTATTGCATTTGTAAGCGTCAAAAACCAAAAATTCTTATTCTTGACTACGTGAGACATACCTTCAAAAGGCGAATTCTTTTTTTCGTTGTATGGCACGCGCTCTTTGACTTTGAGCATAGCGTTGGTCATAAATGCAACGTAGAGTATTGCGCACAAAGCCAACGCAATAATATACATTGTGTTTTTTGAATAATGTCCGCTTGTTATGTTGCCGTCTTCGTCGTATTTGTATTGGAAAAATCCAAATATCAATATTATCACGAGCGGAGCAGACTGCATAATGGAATTAAAAAATCCGTTGGTAGAGAGCAGCGAATTGCGCTCTTTTTCATTTGGCGTCATTACTATTGCGGTAGAGTTTGCCGTAGCCGTAAGAGTGACAAGTCCGTTGTATATCACGTTGACCGCCACTAGATAAAACATTGCCTGCCAAGTATTTGCGTTGGAAAAAGGAGTGTAGAACATCAAGAAGCCAAACAATCCCATTGGTATTGCAGATATTAGGGCGATAGGGCGGAACTTGCCTCTTTTTCCGTGGAAGTTGTCAATAAAAACCATTATGCCAAATCCTACGACAAAGCCGAGCAAAGCCACGACGACGTTGAGAATTTGTTGGTTGGTCTCATTGAGTTTGATAATGTTGTTGACGTAATCGCTTTTGTAATTGGTGATCATACCGATGAACATACTGTAAAAGCCTGTTCCCAGCACGTAAGAGAATAATTCGTATTTGGAGATATGGTTCTTTGTCGAATCGAGATTGTCAACTGTGATAACGTTGTCTTCGACCTGTCTGGACTTGCGTTTTGACATTTACCCTCCCTATTTATACGAGTTTTTGTATCCAAAAACTACATAAATTTTCACAAATAATACATAAAATTTAAATACTTAATTATTATATCATACCTATAACCATAAAGCAAGGAATATAATTAGAAAGTTTATCGGATAAGTTGAAGCAATCAATAGAAAAAAATTAAAATAATTTTGACAAATCAAAAAAGCGGTTATTTTTATTAGATGAAAATTATTGACAAGAAAGAGTAGCAAAGAAGCAACAGAAAATAGTGAAGAAGTAAAAAAGACAAATCTAATTTAGATTTGTCTTTTTTGGCGCCCTCAATAGGACTCGAACCTATGACACTGCGGTTAACAGCCGCATGCTCTACCGACTGAGCTATAAGGGCAATTTGCTGTTGAGCATATTTATATTAAAGTAAATTGACGTAATTGTCAAGAGATTTTTCTCAATTTTTCAAAAAATTGTTTTGACATATTTATCTTGTCAATTTAATATATGAAAAATCTGATAAATGAGTGAATTTATAATGCGCGCTCAAACAAATTTAATATTGACAATTATTTAAAATATTAGGTATACTTATTAAAACGATACAAGGAGTTTTTATGGGACAAAATGATGTGTGGCAGTTGATTTGCAATTCTTTTGCTCAAAACCCAAGAGACGTAATTACTATTCCAATGTCAAAGAAAGGCAAATGGTTTTTTGTTTATACAGAAAAAGACAGCGTATTTATTGAAAGCGGCAGATCGCATAGCGACGCTTGTAAAATCAAAGGTAGAAGACGGTTGGAAGAAAAGAAGTGTAAAAAGATGCTAGAGATCTATTATAAAAGATGCGAAGGTCAGAGCGTAACTAAAGAGGCTATCGCGACGACGTATAATCAAGTTTATTGGTACGGAATTTTTGCCGACCTTGAGTTGTAGGAGGTAGATAATATGAGATATTATGCGGTGGCGGATATACACGGATATTATACGCAGTTGATCAAGGCATTGAAAGACAAGGGATTTTTTGAGGATGAGGGACCTCGCAAATTGGTAGTTTGCGGAGATTTGTTTGACAGAGGCAGAGAAGCCAAAGAATTGCAAACTTTTATACTTGATCTTATGGAAAAAGACGAAGTAATCTTGATAAGAGGCAATCACGAGGATCTTTTTATGCAATTGCTCAATCTTGACAAAGGCTATCCTGTGCATCCTCACGTGCGCAACGGCACGTATAACACAGGACTGCAACTAATTGAAAGTGAGGATACAAACTCTATTTTGAATCCAATCAATTACGTTGAAGGCGCGCGCAAGACGCCATACGTCACAAAGATAATTCCGTCGATGCTTGATTATTTTGAGACGGAGCATTATATTTTCGTACACGGCTGGATACCTTGCGAAAACGGAGATCGAATAAAATATTTTGACAATTGGCGCAATGCAGGCAAGGATATATGGGAAGGCGCAAGGTGGCTCAATGGTATGCATATGTGGAATGAAGGAGTAAGGGAAGAGGGCAAGACTATCGTATGCGGTCACTTTCACACTTCGTACGGACACAGCAGAATACGAGGCAAGTGCGCAGAGTATGGAGAAGGCGTAGATTTTTCTCCCTTTATAGATGATGGAATAATCGCGCTTGACGCCTGTACTGCTCATAGCGGTTTTGTCAATTGCGTAGTCATAGACGATTAATCGCTAAGCAGGTGCAATATGAAAAAAGGTTTGATATTAGTAAACGCTTATACGAGACAGGAGCGCAGTTTAAATCAGTCCAAGAGGCTCAAAGAAGAGTTGGAAAAAAACGGCGTAAGTATTGATATTAAAAGAAATGATTTTTTTGTTGCTCAAATAGATAACGGCGGAAATTTAAAAAGCCAAGCAAAAGGCTATGACTTCTGCATATATTTGGATAAAGACAAATACGTTTCGCTTATGTTGGAAAAGTCAGGCTTACGCCTTTTTAATTCGCACTCGGCAATACAGGCTTGTGACGATAAGATGCAGACGGCGATTTTGTTGGCGGAAAATTCTATTCCTATGCCGCATACGTTGCCGGGGCTACTGTGCTATGAAAATCAAAAGTTAAATATCAAAGCGATTGAAAAGGTCGCTAAGACGTTGGGTTTTCCTGTGATAATTAAGTCAAGTTACGGCTCTTTGGGTAAAGAGGTATACAAGGCAGACGATATGGCGGAATTGTGTGCGATTGCGGAAAAACTAAAATTTGCGCCTCACTTATTCCAAGAATTTATCAAATCAAGTTACGGCAAAGATATTCGCGTCATTGTCATAGGCGGAAAATTCGTTGCGGCAATGCTTCGTCAGTCAAAAGGCGACTTTAGATCAAATTTAGAATTGGGCGGGGAAGGCAGAAGTATTGTTTTGCCAAAGGAAGCGCAAGAATTATGTGAGAAAGTCGCAAGATTGCTCAATCTTGATTATTGCGGAATAGATATTTTATTGGGAGAGAATAAATACTATGTTTGCGAAGTCAATTCCAATGCGTTTTTTGGTGGCATAGAAGCCGTCACAGGCGTGAATATTGCAGAGAAATATGCAACGTATATTTGCCAAAAAGTCTATGGCGAACGTTGAGAATTTAATGTAAAAAATACGACCCGCCTTATATGTTTGGCGGGTCGTTTTTTGCTTGATTATTTAGATTTTTTTGCTTGCTTTGCTTCTTCTTTTGCTTTGGCTTTTTCGGCTTTTTTCTTTGCTTTGTCTTCTTCGTCGCCGCCTATGTTTTTAAGTACCATACCCACGCCTTTGAAGAATTTGCCGTTCATTACAGTCACGACGCCGTCGACCATCTTCATATTGAACATACCTTGAGAGGAGAATGCCAGCGCTCTCATTGGGGAAGTCTTCATTACTTCGTAAATCATAAGATAGTTGGGGTCGTCCTTCTTGGCTTTCATACTCATTCTTATAGCAGGTTTTGCTATCTTGAGCGCAAATCTCGCAAGTCCGCTGGTATTTGCCATATCTTCAAAAGAATCGTCTTCGGTGAATTCGCCTTTCTTCGCAATGCGGTAGTCTTCTTTGATTTGAAGTTTTGCCATTGCCAAAAACTCTTCCTTGGTGATTTCTCTGTTTGCGTCGGGAGAGCAATACCAAGAATCTGCCGGAGTAGGTGTGATTTCGGCGGTATCGGTAGAGTTGACGGTTACGCTGTCTTCAAGACGAATATCTCTGCTTGAAGCGCCTATCATAATCTTGAATTCGCCGCTTTCCACCTGCCAATCGCCGGCATTGACGTTATAGAATGCAAAACTGCGTTTATCAAGACTGAAAGTAACGCTCTTCTTTTCTCCTGCCTTGAGGAATATCTTTTCAAATCCTTTGAGTTGTTGATATGGGGTATATACGCTTGATTCCACGTCGTTGACGTAAAGTTGGATTATTTCTTTGCCGTCCATATCTCCCACGTTTTGCACGTCTACGGTTGCTGTCAAAATTTCTTTGTCGCTTATGTTCTTTGAAGACAAAGTGAGATTGGAGTACTCAAACTTCGTATACGAAAGTCCGTGACCGAATGGGAAGAGTACCGGTACGTTTGCCGTATTAAAATATCTGTAACCGACATAAAGTCCTTCTCTGTATTCCACGCTGAATCTTGCTCCAGGGAAGTTTTGAGTAGAGGGGACGTCGGAAAGTTTGATAGCAAAAGTTTCTGCAAGTTTTCCGCAAGGATTTGCCCTGCCAAGTAGGAGATCTACGCAAGCGTCGCCTGACGATTGACCGCCAAGATACATACAAAGCACACTGCGCACTTTGTCTATCCAAGGCATCTCCACGCTTGATCCCATAGTGAGCACTACGTTGACGTTCTTGTTGACTTGAGCGAGTTCTTCAATCAACAAGTCGTGGCTTTGAGGCATATTGATATGCTTTCTGTCAAAGCCCTCGGCTTCGTATTTTTCAGGCAATCCCGCAACTACGAGCACGGTGTCGTAATTCTTTGCAAGTTCCACAGCGTTTTTGCGGAGTTTTGCATTCTTCTTGACGGATTCGTCAGAGAGGTCATAACCGCTTGTAAATTCATATTCAATACCTGCGTCGCGCAAACTCTGTTCTACGGTTGAAATCTTGGTGCAGTTGACAAAAGAAGAGCCTGCGCCTTGGAATCTCGGCTCAATCGCAAGTTCGCCTACGAGCAAGATTTTTTGAGCCTGAAGGGGTAGCGAGCCGTCGTTTTTGAGCAACACCGCGCTTTCTTTTGCGATATTCTTTGCGATCTGATAATGTTCTTCTTTGTCGTAAGTCGCGTCTTTTGGATTCTTTGTCGACTTCATAACAAGATCAAGTATTCTGTCCACAGCCGTGTCAAGCACGCTTTCGTCAAGCGAGCCGTCTTTAACTGCCTTGACAATGAGTTTGTCATTCATTCCGCCGCTTGACGGCATCTCAAGATCGTGACCTGCTTTGAGACCTTTGACACGCTTGTTGGTTGCGCCCCAATCGCTGACTACAAGTCCTTCAAATCCCCATTCGTCTCTCAAGACTTTGTTGAGCAAAAATTCGTTTTCCGTTGCGTACGTATCGTTGATGAGATTATATGACGCCATAATCGTGCGCGGCTGAGATTGCTTTACTGCAATTTCAAACGGCAAGAGGTAGATCTCTCTCAAAGTTCTCTCGTCGACGACGGAGTTGATAGTCATACGGTAAGTTTCTTGATTGTTTGCGCAATAATGCTTAATTGACGTGCCTATATTTTTGCTTTGCACGCCGTCAATAAAACTTGCCGAAAGCATACCGGCAAGATATGGGTCTTCAGAGAAGTACTCAAAGTTACGTCCGCAAAGGGGACTTCTCTTGATGTTGGTGCCGGGGCCGAGTACCAAAGCCACGTTTTCCGCTACGGCTTCGTCGCCGATCGCCTGTCCGAGTTGATTGAGTAGCGCTTTGTCCCAAGATGATGCCGTTGCCGACGCTGTGGGGAAGCATATTGCGTCCACCGATACGTTGAGGCTTGTTGAGACGCCGCTGTCGTCTTGCTTTCTCAATCCGTGAGGTCCGTCGCACATCATTACGGAGGGGATACCCAATCTTTCAATTGCTTTTGTGTGCCACATATCTTTGCCCGAACAAAGACTTGCCTTTTCTTCCAAAGTCATTTGGGCAATTAAATCTGCATATTTCATAAAGTTCACTCCCATTGTTATTCAAAATAACATTATAATAATATCATATTAAAATATCAATTTCAATATTTTTTTATAGAAAATTGTTGATTTTGTGTATAAAAACTCTGTAAGTTGGGAAATATTTTAAATTCATACTACTTTAATGCGGGCGTAGTGGATCATTCTTGACGCAATTGCGGATTAAAAATTGCAGCGCATAAACGCCTCACACAGTATTTTGAAAAAATAAAAAGGGGAGTTGTATAATTCAAAGAAAAATACGGCATTGCTGCCGTATTCAGTGATTTTGACATACAAAATACAAGGCGCCGCGCGCCCTATATTTATGCATTGAAGAGTAAATTATTCGCTCTTGCTTACAGGAGTATGTCCTACGAGTTCGTCGAGAGACACTTCAAGATAATCTGCAAGAATGCAAAGTCCCTCTATGCTTGGTTGGCAAGTGCCGTTCTCATAGTGAGATATGGTACGTTGCGATACGCCAAGCAATTCTGCAAGGACGGTTTGAGATACTCTTTTAAGTTTTCTGAAGATTCTTAAGTTTTTGCTAAAATTCATTGTTGACACCTCTCTTTTGTCTATTTAATTGTATTTTCAAGATGCTTAGAGCGTCTTGTATTAACAATATAGCACATTTTTGTGTTGATTTCAAGAGTATTTTAAAATTATTTTGTCATTATTTGCAAAATTTATGAAAAAGTAAGGATTTGCAGAAAGAAATCGCGTTCCGTGTCTATAAATTGCTCAAAATAAAGTATTTGCAATGGTGATTTATAAAACCTTGTAGTCTAGAAATATATAATTTTTTAACGTTACTTAATAAATTTGAAGTTATGGTAATCAAATTTTGTTATATTCAGTGTGTTTTTAGGCTTTATCAGACGAGCAATGTTGATTTTGGAGAGAACTATAAGATGCCTCAATGGAGATAATTATTAAATAATTGTATTTTATTAAACGCATAATATTTATATATAAATAATTCTTAAACAGTTGATATTATAAAAGGTGTTTGTTATAATAAAACAGTACAACCAAGGTTAAAAGGAGTGAATATGAGAAAAAAAATCAACGTGATAGTCTGTATAATGATCGTCGTATGCGTGGCTGTTTTTGCAGTTGCGTGCGCGCCGAAGGATGCAGACGGATTGATAAAACTCACTACGCCAAGCAATTTAAAACTCAACGGAAGCGTGTTGAGTTGGGACGAAGTAAAGAATGCAAATGAGTATTTTATTTCCGTTGACGGCGAAGAAAATGAGAAAAGCGTGACCACAACGACTTGCGATTTGAGCGCAATGGTCACTGGTTACGGCAACTTTTCAATTACCGTGAGAGCGTACGGCGACGGAAAGAAATACGGTACCAGCGACAAAAGTCAGCCTATCGTATATCACAAGGGCAACGCTTTGGATACGCCTGTCATAACGATAGCCGACAAGGTCGCGTCTTGGAGCGCTGTTGATAGGGCTGTAGATTATTCTGTAAGAGTTACCAACGAAAAAGGCGCCGTACTCGACGAAATCACAAGCGAGGCGTTGTCTTATAACTTTGCGGAGAAAAAGGCGTCAGGTGAAGAGGGACAAGAGGAAAAAGAACTTTATGGCGATTACGGCGCATATAGAATAAGCGTCATAGCAAATCCTGCGTCTGATAATATTGAGTATTCGCCTTCTTTGGCAGGAGTGGCAACTTATTATAATTCTACTGAGTTGGCTGTTCCAAAATTTACAGATATGACGGGTACTACGATAAGATGGGGAGCAGTTACCAACGCGACCAACTATACCTTGAGAAAGACGTTTGAGGACGGCACGTATGAAGATGCTGTTGTCACAGGTACGAGTTATGCATACCGCACCAAATTTGATCTTGAAAAGGTCGGCGAATATACCTTTACTATCAGGGCAAACGGCGACAATCAAGTATATTATACCAGTGATTTCAGTGAAAAGGACAGCGAATACGTCGTCAACAAACTTGCATCCGTAGACGCTAAGGATATGTCGTTGACGTATGACCAAAATGGCAAGGCAAAACTTTCTTGGAAGTTGCCGGCAGACTCTTTGGCAACAGAATTTACACTCAACTTGAGCGCATTGTTGCCTGACGGCAGCGTCAAGTTGGAGAGCAGTATTTTGCAACAGACCATTTCCAACAAGATAGTATTCGTTGTTGCAGACGTATACGATTTTTATAAGTATGATGCAGACGGCTCAAGTCTTATTAAAGAAGAGAAGACCATACTCGTATATAATATGAACGGATACGCAAAAGTCCGCTACGACGGCGAGGATTATTACCTCAAGGACAAAGACGACAATGACGTGATGTGGAAAAATTATGCTCCCAGCGCAAGCGTGGATATAATTTGCGATATGAGCGATCCCACCAAAATCAAGTTTGTCAACGAGCGCAAAGAATATACCAATCCGGAAAACGGCGCAATTCTGAGCCAGAATACTGGAGAAGAAGAGGACTTGTTAGGTTCAGATGGAAAGCAACTTTTCTATTTTGAAAAGGTTGACGGAGAGAGTGAAATTGAAGTCGTAAAGGACGTAGAGTATGCCGACGGCAAAGTGTCGTATCATACTTTTGAAATGATGCTTGACGATATTTTCTTCAAGGTAAACAAGGAAAACGGCGAAATCAAATACGATTATTTGATAAGCGACAACGCATATTACGGATTGCTTTACGACGTGTCAATATCTGCGGATAATACCTCTAAGAATTTTGTGGTAAGCCAAAGCACGGCAACTAAAGGGCAGTATATGAGTTATAAGATACCGCAAAAGGTAGACGGTAAGTACGTCGTAACCAACACCGGCGAGTATGCTTATATCATATTGAATTCATTTATCAATCCAAATAACACCGACGAATTTTCCGTTGAGGACAATATCAATTTTAATGGATATGAACTCGCGCAGGTTGAGACTTTCGGCGGAGTTATAGACGGCAATAAGCATACCGTTTCGGGTATCGTCATTGGCAACAAAGTAATGACGCAAAACGGCGTAATTAAGAATGATAGTTCAAGCGACCTTGAGTATTCTATGTTTGTCAATATTGATAGCAACGGCAATCAGAATAAAGGTATTATTCAGAACATCTTCTACGTGGGTATGAGTTTTGTAGGATACGACAAAGAAGAACTTGACGAGAGCGTGACGTCAATAAAAGTTGCTCCTATTGCCATCAACAACAAGGGTACTATCCGCGACGTGCTTGTCCAAAGCGATTCTATTAAGGCAGAGGGCGCGCAAGTTGCAGGTATGGTAATCAACAATTATGGATATATCAACTCGTCTTCGGTATATGCTGTGCTTGAGGGCGCGACCGTGGGCGGCGTAATGATCAACAACGCTGAAAAAACTGTCATATCATACGTTGGTTTCTACGGCAAAGTCACAGCAACGCTTTCAGATATTTTGACTGACGGCGTGACTAGCATAGGCGGAGCGGGATTTGTCGTCAACAACAACGGAAATATCATAGATAGTTTTGCTATTGGAGACGTAAGCGTTACGGCTGCAGGACTTGACAGCGTTTACGCAGGCGGATTTGTTGCTGTCAACAACGGATATATAAATCAGTCTTACAGCGGTGAGTTTACACTCAACAACGCCGGAGTAACCGAGGTGACCGCTAACGGTGATAACGCATACGCAGGCGGTTTTGTCGGACTCAATAATGGCGAGATTATCTCAAGTTATTCAACTAATAAGGCTACGGCAAGTATGTATTCGGGCGGTTTTGTAGGTTTCAACAAAGCAGATATTACCAGTTGTTACTCTACAGGCGGCACGACGCGTACTGGAGAGAATAGAGGCGCATTTGTAGGTAAAAACGACGGCAACGTACTCAAAAGCGTTTGTTATTCTACCGACAGTTGGGCAGAAGACGGCGAAGTTGAGGTATTGAAATCAACCGAGAGCCTTGGCGATATTATCAATATACTCTTTGGAGAGGACGAGGCGGAAATGATTGTTTTGAGAGATAAAGGTTATCGCAATCCATTGCTAAAAAGACTTATATATTTGGTAAGAAATAGCAATGATACCAGCGAGAACAGAAATATCGTAACTATGCGTCCTTCACAGACTGTTGACACACAGGCATTTGTGTTTAATGGCGAAATTAAAGACGTTGAGTCGACCTTGCACGGTGACAATACCAAGAAAGGCAACAGAATCGTTATTGAACTCAGTTGCGGCAACCTACCTTCCAGATACGTTTACGGATACGTCAATTAATTAGAAGGAAGGCTATAAATCAAAAAGTAAATAGCATTAATTCAAGTCGTCGTACGGCAAGTACGACGACTTTCCTTAATAATGTCTTGAAAAACCGTTATTTAAAATTAGCATATATCCCTGTTTGCTTGTCGAGAGGGAGAGGTTTTTATTGCAAATTGACCTATTGATTTATGTTATTTAATATGTTATTATTTATATAGTATATGAATTATGGAGGAATTATGAACGACCAAGAGAGACTTGAAAAGTACGTGTCAATTGTGCCGAGCGTAAATCAAAAACGTATTCAGCGCCAACGCTTTAACGTATTTTTTCACTATGGGCTAAATACTTTTTCTGCAAAAGAATGGGGAGACGGCAAAACTGATCCGCAGATTTTCAACCCAACTGAGCAAGATACAGACCAATGGGTGAAGAATGTAAAGGATGCAGGAGCATACGGAGTGATACTCACCTGCAAGCATCACGACGGCTTTTGCCTTTGGCAGACTAAGACGACAAATTACAGCGTTGCGCAATCTCCTTATAAAGACGGCAAAGGAGACGTGGTCAAAGAGGTGTCTGATAGTTGCAGAAAGTATGGTATCAAATTTGGAATATACCTGTCTCCGTGGGATAGAAATCACGAGGCTTACGGAACGGATAGATACAACGACGTGTATTGCCAACAACTTGAAGAACTTTTGACTGGATACGGAGAGATATTCTGCGTATGGCTGGATGGCGCTTGCGGCTCATATATGGACGGCAAGCCAAAGCAAATATATGATTGGGGCAGATATTTCTCCACGATTCGCAGGCTTGCTCCCAATGCGTGCATTTCCAATTGCGGACCAGACGTGCGCTGGGTGGGCAACGAAGGCGGTTTTGCAAGAGAGAGCGAGTGGAATGTCGTGCCTAAGTTTGCTTTTGATATACAGTCTATTGAGGCGACGTCTCAGCAGAGCGACGACAGCGATTTTGCCAAAAAAGAGGCGGACATCATATCTCCCGACTTGGGCAGCAGGGACTTTTTGAAAGACTTTGACAGTTTTATATGGTATCCGGCTGAGGTCGACGTGTCTATACGTCCAGGTTGGTTTTATCACAAATCACAGGACAAAGCCGTGCGCAGTCTTAAAAATTTGTTGAAGATATACTATAATTCTGTGGGCGGTAATTCGATTTTGCTTCTCAATGCGCCACCGGACAGACGCGGATTGTTGCACGAAAACGACGTCAAGCGACTTCAAGAACTTGGCAAACATATCAATGAAAGCAATCTTCAATTGCTGAAAGTGAAGTCTATCACCGCTCCCAAGTCGGAAGACGGATGCGATATAGAGGGCGCGTTGGAGTATTCTTTTGACGAGACGACTTATGACCCAATAAATTATTATACGCCTCAAGAAGAGCAGGCGTCATATGAGATAGAACTTGTTTTGGATAAGCCAGCAAAAATAAACAGAGTTAAGTTGGTGGAAAACGTGGCTTTCTCCCAGCGTATAGAAAATTTTGAGATATACGCGTTTGCAAAAGGAAAGTACAAGAAGGTATATTGCGGAACGACGGTGGGATATTGCAGGATCGCCACTTTTAAGGCGGTGACGGCAGAAAAAGTAAAAATAGTGTTTACAAGCGTACGAAAAAAACCTTATATAGAGTTTATCGGAGTTTATTCTGACAACGGTGTGCTTATCAAAGAGACTTTACGCCAAAGGTTTGTCAAATGGTTGCATCACGTCAATTATATCGCCTATATAAATAGAGAAAACAAGATGAGAAAGAAGAAAGAAACTCAATAATTAAAAATTATTTTAATGAAAAATATAGATAAATTTGACATAAATGGGTATTGACATTTGACACTATATGTTTTATAATATAGATGTAAATGTTTAGTAGTGTAAAAACGTTTACTTTCTCCTTGTGTAAGATACGGACTGAGTACAGTCCGTATCTTTTTTTATTTAAATTTTATCAAATATCATTAAATATATTGACTTTAAAGTTTTAATCGCATATAATATATAAAAAGTCCGAAATCGGACTAATGGAGATGTGTATGCGATTTGAAGATTTTATAAAGTTATACAACGAAATATATAAAGCGGGCAACAGAATTTATCACGCTTTTGCTCTCAAGTACGGTTTGTCGGACAGCGCTTTGGCGATAATGTATGATTTGAGAATGGAAGGGCAAGATGGCATTACGCAAAGAGATCTGGGCGCAACGCTTTCGCTTAGTAAACAGACTGTCAATTCCTCTACAAAATCTTTGGCGGATATGGGATTTGTAGAACTCAAGGACGGCAAATACGACAAAAGAGAAAAAGCCGTGGTATTGACGGATAGAGGAGTGAGGTTTTGCGTTGATAAGATTGACAGGATAATAAAAGCGGAAGAGAATGCGTTTAGCAGACTTTCCGAAGAAGAAGCGCGGGCTTTGATGTCTGCAGAGAAAAAGTATTATGAATACTTTCTGGAAGAATCAAAAAAAGCAATGGATGATTAGTACTATGAAAAAACAAATACAGTTGTCAGATAATTTTAATTTAAAAAAGATTATAAGATTTACTATGCCGTCCGTCGTTATGATGGTGATAATGTCTATATACAGCGTCGTTGACGGTCTTTTTGTGTCCAATCTCATAGGAGATATGGCTCTTTCTGCCGTCAACGTGGTTATGCCGCTCGTTATGATCATAGGCGCAGTTGGACTTATGCTTGGCTCGGGCGGAAGCGCTCTTGTCGCAAAGACGTTGGGCGAAGGAGACAAGACAAGGGCAAACAAGTATTTTTCAATGATAGTTTTTTCCGTCATTGGAATTGGCATAATTCTTTCGTCGATTTGTCTGATATTTTTACGAAAAATACTTACGCTTATGGGCGGTAGCGACTTGATTATTGAGGACTGTATGTCTTACGGCTACGTTATGGTAGGCGGCAGCGTGTTGTTTATGCTGCAATGCACGTTTCAGAGTTTTTTCCCTGTCGCAGAGAAAGCCAAGTTGGGACTGATACTTTCAATCAGCGCCGGCATTGCAAATATGGCTTTGGACTATATATTTATCAAGTTTGCCAAGTTGGGGATATTAGGCGCCGGTATTGCCACCGTGATAGGTATGGCTATAGGCGGAGCAGTGCCGTTGATATATTTTATCTTTTCTAAAAAGAGTATGATAAAAATCAGAGTATGCGGATTTTATCCCAAGCAATTTGGATACGCGTGCTACAACGGCGCATCGGAGTTTATGTCCAACGTGTCGGCGTCTTTTGTGGGAATACTTTATAATGTTCAACTGCTCAAGTTAGTAGGCGAGCGAGGTATTGCGGCGTATTCTGCAATGATGTATACAGACTTTGTATTCTTGGCGGTGTTTTTTGGATTTACGATGGGCATAGCGCCTGTAATAAGTTTTAATTACGGCGCAAATAATTACGTCAAGATGAAGAATGTGTTTAAAAAGAGCACTGCGCTCATAGTGATAGGATCTGCCATTGCTATGATTTTGGCGGAGGCGTTGAGTTATCCTTTGGCGTACGCATTCGTTGGATATGACAAAGAACTTTTGCAAATGACGGTAAGAGGATTTAGAATCTTTGCAGTCTGCTACGTATTCTGCGGTATCAATATTTGGTGCTCGGGATTTTTTACGGCGCTTTGCAACGGCGGAGTGTCTGCGTTTATATCATTTTTGCGCTCGCTTTTGTTGAGAGGCACTGCAGTAATGCTACTTCCGCTGATTTGGGGACTTGACGGAATATGGTCGGCAGTCATAGTCGCAGAAGGCTTGACAGCCGCCGTATCAGTATTGTTATTTGTCCTATTTAGAAAACGCTATAAATACGGCAGAGAAGTAAAAGCATCAGACAGCGACACTGCGCAGAGCAATATGGATACTTCGCTGACAAAAGATCAAGAATAATTTGCATAAGTTTTTAATTCTGCGCCGTTGAATTTGATTGACAAACAGCGCAGAATTATCTATAATGTCAAATGTAGCAAAGATATGCACTCATAGCTCAATTGGATAGAGCGTTCGGCTACGGACCGAAAGGTTGGGAGTTCGAGTCTCTTTGGGTGCACCATAACAGGGGTATACGAACACCCAGATTGAGAAACCGAATTTTCGGTTTCTTTTTCTTTTGCGCTGTTTTCGTCCTCGCCGCCATTGCCGCAAATTAACTTGTCCTCGTTCACCGTGTAGCCGTAGGGAATAAATCCGCCAATTTATAGATTTGCAAAAACATTTCAAAATTGATATAATATACTTATGAATAATACCTTTTCAACAATATTGAATAAGCACGAAAATGATGACAATAGACAAGCAAATATAGAAGAACTTATTACGGCAGCGATAAAAAACGAATTTGCTAACGGTAAGGAAATTTTAGATACTGCGGAGTCACTATCCATATCGGTTAAAGATTTTATGTCAGGAAAAATTACCGATTTCCCAATTGTTCCTATCAGACAAAGCGACGAATTTTATATTAAGAAACATACTGAAAGTCAAGTACCGTATATTCATAGCCACAAATTTTATGAACTTATTTATGTTCATCAAGGTAAGTGTTTGCAACAATTCAAAGACGGTTCTAAACTTTGTTTAACCAAAGGACAATGCTTACTCCTATCTCCAAACACTATTCATAAGATAGAAAAAAGCAAACGCTCTGACATTATATTAAAGTTCGTAATACCTTGCAGTCTATTCAAGCAAACAGGCGGCAAAATTTTAAGTGATAGACTTCCAGCGACAACAATTTTGTTTGAAGACGTGTACGAAACTGCGGAGTTTGCAATATTGAAATTATTGCAAGAGCAATCCTGTAGCGCTCAATACAAAGATTTGATTATTCAAAGTTATCTCACGATAATTTTTACAGAGTTAGTCAATCTGCAAAAATACGATATTGCTATTGAAATAATGCTCAATGATTACTTTAACGAAAATATTAAGACTGCATCGCTTGCGGAGTTTGCCGCATCGCAAAACTATAACGCTAATTACATTAGCCGTTTAATTAAAACAAGAACTGGCAAAAGTTTTACGGAACTATTAAATTTATATCGTATAAACCGCGCAAAGCAACTTTTAACGGAAAGCAACTTAACCATAGAAAATATTGCTTTTGAAGTAGGGTATTCAAACACTTCGGGATTGTATAAACAGTTCTTATCTATACTTGGTATGAAACCGTCTGAATATCGCAACATATTAAAGTAAAAGTCATATCAGGAAATGTTTCTGTCATACAACGATATGGCTACTATTTTTATTTTGATGTATAATAGTGTTAATACTAAATTATAAGGTGTTAAAGTATGAAAGTTGAAAGAATTACGGCTATTCCGCTTGATAAAGATACGGCAAATAATTACTCTGCGATTATCGTAAAAGAGCAATTTGGGCAAACGGCAAAAAGAATTAAATATCTCGGCGGCGGCTCGTTTGGGCGTGCTTTCGGAGTTGAGTTTGCAGACGGAAATAAAATCGTAATTAAATTTTTAAGAGCAAAAGATATGCTTGAAAAAGAAGTACACGATTTGAAACTTCTTGCGGATAACTGTTCAGTAAAAATTCCAAAAGTCTTGTTTGCCAGAAATGCAGATAAGAATATTCCCATAGACTGCTACGGAATGGAAAACATTGACGGTAAAAACGCGCTTATGGCTCTTGGAATGCTGATTGAAAGTAAGCGAAAGCGTCTTGAATTTGCCGATAAAGTAACTACTGCATTACACGAAATTCATTGCCGAACAAATGAAAAGTTCGGAGATACGCTTTCGCCCGATTGCTTGACTTGGATAGACTATTATAAGCCGTTTGCGCAAGCGGTTTTAGACAAAGCCGAAGAATTGTATAATGCAAAAATACTTTCCGAAAAGATGATTGTTGCTATGCGTGCGGCTTGGAACAAGTTTGACGTCATCTTTTCGGAGAACGTTAAAGACGCTTGCTTAATTCACGGCGATTTGAATATTGCAAATATTATGGTTGGTAAAAAGTGCAAAATTAGCGGCTTTATTGATCCGCTTAACTCTATGTATGCGGACAGGGAGTATGATTTGTTTCAATTTGACAACCTTATGGGAAAAAGATTTTATCTGCGAGAAACCTATATAAAGAAATATGGAGCAAGCAAGTATTGTGATGTCAAATGTGCTTTTTACGGTTTGTGGAATGAAGTTTATTGCTATATAAAGTCGGGCGTACTTGTGGGTTTGATAATGAATCCGCTTGTCAAGAATATGCACAAAAGGCTTGCAGAACTATGATTTCATTGGGCGCAAGAATTACAAGGGCAATTCTACGTGCTTATACTTATCCATATCGAAAAAACCATAAATCATTATCGCGCTCTATAAAATTCAAGAATAAGCCATACCGTCCGCCTAAAAATTGTTGTTACGAAGTTGCAAATATCAACGGAACAAGCGTTGAAATATTAACTCCCGCAAATTCAAATAGCAATGCGTGTATAGTGCAATTTCACGGTGGCGGTCATACGCAAGCAATGAACGGTATGTACCGAAAAGCAGCCGAAAGACTCTGTAATCTTACAAATTGTGCAGTATATTCCATTGATTATAAAATCGGCAACGAACTTGTTTATCCGTCCGTACACAACGAGTGTTATTCTGCTTACGTTGGATTGTGTGATGATAGGCTAAAAGACAAGTGCATTATCGCAATAGGCGATAGTTTTGGCGCTAATCTTATGTTGTCTACTTGCTTAAAACTCCGCGATGAAAATAATCTGTTACCAAACGCTTTAATTGTATTATCGTGTTTTATAGACTTGGCGGCAACAGGAGATTCTTATAAAAAGAACTGTTACCGCGACCCATTGTATTCGTTACCTAAAAATCAATGTTTTGAATGCAATGAGCAGTTTATAAGACGAAAAACACCATATTGCGGGGAAACTTCGCCTTTTAATAAATTGCTATCCCCAGCATATGCGGAATATTATGACTTTCCCAATATGCTTATTCAATGCGGCGAATACGAAACTTCCGCAAGCGATAGCGATATGTTATACCTTAAAGCAAAATCGGCAGGAGTTAGTGCAACCTCTACTGAATATAGCGGTATGTGGCACGACTTTCAATATTTAACACCATTTTTAAAAGAAAGTAAAAATGCGTGGAAAGAAATCAGTAGGTTTGTTAAGTCGTGCCTTATTAATATGGACTAAATAGAATAATGGAAGAAACGAAAACAATTAAAATACCATATTATTATGCTTGCTGTCCAAACTGTAAAACCGTGCTTATACAAGCACAAAACAGTTTAGAGGGCTACACTAAATGCTCTAAATGTGGCGAGTATATACATATTGTTATTCGAAATGATACCGTTACAACATTATACTCCACTAAGTCACACTTTTTTTATAAATATGTTAATATAAAGCAAAAACTCAAAAATTCCACTTAAATTCGCCTAATAAGGGGTGTAAATTTGCAATAAAGCGCATTATAATTAAGACATAATAATCGTGGAGGACAATATGGATCAAGTTAAGGTCGGACAATTTATTACAAGAAAAAGAAAAGAAAAAAATTTGACGCAAGAGCAACTTGCTGAAAGGCTGAACGTCTCCAACAAAACTATTTCTAAATGGGAATGTGGGAAGTGTTTACCAGACTATTCACTTGTTGAGCCATTATGCAATGAGTTGGGAATTTCAATTTCAGAACTGTTTGACGGAAAGGATTGCGAAAAGAATACTAGTTGGGTAGAAAACGAACAAATTATAAAACTGGTCAAAGATATGCAACAATTAAAAAAAGACAAAGACAATCGCCGATTATTTATATCTGCAATTGTTTTGATAGCATTTGGCGTTGTCCTTTGTCTTTTATCTACCATATTCGACGGTAGCAATGCGCAAGACTTCATATCGGGATTTTTAGTGGGTATAGCAATAGGTCTGTTTTTAATCAGCGTATTTATATTATCTTTCGCTGCTTTTAATATAATAAATAAAACGATTAAACATAAATTCAAGAATAGCGACTAAACAGAGCAAGAAGAAAAAGAAATCGAAAATTCGGTTTCTTTTTTATGTTTTGTTTTGGATATAAGATAAATAATGTGAAAGGGTAATGGTCTCTTCATAATATTTCTCAATGCCGATTTCTTTTATCCTATTGTTGCCGATAAGCCAATCTTCCAAAACGATATCGATAAATATATCTTTAGTTTTATTACAAGGAAACTCGTTACATTCTCCGCAAAAGTCAACGCCGTGAGATTTTGAACATTCCAAAATAAAGCAATTTTTGATACAGTATTTGCCGTGTTCGCCATTTCTGCAACCACGACAAGTGACGTTCGATTTCTCACGCAATTTTTCTAAAAATTTTTTCTCTTCGCGTATTGATTTTTTGAATTTTTTAGATAAAATCAAATTCTCAAAATCACAATAGCCAATATGATAATTTAATAAGTCTTTAGCCGTATTTGCTATTATCCCATCTTTCTTCATTGCGCAAGTGTGACAACATAGCGAGCAGGGGGCAATGGCATCAAGTATATCTTTTTTATCCATTAATGTTAAGATTTCTTTTCTTTATGTTCTTCCTGTTGTTTTTCTGGCTCTGCCTTTTCTTCAGATTTGACAGGGGAGGACGCCGGCGGAGCGGAGATGCCCACTACTTCGTCTACAGGGAGAGAGAAGGCGATGCCTTTACCTTCGCTTTTAAGACCTGCATTGCGGTAAATTGAGTGGAGTACGTTGTCCTTGATTTCTGAGGGAACCAAGATCATTACTATATCTTTATCAGGCTGAATTGCTATATGGAAAAACTGTTCAGCCTCTTTATTGGCAGTGCCGCGGGCGTGGATAACCGTACCGCCGCGCGCGCCTTCTTCTTTTGCTGCGTCCATAACAAGTTCTGAGAAGCCTGCGTCTACTATACACAAAATCATTTCGTAATTGTTCATTATTTACTCTCCTTTACCGTCATTCTGTTATTGCTCAAAAATCCGTAGATAAGCGTACCGATTACACTTGTCAAAGGTATTGTGCAAGCGACGCCTTTTCCGTCCTTTATAGTTTGGAATTTATGTTCCAACATACTCATTGCGTCCGCAACTTTATTTTCTTGAATTACGCTAAAAATAACTGCTTTTTCGCTGTCCAATAGACCGAGAAGACCAAGCATTTTTGCGTTTGCCGTACCCTCTGCAAGCACGACCATTTGCATATTTACGTCAAAAGACTGAATTAAGTCTGTAAAATATTCGGCTTTTTTTCTGGCGATAATCGTTATAAGAAGTTTAAGCCTGTTGGATTTGACCGTATTTGATGCAACAGACTTTGCCTTTGGGGCAGAGTGCTGTTTAGTATCTTTCTTTGCGGTCGAATCGTGTTCTTTCGTATGTTTTTTATCAGACATATGTCTCTCCTATTCAAAGTAAATGATCTGTTCGTCGTCTGCGGACAGTATGCGCTTCATTGCTATTTTGTCTCTGACTTTAGCCGACATAATTGCTTTGAAACCAAGCGCCTGAATTGTTATGAGAGGCGTCATTGCGACCATTGCTACCACGCCGAAGGCGTCTGTCAAAATAGCGTCAGCGCCGCCGTTGATAGAAACGCACGCGCCTACTATCAAAGGTAGTATAAAACTTGAAGTCAACGGACCGCTGGCAACGCCGCCTGAGTCAAACGCGATTGCCGTATACACTCTTGGAACGAAGAATGACAGTCCCAAAGAGATGAGATATCCGGGTATCAGATAATAAAGAAGAGAGAAGTGGAAAATCATTCTGATTATCGACAGGCACAGCGATACGCCGACTGCTAATGAAAGCGCAATCAACATTTCTATCTTCTTGACTCCGCCGCCTGTGACTTGTTCGACTTGCTTGTTGAGTACGTGCACCGCAGGCTCTGCCAAAACTACTACAAAACCTATCACTAAGCCGAATACTGCAAGAACAGGCTGAGAGAAGTTTGCGATTTCCGTTCCGAGTTTAAATCCGATTGGCATAAAGCCCACTTCTACCGCAACGAGGAATATCACCAGTCCAAAGAAGGTGTACGCAATACCGATACCTATTTGCGCAAGTTTTTGGCGCGGAAGTTTTAAGACTGTGAATTGCAGTATCAAGAAAAATACAACGATAAGCGCCAACGCAAGAAGTACGTCTTTAGCGGTATTCAAAATTGAGTGACCTATCAAGGCAAGACTTCCTTCCACCGTTTCGTAAGAAGCAAGGGCGTTTAAAGTATCTTGAGATATCTCGCCTTTTGAGCAAAGCGAAAGTATCATAACTGCAATTATTGGACCTATAGAGCATAGAGCGATAAGTCCAAAACTGTTTTCGTTGGCGTCTCTGCCGCCGACAGTCGTTGCAATACCAAAGCCGAGAGCCATTATAAATGGTACTGTTATTGGACCTGTGGTTACGCCGCCAGAGTCAAAAGAAAGAGCAAGAAAGTTGTTCTTTCCGCATTCTATGAGCATAGAGCATATTGCAAACAACATCAAATAGAAGAACATCAAAAGCATTGAAAGGCTTTTATGGAATACTATTTTAAGAACTGCAATTATCAAAAAGATTCCCACGCCCACGCCAACGGTTACGATAAGCACGGTGTCGTTCATAACGTCGCTGACTTGTGAAGCGAGTACGGATAGGTCTGGCTCGGCAATAGTGATGAGTACGCCCATAATAAAGCACACTGATACGAGTACAAGCACTTTTTTTGATTTGGTAAGTCCGGTACCTACGTGTCCGCCCATAGGCGTCATAGCAAGGTCTGCGCCCAAGTTGAAAAGTCCAATACCCAAAATAAGCATCACTGCGCACACTGCAAAAGTGATTTGCTCAGTTGCAGTCAATGGCGCAAGGGGAGTGAAAGAAATTATAAGTACGATTATCGCAATCGGTAATACCGAAATGAGAGATTCCTTAAGTTTGACTAAAAGCGCCTTTGCCATTGTTACTCCAATTTTTCACTTTCTGTAAGATAATTTTTTGTCAATAAAATATGCTTTATATATTATATCATAATTTTATGACTTAAGCAACCGTAAGATTTTGATTTTCTAGTAAATTTAATGAATTATTGCTTTGAAATTATTTCTTATTTTGCTTGATATATCTCCATAAGCCAAAAATGCGACTGTCGTCTGTAGGTTCGCCATCGTTAAAGAGCGTGTCATCAGCGTCTACTTTGCTTTTGAAATATTGCGCGTATTCATAAGTTGCGAAGAGTCCGTATTCATTTAGTTTGTCTAATACGTCTTTATTTTTGTTGAAAGGATATCCTATATCGTATAGAGCAGAGCCGCCTTCATAATCGTGATGTATGTCATATCCGCAAAATTCAAATCCAAGATAATCGGGAATTTCATTGCTGTCGCAAAATTGAGCGAATAGGAGTTGTTCGTCACTTCCCAAAGTTGACTTTGCATTTTCACATAGCATAATAGCCTTGTCTTTTGAAATATATTCGTAATTTAACGACGAGACGTCTAGAAGGCTTTCGTCGTCGAGTTGGTAAAATATCTCGCGGAAGTCGCTTTTAAACTTACAACAGTGTCCCAAAGTTACTATTTCTTTTTTGCCGACAATTCCTGTATATTCCTCAAATTCTTTATTGGGAAAAAAGCGTATGCCGACAAACAAATCTTTAATTATCTTAAATACTCCGTTTTCGCCCCATATAATCATAGCGTGATTATATCATAACTGCTTAATAAAGTAAAGCAAAATATGTTGAAAAGAGCCATATGTTATGATAAAATAGTTTTGACATTGTTGATATGCGGAGGATTATTATGTCTTTAATAAGAGTAAAAGAGCATTTGCAAAAGTATGGATTGGATAACAAAATAATGGAATTTGAAAAGTCTTCTGCGACTGTGAGCGAGGCGGCTATTGCCGTGGGGTGTCAAGAGCAAGAGATTGCCAAGACTTTGTCTTTTCTCATTGGCGAAAGTCCTATACTAATTGTCGTTGCAGGCGATTGCAAGATTGACAACGGCAAATATAAAGCGGAGTTTTCTACCAAAGCCAAGATGATACCTTTTGAGGAAGTAGAAAATCTCATAGGACACGCAGTCGGAGGAGTTTGTCCTTTTGGAATAAAAGACGGCGTGACGGTTTATCTTGATTGCTCTTTAAAAAGATTTGATTTTGTCTATCCCGCTTGCGGAAGTTCAAACAGCGCAATCAAGTTGAGCATTGCTGAGTTGGAAGAGACTTCAGGATATGAAAAATGGATTGACGTTTGCAAATATATAGAACTTAATTAGGAAAGACTTAATAGATAGAAAGAGATTTCTCAACTGCGCTCAAAATGACATTTTTGTGAGAGATGACGTTTTTTGTTAGAGATAACGGTATTGCTTAAATGAAGGACTTGTTACTTTACGTATAAAATTGTAATGATATTTTTATGGATTTTTGTATTGAAATTATAGATTATTTATGTTATAATATGAATAATGTGCGTGTTATGCGCTATTGAAGGAGATTGTTATGAATTATTGGAAGAAGTTGTCAGTATACGACGTCAATTCTATCAAGCGTTATGCGTCGGGGTTTCCGCTCGACAAAGAGGGGAATGCTACTGCGGAGTGTCTTGACGGAGAATGGGATTTTCGTTTGGTGGAGAATCCAAGCAAGATACCGCAAGGATACGAGAGCGTAGGCGCAACTCTTGAGAACTTCAATAAGATAAAAGTTCCATCCAATTGGCAAATACAGGGGCACGGACAGCCAATATATACCAATTACGTTTATCCTTATGCATTGTCGCAATTCAATATCGCAGACATTCCTCACGTAAAGGCTCGATACAACGAAGTGGGATGTTACGTCACTGAATTTGAGGCGCAGGAGAGCGACAAGGACGTATATTTGCGCTTTGAAGGTATCAACAGTTGCGGAGATATTTACGTCAACGGTCAGTTCGTAGGTTATTCTGAAGACACCTTTTCTCCGCAGGAATACGATATTACGCCGTTCATAAAGGCAGGCAAGAACAAACTTGCGGTTTCGGTATATAGATACACGACAGGAAGTTATCTTGAAGATCAGGATATGTGGCGCATATCGGGTATTTTCCGCAGCGTGTGGCTGATATATAAGCCAAAGGCGCAAATTGCAGATTATTTTACGCATTGCGAATTGACGGAAAATTATACCAAAGCAAAATTTATTACCGACGTGACGGTGGAAGTAAAAGATTTAGACACTGCAAATTTAAAAGCGCAGGTAGAACTGTCTTTTGACGGCAAATCAGTTGCGACTATGGAGCAAAGTCTTGGAGCGGTTGCAAGAGATTGCTCTCAAGAATTGACGGTTTCGGCGGATATTGACGGCGTAAAACTCTGGTCGCACGAATATCCCAATCTTTACGACGTGGAAGTAAAACTATACGACGGAGAGCAACTTGTGGACACACGCCGTTCTCACTTTGGATTCAGAGAGATAAAGATAGAGCCGATGAAAGACGGCAGAGGACCTTTTATCAAACTCAACGGCAAGGTCATCAAGATATACGGCGTCAACCGTCACGAATTCCATCCCGATTACGGTCACGCAGTGCCTGCGGAGTTGATAGAAAAGGATATTCAACTTTGCAAAGCCAACAATATCACGTCTATTCGCAATTCGCACTATCCAAACCAAGACGTATTCTACGAACTTTGCGACAGATACGGAATACTTGTAATGGCGGAGACCAATCTTGAGACACACGGACTTGCCGCATTCTTGCCAAAGAGCAGCAAAAAGTGGAAAGACCAGTGCGTATACAGAGCGGTCAATATGGTAAGAAGACTTCGCAATCACTCTTGTATCATAAGTTGGTCATTGGGCAACGAGTCGGGCTTTGGCAAAGACTTCTACGCTATGAAGGACGCGGTATTGCAACTTGATAAATCAAGATTTATTCACTATGAGCCTGACCAAAAAGGCGAAGTGGGCGACGTGCTCAGCGAAATGTATTCAAAGGTAGAGAAGATGCCTGTCATTGGAGAAAACAAGCCTATGCGCCACTGCCTTGCGCTTTGGTCTCCTATGGGCAGCAAATATACTCCCGATATGTATAGAGACTTGCCGTTCATTCAATGCGAATACGCTCACTGTATGGGCAACAGTCTTGGCAATTTCAGCGATTATTGGGATATGTTCTACAAGTATGACAGACTTGCAGGCGGCTACATTTGGGACTTTGCCGATCAAAGTATACGTCGCACAGAAAACGGCAAAGACAAGTGGTGCTACGGCGGAGACTTTGGAGATAAGCCCAACGCAGGACGTTTTGCTTTCAACGGTATCGTAAGAGCCGACCGTTCGCCAAACCCCGCTTTGTATGAAGTGCGTTATCAATACCAACAGGCAAAGTTTGAGTTGGAAGACAATACGCTGACTGTTCTCAACCGTCATCGTTTTACCAATCTCAATGAGTTTGAGTTTAAAGCAACTTTGGTTGCAGAGGGAGAGGAGTTGTATTCCAAGACTTTTGAATTAGACTGCGCTCCCGACGAGAGCGTATCAACGCAATTGCTTGACAGACATATTGATATGCCAAAGGATAAAGAAGTCGTATGCAATATTTATATGTCGACAAAGAGCGATACGGCGTACGCAAGTAAAGGACACGTAGTCGCTTATGAGCAGTTTATATTGCAAGAATACGATTTTACCGCGCCGACTTTGACGGCGGGCGCAACCTTTAAGGCGGAAGGCAAAAACTATATTATCACGGCTGGCGAAAGCGTGTTCGTACTTGAGAAGGGTGCAATAGTATCTGCAAAAGTAAATGGCAATGAGAGGCTCACTTCGCCGTTGAGACCCAACTTTGTCAGAGCGACTATTGACAACGACGCATTGCCGCAGGTGCCGAAGATTATTGCAAATACTATTATGGGCGTCAACGCTTACCGCAACGCTCAAAAGGGCTTGAAGGCAAAGCGTGTGACAGTGAGAGAGGAGCAAGGCGTCGTAATTGCTGAGATAGATTGGAGTATGAGATATCTCAAGCGACTTCACACGACTTATAAGTTTGGCGGAGACGGCTCAATAGATGCGTCAATGAGTCTCGTATGCTCAAAGGATATGGAGAGATATGGTTTTACTTTGCGTTTGGCAAAAGGCGTTGATGAAATTGAGATGTACGCTAAAGGACCGCACGAGAACTATTGCGACAGAGCGACGGCTTCTAAACTCGGTTTGTGGAAGGGTGGCGTCGAAAACTTTATTCACGATTACTTGTATCCGCAGGAAAATGGCAATCACACAGGCGTGCGCTATGCTAATATCGGCGGAGAAAACGGCGTGTCGGTTAAGGCTGTGGACAAAGCATTCGAAATGACAGTACATCCGTATACCTGCGAGGCTTTGCACAACGCTCAGCATATGCACGAACTTGCAAGAGAAGATATGCTTACGATATGTATTGACGGAAAGCAGCGCGGTGTTGGCGGAGACGTGCCGGCAATGGCAAATATAAAGCCGCAATACAAGATTTTGCCAAAGGAGCAACACAACTTGCGCTTTGTATTGAAGTTCTGATATTTATCCAAAACGCCGATTTGACGTCGGCATTTTGAATATCAACGTTATGTAATTATGAAGATCATTAAATATGAAGAGAAGTATCGCGACGACTTGATATTTATGGTTTTGCAAGCAAAAGATGCGCTTGGCAAGACCCCAACTATAAATGAGGATTTGTTGGATATAGATGGCAATTATTTGCAAAAAGGCGATATGTTTTGGCTTGCCGTCGACGATAACGACAGAGTGATAGGCTCGATTGGATATTCGACGTTGCAGAATAGTGACGAGGTGAGGTTGCATCGCCTTTACGTAAAAGCAAGCCTTAAAAGACAGGGAATAGGCGCTGAATTGTTGACGTTTGCTGAGGCTTATATAAAAGAGCAAAACAAAAAGGCAATCAGCGTTCATTTGGGAGAATTTAAGTATTACTATGAATCTTATTCTTTTTATGACAAACACGGATATGAAGAATATCAACCAAGATATTTGATAAAAAATTTATAAAAGATAAAGATTTGGATTCAGTTAAATGAAAAAAGTCGTAATTTGTAGTTTTTTGTCGATAATAAAGCGTTTTTCTATTACAAGATTTGTAAAAGTTTTATTAGGTCTTGACTTTAAACTTAGGTAGATTATATAATATATATAGACGGTTATAATATGAGATTGGTGAATGCAAACATTTAAGTTAGTGTTAGATATAATAAACTATGCTTTTATGACTATATTGGGGTTGGGATTCTTGCCTCAAATAATTTATGTTTTACTGTTTTTCTTAAAACCAAAAAGATATCCAAAAGCCAAAGAATTCCATAAGGTTGCGATTTTTATTCCGGCTAGAAATGAGTCGGCGACGATAGAGAATACCGTAAAAAGTATGTTCAAACAAAATTATCCAGCCGATAAATATACGGTGTACGTCGTTGCGGATAATTGCGACGATAATACTGCTCAACTTGCAAGGGACGCAGGCGCGCGAGTGTTTGAAAGGTTTGACGACGAACGTCGCAGTCGCGGCTGGGCTCTTGATTACGGTACAAGACTTGCGTTGGAGGAAGATCCCGATATAGAGTTTTTTGTGATGTTTGACGCAGACAACGTGGCGCATTGCGATTATCTGTCAAAGATGAACGACGCTTTTGAAAGCGGAGTGGAATTTGCAAGGGGTTACGCCAACAGTAAGAATATAGATTACAACACCACAAGCGCAATATCAGGTATATATTATTTGAGAGATTCAAGAATGTGCTGTCAGTCAAGATCTGCGCTGGGACTTGACCAGCAGTTGATGGGACCGGGTATGATGATATCTGCGGAGTTCATAAAAGAGCGAGGCTTTGACGCGCACAGCATAAGCGAAGATGCAGAATTTACTTACAACCGTATGTTGGAAGGCAAACGCACAAAATACGTCGACGAGGCAATATATTATGAAGAGCAGCCCACGAGAATGAGAGACGTATTCAACCGTAATATCCGTTTTGGTTACGGTCTTAACAGGCTTTTCTTCAATCACGGCTTCAGAATGTTGGGCAAGTTTTTCACGACAGGCAGAATATCGTACGTAGATATGTTTTTGCAATTGTTGTTTATCCCAATTTCATTGATATGTTGTATATGGATACCTATCTATTATGGGTTTACGCTTATACAAGCCATAGTGATGTTTTCAACAAATCCTGCTATGCTTTATGATTGGCTTAAAGTTGCGGCTATTGCTTTGTCGTGTATCTTTTATCTGCCTTTTGTGTTGCAAGCGCTTTTCGTAGTGCTTTTGGAAAGAAAGAAACTTAAATGCAAGCCGTCTAAACTAATCTTTGCCTGTCTGGTATTTCCGTTATATATGATAGCGTATTTGCTTTCAATAGCGATAGGTACGTTGACGCGCAAACCTAAATGGAAACAGATCAATCACCACGTAAACGTGGATTTGGACACGTTTTTGGGACAAGACGATTTGAGCGATCAGCCTGAATTGCAAGTGGCGTCGGACTTGCTTCTTTGCGAAGCCGAAGAAGAGAGCGAAGAGGTGTCGGATAATATCCCAAGCCAATCAATTGAAAATGACGAAGAAATTGTAGAAGACGTCAAAGATTTGATTGAAGAGAACGAGAATAACAACTAAATCAAAAAACGCAACTTTAAATTAAAGTTGCGTTTTTGTTTTTAAGAATTGAAGACTTTATTTAATAAGTCCTTTTGACGAAAGAAAGTCCTTTACCTTTTGAGCAGCGTTTTGATAGATAAAACTTGCATCAGTTGCGCCATCAGGGCACTTGTCAAGATTTATAGAAACAGTCGGTTCGTCAACAACGCCTACCCAGATGTCAATAGAGTCAATTTTATTAACCTCGTTTTCTACGCCAAGAACGACCATTACGCCGTCGTCATTGAATTCGTTGATCATAATGCAGATATTTACGTATTTGAAGTCGACTTCCCAATCGTTGTGAACAGATTCGCCGCAAGGCTCAACTTCATTTGTTCCCAATGCGCTTTTCAACGCTGCTATCAACTTGACGTCGGCAGTGTTGGAAAGTACGTCTTTTGCAAAATAGTCTTTTGCGTTGAATTTTTCGCCGCTTAGCGATTTGGACTGCAAGTATTCCGCAATTAATTCTTCGGACGATTTTTTTGCAGGTTTTTTCTTAAATAAATTTGAAAATAATCCCATAACATACCTCTTAATATTTATTGT
>JAIDRT010000010.1 GCA_029061605.1 Clostridia bacterium | reverse complement strand
TGAAAAATTTTAATTAAATTAGTATTTTAGTTGAATAAAAAATCGCAACGCTTTTATTTTTGCGTTGCGATTTTTGTTAATTCTTGTCACCTTATTTACACCTCACCCCTACCCCTCCCCTCAAGGGGAGGGCAAGTAAATGGAGTTGAGACCTCTCCACTGCGGTTGAGGTGACATTATAGATTTCTCCACTGCAGTTGATGTGACACTTTATATGACGCGTTCAAGGCGTAACTCTTTATTTTAACTTATCTATCAAATATTTGCCTGTGTAACTCTTAGGATTTTTTGCTACCTCTTCCGGCGTGCCTGTTGCGACTACAGTTCCGCCGTTGTCTCCGCCTTCTGGGCCAAGGTCAATAATATGGTCTGCAACTTTGATTACGTCGAGATTGTGCTCTATGACTATTACTGTATTGCCTTTGGAGACTAGTCTTTGGAGTATCATAATTAGTTTTTTAACGTCTGCGGAGTGAAGTCCTGTCGTAGGCTCGTCAAGAATATATACAGTCTTGCCTGTGGATCGCTTGGACAGTTCAGTAGCGAGTTTTACTCTTTGCGCCTCACCGCCTGAAAGCGTAGTAGCAGGTTGACCGAGTTTGACGTAAGAGAGACCTACGTCGTTGAGCGTGGATATCTTGTTGTATATCTGCGGTACGTTGCGGAAAAATTCGCAAGCCTCTGCAACAGTCATCTCCAATACGTCGTAGATACTCTTGCCCTTGAATTTGACCTGCAAGGTTTCTCTATTATACCTCTTGCCTCCGCATACCGCGCAAGGCACGTAGACGTCTGACAAGAAGTGCATTTCTATCTTTTTGATACCGTCGCCGGCGCAGTTCTCGCATCTTCCGCCCGCTATGTTGAAAGAAAATCTACCGCTTGTATATCCTCTTGACTTAGCGTCGGGAGTCTTTGCGTACAAGTCTCTTATTGCAGTAAATACGTTGGTATACGTCGCAGGGTTTGAGCGCGGCGTCCTGCCAATGGGGCTTTGGTCTATGGCAATGACCTTGTCTAGTTCTTCTATGCCGAGTATCTCTTTGCAATTGACAGGTTTTTCTGCGCTGCCATTGAGTTTGTTTTGCAATACCGGATAAAGCACTTCGTTGATAAGCGAAGACTTGCCGCTGCCGCTCACGCCTGTGATTACGCAAAACGCGCCCAATGGAATATCTACGTTAATACGTTTGAGATTGTTTTTGACAGCGCCTTTGATTTGCAGGTATTTGCCGTTGCCTGCGCGTCTCTGCGTAGGAAGTTCTATGACCTCTCTGCCAGACATATAAGCGCCTGTGATTGACCTTTCGCACGCCATAATGTCCTCAGGAGTGCCTGCCGCAACGACTTCTCCGCCGTTGATACCTGCGCCCGGTCCTATGTCGACGATATAATCGGCTTTGCGCATAGTGTCTTCGTCGTGCTCTACAACGATAAGGGTATTGCCAAGATCTCTCAATCTTTCAAGAGTTGCCAAAAGTTTGTCATTATCCCTCTGGTGAAGACCTATGCTAGGCTCGTCAAGAATATACAACACTCCGACAAGTCCGCTGCCTATCTGCGTGGCAAGACGTATTCTTTGCGCCTCTCCGCCTGAAAGTGTGGCGGAAGATCTGGTAAGTTGAAGATATTCAAGTCCGACGTTGACCAAAAATCCAAGACGCGCCTTGATCTCTTTGAGTATTTGATTGGCAATAATGCTTTGCGTCGAGTCAAGTTGCAAGTTCTCAAAAAAGTCCAACGCTTTGTCAATAGACAACGCGCATACTTCGTAGATGTTGAGACCGCCAACCGTCACGCCCAACACTTCTTTTTTGAGCCTCTTGCCGTCGCACACGTCGCAGTGCGCTTCCGCAAGATATCTCGAGAGTTCTCCTCTCATAAAATCCGAAGTCAAAGATTTGTATTTTTCCATAAAGTGATTGGCAACGCCGTCAAAATTATAATTCGTCACTCCGTCGGAAAATTTTCTGTTGACCTGCACTTTTTCGCCGTCGCCGTACAGTAGCACATTGAGAGCCTTTTTTGGCAACTCTTTGACAGGTACGTGAGTAGAAAAATTATATTTCTTGCCAAGGGCGTCATATATTGCGCGCGGATAGTTGAAATAGTCCATATTCCAACCGCCTACGTCCAATGCGCCCTCACTTATAGACTTGTCCCATTTGACAAATTTTTGAGTATCGAGTACGTTCTTGAATCCCAAGCCAGAACATTCCGGACAAGCGCCAAACGGCGAGTTGAAAGAAAACATTCTTGGTTGCAATTCCTCAATGCTTATGTCGCAGTCGGGACACGCGTACTTGGTGGAATATAGAGACAATTCGCCGTTGACCTCAACTTCAACAAGTCCTTCGGCAAGTTTGAGCGCCGTTTCTAGGCTGTCGGTAAGACGTCTGCCCGCCTCTTCTTTGATAACGATCCTGTCCACGACAATTTTGATATTGTGCTTAAAGTTCTTATCAAGCGTCACCTCTTCGTCAACTATATTATATTCGCTACCGTCGACGATAAGTCGGCTGTAACCGCTCTTGCGATATCCGTCAATCTGCTTAGAGTATTCGCCTTTTCTGCCTCTTACGACAGGAGCAAGCACACGCACTTTTGCGCCTGCGCCCACGCTCATAACCTTGTCGGCGATTTGGTCTACAGACTGCTGGACAATCTCCTTGCCACAGTTGGGACAATGTGGAATACCTATTCTCGCGTACAAAAGTCTTAGATAATCGTATATCTCTGTGACGGTACCCACTGTCGAACGCGGATTGTGCGACGTAGTCTTTTGGTCAATAGAAATCGCCGGCGAAAGTCCGTCAATATAGTCTACGTCAGGCTTGTCCATCTGTCCCAAGAATTGTCTTGCGTATGACGAAAGACTCTCCATATATCTGCGCTGCCCCTCTGCAAAAATTGTGTCAAACGCCAATGACGACTTGCCACTTCCGCTCAAGCCTGTCAATACCACGAGTTTGTCGCGAGGTATCTGTACGTCAATGTTTTTGAGATTGTGCACTCTTGCGCCTTTGATTGTTATGTTCTTATCCATTTGCACTTACCTATTTATATATAATATTATTTACAGTATTGATATTTAAATGACGATTACACTAGATTCTTCGACTTCGTTTTACTTCGCTCAGAATGACGAAAACGGATTGAGATTACTCCTTTTATCTTCGTTTCGGTCGAAATGACTACTTGTTTAATCTTGCTTTGCGCGAGCGTGGAGATTAGTTGTATTTTTGTCCGTGCTAGGGCGAGATGAAGTCGTCAAGTGTACTTGCCGTACACGTCGACTTCTTGAGTCCCGACGTCAGGGCAAAAAGACGGCTGATATACGCGCTCGGTTACCCATCTTTACTTCTTGAGCAATAATTTTAAACTTGCAATCTGTTCCCTATACTTAATCGCCAACTCAAAGTCCAGATTCGCCGAAGCAACTTTCATTGCAGAAGTGAGGCGAGCAAGTTCTCTAGAGATATCCTTTTGCGAGGTCATTGGCTTGTCCTCTGCTTTCTTGGAAATTTCCAAAGTGTTGGATATCTCTTTGACTATCGTCTTTGGCGTAATGCCGTGAATCTTGTTATACTCGCTTTGGATTTCTCTACGGCGGTTGGTCTCTTCAATGGCTCTCTTCATACTGTCCGTCATAACGTCGGCGTACATCACGACTTTTGCCTTGGCGTTTCTTGCCGCTCTGCCTATCGTCTGAATAAGCGAAGTTTCGCTACGCAAAAAGCCTTCTTTATCGGCGTCAAGAATTGCCACCAACTGCACTTCAGGGATATCCAGTCCTTCTCTCAACAAGTTGATACCCACGAGCACGTCAAATTCGCCCCTGCGAAGTCCGGCGATAATCTCCACTCTTTCAAGAGTGTCTACGTCGGAATGCATATACTTGACTTTGATATGTCTCTCCGTAAGATATGCCGTCAGACTTTCTGCCATCTTCTTGGTAAGCGTCGTGACGAGCACTCGAGCCTTTTTGTCAACAGTGTCGTTGATACGCGAGATAAGGTCGTCTATCTGTCCGTCGATCGGGTGTATCTCTACCTCCGGATCAATAAGTCCGGTAGGTCTTATGAGTTGCTCCACCACCTGTCCTGCTTGTTCAAGTTCGTATTTTGCCGGCGTAGCCGATACGCAAATCATCTGTCCCACTCTGCCGTCAAATTCGTCAAATTTGAGAGGGCGGTTGTCGTATGCGGACGGAAGTCTAAAGCCGTAATCAACAAGATTGACTTTGCGTGATAAGTCGCCGTTGAACATTGCTCTCACTTGCGGCAACGTCATATGACTTTCGTCGACAAAAAGCAAAAAATCCTTGGGAAAAAAGTCCAGAAGCGTATATGGCGGTTGCCCCGGTTGTCTGCCGTCAAAATATCTAGAGTAGTTTTCTATGCCCGAGCAATAACCCATTTCTTTGATCATCTCAAGGTCATAACTCACTCTTTCTTTGAGCCTTTGCGCCTCAAGGAGTTTGCCTTGCTGTCTAAACAATTCCACTTGATCCGCCATATCCTCGCGGATTTTGTCAAGACAAGCGTCGCGCTTTTCTTTCTCAACGACGTAATGCGTCGCAGGGAAAATATTGACGTGCTTAAGTCCGCAAACAGTCTTCGCTGACACAGGATCAAATTGAGATATCTTCTCTATCTCGTCTCCCCAAAACTCCACGCGTATCGCGTAATCTGAACTCTCTACTGGAAAAATCTCCACTATATCTCCGCGCACTCTAAAGGTGGCGCGCGCAAATTCAATGTCGCTGCGCTTGTACTGTATCTCCACAAGATTGTCAAGCAATGCGTCTCTGTCTATGCTCATACCCTCTCGCAAAGATATTGCCAAAGCAAAATACTCCATAGGCGCGCCCAAACCATAAATGCAAGAGACGGAAGAGACGACTATTACGTCTCGGCTCTCGCATAGCGCGCTGGTGGCAGAATTGCGAAGTCTGTCTATCTCGTCGTTGATTGACAAATCCTTTTCTATATAAGTATCCGTGCGCGGAATGTACGCCTCTGGTTGGTAATAATCATAATAAGATACAAAATACTCTACTCGATTGTTGGGGAAAAACTCCCTAAACTCATTGCAAAGTTGAGCCGCCAAAGTCTTGTTATGCGCTATGACAAGCGCAGGTCTATTACATTCTTTAATGACGTTTGCCATAGTAAAAGTCTTACCGCTACCTGTCACGCCAAGCAAAACTTGAGTGCGCAAACCGTCGTTGACGCCCTCTACGAGTTTTTGTATTGCCTGCGGCTGATCTCCGCAAGGAGAAAACTTACTTTTGAGTTCAAACATAATCAGATGTATTTTAGCACAAATGTTCGCATTTTGCAACTGTTACAACAAAAATTTTGTCGATAAATTGCAATATATTTTTAGATAAATTATGATTTAAATGCGATTTTTTATTCAGATATTCTTTGACTTCGTTTTACTTCGCTCAGAATGACGCGTTCAAGGCAAAACTATGTCTCTGAAATTCACGATTTATATTGTATAAAATATTATAAGTTTTAAATTAATTATTTAACTTTTTCCTTTTTGGGTTTTGGAAGCGGCGTAACTTCTTCCAACTTGCGGACGATTTTGACTGCCAAGTCGGCGTCATCTATATCCAAGACAAAATGCTCTTTTGCTCCGCCGTAAGGAATACCTTTTGGAGCGTCTGTCAAATCCTCTGCCACTGCGTCAAGCATCTTGACGTATACAGTATCGTCGCACACCAAAAGCACCGGCTTGTCGTTGACGTATACCATATATTCGCCAAACATCTTCTTGTAACGTACTTCGCCGACTCCTCTCACTTGCTCGCATACGTATTCAATAAACTCAACCGACGTAGCCATAAATCCCTCTATTTTGAAAAAATTGATTTTAAAATTGTACCTATGATAAAACTGAGAATTGCTCCCGACACCGTCAAAGCAATCTTCATTCTGACTTGTCTCTTTTCTTTTGCTATCTGATAAGCAAAATCATATCCGCCTTTTTGAAGCGTGATGCAGTAATACTCTTCGCCCTTTTTCTCAGTCGTGATAAGTTCAAAATAACCTTCGCTGACAAGCGCCTTAAGTGACGGCGCAAGTTCGCTTTTTTTGAATTGAATGGTATACGGCATTGACGACAGCAAATCGTTTTGAGATATGAGACAAGTGCCGTCCTTTTCGACGGCCTTGTAATATACGGCTTTCATAAGTTGTTTCGTCTTCTTATTTAGCATAATACCTCACATCAAAAGACTGATAATTACTGCGCCCAAAACGCCGAATATCAATCCCATAATACCTCCCGACAGCAATCCGCCGAGAAATCCTCTGCCCATAGCGCTTTTTTTCAACTTCTTGACTTCAAACTTTCTCTTCTTGACTGCGTCGTTGCTTGACGGCATAACCACAAGACTTCCGTTTTCGTCCGTCTTAATAAAGGCGTTATCAAGTCCGCTCGGCTCCTTATCGTCGGCTTCTGCCTGCGCCTTCATTTGCTCAAGATAGGCTTTGTATTCTTGCACAAGCACTCGCGCCTTGTCTGTCAAAGTGAAGCACACTTCTTGCTCGTCGGCATACTTATTGACAAGACAACCGTTCATCTTGAGTTCTTTCCACAAGGCTTGCAGGTCAAAGTTGGGGTCTTCTTGAGTGCTGATGGCTTTGAGATCTTCCCACTCAACCACAAGATACTTATTGTCGGGGTATTTATCGCAAATATCCACTAAATATAAAGTCGCCGAATTTGTCAACATAACTGCCTCCCCTAAGTGATTTCTAGCCTGCCGATATATATTATACTTACTTCTCTACTCTTATGACATTGTCAACGCTGATGACGTTGGGCAAATTTTCAATATCCTTGATTGCGCTCTTCATAGCGTTTTCGCTCGTCTTGTGGGTGATAAATACGATAGGAATAATTTCCTTGTTTTCGTCCTGACGCATTTGCGCGATAGATACCTTATGCTTTTTGAACACTGTCGCAATGTCCGCGATAACGCCGCTGACGTCTCTTGCGCTTAGTCTCAAATAATACTCGCTCTCAAAGTCAGATACTATTTCGCTCTTGTCCATTACGTCAAACATTTCGCTATATCTTGCGTGCTCGACCTGTCTTGCGCAGAATACGATATCGCTGACGATAGCGCTACCTGTCGGCAATGCGCCTGCGCCTCTGCCATAAATCATTATGTCTCCCACTGCGTCACCCACTACGAATACAGCGTTGAACGAGCCGTTGACGCTTGCAAGCGGATGAGACTTTGGCAAAAATACAGGATGAACTCTCGCCTCGATTTTTTTACCCTTTTGCTTTGCGATCGCCAAAAGTTTGATAACAAAGCCCATTTCCTTAGCGATTTTTATATCTTCTTTGCTTATCTTTGTGATGCCCTCTCTATAAATCAACTCAACAGGCACTCTCTTGTTGAAAGCAAGAGACGAAAGTATGCTCAACTTATAAGAAGAATCATAACCTTCAACGTCAGCCACTGGGTTTGCCTCTGCATAGCCAAGCGCCTGAGCGTCTTTGAGCACGTCTTGATAATCTGCGCCTTCTTCTGACATTCTGGTGAGAATATAGTTGGTAGTACCGTTAATAATCGTCTTGATTTCCTGTATGCCGTTGGCTTGCATAGCCTGCGTCATAGTTCTTATAATAGGCATACCGCCGCCTGTAGTCGCCTCATAATAGAGACCTGCGCCAGTCTTTTGAGCAGCCTTTTCAAGTTCTGGCCAGAACTTGGCGAACATCTCTTTGTTGGATGTAACTATGCTCTTGCCTGCTTCCAACGCCTTGATAAGAAAAGTCCTTGCAGGCTCCGTTCCGCCCATACACTCAACGACGATATCTACGCTTGGATTTGCGCAAATTTCATCTATATCTTTTGCAAGAATGGACAAATCAAGTCCCAGTCCAGTCACTCTCTCCGGCACTCTGTCCAATACGGCGGCAATATCTATATCCACTCCGTATTCTTTTGCAATTTGACTTTTGCGGTCAATCAAAATTTTGCAAGTTCCTCCGCCGACAACTCCCAATCCGAGCACGGCTACGCCAACTTTTTTCATATTGTTCTCCTGATTAAAAAAATTTTATACGATATCATTTTATATTATTTTTGATTGTTTGTCTATTTTATACGCAATTATTTTTATAATTTTTTGTCAAATGAGTTATTTAGCGATGTTAACGTCACCTCGAGCGTAGTCGAAAGGTCTCTATACGATTATTATACTGTTGAGATTTCTCCATTACGCTTACCTTCAGTCGTAAGGAGTGAAGCGACGGCATAGCGAGCAAGCAGATGCGTCTAGTGCGAGCGTCAATGACAGAATATTAAATAGCAGTGAGCGTACTACACGTACGTGACCCCGAAGGCGTCCCAGTCTTTAGGACAAAAAGAACTGCGCTATATGCGGTCGCATCTAATTCATATCGTAAATGATCTTCAGCCCCTTAAGCGTCAAAGACCTATCTACCACGTCAATTATCTTTTCGTCGTCAACGCCAAGTACAACTTCGCTAAGACCGCCGGTAGCGATAACCTTTACGTTGTCGTATCCGCTCTCTTCTTTGAGTTTTTTGACGATATACTTGACCATACCAGTTGAGCCGTAAATCATACCTGCCTGCAAAGCCGTGACTGTAGACTTGGCAATAATACTGTCGGGTTTTGCAATCTCCACTCTAGGCAACTTCGCCGTGTTGTTGACAAGTGCCTCAAGTCCTGTGATAATGCCGGGAGCAATACAACCGCCCAAAAATTCGCCTTTGGGAGAAATGACGTTGAAAGTCGTCGCAGTGCCAAAGTCAACGACAATACAAGGACCGCCATAGAGCCTATACGCAGCCACGCTGTTGACAATTCTGTCTGCGCCCACTTCTTGCGGATTTGAATACTTGATGTTGAGCCCTGTCTTGATACCCACGCCAACCATAATAGGCTTTTTGCCAAGATAGTACTCGCAGGCGTGCTCTATCGTATAGTTGAGAGAAGGCTGAACGGACGACATAATCACGCCGTCAAAATTCTTGAGATTGATATCCTTCGACCCAAAAAGCCCTGCAAAAAGTATGCCTATCTCGTCTGCCGTCCTAATGACTTTGACCGACAGTCTCCAAGAATGAACAAGCGTATTATTGTCGTATACGCCCAATTTGATGTTGGTATTACCCACGTCAATTACAAGTAACATAATCCCCTCCGAGTACTATCCGCATTGCGAATAAGTTATATTCTTACATAGTTTTATACAATAATAATCTCCCTGCCCATCTTTGGTTGAGGCACAAGTCTCGCCTGACGAAGAGCAAGAATTATCGGCGGTACGAGAATAGAAAACGCAACTATCTCTATGACAAAGTTGATGCTAAACCAAGTGAGTATCAACTCAAGGCTTATCTGCGTACCGTTGGTAAGTACTTTTCCGTTGTACAAAAGTACTGTAAAAAGTCCGCAGAAGAATGTATTTGTGACGACGCCCAACGCAGTGCTGACTCCGCTGATTACTCCGTCGATTGCGTAAATTTGCTTTTGATTGACAAGTTGTTTGCCATCTTCCGTAATGCGATACTTGGGATGCAATAATGCTTTGCGCAATCCGTATCCTACAAAATAACTTACCACACCTATCAGCACTCTTGGCAACATACATACCAGCGGATTTTGCCACACAGGCGCCATTGGACCCGCCGCCTTAGTCGTATACCAGGCAAGTTGGTTGACGACTGCCATCAATACGCCAAGTATCATTGTCATCTGAAAGTCATATCCTTGAGCAATGATTAGCAGTGGCAGTATCATAAACGCCAGTGTCACAGTGCCAAAGGAGATAGGAAAAAAACAGAAGAAGATTGTCAGCGCCAACATAAGCGCCAAGATTGCCAGATTTTTTGATCTGCGCGCGTTTGGGGTCTCCCCCGATTTTAAATTAGACATAAACACCTCGCTTGAGTTCCACCTAATGAAAGCCCCAATAAAACACAATTTTTCCTAATAAAATCGCAAAGCGTCTAAATAGCGTAATTTGGATTGAGTTTTGTGCGGTGTGAGTGCAGTTGTACAATAGTACAATAAGTGAACACCGCGCTAAAAGCAACCAAATGACACATTTAGATGTGCTTCATTGGGACTTCCATTGGGTATGATACCCATCTTAAATGGTAATAAAATTTTTCGGACATACAGCCTATAAAGTACCGTTGTCCGAAAATAGTATACAATATTAAATATGAAAATTCAACTATTTTTATAAAATCGCAATTATAAATTGCTATTTGTTGAAGACGTATCAACTCCCAGCATATAATCAAGCGGATTTATTTTGAGTCCATAGTGAAGAAGTTCCAAGTGCAAATGCGGGCCATAGGCACTTTCTTCTAAAGCCGTGTCAGACACTTTTCCTATTACGTCGCCCTGCGCAATGCTGTCTCCTACTTGCAAAGTAGTGTCGCAAATATATTTATAGATACTTACATATCCGTTGATATGTTCTATCGTCACAGTTGTTCCTAAATAACCGTCTTCTGAAATTTCTTTTACTACTCCGTCAAATATACACTTTACTTCGCTTCCCGCTGACGCTGTGAAATCTACGCCCAAGTGCGGATGCCAATAGTTATGTGTAGGATCGAACACGTGTTCTTCCGAATAGATTTGTCCCAAAGCGTATTCGTCAAGCGGCGCTATACATTCGAATATTATGCTTTTATGCCATCCGCATTCTGTACAAATATCATCTTCGTAAGTGTGAACTCCAGTATCAACGGTATGCGAACATACTGCGCATACTAGCGTATGCATATCATCATTGCAAACGTATACAAGTTGATGAGAAATCATAGGCGTACTTCTAGTTTCCTCATAATTGTTGCAAGTAAGGCAATATCTCGTCTCTTCTCCTTCTTGAATACAAGAAGCGCTTTTAGTCTCAATCCATTCTCCAAAATTATGCTCTGTTTTTTCAATTCCCTGCAATTGTAAAATCGTCTCGCACACTTCGCATTCTTTATGTTTCAAACCCTCGCTCTCGCAACTTGGCTCTACGTCTACAATCCAATCGCTAACGATGTGCTCAATTTTCTCTATATTCTGTACTTGCAAAACCGCCTTGCACAATTCGCATTCTTTGTGTCGCAA
>JAIDRT010000001.1:13798-20587 GCA_029061605.1 Clostridia bacterium | reverse complement strand
TCGCGCTAGGTTGCACTTATTTTTTATTTTTATCTTAAACGCTCTCAAAAATCTCTTCATTTGCATAATAAAATATATTGATAAAAAATCAATAAAATTAAAGAAAATATTTTGACAATACTAAAAAAGTGTGATATTATACTTTATGCAATGCACAGAGCATTACGTGACAGTCTAAACAAGCATTGCTTGATATCAACTTTGGAGAAATACCCAAGAGGCCGAAGGGGCTCCCCTGCTAAGGGAGTAGTACGTGAAAGCGTAGCGAGGGTTCAAATCCCTCTTTCTCCGCCAAGCGGGACTGATAAGAACACCTATCTTATCAGTCTTGTTTAATTTATTTTCGAATTGCGATCTAATGCTTATAGTAAAATAATCTGTCATCATAAAAAACGACCTCATTTAAGAAGTCGTTAATCATCTCGCAGAAAGGAGATGTCCTGCGGTGCCATTCAGGAGCCTAAAATACTGTATAAAAGCTTCGATACAGCATCACCTCCTTTTTACAACGCGCTTAAACAATCGGCACCTATGTTTAAGCACTACTTATTATAACAAATTAAAAGTTAATGTCAAGAATTATATATCAAAAAATGAACTAATCCTTATATTCCTCATACGTCCTATTTCAAAAGAAATATCCTTTGGTACTTTTGACAACATATTGAGAATCCTGCTTAATTCTATTATTTCACAAGACCTATCCCCTTTTACATCTCCTTGAGTATCTCCCCAAAAGATAATTATATATTTTAATTTATCCGAAAAATCTTGTAAGTATAAAAGCATATCTTTATCATATTCTATTTTATAGAATTTCAAGAAACACCCATTTTTCATTATCTTGATTCTTGCACCAGAACACTCAACTAAAAATATACCAATAGATTTATCTCCTTGATATTTATCCAAACTTTCAATATGTTTCTCAAAATTTCGTTTGAATGATTCAGAAAAATACTCATAACTGTATTTAGGAGTATCCATTTCCCATACATCAGTAGTTACTGTTCCCGGACAAGGTTTTGAATTCACATATTTAGTCTTTAATTCTTCCAAAAATCTCTCACTTTCTTTATCAAAATCCGATTCTGCAATTCGATGCTTATCACCTTTTTTGGTTTCCATTGCTGATGTTACTTGAAAATGCTCAATAAACCCACTGTCAAAAATAAAATCTGGAAAATCGCTAGTTTTGGGATTAGATTTAGCAATTTTTAAATATTTATAAACAGAATTATTAGTAGATATAAACTTTTTACTATTTTGCAAACAATTTAATTCTTGCTGTCTATTTCCCATATAATATCTCCTTTAAATTATTATAACACATAAACATATCTAATTCAATTAAAAATGTAATACTATACTTTCTCCGTGATTTAGCCTTTCGTGGTGTCTATCGTAGCACAGTTCTTGGCAATGTCAACCGCAAAAAAATATCACTTAAATTACCTAATAAATATATTGTTACTTAATTATAAGTAAAGAGCCTTATTATTCTTATGCAATATTTTTTTGTAGTCTTGCTACCATTGGACTGTCGGTTGACATTCGCTGACATATTCCCACGTTAAAAGATTTTGCCCGAACTGTGCTCCTCTGCCACTGCCGAAAGGCTTAATAAATCACGGAGGTAAAAAAGATGCAAAAAGTAGTTTACTCAATATCAAAAGTAAACAAAGACGAAAAGTTCAAAGGAGTTGGTTACCTTATTGAAGGTAACTTACTCATCCCTGCAACTTCGAGCAAAGGTAACCCTTACATTAGAGTGTTTGAGGATGTTGCCAAAAAATGTAGAAAGGTTGTTGACACCGACAACGAGTTCAAAGGCTACGTAACAATTGCTTACGAAAATGTAAACATTTACAACAAAGAAAAGAATTGTTACGACACTTTGGACTACGTTGAAACAACCTACTTCATTTGGTACAAGTTAGTGTGAGGTGAGATATGTTTGAATATGAATTTGACTACGTAGACCATCTCATAATTTTCGATATCGTTAAAATAGACGATGAGAAGCAAACCATCACTGTCGCTATAAGCAATCAAGGTAAAATTAGTCAAGATACGTTCGACTTGTTTGAAGATAATAAGTCTGACGGACTTGAAGATAATCGTTACTTTGAGTACGGCGTGAACTTTGACAAAATCTATATTGATGATTTTAGATGTCTATAAGGAGAAAATAAATGAAACTTACTTTAACAAACATAAGAACTATTAAACGTGAATCAGATAATAAACTCACCCGACACGTCTGCAATTACGTCATTGGACATTGGCATAGTTACGAAGATAAAACAAACATTTTCAAAGACGTGCTTTATCACGGTTGCGTATCAGGTATAGTAAGCGAACTTATATATTACTCAGATACATTGAAATTCTACAAGAAATATAAAGATAAGATAAACAGCCTATTGAGCGAACTAATGCAATCAATGGGCTGTTATTCTTTGAAAGACATCTTTGGGAAGAACTTTGATGAAGAAGATCCTCTCATTATAGATACGCACAATCAAAACCTTATGGCGTGGTTTGGCTTTGAAGAAACGCTACGCAATATTGGCAACAACTTTGAACAATTACAAAATTATATCTAAAAGGAGATACAAATATGAAAAACACAAAAGAAATTCAAACAATACTGACTGCAATCTACTGCATAAATCTATCTAAACAAGATAAAAAAGATAAAGACATAGACCAAATATGCGAATATGCTTTTGGTAGAATTTTTGGAGCAAATACTAACCTACTTATTCTTGGATGTATAGACAAAACACAAGAACAAATTTTAGAAGAAGTCAATGGAATTATGTATGCGAATACGAATTACAAAGAATTCATTGACTTAAAAACGACGGAATAAGGAGAATTGCTTAATATGAAAGTTTACATTGTACAGTTAGATTGGTCTACTACAGACTGCGAAGATACAGACCTTTATGTTTATGATACTTATGACAAAGCCTACAATAAATTCAAAGAGTTAATAGCCGAAGAAAAATCGATAAACTCTTGGGTAGGCGACATTGAATGGGACGATGAAGGTCAGCCTATTGGTCAATATGAGTTTTGGTGCAATGACAACAACTCCAGCGAGAGCGAAGTTTATTGGCATATTACCGACCAAAACGATTGGTATAGACATACATTTATAGACTTGCTAATAAAAGAGGTGATGTAAAATGTATAAGATACAAGCACATATCTTCTCTCTTGGCGGAGAGATTGACGAGATAACAATACTTGAGTATAAAGGCAACAACAAATATATAGTAGATTATCGCGGTGTGAAATGCACTGCGATTTTTAACATATTCGAATGCGCCTATTACGCTGACGATATATTTGGGAGAATAGAATGAAAGATTACGGATACAAAGTCTGCTATACAGACCAATACGAAAAGACATTAAAAGTCCAAGTCGTTACCAACACTTACGACCTAGCCGAATGGAATAGAAAAAGATACGTGTTACGATCACCGCCGAACACAATTTGGCTTGTAATACCTATTAAGACTCGCAAGGAATACTTACAACGTTGGAAAGACTGCCCGTTCTGAAAAGAGCGGGCTTTTCAATATACATAACAAAAATAAATTAAAGGAGTTAAACAAACAATGAAAATATCTACAGATAAACTTTATTACCTATGCAACAAATACCAATGGTTTACTAACGGAGACAATAAGCAATATAGAAAACTCTTTGAACGATGTAAACAAGGAGCGTCGCTTGAAACGTTGGCAATAATAATTTGGATATGCTCTGAGGGCTACGACGAGCAACTCATACTCAACATTCTGAAAAAGGAGACGGATATACAATGAGAGAATTAAACTTAACCGCTGAAGGAACTGCACAAGAGCTTGTACTCGCCTATCTTCAAGAAAATGCAAGTGAGATCTTGGCGGACAAGATAAACAATGGAACAACAATCGTAAAAGACGGCAAACAACTAATAAGCAAAAAGACGCTTAAAGGCTTTATGAAATATGCAAGTGAAGAGGCAAAGAAACTTGCCGAAAAAGGAGCAACCTGTGCTTGCATAGAAGATGAAACTGTCTATGGTTGGTCTATACACTACTTTGAAGAAGATAGCATTGAAGGCACTCTTTATAACGAAGACGGAACGGAATACAAGCCAATAATTAAAACTCCGCCAAAACAAAACTCTGTTGTTGCAAACAAACCAAAGGAGCAAGATAAACAACCTACTCTCTTTGACCTTATAGACGCTCAAGATGAAGAGAAAATCAACGAAGAAAACAACACGCAACAGATAGCCGAAGTGTCTGAAATACTCAATGACTTAAATCCTAGAATACAACAACGTAAAGAGATACCCCAATTTTACTCTCAATACCTTGAAACTCAAAAGCAATATCCTCAAGACATTGTAGTTAATAGGCTTGGCGACTTTTATGAGGCATTTGGAGAAAGTGCAGTTACGTTATCCAAAGAATTGAATTTGACGCTTACCGGCAGAAACGTAGGACTTGACGAAAGATTGCCAATGGTTGGATTTCCCTACCACGCTGCTGAAATATATATAAACAAGATACGCAATAACCATAGCGTAGTTGTAATCGAGCAAGAAGATATTAAAAGACTTACTCAAACTGTAAAAGCAAATGACGGCAATACCGTTGAAATAGAAACCGGCGAAGTGATTAGCAACGAGTCTAATCCTAATATAGAGATAATCTCTCGCCTACTTGAAAACAAAATTAAATATGTGAGGTAATATAAATGCTGAACGAAAAAGATATTAAACCTATTCCAAAGTATATGTTGAGACTTATACAACGAAGAGATAAGAAAGACTATCCTGAGCAAAGCGGGCATACCAGATATTACGCTTATCTTACTAAACATAAGAAAGAACTCGTAAAAATCACAGTCGCTTGCAGAAACAAAGGTAAGAATTGGTACTGCAAACAAGTAGCAATACACGACGTACACTCTCCATATTGCTTGGTAAAAGATATGGAATTCATTATGATCGCAGGTTACGTAGTAGGTTGGCACGAACAAGGGCTTACTAAATATCCTAAGTGGTGGGAAACCGGCAAATGGGGCGAAGCCTATACTCAATATTTCAACGTCTACGCACCTATTCTTAATATAGTTTACGCCTTGAAATTCCCGCAATACAAATACAGCGCAGTAGATAAATATCCAAGCACGAATATATTTAAGTATTTGAGATATTACGAGCAATATCCGCAAGCGGAGTTATTAGTTAAGTTTGGGCTTCCCTATTATGCGACAAGCAGAATGATACTGCGTAAAACGTCCAAAGACAAACGATTTGGTAAATGGCTTATACGCAACAGTAGCGAAATAGCATTAAACGGATATTATGTAAGCACGTTATTCAAAGCATATAGGACGAGAAAACCGCTAGCAAAAGTTCAAAAAGCGGAAGAAGATAGAAAGACATTCTGTCAAAAGTGTAATTATACGGAAATTAAAGCGTTATTCAAAACAGAAAAACAGATTGAGCAATTCTTAGAATACATAGCAACACAAGACGCAAATATCTCTTCATACGCAGACTATCTCAAAGCGTGCAACTATTTGGGATTAGATATGAGCCAAGATAAAAACAGGCTTCCGCATAATTTCAAGCGTTGGCACGATATACGCATTGACGAATACAGAACGGCAAAAGCGTTAAAAGATGAACAAGAGCGCAAGGAACTATACTTACAATTCGCTAGCGTTGCTCAAAAGTATATATCCTTACAGAGAGATACGGATAATACGTTCATAGCGATAATTGCCAAGAGTCCGCTTGACTTAATAAACGAAGGCGAGATACTCCGCCACTGCGTAGGTCGAATGAATTACGATCAACGCTTTATCCGTGAAGAAAGTCTTATCTTCTTTATACGGGATAAGAACTCTTCCGAAACTCCGCTTGTAACGGTGGAATACTCATTGAAACAACGTAAAGTCTTGCAGTGCTACGGAGATAACGATTCCAAGCCGGACAAGCAAGTTCTTAACTTTGTACACCGCAAATGGCTACCCTACGCCAACAAAAAACTAAAACAAATAGTAGCATAAAAAGGAGATTACTACAATGACAAATTATTTCAGAATTACAGCATACTATGAGAAAGAAGATTTATCTGCGATTATAGACAGCAACGGAATGTTTGAGAAACTTTGGCAGTTCAGTTCTTATATAGTGCAGAAAGGATTGAAAGTGTTGGAGATATCTAATGCGGATAATTTCTTAGACGTAAACACTCAACTTGCCAACAAAGACACTCAACACGTGTTATTGAGAGCCGTACACAAAGGTAAACCGGAATATATACAACAAACTATTGACGATAAGAATTACAAAGCCGTAAAAGTTAAAGATATGATATATGTTCCCAATAAAACAGAGACAATTTAATATGCAAGCAAAGCCGAGATTATCTCTCGGCTTCGTCTATATCCTATAATTTCTCCATTTGCGTGTTTAATTGCCTATATTAATGCCACTATATGATTGTGGCTCTAATGTATACACGCCTAAGATTCCTAAATCTCAGGCGTGCTTATCTCTTTTAGTCATCTTGACCGTAGTTAAGAAATCTCATCCGCTTATCTTATGTCCCCATACTACAGGTCTATTGCTATAGTTCCAATTACTATTCCATCCGCTTGGCTTACTACTTGCTTCGCAATATATTGTCAAACTGCTGCATCCGTAAAATGCCCTATCGCCTATGCTCGTTACGCTGCTTGGTATTGATATGCTTGTTAAACTGCT
>JAIDRT010000001.1:0-13698 GCA_029061605.1 Clostridia bacterium | reverse complement strand
TTCGAATGCAGAGTCGCCTATGCTCGTTACACTGCTTGGTATCTCTATGCTTGTTAAACTGCTACAACCATAGAACGCCCTAGTAGCTATACTATCTCCTCCTGTAATTATTACTTCTTTGAGTGTTTTAGGCACATAATTGCTGTTGTTTGTATAACTGTTTGCTCCAAATATATAGCCAAAATACTTTTCTATGAAAGGAAGAGTTATACTTGTTAAACTGCTACATCCTGAGAATGCAGAGGAGCCTATGCTTGTTACACTGCTTGGTATCTCTATACTTGTTACATTGCTACAACCATAGAATGCCCTAGCACCTATACTATCTCCTCCTGTAATTATTACTTCTTTAAGTGTTTTAGGCACATAATTGCTGTTGTTTGTATAACTGCTTGCTCCAAATATATAGCCAAAATCTCCTACAGATGGTAACGATATACTGGTCAAATTATTGCAATCAGAAAACGCTCCTTTAGCAATAGATGTAACATAGTCGGGCACAATAATATTCGACACTGCCTTATCTTTTATTCCTAATATAGTTAACTTAGTTGCAGTTGAAGTAAAATCAAATGGCAATAGTTCCTTATTTATTTCATATTTCGCTGTATATATAGTGTTATCAGATGGCATATTAAACGTAAAACTTGTTTCTTCTGTCAACTTCACCTGTTCATCATACCATCCTATCCACTTTTTGCCTAGCACTTCTGCAACATTAAAAGTAATTTCTTCTCCCTCTGCCGTAAAATTGTTTGGGTCTATATCAAGTGGCTTACCATCGCTATCCGCTGTTGCGCCTAATAATTCAACAGTAAAATTACCAGACAATGATTTAATACTGAACGTAACGTATCCAGTACTTCTTACTGTGGCTCCTAAATTGTAAACATAATAATTTAGCTTAACTATTGCCGGAGTACTTGACGTCGCAGTATAGTCTTTCGCTATTTCACTCCCATATTTATCCACAGTAAATTTTACATTATCAGTCGTACTAATTTTAAGAGTATATTCTTGTTTAGCAGGTAAATACATATAATATGTCGCTTGATTAGTATATGTCTTTGCATTATTGAGCGAAACTGCGTTTTGCCTCAACTCCATATCAGGTACTAACGCAAGTGGTTGAGTAATTTTAGTATTAAATTCGTACCACGAAAAATTTTTATTAAAATTACTTTCTTCATCCTTAAAATAAGTTTTCCAATCTTTAAATAAATATCCTTCTTTATTTGGGGTTTTTGTTGGTATAACACAATCTGTATCATACGGAATGTAAATTATCTCCAATATCTCTGACATTGTTTCATCCATATACGTTACGACTGGTACCGTTCTATAAGTTTTTAATTCATCATTTTCAAAATCATAATAATATTTCTTTTCAACATATTCTGCGGTAAGTTTTGATGGATTATTTTCTTCAGATACATAATTCATACCAGAATAACCTTGAACATTCGTCAAATACTTGCCGTCTTCAAGTTTCCAACCCAAGAAGTCATATCCGTCCTTATGCGGAGAAGGTAAAGTAAAATATTGAGTATAGGGAGTAACTAATAATTTCTCTTCAAGAGTACCTTCTTGTAAATCTGCGATAACAGTAATAGGTTTATACGTTTGATATAAATCCCAATCAGATCTAATTGGTGTAGAATAAACAAATTGCTCAAATTTATTTGTTTCATTATTAAAATATACGCGGTTGTCAAATTCAAATTGAGAATTGTAAATTGCTGTATCTAATGGTAATCTATCATTTTCAATAACTCTTACACTATCGTAAGGCTTTGTGTCAAATATATTTCTATATAAATTTATTTTATAATCACGTCTAACATATATATCAAGCAAGTATGTTTGTCTAACTACGCCAGAATTATCGCTAATGGATATAAATTGGACATTGCTACCATAATGCAAAGTAAATCTTTGCGCGCCATTTGGTACGTCAAAACTGCCTTGATACCACATCCACGTAAAGCCTGGTTTAACTTTATATTCCATTCCGTCCAAAGTTCTTAAATTAAAATTATTTTCTTCTCCTACTTTTCCATTTAAATCATCACTCGTTATTTCAACGTAGACAAACTTATCTACATCTTTTCTATATTCGTCTTGAATTTCCCAATTCTTATAGCCTGCCAATGCAGGTTTGAAATAAACATAATCGTCCTCATATTCTCCAATTTCCTTTTCCCATATAGCAAACAAATGCAAATCATAGTTAGGCATCGTACTGGCTGTATTATATTCATCCTCAAAAACCATATCCTTCCAACATATAAAAATATATCCTTTCCTTTCGGGAATAGGCAATGTGGACATCAATTCACCGACCGCAAATTGCATATCACTTAATTTTTCTTCTCCACCATTTAAATCAAACGTTACTGTATACTTTGTTTGAGGTCTATCTGGATTATCAGGTTGATTAGGATTGCTCGACTCGGATTTTTCATAACCGCATACTGAACATTCATCATCTACAAATCTGTGTAAACTTCTATCTTGTTTCTCATCAATATGTTCACAAGTTGCATTATGCCAATGATAATCCTTATCATATGACCATTCTAATGCATATGTGTGCTTATGTTCCTCATTACTGGTTTTTACACAAGCTGAAAAAGCCAATATCACGCAACATACCAATACAATTAATAAAACCAAAATTTTAATATTTTTAGTTTTCATAAATCTACTCCTAATCTATGTATTTTTTAATGCATTATATGTACATAGAATAGTATAATCTGTGTACAGGAAGAGGCGAAAAATACATAGATTAAACACATCTATGAACTTTTTTAGATAACTTTAATAAATTTAATTGACAAAAGTTATGCATATTAGTAAAATTCTATATATAGATGTACATAGATTATACTAATCTATGTACAAGCAAACGACGCTGAAAGGCGTCATTTTTTATGTGTCAAAGCAGCATCTTTCCCACTCTGTTCATCATCTCGGCTTTATGCTCCGTCATTGAGTGAGCGTATCTCTTTAAGGTTATTGTCGGCGATTTATGTCCCAAGATTTCGGATAACGTCTTTATATCCATTCCTACTTCAAGCGCTCTTGTCGCAAAAGTGTGCCTTAGGCAGTGTATGCCTTTGTGCGGAATATCGAGTAAATTCAATAAATTCTCAAACGAGCGTTGGTATGACCGCACTTGCGCTCCGTATTGCGTCTTGCCTATAATGACGTATTCTCCCTTTGCGTTTCTCTTTAGTTCCTTTAACTTGGATATCAACTGCTTTGGTATGGGTATCTTCCTTATCGAGCTATCCGTCTTGGGAGAGTCTATTACCTTTACGTACTCGCCGTCTTTCCAAGAGTCGTGGCAAGATTTATTTACAGTCAGTATACCCTTGCCAAAGTCAACGTCGCTCCATTTCAAAGCAAGCAACTCGCCTACTCGCAATCCCGTGTACATACTGAGTATTATCCCGAAACGGTTATCTTCCTTGTTTTCAGATATATACTGCTCAATCTTGCGTTGTTCATCACGACTTAGGCTTTCAACATCTTTCTCCTTTGTTTTGGGTCTTGCTATTGAGTCCGCATACTGCTTATCTACTATTCCCAAAGATTCCGCTCTTCTCAACGAACATTTAATTATGGATATTATTCCGTTGACAGTATTTGGCGCCATTCCCTTATTGATTAAATCTACGCTGAATTTCTGTAACTCAAGCGCTGTCAGTTCTGCCATATCCCTATCTCCCAACATAGGCGATATATGATTATGCGCTATCCTTGCATACTTGTTGTAAGTTCTTTCTTTAGTAGATGGTTTTATGTAATACTCAAGCCATTGCCCCAGCCATTGAATATATTTCATTGTATTTTCCTCACTTTGTAATTTCTTTATTCTATATTAACTGCTAAAGAGCCTTAAGATTTCACTTTTCGCTCATTCTATATTTACCCACAAATTGACTGATTGAGATAATTGCGTGTGCTTGTCTTTTACGAGTGGCGTCGCTTCGCTCCGCCAGACAAGCACACGCAACCGACCCAACCCGACACGAAAAGACGCTAACTCTGCGACGGCTGAAAGCGGGTCTGCGCGCAGGCTTTCCGCATTCCCCTTGCTTTCTTTACGCCGTCGCATTTTTGTTAGTTAGTCTTTCGCATTTGAGATATTATCTCTTCGCTTACTTTTCCCATAAGACAGCCTTCGTCCCAACATTCGAAGTCGTCGTATAGCAATAGTTTCTTATCTTCTTGCCCTATGGTGGATACTACGTCGTCATCCATTATGTCGGAGATAAAGTATTGGTACAGCCCTTTGCTGTACACTATCTTTTCTCCACTCTTTTCTATGTACTTCATAAGGTAAGACAGAGATTCGCCAAGCAATCTGTTGTTTAATACCTTGAAATCATTACGTCCAAAACGTTCTTCAAAGTATGTATTCATATTAACTGTCTGCATTGTGTGCAAGACCGTGCTGTAATCTGTCTTTTCATACAGTTCCCCAATCATTCCGTTTTTCGGCACCTTAAATAGTCCGTGAAAATGTAGTCTTTGCTTTTCGGGAGATTTTTCCCATACTCCCATATACTTCCATCCTTTGCGGTTACATAAGTTGCGAAAGCATATTTTCAATTGTTTTTGAAAACTCTCCTCAGTATGCTTCTTATCGTCGTAAGTAAACGTGCAGAAATAATTGAAATTGGCTAGTCTTGCTTTTCTCGTCATTCGCACTCTGCGACACACCAAGTTCCTATACTTTCTCTCCATATTCCAACGCACGTACTCTTTCGCTTGCTCTTGGGTATCGAAATACGGTTGCATTTCTTTGAGGATCATATCTTGCCTTTCGCTCTTACGAAGATTTATATACTTGGAATACAACTCCTCAAATAACTGTTTCTTTGTTGTCGTTCTTACAGTGGACTGTTCGCTAGGCTCAAACTTACATTGTCCCATTTGGCTTTCGTTATCCGCAGTCTGTTGTTGAGTCAAAGGCTCCGTTGCCTTTTGGGTTTCGGAGTCTCCTTCTTCTTTCTTCTCAACTACGGCTATCTCTTCATCTTCCCTCTTGCGTCGACGCTTATTCTTGCGCTCAGTATGCGGGATTGCTATGTAATGACTTCCGTCATAATACACTTTTGTTTCGCCGTATGCCATTTGCTAACTTTCACCCCCTTTCTTGGATTTTTTTAGTTTTTGTTTACTACGGTGCTCTTTAACGAATTGTCTTTGGAATTTCTTATCTTCTCTGTCTATACGCTTAAACGTCTTACGCATATTCTTATAGATATAGTTCAATATCTTGTTGTTGAACTTGTCTGGAACGTAATCCGCAGTGTCTAGCGTATGCGAAAAGGTTTCGTAATACTTTGTAAGACATTCGTTTATTAGTTTGTTCTTATTGTAATTCAACACGCTATTTTCCCCCTCTTCTGGTAGTAGTTCTCCGGCAACTCGTCGTCGTTGTCTTGCAGATAACGGATATATCCCTCTAACGTCTGCTCGGTTGGCTCGGACAGTGAGTAATCGAAATCCTCGTCGAAATGTCCCTCGTAAAACTTGGGCTTGCAACATTGGCTATCGTAGCAAGCGAATACGTTGTAATCCGCAGTTACTCTCTCTGCCGTATAGCAAGACCTATCTTGCTTACCGCTCGACATATACTTGTCGAAAAGAGAACTGTTCTCTATTCTGCGCGTATGCCAAGTCAATCTGTTAGGTCTGCCATATCCGTCGTATTCCTTATCCAATTTCACTATCTCCACAAACTGCGACAGTTCCCTTATGTTGACGTCTATCAGCATAGGTCTTTGCGTATCTAGATAAATATCCAAATCGTTGTGGCCGTGCTGTTCGTACCATCTGCTTTGCCAATCGGGAAAATACATACTCAATCTGCTGTTGAGGTATTTCTGCGCTTCAGTTATGCAGATGACCTCGTATGGCAAATTAAAATGTGTTTCTACAAAAGGATTGGCAAAGCCTAGTCTATACGGATTTATTCTTCGGCTGTATCTCGGACTGTACCTATACCGACTGAACGTCATATCGTAGTTGGAAGATACGCAATGCTTTGGCATTGTCTTTATTCCACCAAATCCGCTATTTATCTTGCTTGTTATCTCCCTCGCCATAGCGCGGTTGCGTTCTTTATCAAACGCGTATCCGTTTGCTATATGCGTCATATAGCAAGTCTTCCCGGTTCTCGGCGGCGCGAAGATTATTTTTATCATCAGCCACCGCCTTTGCTATCCTTTATCTTTTGGAATAGCATACCAATCGCCTTGAATGGTAAACGTATCAACAGCCATACGCCTTTTACCAAATATGCAAAGCCTTTGCCTATAATCTTAAATACCCACACCAAGACTTGACCTAGCACCGGACAAAAGATTGAAAGTATGGGCATTAGTATTACCAAGATGATTACTACTGCTATCAATATCAAAGCCCACTCAGGTATATTAGTAAGTCGGCTCAACCACTCCAACATACTTGCAAATTCATTAGTATTGTTGTTGCCCGGCTTATTGTCGCCTGTTACCTTATCCGATACTGCGCCCAAGTTATATACCTTGCCATCCGTTATAAACTTCAAACGTAAAACCGTTACTTGAGATATATCCGTCCAAAACGTAACTGTGGAATAATCTCCAACAACCATAGTAATTTCCGTTTCCACAAACCGAAGTACCCATTGCTTGCCTTCTAGGTTGGCTTTCGTTTCATCTTTCAAATCTTCTTTGGATATAAACTCGGAAACGCTTTGTATTCTCTCCCATTCATACTTCTTGGAAAACCAACCGTCCGCTGCGTTTCCACCCTTTTGTTTTCCATCTAATTTCGCAAGTTCCTGACTTGTGTCTTTATAGTTAGTTTCGCCTTTAAGTCCTATTCCGGTTGCTCGAGAAGCAGAACGACGAACATACGACACGTCGGCTTCCATAAGCGAATCTATCTTCTTATCCGTAGAAAATGCTACGTAATGCGAATGACACCAATTAGGAGATAACTTAAAACCGTTGCTGTATTCCAAATAATCCGCGTAAGGATTTATAATTTGTATTGTTTCCGTTCCTTTGCAACTGTAAGTTACTTCATCATTTGTAGTAGTCGCTATATACAGTTTACCTATGGCAAACGCCACTTCGTTTTTCGTATTGTCGTTACCCGACCCTTTGTCTATACTTGAATCCCATTGACGGTAAATGCTTGTTATGTTGTAATATCGAGTAATCTTATCATCTACAGTAACTCCGCTAACTTTGTATTTGCAAAAAACTCCGTTACAACTCAATAGCGAAAGTCCGTACAGTTTCGTTCCGTCCGCGCTTTCCGAAAATGACATATTTATTTGAGTTGCTACAAGATACTTTGTAAGTTGGCTTGGTTGATATGTGTAAACTAATAATTCTTTGTTAGTACTTTCCGCAATTTGTATTATTTGTATTGAATAATCTCCTGCATTGCTTGGGTAATCATCAACACTGAACTCTATATCTCTTTGCAAATCGTCAAGAACTTCACTATACCCGGATACTGTGGCATAAGCGGGTGGCATTTGCCACCCACCCAATATTATTGCGACAAGCAAACATAACGCCAAGATTATTACCGATATACTCTTTATACTTTGCTTGTATCCCATACTTCACCGCCTCATAGTATTACCGACGGCTGATCCATCTCAATGGAAGAAACGCGTGCTTGATTTATGTAACCTGTACATACAAACTTCGACGAAATAGTATAGTTGGTATATTGTCCCGATATAGTTACGTCCACATTAAACATTCTTGCTTCCGTTATGTCTGAGAAGTACCCCGCTATCTCTGAAGTAGAAAGATTCTTAAATTGTATATCCGAATTTCTACCTGTAATGTAAAATTGAGATATGGCGTGCGGATAATCAAAATACAACTTTTTATCAGGATTGCGATTGTACGTTCCCGTTGTAATCGTACTGCCTTTCAACTTCATATAAATGTACTGACCTGTATCCGAAATATCGTTACTCAAACTTATTGTTGCCGTAAAATTGTCCGCCAATGTATACACCGAGCCCTTGTCGTATTGCAAATTCGTCACTCCGCCCGGACCTGTGCCGTTAGGATTTATATTGAACTTAACTTCCGTAGTACCGCCCAAGTTGACTACCATATCTCCATATTTCAAACTTATATTTTGCACCTTTTGAGAATAGTCCAATATACATTGAGCCGTAGCGTTTGAATTGTCTTTACTAACAACGCTTATTTTTATTTGCGAGCCGAACGCTTGCTTACATTCTACGTTTGCAGTCAACGCTCCATTTGACGTCGGCGTTACCGTTACGTAATCCGTTACTGATTTACCACTTGCAAAACCGCTACTACCATCTACCCAATTTATTGACCACTCCATTTGCTTGTTAGTTGCAGTGTCAGGATTTACGTTTACCGTAAGCAAACAAGCGCTGTCGGCTTGCGTACTTATTCCGTTCGCTTCATACGCTACGCGGGGTAATACTGTACTTACGACTTTCATTCCGCTTTCTACAACTTCTGAAACAAGCATTCCGCCATTATAATTATCCTTCTCTGGTATACTCGTCGAGTTATCCGGCTTTGCTACGTTTTGCGAGTTGTACTTAAACCACGTCTTCACATCCCAATTAGTAAATCCCAATGAGCCTGCTGATATGACTAGTACGAGTACAACCACGATAAATGCTGAAACTATGCTGAATATTGTTGTCTTTTTCATTTTTATTCTCCTATAATTTGATGATTAAAAAAACTACGGCAAGCGTATAACACCTGCCGCAGTTCCGTCTTTACTTGTTTATTTAACGCATAAGCATTGCAAGCAAGGTCTTGTCCGAATTGCGCGCCGGCTTGATTGCGCTCTCATAGGTCTCTCCGCTTTCTTCATCCACTGTGCGAACAAGAAATCTGTTGCCAGAGATCTTCTTTCCGCTTGCGTCCTCAAACTCGTACGGCTCGACTACGAAATCTGCTTGCGACTCGTTGCCGAATACGATATTCAAGACCGTATATCCGCCTCTGTCGTTTGCGTTGGGCGGAGCGAGTTTTATCTTCACTTCTCTGCCTCTGACTACGCCGCTTATGTAATACTCATAACACGATTTGCCCTTGTACTCGAAGGTCTCTCTTTCTACCTTGATTGCTTTTTCTTTCTCTGCCATTTTTCTTATGCCCCCTTGTTGTCTTTCTTATCTTTCTTTTTAAGTTTTGTGCCTTTCTCTCTTGAGAATTGCCTTGCGTAATCTTTATCCCCAAAAGCGTCCATTGCTTGCTTAAAACGGAAAAGTCCCGCGTGGTCGCTTTGACACTGCAAGTATCCCGACCTCAACCCCTTCTCGTATTCGGTAAGTTCTTTTCCTTCCTTGCTTCCGTGCGTATGCACCTTTGCTTTTCTCTCTTCGGCATAATTCGCCGCGCGCTTGTTTGGCATAAACCATCTTCTTTCTTTGTTGTAATCTGCCATTACGTCTCTCCTTTTGATTTTTATTTTGTCTTGTTTGTCCGTACTGCCGTTGACCCAGCGTTTAGGTTTGATATTAAGTTGTATTTTGTAATCACTGACAATTCTTATTTGGACACTCTGTTCCCTGCGATTTTGCGTAGGCGGCCACCTTTACGATTTTCTCACGCATTTATCTCGCTTTGCTTTCTCTTGCTCTCGATTACGACTTGATTATAGGTTTGAATTTTGCAAAAGTGAATGAACTATCCTGCGGTTTTGCCGTACTCATTTCGCAATAAATTTGAACTGACTTGCAAATAAACAACTCTTACTTACTAAAAGTTAATTAAAAATAGGACCGACTATTGTCGATCCCATTTGCTCTTACTTATTCAAATTCTTTTGCAAAAACCTTATTAACTGTCCGTTCAACTTGGATATATATTCTACCGTGTATCCTATATTCTCTGATAAAGACTCTTGCGTATGATTATTTAAATACAATGATACATATATGTCATATAATCTCGGTGGCGCTGAACATACGCAAGCATTGTATAATTCCACCTTCTCCATTATTATGTTCCTACCAACTACGTTTGACGTTTGGTCAAACATTTTTCTCCTTGCATAGTAATACTTTATATCTCTCAAATCTGCTCTTATTTCATTTAACGTTATCATAATAAATCTCCTTTTTACTGCTTTGCTTTGGATTTCCGTCAATAAAAATAGCCACTACCGACAGAAACCCTATGTGGTTTACCTGTCCGTAGAGGCTATAAATTTCTCATACCTTTGACACGAACCTTATCTATGCCGTATTGAACAAGGTTTTATTAAGACACTGTTTCAGCCCGACCTTAATTGTGCAACATAAACGTCATATTTAATTGCTTGTTACTCTTATTTTCTTACTATTCGTATTCGTCGCTCTTTCTCCGAATGTTGCTTGAATATAATGAGCGATTGACAATTTGAACATCTACCTATTGCACTGCCGTTCGCTTGCTCGTCCATATTCATATAGTTCAAGCACTCAGGACATTTGATACGTTTAGCACATACACATTTTGTACTTAACATTTCCAAACTATGCTCCTTCTTCCCTTATGCACATTCGGTTTATATTTAATTCACCGCATTGGCAAGGTCGGGAACTCCTATACCGCAGTAAATCAGCCTATGTACTCTACTCAATAAAACAAATCTTTATTTGCTCACGTGTACGAAGATTATAGAACATTTGTTCGCATTTGTCAATAAGTTTTTCAAATATTCTAAATCTTTTTTCTTGCCTATTTCTATTGTCGTTTCGTATATTTTTTTCGTTTAATTCGCTTTTCCATATACTCTACCACATCCTTCTCCAAGTCAGTAATAAGCAAGTTCAATTCTGCACTCGGTATTAAAGATAGATTCGGATACTCTTCGATAAATACTGCTAATCCCAAAGTATTGTTTTTTATTTTTACTTCTTGCATCTCTTTCTCTCCTTTATTTTACTACCTACACTATATCCGCCAACTATTCAAATGTGAATGAACTACTCCGCGTTTTCTTTGTACTTAATACATACAAAACTTAAACTGACTTGCAATTTGTAGTTTTTTTATTGTTATTCCTTGTCCCTTTTTCTTTTTCGTTTTTCTATGCTATCAGAGCAAGTTTTGTCTGTCAAAGGGTAAAAATATCGTTTTAGATTATCAACGAATAAATTTCAATACAATATTTTTTCCTTGTCTTTGACAGCCACTACTTTCTCTGATGTTTTCCCATTGTCGAAAAAATATAAAAAAAGGAGAAACTATGGTGTTTAGACAAGTTGAAACCGTATCCACAAATATCCGTCATTTGTCATCTCGTGTCCATCTAAATCAAGTCCGTTTAATTTTTATACGGAATTGCTACCCGCATTTCGCGAATTTGTTCATTCCAAATTCGCAAACAGCATTATATGCTCAAATCGTTATTAACTATTTAAGGAGAAGAATATGAAAACAGCAGTAATTTACGCTCGTTATTCGAGCGATAGACAGACCGAACAATCTATTGAAGGTCAATTAAGAAAGTGTAATGAATACGCTGAACAAAACAATATCGTCATAGTCGATACTTATATTGACAGAGCAATGACCGGTACTAACGATAAACGTACTGACTTCCAGCGTATGCTTAGAGATAGTAGTAAAAGAGCGTGGGACTATGTGCTTGTATACAAAATAGATAGATTTGGCAGAAATAAATACGAACTTGCTATGAACAAGCATACATTGAAAGTAAATGGAATCAAACTTATTTCCGCTATGGAAAACATTCCAGATACTCCCGAAGGTATAATTTTGGAGAGCCTTCTTGAAGGTATGGCTGAATACTACTCCGCTGAACTCTCTCAAAAGGTACGTCGCGGTATGAATGAAACTCGTCTTAAAGGTAACTTTACAGGTGGCTTCCTTCCATACGGTTTCAAAAAAGATGGAAAGAAAATTGGGATTGACGAAGATAAAGCCGAAATCGTTAGATATATCTATGACCAATACGCTAAAAACGTTTACGTAAAAGATATTATTAAAGACCTTACTGAAAAAGGTATTTTGAATAGGGGCAAGCCGTTTGCTAAAAATACTCTGCACCGCATATTGCAAAATGAAAAGTACGCCGGCATTTATAGGCACGGCGACGAAGTGTTTACCAATATGTATCCCAAAATCGTTCCCGACGAACTTTTCAATTTAGTGCAAGCCAAAAACAAAAATAATCAGTATGGCAGTCGTAGCCCCTACGTAGTATATTTGTTACATAAGAAAATAGTATGCGGATATTGCGGTCGTACTATAAACGGCATTACCGGCACTTCCAAGTCGGGTAACGTTAAAAGATATTACGCTTGCTCCGGTAGATACAGCGGTAAAAAGAATTGCAAGAAAAAATCTACACGCAAAGAGCCTCTCGAAGATATTGTTTTCCAAGCAATTATGCAAGTCTTTCAAGATGAGAAATTTGTCGCTAAAATAGCCGACAAAATAATTGAAACAAATGAGAAACGCCTACAAGACCAATCTATATTAAACTTGCTTAAACAAGAGCAATCTAAAATTGTAAAGGCAAAAAATAATATATTGTCCGCAATAGAAATGGGAATATTTACTCCGTCAACCAAAGACCGTTTGCAAGAGTTGGAAAAGAAAGAAGAAGAAATGTCTGAAAAGATATTGCTTGAGCAAACCAAAGAAAGAATGACGATAGACCGCAATGACATTATAGGCTTTGTAAAAAAAGCCCTCAACAATAAAGCCGAACGCATAATTGACTTGCTTGTCAAACAAATAGTATTGTATGACGATAAAGTTGAAATTAAGTGCAACTATACTCATCACAAAAATGATACTGAACTCAATTTGCCTATCTATAATGATAAAGTCCAACTTCCTATGACCGCCGACAAAGATTTTATTATAAATATGCAAGATGTTGATCTCGTCGTTAATGTTTAATACTAAAATACCCCATAAGTTTGATTGCTTATGGGGTGTTTTATATTTTTTTATAATTAAGATAATCTATTGCTAAATGTTGTTATAAATGCTATCATATTATTGAGGTGAAAAATGAATATCTTTGATGACTTCCAATCAGAAATTGATTCTCAAATATCTATTATATATTATTTGCAAAGACGTTTTGAATATGAGTTCCAATCTGTATCTCATATATTAAATAAAACAATACCAAACAACATTGACAAATTATATAATAATAACTCAAAAATAATGAATGAATTATCACAAGCCTGTGATTCAAAATTAGAGTCAAATAGATCTCTTTATGTTAATACAGACGAACTTCCAGACTGGATTAAAGGTGTGGACATAAGAGATTCTATTGGTGAGTTAATAGAATTATGTATAGAATACATAGAAAATGGAGAGCCTTTATCACTACACGATCTACAAAACATGATAAACGAAGCAAATGAAATAAGTGGAGAGAAATACTATAATTTTTCTAATGATAAATTAGGAGAAATTTTATCGGTTTCCCAAACTATTTATAAATTACGTAAAAATAACAAACTCACTATTGAAGATGAAAAACTAAATTTATTCAAAACAACAATAGCATTAATTGATGTATCTTCAAATTCTAATATATTTCGTCAGACATTTATAAATATTTTTTCTTTATTTGATGCTTATGTTTTTGATTGTGTAAAATTATTTTTTTATAGAAATCCAAACG